>CP046106.1 GCA_013343275.1 Candidatus Nanohaloarchaea archaeon | reverse complement strand
GTAGGAGCAACGCTAACCGGCGCAGCCGGTCTAGCAGCAGCAAGCTCCCACGGTGGGTCCAGTGGAAACAGCTACACGCTTGCAGATTACCCACACCCATTTGTAGATGATAACGGAAACGTAGACGCATCCGTCGTAGTAGGAAGCGACGGCAAACAGGCAGACGTAGTATCAGCAATCGACATTGCTGGACAGCTAGGAAACTCCGCCTTCTCCTCAGAAACAGTAGAAGGAACAGCAGGAGCAGTAAACGGCGAAGCACTAGACGAAGTAACAGTAGGAACTGAGCTTAACGGAGGTTCCAGCTCTCTGACAATCGACGCTTCTGACTACTCAGGATTTGTCAGAAAAACAGTCGAAGACGACGACGGAAACGACGTATTCGTCACAGAATCCGCATCAATCGGAGACGGAGTAACATCCAGAATCAACGGGACAACAACAGACATTGCTGTAAACGCAAACTCTGTTGACTACACAGTAACTTACAGTCCAGGATTCTCAGTCAACGACACAGTTACACTTCTAGGAGAAGAGTACGAACTGACCAATATTGAAGACGGACAGGTAGAACTCGGCTCCTCAATGGAGAAAAGCGTCAAAGTAGGAGACAGCTTCACACACGGACCATACACAGTAGAAGTAACAGGAAAGACAGAATCCGATCCTGCAGAAGTAGTAGTCCGAGTAAGCGAAGGAGAAGAAGTTCTCGACACAAAATCACTTAACGAAGGAGAAGAAATCACTGTTGACAACGAAGACTTCACAGTATCTGCTGAATCTGTCATCTTCTACGCAGACGGACAGACAGACATTACACTAGAGTCCACCTACACAGACACCACACTGGAAAGTGGAGAAGAGTTCCCAATGGACAACGACTACAAAGTCCAGAGCCTGGGAACACAGACACCTTCCAACTCAGCTGACTCTCTACAGTCCATCAAGCTAACCAACCAGGTCAAGACAGTAGACGAACCTGAAGACGAAGACGAGATCGGATATGTAGAGACAGGACAGGCTTTCGAAGGACCAAACGGCTACTTCAACGTAACCAACCAAGGCCTAACCAACGAAGCCACAACAGAAATCGGAATCTCTTCCGGAGGAGAAGTAGACTTCACCGACGCACAGAGCTTCGACGCATCCGTCGACATGAGCGAACTTGACAACGGAAACGACATTTCATCTGACGATGTCACCACAGGAATCAAGTCAGACGAAGGATATGTACCTCTACACATCACAGACTTCCAATCTGGCGATCAGAACAACGCAGAAGTCACAGTAGAGTATCAGAACTTCGAACACACATTCAGCCCAAGTGGCACGACCTCAACAGGAGCACAAGACGGATCAACAAAGCTTTCTGGAACCGGCCTCGCAGTAGGAGACTTAGTTGCAGGCGAACCAACTGAAGATCAAGAGATCTACTTCAACCCAGGAAGCAGCCATAAAACCATCAGCCAAAATAGCCAAATCAGCAGCTTAAAGGTAGACAACTTCAACCAAGTAGCAAGTGAGCTGAACTATGAAGACGTAGAAATTTCAGGAGAGATTACTTTTGAAGGAACTGGAGATCTTGAACAAGGCGACCAAGTCAAATTTATGGTTTCAGCAGGATCCAGTGATGGTATAGCAGAAACCGTAACCTACACCGTTCCTAGTGGAGGAGTTGGCGGTACAGGAGCAACCACCTTAACTCTAGATGTGACTATCGGAGACAATCAGGCCGCTACAGACACCAGTCAGCGGACCTATACAATAGAGACTGCCTCTGGAACGTCAAAGTCAGAAACAGGAACCTTAGACATTGAGAACGACTACGATCAAGTCAACATTGCCGTAGAAAACATTGAAAGCGGTTCGGGGACAACCAATTCTATCGATGTAGCTGACGCCACACTAGACATTACAAGCGTAGATACAACAGCAGCAAGTTCTAGCCTAGGCAGTCAGGGCCTCGACTATGCTGGAAGGAACAACAACGTCTTCAACTATAACAGCCAAGCTGTGAGCTTTGGAATCTATGACTACGCAGGAACAGCTTCTTCTAGCAATAGCGTAGACTCCGGATATGGGTTCTCAGTTGCACCAAACTTCGTAGATACAGACGGAGACACAAGCACTTACGAGGCCATTGAAATTTCCAATGCAGATGACAAGCTGACAACCCAGTATGGCGCAGTTCTTGACTGGACTTCAGGCAACAGCAACTTGGTTGTTACCGAGGAAGATGGCGGTAACAGTAATGATGTAGTAGTTGATTACATGAGCGGTGGAGATACCAACATCAATCAGGTTAACGTCGACGGAGGTAGTACTCTGACAGACACTGATGATGGTGACTCCACGTTGACTAACTGGGGTTCAGCTGTAGAGCTTGACTCTGATTCCTCAGCTACAGTCACCTATCCGGATGAGCAGCGTTATCAGATGGCTGCTTTCGGTGCTGTTGGTGAAGGTTCTTCCAGTGGGCAGGTTATGAGTCCTACTGGATGGCCTGCTAGTACTGCTCAGCTAGATACGGAGGCTTCTAAGGATCAGAACTTGGTTCTGGTCGGTGGGCCTCTTGTCAACGATCTCACAGCTGATCTTGCATCTCAGGGAGATACCTGGAATGCAACGCAGTACGAGAACAACAAGGACGTTGGTGTCCTTGACTTGGTGAACAATGCTTTCAACGGCAACACGGCTCTAGTTGTTGCTGGTTGGAATGCTGAGGACACTTCAGCTGCTGCAGATTACCTTGTCGAGAACCAGGGTGCTTCAGCACTTGAAGGTAAGACGACCGCACAGGTCAACACCAACACAGGAGAACTAGTACAATAAGTTCTCCATCTTTGAGAGGGCCTTAAATATCAGGGCCTCTCTTTCTTCTTTTCTTATTTGACTTGACTGAGTATCTTTCTGCTGACTTTCCGTTAACTGTTTAAGGTATGTCTGTCGTTGATATTCCTGAGGATGTTTTCGAGTCTATCAGGATTCCTGATAGGGAGAAGGATAAGGAGTTGAAGGTTGAGTTAGCGGTTTCTCTTTACAGTCGTGGCGCTCTTTCTTTTGGTAAGGCACGTCAACTGGCAGATGTCTCTCACGACCGGTTTCAGGAGATTCTAGCTGATAGAGAGATTGAAAGGCATTACACTGAGGAAGAGCTTGAGGAGGATCTCCAGTACGGGAAAGAGTTGTTTTTACCCTACTAAATTACCATTAAGGTGTGCTTTTTACCCTACTAAATTACCGTTAGATGTTTAAGTCTTCTTAGGGCAATAGTCAGTATGACCGATTATATTAAAAGGGAGATGCTGGAGAAGGTGGAAGACCATCTGGAAAAAGATGAAATTTCGCTGATTGTAGGTGCAAGACAGGTCGGTAAGACGACTTTGATGCAGGAGCTTAGATCACAACTGAAGGAAAACGGAGAAAATACTCTCTTCCTCAGTATGGATATACAGGAGGACAGGACACATTTTGAATCTCAGCAGGACTTGATCGAAAGAGTTGAACTGGAGTTCGGAGAAGAGAAGGGATACGTTTTTCTTGATGAGATCCAGAGAAAAGAAAACGCAGGGCTGTTCCTGAAAGGGATTTACGACAGAGACCTGCCATACAAGT
Source organism: Candidatus Nanohaloarchaea archaeon (assembly GCA_013343275.1). GTDB lineage: Archaea > Nanohalarchaeota > Nanosalinia > Nanosalinales > Nanosalinaceae > Nanohalovita. Next base: position 912,271 of record CP046106.1, on the reverse strand, counting down.
TTGTAGTTTCAGGTTCAGGTAGCCTGGAACTGAAGGAAAACATCCACGAAACACTGGCAGGACGGAAAAGAGTCTTCGAACTAGCGCCAGTCTCCTTCAAAGAGTTCGTCAACTATGAGACCGACTACGAGTACGAGGAAAGACTTGAGAAATACTTCGAAGTTAACAAAGACGAGACAGATCGCTTACTGGAAAAGTACTTGAACTACGGCGGCTACCCCCGTGTAGTCACAGAACAGAAGGAAAGCGAAAAACGCAGAATAATCGACGAAATATTTTCCAGTTACCTGGAAAGAGATGTTTCCAGCTTCCTGAATGTCCGAAAAGTGGACGCTTACTCCAAACTAGTCTCTGTTCTTGCCGACCAGATGGGTGATCCGATCAGTAATTCAAAACTGGCAAGAGATGTCGGAGTAAAATCAACGACTGTTAGAAACTACCTGGACTACCTGGACAAGACCTTCATCGTAGAACAGACCAATCCTTTCTACACCAATAAGAAGAAAGAAATCACGAAATCGCCTATAGTTTACTTCTCAGACCTAGGGCTCAGGAACTACAGTATCCAGAGGTTCGGACACTTGAATACACCTTCCGAGTTCGGAGAACTGTTCGAAGGCTTCATCCATAACTTCCTGAAGCAAGAGACACAGCACACAGGCCTCAACGTGAATTACTGGAGAACAAAGTCACAAGCAGAGGTCGACTTCATTCTGTCTGCAGGAAACAAGGTTGAACTACCTGTAGAAGCAAAGTACAGAGAACTAAGCGAACCAAAAGTTACTAAATCAATGCGGAGCTTCATCAAAAAATACAGTCCAGAAAAAGCAGTAGTAGTCAACCTCTCACTTGAAGAAACAGTGGAGATAGAAAACACACAGGTAGAGTTCATACCCTACACCAAGTTCCTCTACCAGCTGGAAGAATTAACATAATCCGGCCTCCATTAATGGGGAAGTAGATATGGAAGAGGCCTTACGTTACCATAACAGGGATGTCAGGAAGTTACTGCGTAATTTTCCCAAAAAAGTGTATTTCGTATTATTCTCTACGTTATACCCTCGACTTGGGTATGTTGAATCTTTTTAATCAGGCCTGAGTATTGAATAACTGTGTATCTCTATACAAATTCAGGTGTAACTGTAAAATGAAGAAGATTAAGAAGTTGAAGTCTTATGGAAAAGCGGTAGCTGGTTCTGCACTTCTGGTTGGTGCGACCCTTACCGGTGCTGCAGCAGTATCTGCTCAAACCTCTGATAACGGTTCTGGCTACACTCTCGGAGACTATCCTCAGCCGTTTGTAAATGACAACGGTGTGCTGGATGCAAGTATCGTAGTAGGAAGCGACGGTAAACAGGCCGATGTTGTTTCAGCAATCGATATTGCCGGAAGCCTGGGTAATTCAGCTTTCAGCTCCGAAACAGTAGAGGGAACAGCAGGAGCAGTAAACGGAGAGCAGACAGAGACAGATATCAGGAGCAGTATCGACGTATCAATCGATGCATCCGACTACACAGGATTCGTCAGGAAGACAGTTGAAGACGATGATGGAAACGATGTATTTGTTACGGAATCCGCAGACTTCAACGTTGACTCACAGGTAAATGAGACGGAGGCCCAGGTACATTTCAGTTCAGGAGATATTACTTACAGTGTAAAGTACAGTCCTGGCTTCTCAGTTAACGATACAATCACACTTCTCGGAGAGGAATACGAGTTGACAAGTGTGGAGAGCGGGCAGGTAGAGCTCGGCTCCTCAATGACTCAAAGCGTCGAGGTAGGAGACAGCTTCACACACGGACCGTACACAGTAGAGGTAACAGGTAAAACCACTTCAGATCCTGCAGAAGTCGCAGTAAGAATCAGCAAGGAGGAGGAAGTACTTGACACCAAGGCCCTTGCAGAAGGAGAAGAACTGACAGTCGGAAACGACGACCAGTTCACAGTATCAGCAGAAAGCGTGATCTTCTACGCAGATAACAGGACAGACATCACACTCGAATCCACATACACAGATACTACACTGGAGAGCGGAGAAGAGTTCCCTATGGACGACCGCTACAAAGTCAGCGGCCTCGGAATCTCCACAACAGGAACCAACTCACTCCAGTCAATCACACTCGCCAACAAGGTCAAAACAGTAGAAGACCCAGAGGACGAAGACGAAGTAGCACCACTCGAAGCAGGAGAAAGCTTCGAAGGCCCAGACAGCTACTTCACAGTCACCAACCAAGGCCTACAGAACAAAGCAACCAACACCATCGAATTCGGCCAAGACTACGAAGTAACATACACCGACAAAAACCACTTCGAACACAGCCTCGACATCAGCAAGGTTACAGCAAGTGGTAGCGCACAACTATTTGCGTTCGATGACGGAAGTACTTCAACACCAACAATGTTCGTGGACGATGGTGGATCTAACTCAGGTACTTACGAGGACGGGGACGACATCCTATCCATAACGAGAAAGAGGGATAGTAGCAATCAGGCCGACTTAGGAGGAAAGACCGCCCAAGACTTCACCAAGACCCGTTACGTGGATGTGGCCTCAAGCCCGAGCTTCGACGACACTGACGCTGTTATCCGGGATCCAAACGGAGATGACTCCACACTTGAATCATCGGATGTAGTAGAGCTTACTGGGGATGCTGGTATCACAGATTTCGCCTCTAGCGTCAAGTTCATGGATGATTCAGGCAATAGCAATGGATATGAAGACGGAGAAGTTGTCATCAGCTCAAGCGGAGACAGCGTGATTGAGGCAGCCAGCGATGTGATCACCAGCGGAACACCAGATTTCCAAGCCGCAGGTGGAACAAACATAGGATTTATTGATGAAGTAGACGGTGGAACTGCTGGAGACTTCGACTCCGACAACAATGAGTTCATCTATGACAGAGGAGATGACACCGCAGCAACTGTGGAAACAGACGACACAAGGCTACAGCAGGTTACAGTAATCGCAACATCTGACAGTAGCCAGGGTAACATAGAGCTTAACCTACCAACCGCCGAGTTGATCGGAACAGGAGCCGCGAACAATGACGACGGTGAGACAGTAAAAACCTTCTCAACCACCAATACAGGGTTCAACAATCCTGGTCAGTTCGCATTGAAGGATGACACTACGAACACAGATGGCTGGGATCCTGCAGACAACGACGATATATGGTACGACGTCGATGGCAGTGGAGCTGTATCGGCAGGCGATGTACTGATTTACGACTCTGGAGGAGATGTATCTGGAGTCAACGAGGGAGAACAGGCAGAGTCTGGCGATGGAGCAATTGGTGTGACTCTGGATCCTTCCGGCTCGACAGGCTTTAATCCAGTAATCGGATTCGACAACCAGAAAGGGGATGGAGACAACGCCTACGACGGAGATAACGGAGATAACGTAGTTATCGATCCGGCTGGTGGTGGTACAACAACAGGAACAGAGGTTCTGATTGCAGGCCCTTCAGTGAGCGGCCCTAGTACAGGTGACGTAACTACTTTCAACACGGCAACAAACGCTGAAGTTAGATTCTGGGACGCAGACAATTCAGGAGGAATGAGTTCCGCACCTCTGAAAGACGGCGTCTACATTGAAATGCCGAGTGTTGACGGTACTCTCGCACGCGGCACGGGTGACAACGCGGCAGGGGATGTCCGCCTCACTGGCTGGACAGCAACCGAATCTGCCGGTACTGTTTCCTCGGACGACGAAGACCACGGAGCCGATGGGCTGACGAACTTCGCCTCTGGAGACAACGTCAACGTGTTAGACAGCAATCACGACAGTAACTACATGCCAGGGTCCACGGCTAGCGGTAGAGAAGCTATAGTGAGAACCAGTGACGGATCTCTTGATACAGGCGACACAGTTATCCTGTCAGGTCTTGCGGACATCACAGGATTCCCTACCACTACTAGATTCGTGAACGCGGACAATGCAAACGGTTACGATGATGGAGAGGCGATAATTAGGGACAGCAGTAATAACGGTCTATCTCAGACGGGGGTCCTTGATGGCACAAACGATGACAAGGTCCTTACATCAGGAGTTGCTGGTCTGAACACGATCAGTGCTCCAGCGAAAAGCCAGGGAAGTTCTGGGTTCGTCTTCGTAGATGATGCCGGTACGGTAAGCGGAGAATTCGATCACGGAGACGATGTCCTTGAGGTCACGAGAACCACCGATTCAGAGGTGACTCTCGATGGATCAATCCTGAACAATTTCGCATCAGACATCAAGCACACTACTAGCGGCATTTACACAGATGGTGATGCAATTGTCAGAGATGTTGATGGTAACGATGTCTTCAGTAGCAGTACCGATGTAGTAATTACCAACACTGTTTCTGGAGGTAACGGTGCTGGGATCGTTGAGAACGGACAGGGCGATAAGGAGGTCTACACCGATATCAACGGTTATCCTCTGAAGGTAGAGTTTGATGACAGTAGTGATGAGGCAACTCTCAGCTACCAGCAGTTTGAAGAGACTATCACGGTCGGAAACTCCAACGTCTGGACTACTGGATATGGATTTACTGTAGACGCAGACTTCTCCAGTAATGTAGGAGCCAACTCAGGAGAAGATCTTGTCCTTGCCAGCACTGACTCCGAGCTTAATACGGAGTACGGTGCAAAGATCCGATGGACAGGTAGCTCTACAGTAGTTGAAGAAGAAAATGGAGCAACAGCTACTGTTGACTACAACTCTGGAAACCTTAACCAGGTAACCTTCAGTGGAGCAGCCCCTACACTTTCCGACACTGAAGACGGCGACTCCACTTTGACTAACTGGGGTTCAGCTGTTGAGCTTTCGAGTGATTCGTCTGCTTCGATGGTTTATCCTGATGAGCGGAGGCAGCAGTTGACGGCCTTTGGTTCTGTTGGTGAAGGTTCCAGTGATGGAGAGGTTATGTCTCCTACTGGATGGCCTGCTGACAGCGCCAAGCTGGATACAGAAGCCTCGAAGGATCAGAACCTTGTCCTGGTTGGAGGTCCACTGGTGAACGATCTCACCAAGGACCTGGCTGAGGCAGGTAAGACCTGGAACAGCACTCAGTACGAGAACAACAAGGATGTTGGAGTGCTGGACCTTGTGAATGATGCGTTCAACAACCATCATGCACTGGTTGTCGCTGGCTGGAATGCTGAAGACACAAGCGCTGCAGCAGACTACCTGGCCAGTTACGGAGAGCAGGATACAGCTCTCGAAGGCAAGACAACTGCACAGGTCAACACCAACACCGGAGAACTAGTACAGTAAATTTCCGAGGCCTTTCACAGGCCTCTCTTCTCTTCTTTTTATTCAAAAACATATTTCAGTGTAGTTAGACTGTTTTTCTGTATGTCCTCCAGTTTTATCGATCATATCAATATTCGTATCCCTGAGTCCCGGGTTGATGAGGCTCTTGGTTTTTACCGTGATTTCCTGGGTTTAACCCCGTTCATGCTTGAGGATTACCGTAGCGGTGATAGAACTTCTTTTTTCGTGAAGCTTGATTCCGGCCAGTTGATTAATTTGAGACCGGTAGGTGATTTTGAGAGGCCTAGTGGCTCCAACCTCGATCATTTCTGTATTGTAGTGGATAGAGATGTGGATGATGTGAGATCTGAGGCCGGAGAGAAAGGTTACGAGGTTTTACGTGAGAGCACTCCTCTGGGTTCTGAAGGCCGTGCTCCTGCAGTTTACGTAGAGGATCCTTTTGGTTATGTGGTTGAGATAAAGCAGAAGAAGTAGAGTGTTACGTTAGAGTTAAAACAGTTATTCTCAAGTACAACTGTTTATGGCAGAAGAACCTCCTGCACTTCCGAGCAGTGATGATATTCTTGAGCTACCGAGCGGCGACGAAACTATAAACCCGGAACCAGGCTACAGCAAAGATCTTGTTGAACAGGCCGAAGAAGTCAGAGAACTTGTTAACTCGACCTACCAGAAGGCCATGGATAGAAGAAATCTTGATAACAGAGGTATTGATGATGAAGGCCTTGACGAGGAACTTGTTACTGCTATGGCTCTTGAGATCCCTGAGGCCGTTGAAGAGCTGGGCAGGGAGATTGAGAGGGCTCGTGAAGTTGAGAGAAGTATTGCCGGGCCTGGCGACACCGAGGTTTCAGATAGTATCTACGAGGAGGAGTTCCTTGAGAACTATCGTGAGGCCGAAGGCGTTTACCGTGAGGTTTTCCAGCAGATGGATCAGCCTGTAGGAGGTAGAAACATGGTTGAATATCTTGACAACCGGTACAGGATTGACTTCGTTGACTGTTTCAAGGAGGTTCCTGATCCAAGAGCCAATAAACAGTGAAACCTGATTTATAAAGTTTGTTTCCTGTTTGTTGTGATACCGAGAAGTGGCGCCAGCTTTTGTGGCTGGAGTACAGGTAAAGGCCGCGAGGTGTATTAAACAATGGATAAGAACGCAGACCCTTCAAACAGTGTACTCCTTGAGACAATTGAGTTTCTTGAGGAGCAGGACGCCGCTATCTGGAATCAGGTAGCAGAAAATCTTGGAAAAGTTAATCGTAAACGGGCAGAAGTAAATATTTCTGATATCGACCGTGTTGCTGAAGACGGCGACACAGTCGTAGTTCCTGGCAAGGTTCTTGGAACAGGCCGACTTGACACAGATGTCGATGTCGCAGCTTTCCAGGCCAGTACAGGAGCTAAGAAGAAGATCAGCGAGTCCGGAGACTTCATGTTCATCCGTGATCTTGTTGAGGACAACCCTGAAGGAACAGAGGTGAGAATTGTAAAATGAGCGACGAAGAAATGAAAGTTATCAGCGCTGAAGGAAAGATTCTAGGCCGTCTCGCATCAGAGATCGCTTCCATGGCGAAGGACGGCGAGACTGTAAGAGTAGTTAAATCAGAGGACGCAGTAATCTCAGGAGACCAGGACAAGGTACTAGCAGATTACAAGCAGAAGAAGGACCGTGGAGCACGAGACAGAGGCCCTTACTTCCCGAAGAGACCCGACAAGATCCTTAAGCGCACCGTTAAAGGAATGCTTCCAAGCAATCCTTCCGGAAGAGACGCACTTGACAACGTCAGAACCTACCTTGACGTCCCAGAGGAATTTGAGGACTACGAGGAAGTTGACGTTAAGGAAGGAGACGACCTGTTGAACAGGAATTATGTAAAGCTTGGCAGAGTATCCAAACATATTGGATGGAAAGGAAAACGGGGTGTTAATCAATAATGACAGTTACAAGCACAGGAAAACGTAAGACCGCAAAGGCACGTGCAACAGTTGAAGAAGGAGAAGGCACCCTACGTATCAACTCCCGGCCTCTGCATGTTCAGCAGAAGGCTATCAAGGAGAGAGTAAAGGAGCCTCTCATCATCGCAGGAGAAGAAATCTACGGAGACCTGGATATCGAAGTCTCCAGTGAAGGAGGCGGAATCCAGGGACAGGCAGAAGCAATCAGAATGGCGATTGCCAGAGGCCTTGTAGAGTACACCGGTAGCGATGACCTCGAGAGAGACTTCAGAGACTACGACAGAAACATGATTGTCGAGGATCCACGTAGAACCGAGACAAGAAAACCAAGCCAGTCGAGCAAAGGAGCTCGTCACAAACAGCAGAAATCCTACCGTTAACCCGGTACCTTTTTCTGCTCTCTTTCAAGAGGTGTCAATACAACAATGCAATTTCCAGTCAGATGTCTCAGCTGCGGCAAAGTTATAAGCCAGCACTGGGAGGAATACGAAGAACGTACAGAGGAAGAAGGAGAGGATCCAGGAGAAGTTCTTGACGATCTAGGAGTCGAGAAGTACTGCTGCAGAACAATGTTCATCGGCCACGTCGATACCATCGACGAAGTCGCAGAACACAAAATTACTTAATCCACATCCTCCCTTTTTCTCTCTTCGTCCTCTTCTTCAATCCAGCTTACATAACCAACTATACCAACTGTAGCCACAGTTGCGTACACGAACGCAGCCATGAAACCAGTTCTAACAGAATAATTCAGTACAAAGAACGTTGCTATACCATACGTAACCAGTTTTCCGATGTTAAGGAAGAACTCTCTGAAAGCGTAGAACTCCAGTATATCCTCGTCCTCCGCAACATCAGCATAGATAGAGTACAGCGGCACATAATACATCATAAAGAACAGGCCAGCGAAGAAAGATACTGCAAAGGCCTGCGTAGCTGTCTGGACGAACGCACGTGAAATATAGAAGATTGAAGCCAGCAGGAGTCCGGAGGCCATCAATTTTTTCTTGCCAAATCTTCCGGTTATCCGGCCTATAGTCAATGCAAACACTATTGATCCCAGCGAAGCTATGCTTTTGGCACCGCCCGCACTTACCTCTCCGCCTACTATGTAGAAAACAAACAGCGGGAACAGTATTGCTGCGGCTGCGATGTCAGCTCCTCTGAGCAGGAACAGTCCTGCGAACTTTCTGTGTTCGCTGTCGAACAGTGATTTCAGGTCGTACTCTAGCGGGTCTCGATGGTCTTTTGATGCGAATAGTGGTATTGCGGACAGTATCAGTATTCCAATTGATGTAGAGACCAGTGCGTGGAATCCGAAGGCAGCCATTATTGCTCCTCCTGCAAGCGGTGCGATCGTCTGGCTGATCTTCGGTAGGCCTATCAGTTTTCCGGATGCGCTTCCTCTTCCTTCCTGTTCTGTGTCTGTTGCGAACTCTGCGTGTAGTGATATCCAGTGGAATGCGTTTCCGAAGCCGTATGCTATTGCCGCAGCTACTACAAGTGTTGGTGATAGAGAGTAGGTTCTCAGCGCGAGGAATGCTGGCATGTAGAAGAAGTAGGATGCTATCAGACTGTGTTTGAACCCTATATTCGCTATTACATAGGAGGCTGGTATACATGCTGCGGCAAATGCTGCTGTTGCGATCAGTATGTAGTTGAACACCCAGTTTATCTGCATGCCATTGGTTGCTATGTAGATCGGGATGAATATTCCTATCAGGCTTAGTACGAATCTGTGAAGCAGTTCGTATGCGTATATCTGGTCTACTTCTACGGCCCGGAATCTTCCCAGCATGCTGTGCATCTAAATCCCCTTGTAACAGTGTTTGCGATCACCTGGTTTTTATTTCCTAGAGAGCCAGCCTGCGTAGAATGTTATGAGTAGTGTTGCGGCTGCGGCTATGTGGAACGTGGTTCTCAGTGCTGTCAGCTGTGAGCCGTTGATCAGGTAGAGGCCTACTATCAGTGTTGCTACACGGCCTATTCCCAGGAATATTTCTCTGAATGCGTAGAATTCCAGTACGTCTTCTTTTTCTGCCAGGTCGGTGAGGTCCGAGAATACTGGTATGAAGTATATCATCATGATCAGGCCAGCGGAGAAGGACACAATGTATGCCTGCAAGGCAGTTCCAACCAGTGCACGAGCTGAGAAAAGGGCGGCGGAAAGCACTGTGCCAGCTACTATCAGTTTCTTCTCATTTACCCTGTCAGTCATATGGCCAATCGATAACGCAAACACAACTGAGCCCAGATTCACCAACGATCCCACTATTCCAGCATCCAGAGAACCGCTGGCTATGAAGAAAACATATATCGGGAAGAGGTACTTTCCGGTAGCAGATCCGACACCTCTCAAAATGAAGAGCGAACCCAGCACTGCATGTTTTCTCTCAAGAAGGCCTCGAAGAGAGTAGCTCATAGGATCCCTGTGATCCCTGGAAGCCATCAAAGGAATTGCTGACAGCCCCAGGAAAAATATTGATACAGCGACGAGAGATCCGAATCCTACGTAGGCCATTAGTGCACCTCCGATTGCAGGTGCCAGGGCCCGTGCTATTCTCGGCAGTCCAAGCATTCTTCCGGTCTGTTTGCCTCTCGTCTTGCTCTGAGAGTCAACTGCGAACTCGGCATGTAGTGCCAGCCAATGGAATGACTTCCCGAAGGCCATCAAGGCCCCCGATAAAATAACTACTTTAGGTGTTACTGTGAAGACTCTTAGAGATAGTATAGCGGGAAGGTAGAAAAAGTATGATACAACCAGGCTGTGCTTGAAACCTATCTTTGCTATAACGTACGATATCGGGAATGATAGCAGCATCATTGCCCCATACTCTACAATCAGGAAGTTGAATGCCCAGGAAAGGCCTAGAGATGTCTGGAGAATGTAGATAGGCATGAAGATGCTAATTAGGCCTAGAGCCATCTTCTGCAGGAACTCGTATGCGTATATCTGGCTTATCTCGTATTCCTGGAATACCTGTAGCATAAGAATAAACTTCCTCACGAAGGTCTTTTACTTTATTTTTCTCAAGGCGGGGAGCACCATGTCCAGGTTTGGTGCTATACTCATGTCGTCCAGTTCCACAGGATCGACCCATTCCATCTTCTGGAAAGTTTCTTCCTGTATTGCAGGTTCGTCGTCTGTGTTAGCTATGTATCCGTGCCAGAGGTACATTTCGCCGTCTTTCTGGAACTCTCCGCTGTAGAAGGGTTTTTCCAGTTCTACTTCGGTACCTATCTCTTCCTTGGCTTCTCTTACTGCGGCCTCTGTAGGAGATTCACTTTCCTCTACTTTTCCGCCTGGTACTTCCCAATGGCCTTCGTCTTCACGATACAGTAGAAGTATTTTCCCATCCCTGATTATCAGATTCCCAGCTAACTCTATCATACAAAGGTGAATAGGAGAACCATGATTATTAATCCTATCAGGTTTCCTGTGATGAACTCCGGCCATCCGCTGGATTCAATGTTTTCAGCTTCTTCGAAGGCCTCCTCTATGAACTCTGTCATGACGAGGTAGATCATTGCTCCTGCTGCAAATCCGTATCCTACAGGGAGGAATACTCGTGCCTGTCTTACGAAGATGAATGCTACTACCGCTCCAATTGGTTGTGGCAATGATGAGAATATTGCTGCACCCATTGTCTTCCAGTTTGAGACCCCTGAGGCTTTGAAAGGTATTGAGATTGCGATGCCTTCAGGTATGTTGTGGATTGATATTGCTACTGTCATTGTTATGGCTATTGCGGGTACTGCAAGGCCGAAGATTGGAATGCCTGATGCTAGCCCCATTTCTGCGAATGCTACTCCTATTGCTACGCCTTCCGGGAAGCTGTGGACTGTAAGGACTCCGAGGATCAGAACCATTTTCTTGAAGTCGTTCTCCTCGAAAGTACCCGGATCTAGCTCCACATCATCAACTATTCTCTGGGCTACAACAACCAGTATACCCCCAAGTATTAGGCCGAGTCCTACTGCGAAGTAGGCTGAATTAAACATCGGATACTTCTGTGCTGCAGCTATTCCCTCTGGTATAAGTCCTAGGAATGATGCTGACAGCATTATGCCTGATGCCAGGCCCCAGAGGCCGACTAGTATTTTTTTGCTGAAGTCCTTGACGAAGAAGAACGGTATTGCGCCTATCCCTGTAGCCAGGTCCGTTATCAGTCCTGCGACAAATACAAGGATTAAGGCCTCTGCGGAAACCATGCACGATGTTGAGGCCTGCAGATTTAATATCCTTTGGAAGGATTACAGGTTTAGGCAAGCCTAAAAACAAGAATAGAGAATTAAGAAAGGTAAAGACAGGTTAAGGCCTTTTTACAGGCTCTCTTCTATCTCCTCGGCTACTTTTTCGCCTTCTTCCAGTTCTGTACGGTTGTAGGTGATGTCAAGTTCGTTGCCTTCGTAGATCGGTGTTACGTGGAAGTGGAGATGGAAGACCTCCTGTCCTGCTTTCTCTCCATTGTTCTGAGCGATGTTTACTCCTTCAGCATCAAAGGCATTCTTTACAGCATTAGAAACCTTTACGAGGCCGTCGAACAGGTAGTTCATTCCTTCTGCTTCGTGGATGTTTTCCACGTGCTCTTTCGGTACTACCAGTGTATGGCCTTTGGATACCGGGTTTACATCCAGGAATGCAATCATATCCTCGTCTTCGTATACAGTGTGCGACGGGATCTCGCCATCGATTATCTTGCAGAATATGCAGTCGTCGGTCATGTACAGTAATAGGTTTCTCCGGCCTAATGTTGTTTTCGATTCCAGCTAAACTACACCCTTAAAAGTGTTAACATCGACATCTTTGACACGGATCAAGCGGCAGTAGTGTAGTCTGGCCAATCATCTCGGCCTTTCGAGCCGAAGACCCGGGTTCAAATCCCGGCCGCCGCATAACTCAAATTTTCTATTCGCCTCGCTCGAATTTTTCTTTACTCCTAAAAATAGGCCTTACAATAAGTGATAGTGTACAATGGTTATTTTCGGCCAGATAGATAGCAGGAGAGGTAAGCGATTGGTGTGGTCGGCAGTATCTCTACTTCTTATTGCTGACATCAACTAGAAAGTTAGAATAGTAGTTACCTGGGAAAGATTTAATTCTCGAGAAATCTAATACAGTACTATGAATCACAGTTTTAGCTGGAGAAAGCTTATTGAGGCAGTACTTCTAGTAGCCGTACTGTATAACTTCCTAGCCGTTATAGGTGGCGGAGGCCCCGATATACCAGGCACCATCATAATTGTTCCTCTGTTCGCCTTAGTATATGGACTTGCTTCGAAAGGTCTAGAGAAGCTAAGCGATGATTCAGAAGATAACACTAATCGCAATCGGAGGAGAATTTACTGACCTCTCCTAGTATAGCTGTCTATAGGAGTTCCATCGGTATCTAAGCGTTTTCAGACAGTCTTTGGCGTTATCTCCAACATGGAAGAAAAGCCGTTTCCACTCTCCATCTACCTTCAACTTAATGTTGGGATAGATTGATCCATCTTCGTATTCTATTTCCTCTATCTCGTCGAACGGTACGTTATCTGCCAGTTTCTGTTCGGAGAAGTTAGATCGTATGTTTTCCCAGTCGCTGGAGTCTTTTCTTCTACGTTCTATATGTGTTTTATCTACTGCAACTTCTCCTAGACTTGACTGGAATCTCTCTACTTCATTCCCCGACATACTCTCCATCTTCCCTCCTGAAATCAGGTTCATCCATCTCTTCATGGACATGTGCTACCAAGCCTGGCGTCCGGGCTATTATGAACAGGCCTTTCCCAAGCCGGTAGTCCCAGCCTAGGTCGCTCATTACTGCAGCAACGGCGCCGTCAACATTCATTACGAGGCCGACCTTTCTTTCTGCGAACTCTTTCTGTATTTCCTTCATTTTCTCAACTTTTTCTCCTGCAAGGCCTAGTTCCTCGGCTTTGGAAAGTATTTTCTGCGCTCTCGGGTCTTCATCTTCGTATACTTTGTGGCCTATTCCTGGAATCTTTTCTCCCTCTTCCAGGTATTCATCCACTATCTCTTCTGCTGTATCTTCTGACTGAAGGATCTGCATACATTCCTCTATTGCACCTCCGTGTGCATCTCCAAGGGCCAGTATTCCTGCGGCGACGGAGGTGTTCATTTCGTTGCCTCCGCTCTGTACTGTCCGGGCAGAGACTGTTGATGGGTTGCCGACTCCGTGATCAATGCTTGAGGATAGAATAGTGTTGAAGAGCTCTGATTCCTTGTTTGAAGGTTTGTCGCCTTTGAGAAGCAGCCAGATGGCATCTGCGAAATCCATATCCATTACTTCTCCCAGTTTCTCTCCTCTGATTACTGCGTCTTCTCCGGACGATGAGATCTCTGTTTTCCAGTCAGTCATAGAAAAAATGTTTGTAACGTATAATTTTGAAGTCTTCGGAAACGCCGGTGTTTCTCAGGCTAGGTCCTGCCAGTACTCCCTAAGCTCGTCGCTGATCTCTGCTCTCTCATCTGCTTTCTCCAGAACCTTGCCGAGGTATCTCTGGAAGTAAAGCCTGTCTCTATCTTCAGCGTCTTCATCGTTTAATGCGTCGTACAGCGGCATCTTGCCGTCTAGGTTTCTTCTCTCGTTGTCAACTGTTTCTCCAGGATGAAGCTCGAAATGTACTGCGTAGGTGAGACCCAGTTCGCTCGGCCGCATATCTCCGAAGTAGCTGTCTATTACTTCTTCTGCGGAGTCGCCGTGCTTCTTGAAGTCGGATTCAAGCTGTTCAACAGGGTTGTCATATTCGAAAAGGTTTGAGACATAGTTTTCGGAGGCCCTTTCGATCTTCTCCTCTCTTTCAACGAGCTCGTCTACTATCTGACCGTAAACTTTCTCTACGTAGGCCTCAGGGTCTTCTATTTCTTCGTCTCGCCGCCTCTCGGCTTCCTCTATATCTATGGAGAACTTTACCTGTACAGCACCATCGTTCAGAGATGAGATATCCAGGTGCTTGGTTCCTGTCTGGCCTTCTGCATCCAGACTTCCGCCGTTTGGAGAAACATCTACATCATAGTTGTTTCTTCTCAGGTGATGTACTGTTGTATCAAAGTCGAGGGCCGGTATTTCGTTACCTGATACCTCAACTGGGTCCAGTCTTTCCTCTTTTACACCTTCACCGTTAAGCATCTGGAACTCTTCGGTGAAGTCGACGGATCTTGCCTTTGGCATATACTACCTCTTTTGGGACAAAAAGATTTATTGCTTACTGCTTGATTCCTTCTGGCAGTGCTGAGCGTGCATAGGCCTTGTTCATTTCATATGGCAGGTTCAGGCCTTCTACAAAGTCTCTTGGAGCTCTATCTGTTTCCGTTCCGAGATCAGACTCCAGCAGACCTGCCTGGTTTTCTCGGCCTTCTTCAAGGATTTCCTCGAACTCTCGGGCTTTCTCGGCAACTTCTCCAAACCATTCCTCAGGCTCTACCTCTATCTCTGTTCCTTGAAGCGGATACTCTATTACAAAACTGTCGACCTCCAGTTCATCCCTTGATATCAATGCGTAGCAAGCCACTTTAAAACCGTCTAGCGGCCCTGGTACCGGTGTCTCGGTGTAGTGGGTTTTGATATCTCGCAGCTCTGTCTCTCCATCTACATCCCGGATTATGTCGGCTCTACCGTGGAAGCCATTGTTTTCCAGAACTCTCTCCGTCTTGACGTTCTCTCCTTCCTGGAAATTCTGTTCATAGTAGTTGGATACCTCTTCAACAATATCTTTCAGAGGCCTTCCCTCTATGCTTCCGAAAACCAGCTCCTGGTCCAGTTCGTCTTCCTGCGATATCCTGTAGTTAATATCGGAGGCCATCAGCTCGAAGAATTCTTCAGAGTCAAGTTCAGAGTTAAGTTCGTAGATATCCACTGCAGCGTCGTGGACAAGCAGTGCAAGGGCCTGTTCGTTATCCATATCTGAGAAGTCCGGTTCGAGGTCGTAGCTCCGTATACCTGATATCGCCAGGTTGGTTGCGGCCAGATCCTCTACTTCATCGTAGTTTTCTCTTTCGTCGTTCCAGTAGTAGTCCGCCAGTTCTCGTACGCTGAATTCTTCCAAGGATAGACCCTCTTCTGGAGGAAGGTTAGTTTACTAGAGCTAAGTATTTTTCGGTAGAACTTCCTGAAGTTTGTCTCCTATTTCATGGTGTACATCTACGACATGTGCTCCAGCCTCTTCCAGTGCCTTTTTCTTGTGCGAGGGCTTTCCCCGGTCTCCACGTATTATTGCTCCTGCGTGACCGTACTTCTTCTCTGGCATTGATTCCGTGAATTTTCCTGTTATGTAGGCGATCAAAGGCTTGGTAAACTCTCCTTCCTCAAGTAGTTCTGCGGCTTTCTCCTCGTAGGTGCCGCCGAGCTCTCCGAACATGACGACGGCTTCTGTCTGATCGTCTTCCTCGAACATTTTCAGGGCGTCAGCAAAACTGGTACCTGCTATTACGTCGCCGCCGAGACCCATCGCTGTTGATACTCCGTAACCTGCCTGTCGTACAACCCAGGAGGTTTCTGTAGTCATTCCTCCGGACTTGGAGATAACGCCTACCTTCCCCGGCTTGTAGACTTTCTCTGGCTCGTTGCCTCCGATAGGTCCGAGCTTGCATTCGCCAGGAGTTATTATTCCTACAGATGTAGGGCCTACCATTGTTGCGTCTTCCTCTTCTACTCTCTGGTAGATTTTCCAGGCGTCTTTTGTAGGAATTCTCTCTGTTATCACGTTCAGAGTCTTTATTCCATTTTCCAGCGCTTCCAGTATTGCGTCCTTAGCAGCAAAAGGCGGAACATAAACCAGAGAGGTGTTTATCTCCGGGTGCTCTTCAAGAGCCTCTGCTACTGTATCATATACCGGGACTCCTGCTACCTCCTGGCCTCCTTTACCCGGTGTTACACCAGCTACTACATCCGTACCGTAGTCGAGCATATCCGGTACTTTTTCGGAGGCCTCTCTGCCTGTTATCCCCTGCACCAGTACTTTGGTTTCTTCATCTACTACTATCGACATTTTTTACACCCGTTTGAGGGCTTCGGATACGTTTCTGTAGTTGATTTTATCTATCTGAGGGCCTTCTGTGGATGATCCGAATGTGTAGTGCTGTTTCACCCATACGAAGTTCATACCTACTTTTTCAGCTGCTTTATCTCTGTCCACGTAGTTTCCGAAGTAGGTCATCTGTTCCGGAGTTTCTTCTCTCTGCTCTACAAAGGTTTCAAAGATTTTGGAGTCTGGCTTCTCAACTCCTACTTCCGAGGATACTACAAATCCTTCGTATTCCAGTCCTTCGCTGCGGAAGTTTTCTGCGTAGAACTTTTTGGCCGGTACCGAGTTGTCGCTTATGAACCCTATTGGGCCGTACTCCCGATTGATTTCCTTCAGTTTCGGTATTACCTTGCTTTTCAGGTACTGAGTCTTCCATTCAAGGTACTCGTTCGTGATCTCTTCTCCCGATGCCTCAATACCGTTTTCCTCCAGCCACTGATTCATCTGCTCCGGTACGTATACGTTGTACTTGTTGATGTCTATTTCCGGAGCATCTCCCACTACTTCCTGTATAACCTGATTTATCTTCCGGTGCGAAGGAACCAGGGTATCTCCTATATCAAATACCGCTATCTGACTCATTCCTCTTCCACCATCTCCATTAATACTTCAGCGGTTTTTGTCATCGGAGTATCGTTCCTGTAAAGCTTCATATTTAGATCTAGTTCCTCTTTTTTCTCCCGGAGAAGCTCAAAGGCTTCATCTGCGTGAGGTCCATCCCTGCGTACTACTATTGGGTAGTCTGGCTGCTCTTCCTCCAGAGCCTGCACGAAACCTTTCATAGTTCTCAGAATATCTGTGTTGTTGGCTGTTCCACCTACATGCCAGAGGCCGTTCAGCTCTTTCGACATTATTACTTTAGAAAGTCTGTATACTTTTTCTGTAGGAGGGTTGCCTCCGTACTCTGTATAGTTTGCCGGTTCTCCACCGTACTCGATTAATGCATCCATGTTTGTCAGGCTTGCACCACCACCTGCCAGCATCATTCCGATATCGCCGTCAAGTTCCGTGTATTTACCTGCTACTCCCCTGTGATCATCTTCATCTATTTTCTCGGCCCTGAGTTCCCTCTCAGTTTTCTCTCTTCCTAGATCTGATCTTTCCGGTAGATTACGGTCGTGGCGGTACTTGGCGTCGTCGTCAAGATCCATCATCGCATCCAGAACAACATAGCCTTCCTCAGTCTTCGCCAAAGGGTTTACCTCAAGAAGTCGAGCATCTTCATCCAGAAAGGTCTGGAAAAGTTTCTGCAGAGTTATTCCTAGCTTGACGACCTCCTTACCTTCGAATCCCTGCTCCTTCAGGAACTGTCGGAAGCGGAACTGCGAGCCATCTTCAAGAGGAAGCTTTGAGGCCTCTCTATCTTCAATACCTGTTCCGCCTTCTCCAGAGAATATCATTGCTGGTTTACGTGTATCCGTATCGTATATGAATGAAACGTAGTATTCTTCGGTGAAATCTAGCTGTTCCTCCACTAAGACATTTTTTACTTCCTGTGTGTCCAGTCTACCGCCGATCATCTCCTGTTTTTCAGCTTCGGCCTCTTTCCTGTTCTTGGCAAACTTTATCCCTCCTTTCTCCCTTCTGTTGTTGGCAAACACCTGCGCCTTCACAACATACTCTCTTTCTTCTTCGCTAAGTCCTCTTTCAGGGATATCAAGACCGTGCTCCTTCAGTATGTCCTTGGCCTCATGTTCGTAGAGCTTCACTATTCTACACCTTCTTATTTTCTCTTTCTGACACTTTTCCGCAAGCTGATGGCATATAGGGGATTTGCCTATCAAGATATTTAGTCTTTGATTTTTCCAAGCACTCTCCTAAAAACTTTCAAGATTCTTCATTCAGGAAATTTATTCAGAGCCATTAAAAATTAATTCCTTGAACCTAATTACCATTCATAGAGGTGAAAACCTCGTATGCGGTGGATTTCAGCGTTTATTATCTTCGTTTTGGCGAACGTAGTTTCAGCCTCTTTCATGCTAGGAGGAGGTGCAAGATCGGGACCTGCGTTACCTCACAGAGATAGCCGATATGACCCATTAGAGGTTCCTATGCAGAGCTTCACTTCTTACAGTTTCAGTAATGAAGCCAACATGACAAAAATACAGCCCCCTAAAAAGCAAGTTTTCAAGGATCAGGAGGTGGAACTGATATACGATATTGGGTTCAACGGCACCAGTTACGCACTCTACCTGATCAATAACTCCTGGGATAGAGCAGATAGAACAAAAGTTGTATCCTCACAGGGTATTGTTACTGGCAAAGAAGCAGAGCAGGCCCTGGCGTTCATGGCATGGCGTTATTCTGTCAACGCTACATTTAATTCAACTGAGAGGCAAGTTCTGAAACAAAATGGGCATGAATTAGTATTTATAAGATCTGAGAAGGCAGCTTCTAAAGCCATAAACATTCTTGCCTATAGAGAGGCATTAAGGAGCTCATATAGCCCTAAAGTAGAGCAGAACCTAGAGAGCATACTTCAGACCGCGAATGAAACGAAAACTCATGTGGTTAAAATTGAGTCAACTACATCTGCAATTCTCAACATAGTTGAAAGGATGAAAGAGACAGAAATAAGTTATAGCGGGTTTTCTACAGGACGAACAGTCTGGGACGCAGCAACATTAGCTAGTCCCTCACTAGATATAGTGGTAGATTCTATTAGAGGTCTGGATAGCGAGCTAGAAGAATGGAAGTCTGTTACGTCCTCGCTTCTGAAGAACGGTAAGAGCTTGGCAGAAAGATTCCAGGAATACGGAGAAACAGGAGAAACAGACTACCACAAGTTAACAGAGGACCTACAGGCCACGCAAAAGTCTCTAGATAAATTCCAGGAAAAGACAAAGCAACTCGATAAAACACTTGGAGATATAGCATCTGGAGTAGAAAACATAGAAAAAGAGGTAAGCAGCCTACCAGTACTTGGAGATGCTGTTTCAAACCTCTTTAACGAACTTGACCAGAGAATTCTGGCCGCAAGATTGAGGATCGATGAACTACAGGTAGAACTAGTTAAACAGGAGGATTTCTTAGGTAATATTTCTGAATCACACAGGCAAGCTTTCCAAAAAGAAGCCGAACAGCTTGAATCAAACGCAGAAATTTACAGCAAGTGGAAACAGAACATGATAAGTGATCAGGAGGCATCTAGTAGAGTAAGAAAAATGATCGCATGGATAGCTCTCATTACAATCTCCACACTGGCAATGATATACAAGACAGGTAAGTCTATTCTCCACCTATTCAGAAAGGTCAAGACCTATCTAAACCCGGAAAAGAAGGAGAACGAACTAGGTCACGAGATAGGTTCGAAAGAAAATTAAGACTAGACTTCTAAGTCAACTCATGGTATACACAGGGCGAGGGGATAGAGGCCGGACAGATCTTTCATCGGGAGAGAGAGTTTCGAAAAGCAGTGAGAGGATTGAGGCCTACGGTACTGTTGACGAGTTAAACTCTCTGACAGGTCTATGCAGGAGTTATACAGACGAAAAAGAGGAGGAGCTTGAGGAGGTGCAGAACGAGCTGCATATTCTTCAGGCCGAACTTGCTAACAGAGAGCCTGATACCAAGGTTACGCAGGAAAATATTGATAGACTAGAAGATTTATGTGATCGTTACCAGGAGGAATGTCCTCCACTGAGAAGTTTCGTGCTTGCCGGAGGAACTAAATCTGCCGCTCACCTCCATCAGGCCCGCTCTGTCGCACGTAGAGCTGAAAGAAAGATTGTAAAGCTGGATCAGGACGAGGAACTGCGTGAAGAGGTACTGGCCTATATCAACCGTTTAAGCGATCTTTTCTTCCTGATGGCCCGTCACGAGAACTTTCTGGCAGATGTAGAGGAAAAGAATCCAAAGTACTGACTACTCGGTTTCTATGTCAGTTATGAACTCTTCCGGCCTATCGTAGAGAATACCGTATTCCGGAGAGACTGTCAGGCGGTTGTAGACCGGTTCATTGTTCCATGCTGTTTCAAAAGGCACTTCTCTCTCTTCCAGTATATTCTCAGCTATAGATCTGGCCTCTTCAGCAAATTCCTCATCTGTTAAAGGATTGTATTTTGAGTCCATCGTTCCTGCCGCCAGTACTTCATAAGGCCGACCTATTTCAGATATCTCATCTACAAATTCTTCTATCTGCCGCTCTAGATCTTCGTTTTCCCAGGTAGAAGCATGTAGAAGATAGCTTTCACGGGTTTTCGGGTCGTATGCTGCTATACCCATGCATGTTCCGAGGCCATCGACTGTCAGTGTTTTATCGTTGGTTACCCTGTATTCTCCTACATCTACGTTTACTAGGTCCAGTTCCTCGAGAGAGTTGTCAACTATTTCAGCCATCCGGATATCAAAATCCGGCGACGAATCTTAAAAATAATTGCAGAGAACCTACTTAGAGGCCCTGATTCCAGTCTTCTGTAGAGAACTTTTCACGGACTTTTTCACGCGCCAGATCCATTTCTTCATCAGTAAGGCCTCTATGCTCATGTTCTTTGCCTTTTGTGAAGTTCTGGATTAGTTCATCTATTATTTCGGATCTATCCTTGTCCGTAAGGTCTGACATTCTTGTTACTCTCTGTTCAGCTGACTTTATTGCTTTATCCGATACTTTTTCCTTCCCTATTCTGAGCACTTTAAGCATCTTCTGGATATCAAGGTCATAGCTGATAGTCGTATGGTGAAGAACTGCGTTGTCTTTTCGGAGCTGTGCTGCTCCTCCCAGCTTTCCTTCGCTGTGCTCTATATCATTCAGAGGTGCGTACTCAGCTTCTACTCCTAGCTGGTTTAACGTGTCTACGGCAAATCGGTCAAGCTCCTGGTAGCTTTCCTCTACATCTTCTGGTACATGGCCTCTAGGAATGTATATTGAGTAAGTTATGACGTTTCCTGGCTCGCAGAACATTGCTCCGCCACCAGTTATCCTTCTCACTACCTCTATATCTTTTTCTTCAGCGTAGTCATGTTCAACTTCATCACTGTAGGCCTGGAATCTACCTATCGGCACACTAGGGTTCTTGCGATACCAGAAGCGTAGTGTAGGCCTTATTTCGCCTTTATTCATTTTTTCTGTAAGAACTTCATCAATTGCGTGGTGCATGGCCTCGGAGTGCTCGCCTTCGTTAATTACATGCCATTTATCCATCTTTCATTCACCCATCGCTTTCCTGATTGCTTCAGCGATATCTTCTGCTGAGAAACCTATGAGCTCTACATCTACTGATTCGATACTGTCCACTATATCCTGTTTGTCTGCATCTATTGGAAGGCCGTTCAGGGCATCTTCCAGTTCAGAAAGTTTCTCTGCCGGCTCGATGAAGAAGTCTCCTCTTAGTTCAACATGAGTTAAAACTCCTTCATGTGTCTGCAGCTTTATATTCACCATTTTTCCATCAGGGACTTTATGTGAGGCTTCATCCATGCTTTAATCTTGTTATTTAATAGATAAATAACCTAGGCCTTTCTCCTCTCTTGACAGAACTTATGAACAAGTAAATCCTTTTTTGTTGTACAGGGAGCAAGAATGAGATGGCGTTACATACCTTTCCAGCACTACAGCCCTTACTTCAAGACAGGGCTGAACAAGGCCTTGATGGAGTCAGTTAGAGAAGACAGCGATCCAGTAGTATTTCTTTCAGGCTGGAGCCCTAACGCAGTAAACCTAGGCTACAGTCAAAGTTTCGAAGAGGAAGTAAACCAGGAGGAATTCGAAAGAAGAGATGACGTTGTCCTTGTCAGGCGTCAGGGCGGCGGAGGTGCAACCTATCTGACAGAGGATGGAGAGATAACCTGGGGCCTGATAGCACCGGAAGAAAAGTTCCCTGAAGATGTAAACAAAGTCTACCAACAGGTATGCAGCAGTATAGCCCGAGGCCTGGCATCTATAGGTATAGATGCGGAGCACCAGCCTGTAAACGATATAGTAACGGATAGGGGAAAGATCTCGGGAGCCACAATGAAAAGAGAGGATGGCGTCGTCTATATAGGAGGGACCCTTCTGTACAGTGTTGACGCAGAGGAAATGTTCTCTCTTCTAACACCTGACGAAGACAAGTTGAAGGACAAGCAGATCAAGGAGTTCCGGGAAAGAGTCACCTCGGTAGAACAGGAAACAGATGCAAGCTTCGAAGAAGCTATAGAGGCCTTGAAAAAAGGCTTGACAGAGATTAGAGAGATTTACGAAGACGATCTGAAACCGTCAGAAGTTGAGAGAGCGGAAGAGTTAGCTGATAAATATTCAAGTAGAGACTGGTTATATAGATGAATACTCCGGCAGAGACAGAGGCATACAGTATAGAAGTAGAGGAGCCAGCACATATACCGGATCTAGTGGAGCTGACACAGGAGTTAGGCAGCGATAACCCTGCTCTTGTCGGGCTTGACCACCAGGAAGAAGGCCATGCAATGAGAGGTAGGTACGAGAGGTTCGGAGACCTTGAACCCGGAGAAGAAGCTTTCAGAAGGCCTGATGGGGGCCACACCGTTTTCTCTGACGAATCAAAGTATGCTTTAACCTTTGGCCTCCCGCTACAACCCGGCGACACTAAAAGAGCTGATACCTACACTCAACAGCTTCACGACTTCATCGACGACAGAGTTGAAGAGTGCTTTCAGAGAGGCGCCCGAGACCTCTATCTTGGAGGCGATCAACTTGTAGGAGTATCCCAGAAATTCGAGGAAGATTCGGCAGTTCTGCGAGCCTACTGGGCGGAGGAAGAACCCGATATCTACGATTTAATGTACAAGGACGGTTTCTCAGCAAGAGAAGTTGAAGAACATAGGGAAGCTATGGAGAAATCCTCCGAAGTACTCGGAGGCCAGGATTTCTACCAGACCGTTATGGACGAGTTCAATGCCGAGGAGTTAACCTCTACAGAGTTTCTGGAAAATTATCGTTCCAGTCTAACCGAAGCTTCTGACAGACTTGCCCGTGAAGAAGGTCGTAGGGATAGGAAGGCCTGTTTCCTTGAAAGATGATGAAAAATGCAGAAGAGACACTATCGCCCGATCAGTTAAAAAAATAGGCCTACAGAAAACTAGTATACTACCTACTGCGAGGGTAGCCAAGTGGTCAAAGGCGCAGCGTTGAGGGCGCTGTCCTGTAGAGGTTCCGGGGTTCGAATCCTCGCCCTCGCACTATTGACTCTTCTTCGTTCACGAATGGTTTATAAGGAAGGTCCAGGACTATGCCGAATTGTCAGATGACATACACGATAAAAGAACGAGAGTTAAATCTCCACAACAAAAAGCAGACACATATGGACACCTAAACATAGAAGACTTGAGAGAAAGTCACGCTATAATGGATAGAGAAAATCCTTATGTGTATAAATAGCTGAATTTATTGTATGTCGCCCAAAATAACAAGTTCTGTAGAAGATGAGAATTTTACAAGAGCTTTTCTGAATAATTTCAACAGGATATCAGAGTTCCTAATTGAATCCGAAGAGGAAATTTTGGAAATAATATCAAATGACTTATCGGAAGTAGATCATATTGACCTTAACAATTCTGATTTGGTTAGTTCAGTATTTATTCCACGACTTAAAACAGCCAATGTAACTTCTCGGTCTTACTGTTTAAGTGCCCTCATATTTGCTTTGAGAAACAATAAAAGCGAAATAAGAGAATTAGAGCAGATTGAGGATAGAAATGCAGCTAACATACGGGAAATGCTAAACAGAATCAGTAATGCGGAAGAGACTGAGGACTTTCCATTAGTAGACTCTACCTTTCTCGCCTATCACTGTTTCCCAAAAGAATACGACTCTAATAAATCAGAGATTGTATTCAACAGAGTTCCTAAAGATTATCTGCCTGAAATACCTAACGAACTCAAAAGATTCGTCTCACCTCTTTTTTCCAACAAGAAAACAGGTGATGATAAGGATTACTTTGGTACAGTATCTCACGAATTAACGCATTTCTACATAAACTCCACTATATCAGATTCTGGATATAATCTCAAAACTTTACAGGATCAGAAACCTTATCTTGTTTCAGTAGACGAGGCAGCAGCCTTTTCTATAGCAAGTCTTCATTCAGAGCAAACGCCAGACGGTTCTTACTATAGAAGTGAATTTAATGCACCGGTCAGCGTAATTGAGAACTGCTCGAAATCCTTTCTTAAAATGACTGAAGAGATGGATCTTAAACAAAGGAAGCGAAAAATTAGAGAAACGGCATCCGAAATGATTAAAAAAGCAGCCTCAGGCGAGAATACATCAGCAGTAAAGGATTTTATCGATGGCAACTTGGATAAAAAGATA
The DNA here is from genome assembly GCA_013343275.1 of Candidatus Nanohaloarchaea archaeon. Classification (GTDB taxonomy): domain Archaea; phylum Nanohalarchaeota; class Nanosalinia; order Nanosalinales; family Nanosalinaceae; genus Nanohalovita. The sequence goes on along the minus strand of CP046106.1, from coordinate 887,767 downwards.
AAGAGGTTTAATAGAGATAGAGAAAAAACAAATCAGTATATAACACACGCTCTTGTCATATTAGGGATATTTAGCAGCAGCAAGTTCCCAGATTCAAAAGAAGTATCCTTCAATCAGCATATACGAAATATTGAAGACTTGATATCTTCTTTGGAGAAAATTGCGGATAAATCTCCTGAATTACAGGCTTTACACCGCGATCTAAAGAGCATGATTGAAAATTTGAAATCTGATGAGAAAAGATTGCGTGAAGACTACGAAATGCTTGAAGAAGATCAAAAGGAGGCAAAGAATATGTATCAATTAGCTTATGTGGGAGACATAAATTATGAGTCTCACATAGTAGAGAAAAGCCAGAAATACTTGGAAATAATAGAAGATCTCGAAAAAGGCCTTAATGACATATCAAGTATGTTGCAAAGATTTCATAGTGACGAGGAACAGGAAGCTCAAATGCTATCACAGAAAAAACAGGTTGAAAGTATAAAATCCTTAATAACAGAGACTGAAAAAGCATATAATGAAGTTAATCAGGCACTTAATGATCTTGAAAACGCAAGGAAACTAATGGAAAACTACACTTGATATAAATAAATTACAGGACATATTGCCTTCCTGCCCCCTACAATAACTATTATTTCTTCTTATTTCAGACAAGAGGGTTTCGTGTTCCGAAGAAAGATACAAGACGGCTTCGCCCTCGCACTATAATTCTAGGAACCTGTCAGGCCTTGTAGCTTCGTCTACCTGATCTCCTATGTAGCTACCTTCCACAAGTTCTCCATCTTTATTGACGAGGCCTTCGTGATCCCCGACCTGCTCTAATCCTCCGGATTCATCGATAATTACGGCGGGAGTGTTGAAGTGATGTGCGTAACGGAAATGGATCCTGGTATTGCCGTACTGTTTCTCTTCGCCATTTTTGCCATCTATAGTACGGCCTTCCAGTCCAGCGACAGATCCTTCTAACTCATCTTCCAGATCCTCGACGATCTGTCGGGCGTTTTTGGTATTGGAGTTTATAGAGAAAGAATTCCAGCCGGGATCTTCTCTTTTGAATAACTGCATCCCGTTCTCCATTACAACGTCCTGTCTGTCCTCGTCTATCTCCGGGTATATAGTTATGAACTTGCCTTCCTGTCGTGTGCCTTCATTATTATTGAAGATTTGAACGTCCTGCATAACTTTGTGGCTTATATCGTGTTCCTGCAGATAAGGTAAGACGGCTTCTGCGACATCTCTAGCTTCGTCAGCATAGGAGGCTACCCGGACTTTCCATCCTTGATGGGGCGAAGGACTGCTTTCCTCGGGAGAATACTGTACAAATGTATCACCATGAGTGGATTCAAAGGGTACAAACTGCTCAGCATCCTCGTAGCCATCGCCTGCTATTAAATCGTACCATTCCTGATCTACCACATCTCTAAGCACATAATTGCCTTCTGAATCTGCTATACGTGGCACAGGTCTAGTATTTCCGTTTGCGGATGGATTCTCTCCATCCACCATCATGTCAACTTCGCTTTTCAGCCGGTCTACAAGCTGGCTGCTCTCGTATTCGGTACCTGATGCAGCGCTCTCGAAGGTTTCTCCATCTTCGTTTTCTAAGTAACGAACATGATCTTGCCAGGTTGTAGTCAGATCAGACCGGCTACTCATAAGTTGTTACTATAAAGTAACTAATAAATATGTTCTGGATGTTGCCAACACTCGGCAACGTAAGATGAATTTAAGAAATTCTATACACAGGAAATAGCTTTAAGATTCCTAAAAATAAAAAAGAGAAAGTAAATTTAAGGTTTTTCTATCCAAAGATGCTGGATATAATGTTGGAGACGAATCCTGGTCTCTTGGAGTTGCTGGCAGGTCCTCTGGTCTCTACTTCTGTCTCTGTGCCGTTTCTTTCTACTTCGACCTCTGTTTTGGTCTGGTTGCCTTCGGTCTCTCTTTCGATCTCTACCTCTGTGCCGTTTCGAGTTACTTCAGTCTCACTTTCTGACCTGTTAAAGTCATCAGCAGAGTTGCTTGCTTCTTCGGCTGTTTCAGAGGCTTCTTCAGGAAGTTCAGGTTTCTCGGAATCCTCGGATTCGAGTTCCCTGATCTCCTTCTTCAGTTCTCGAATCTGTTCTCTAAGCTCTAGGATTCTCTCTTTTGCTTCCTCCATCGTTTCTATATCTTCCAAGCTTTCTGAACTAGATTCGTTCTGAGAGGAACTGCTGTCCTCACCAAATGAGGAGTCTTCCTCCGTCTCGTTTTCTGATTCAGAATCCTCTGTCTCATTCTCTTCGTCTTCGGTCTCGTTCTCTGGAGATTCAAACTCGGAGTCGGAGTCATTCTGGACCTGATCAGGATCGTCTGTCGTGTTCTGTGCAACTGCTGGAACTGCAGCAACCATCATAAGAACTGCTGCAAGAACCAGAAGCTTACCTTTGGTTTTGCTCATTACTTCCACATTTACACTCAGGACTTAAAATTGTATACGGCTGAAAACCTGAGAAGCGAAAAGGTTAAACCTGAAAGACCCAAACAAAGTACATATGAAAAGAATACATGCTCTCGCACTACTTGCAGCAGTAATAACTGTTTCAGGCTGCACATCAACCACACAATCCAATACAGGCCAGTTTGAACTTCTCGTATCAGACAGACCGGCCGATATAGACAAGTTTGACTACCTTAACGTAGGATTCTCACATGCACGGATATTCGTATCCAACAACAGTACTGTCGAAGTCAAACAGATCTCGCTGGAGAACACTTCGATGGTAGACTTAACGCAGCTCCAGAACGAGTCAGCCGAGTCGCTGGTCAACACTACTCTGGAGGCCGGGAACTACTCGAAGATAGAGCTTTACACAGAGACAGTTAACGCATCAGTAAACGGGTCAAGCGTCGAGGTCAAGGTTCCACCAGGGAAGCTGATGATAACCAAGCCATTCACAGTAAGGCCTAACGAGACCACCAGCTTCGTATTCGACATACAGGTAGTTCTCAGAGGTAACCAGCAGAACAACCAGGGCTACATCCTGAAACCAGTAATATCGGAATCCGGAGTAGTAGGGAAGGACATAGAAGTTGATAGGAAGAGTACACAGGCAGGCAACCAGGCACAGCAGCCCCCAACTAACACCACTCCTCAAGGAAACCAGGGGCCTCCACAGAGGAGACCATAAATCCTCCACATCTCTTCCTTTCTCTTTTTAACTTTGACAGGCCCAACTCCTTATGTCGAGTAGTTCTTTTTTGAGATGATGAGAACTCTTTCGACATCGTCTGATCCTTGAATAAAGGGATGATGACGAAAACACCCACTGATCAACCAATGATACTAATATCCTAGGCCTTGCAGCAGCCTCAGTAACGGGTTTTCTACTGCTTTTCTAGAAAATTCGGGGATAGTTAAAAAGTTTCCTAGTTTAAACTCTGTTTACTAGAATGGTGGAGGTAGGTTAGCTGGTCTATACTCCGACCTTGTGGCGGTCGGGACGCGGGTTCGAATCCCGCCCTCCGCCCTAACACGGTTGATTAACACATGAAATACCGTATACTTCTGATACTGGCCGTACTGGCTGCAGCATCACCTATCGCCGCAGACAGCATAAACACAGAGGCCTCTGAAGATAACTCCAACAGGAACTTCAGCTACAACGAAACCCTTTTCCTGGCCTCTTCCGGAGGAGAGACAGTTCTGGGATCTGCACTTTCCCAGTCGGGCGCATTAGTTGAAGCCGAGAAATTTAACGGAACCACAATCAGAAAGCTGGAGGATAAGGGACAGTACTTGGATATTGAGGCCTTGAATCAGACTTATCTCGCCTTTGTACATCGTGATCTAACCAAGAACGGCGTGGAGTCTCAACTAGTTATCAGGAACAGGAATAACGACAACCTTTCCAGGAATTTCAGTATCAAAACCTCTATAACCGATGTAGAGAAGCATAGAGGCCGTTATGTCTTTGCAAACAGCACAGGGATACACACTATAGATAATACTTCAGAAACCCTGCAGGACTTAGATCTACCTAACAGTTCCGAGGTAACCGATCTGGAGATAAGAGATAACTTTACTGTCCTGTCCACCAGCAACCCGGATCAGATAATTATCAGAGAGTCGGGTTCGCAGCAAAGCTTCAATGTAACAGGTCCAAGAGATATCCAGATAATAGATACAGGCGCCAGAATAAGTATACTAGTCGCTCAGGAGAGAAGAGTTGCTGAATACAGAGTTACAGACGGAAACCTGACAGAGGCCTGGACTTTCACCGGGCTTGAATCGGGTAAGGCCGTACACAGGCTTCCTAACAACAATACGGTTATAGCCGATGAAGATCAGGTATTTGCTGTTAACAGGACCGGCCACGAGTTATGGAGCAGGGATATGGAAAGCGTCTCCGATATAGAGCATGGCAGCAAGAAAGCTTTTTCTCTGGAAAGCCAGGAAATCAAGGAAGAAGAGCCTTCTTACTGGGCGCCAGATAGAGTAAACAGAAGCAAGGTAGAAACAGGTTTTCTAGAAGAACTTATTCGCAGTACTTTCTCCCTTTTGCTTTGATTGATGTTATACTTCAAGACGCTTAATTTCTCCGGATCGAACCCTATTTAAAGTTTAGAGTAGTTTTTGTGGACACGGGCTTGAGACTTGGTCTCAGTCCGAAGACAGTCTGACCATTTATAAGAGTTAATATGGACTGTATTGTTACCCGGCAAGGAGACTTGTTCGGGGAAAGCCCGGAAGGGCGTTGATGAGCGTAATACTTTTACGTGATGTAGGAGAGACGGACCCGAAGTGCAATTCTTTTGGATTGCGCTTCAACATGTAGCCGCACACAAGTTAGATTGTGTGCAGTTATTACTTGACAACGAAGACTTCCTCTTAGAGGAGTCTTCTTATAGCAACTCAGTTTTGAGTTGCGCTGGAAAGTTTGGAACTTTCCGTTCATATAAATACCCGTCAAGAACCCTCCATTGATTTGGAGCAATTCCGGTTGATCCTGCCGGAGGCTACCGCTATCGGAGTCCGATTTAGCCATGCTAGTCTACCGGGCTTTGCCCGGGGCAGACAGCTGAGTAACATGTGGCTAACCTACCCTATGGACAGGGATAACCTCGCTAACGTGAGGCTAATACCTGATAACAGAGGAAAACAGGAAAGTATTCTCTGTTAAATGTTCCGACGCCATAGGATGGGGCCGCAGCTGATTAGGTTGTTGGTGAGGTAAAGGCTCACCAAGCCGATAATCAGTAGCAGCCGTGAGAGCGGGAGCTGCCAGTTGGCTTCTGAGACAAGAAGCCAGACCCTACGGGGTGCAGCAGGCACGAAACCTTCACAATGCACGAAAGTGCGATGGGGGGACTCCGAGTGTGATCTTCCTACAAGGAAGGTCACTTTTCTGCACTGTAAGGAGGTGCCGGAACAAGGGGTGGGCAACACTGCTGCCAGCCGCCGCGGTAATAGCAGGACCCCAAGTGGTAGTCGTTATTATTGGGCTTAAAGTGTTCGTAGCCGGCCATGCAAGTCTGCTGTGAAATCCACTAGCTTAACTAGTGGGCGTGCAGCGGATACTGCATTGGCTAGGGACCGGACGGCGTCGAAGCTATTCCCGGAGTAGGAGTGAAATCCTAAAATTCCGGGAGGAGCGCCTGTGGCGAAAGCGTTCGACGAGTACGGATCCGACGGTGAGGAACGAAAGCCAGGGGAGCAAAGCGGATTAGATACCCGCGTAGTCCTGGCTGTAAACAATGTGCGTTTGATGTCGGACAACCTCCGAGGTTGTCCGGTGCCGAAGTGAAAACGATAAACGCACCGCCTGGGGAGTACGGTCGCAAGGCTGAAACTTAAAGGAATTGACGGGGGAGCACCACAACCGGTGGAGGCTGCGGTTTAATTAGATCAAACGCAGAGTACCCTACCAGAGCCGACAGCAGGATGACGGTCAGCTTGAAGAGCTTACCTGACGCGCTGAGAGGAGCTGCATGGCCGCCGTCAGCTCGTGCCGTGAGGTGTCCGGTTAAGTCCGGTAACGAGCGAGACCCGCATCTTATGTTGCCATGGATCCCTTCGGGGATTCGGGACTCATAAGAGACCGCTGGTGATAAATCAGAGGAAGGAGCGGGCCACGGTAGGTCAGTATGGCCCGAATGCTCTGGGATACACGCGGCCTACAATGGCCGGAACAAAGGGATGCGACTCCGAGAGGAGAAGCTAACCCCCTAAATCCGGTCCTGGTACGGATCGAGGACTGCAACTCGTTCTCGTGAAGGCGAAATCGGTAGTAGTCGCTGATCATCATTCAGCGGCGAATATGTCCCTGCTCCTTGTACACACTGCCTGTCAAGTCACCCGAGTCAGGTTCAGACGAGGATTCGGTTTTCCGAACCCGAGTCTGAGCTTGGCAAGGGGGGCTAAGTCATAACAAGGTAGCCGTTGGGGAACCATCGGCTGGATCACCTCCAAAACAAACATAGTTTCCTGGGACACAAAATCCAGGAAACATAGTCTCATCATTTCATCCGTCTCTCCCTACAATTTCACTTTCTAACTTATTCTACCAGCAAACTCAATTATTGCTTCGATTCAATTACGCATAGAATTAGAAATATAATAGAAAAATGAAGGTAGAGGCCTTTATTCCTCTATGTCTTCATCTAGCTGATCTACCTGATGATTGAGCTTGGTCAACAGGTTATCTGTCTGTGAAAGAGACTCTTCCAGAGATTCTTTTTCCTCCTGCAGTTTCTCAATCTTTCTCTGCTGGGAGTCTGTCTCGGCTTCAAGCTCTGCCTCCTTCTCACGCTCTTCTTCAAGTTCTTCCTGAAGATCTTCGATCTCACTGTTCTTACTCTCAAGTTTCTGCTGTAGTTCTTCTTTCGTGTCTTCAAGGTTGGAGATAGTGCCTTGAAGCTGCCGTTTCTCCTGCTTCAAGTCCTGAACCTGCTCCTTTAGCTCTTTCTTCTTTTCCTTTATTTCGGAAACCTTATCGGCTTCCTCGTCGATCTTCTCCAGTAGATGCTGAAGCTCCTGTACCTGTTTATCAGGGTGCTTCTGACCTTCATGGATGTGAAGGCCTTTCTTACTGTCGAAAGTTTCACCGCATACACTGCATTCGAATTCTGATTCTGACATCTTTTGTATCACTTTACAGTTTAAACTTGCTGCTGGCAGTATAAAAATTCTAATAATCCCTCAGTAACAATTCAAACCTGTGAAAGAGGAAACCGAAGAGGAAGAGCTGGAAGAGGAGCTGGAGGAAACCCGGGAAGAAGTAGAGGAAATGATCGAGAAGATAGAGGCCTCCGCAGAAGACAGTACAGACAAGTTCACCGACCCGGAAACAGGCAAGGAGTTCGATACAGAGGAAGGCCTAGAACTGTTCCAGGAGATCAGGAAGAAAGAAAAGCAGTAAAGCCTATCCCCACCAACTTTGTTCTATGAAGATCCATGTGAACGGAGTAAGAAACCTTATCGAGACCAAGGCCCGTTCAGCAGGAAGAAAGCTGTACTCCATACTCCTCCAGGAACATGAAAATGAATCTCCACTTTTCGATCCTCTGGAAAACACATCATTACTAACTCCGGATGTAGACGGAGAGGGTTACTGGGTTGGCGGTCCCTCCCCTTTCTACGACGAGGAGAAAGATGAGCTATACATTTACTACCGTCTGCGGGATCCTTACAGAAGAGGCTGGAAATCAGTTATCGCAAAAACACAGGACGGCGAAGAACTCGAAGAAGTCAAAGAGCTTACAGCCGAAGAATTTGAAGCTCACTCTTTGGAAGGCGGAGCACTTCAGAAGAAAGATGGAGAATACATTCTGTACATCAGCTACCACGAAAAGAGTTCAGGCCAGTGGAAGATCGACAGGACAAAATCAGATACAGTAGAAGGCCTTAAGGCAGATAATAGAGAGGAAATGGATCTTACTACCGGTTTCACCCATGTTAAAGATCCGGTGGTTGATGGCGACGATATCATAGTTCACACGGCCTCCAAGAACTTTCTGGACCACGGTAACTTCCGTGTAGAGAACCCTTCCACCGATCCAGAGGTTGAGAAGATAGAGTTTGCAGATGAAAGCTCTTCCGGCCGTATAACATCTACACTCGAATTACGGGATCAGAAGTACTTCTTCTACGACTGGCTTCCATCCATAATCTTCACAGGAGAGGAAAAGACCAAAATAGGTAAAGCCGAAGAAGGAGAGATAGAAGACCTCATGCCGGGCAGAAAGGCTATAGGCTCTGCCTCAGGAACTAAGTCACTGAGATACGTCAAGGCCGTTGAAGTCGACGAGGAGATCTGGTTCTACTACGAGAAATCAATGCCAGGAAAAGGACACGAACTATGCATATACAAGATGGATAAGGCCTCAGTAACTGATAAACTTGAAGAACTGGATTCCAGAGAAATTTTAAGTGGACCCTCAGGGATTTGAACCCTGGGCCTTCCGCTTGCAAAGCGGACGTTCTGCCAGACTGAACTAAGGGCCCAAACTCTATTAGAGAGTTTGATCATCTGTGGATGCGTTCAGGGATGCTGAAGCAACTCTTACATCAAAGTGTAGGTGGCTATTTTTTTAAATGGAAGAGCTCTGTGAAGTTGGTGAAAATCAGGCCGGAACTACCTATTTAAAGTTTAAAGATGGTTTTCTGGTTACGGGCTTGAGAGGTTGATAGCCTACCTCGTTACAGGTTTAGTATAATGAGGGGGTTTAAAACTGTTAAGGCCCAACAGTCTTTCACGACCTAGAGTGGTCGTGTATGACTATTTCATATTAGATCTGAGGGGCGTCTCTACTGGGGATGTCCTCAGCAAGAAACGTCGCCTGAATTCATAATGTGGGCGATAGTACTGCACGCCGAAGAACACATTGCCATGTGTACAACCATCTTGGTTGTTGGATTTGGCGTAAGTATGGTTCGACCAATTTCCGGGTTTTACCGAGAAATTTTTAGGCTTGATTTATGGAAGTGTAGCTCTGCTACACAATGGAGTAAATCAAGCTGGTACCCGAAGCTGAATTGCTGCCAAGCTAGGTAGTGGATAGCTCGGTTCGAGAAGCCGAAGAAGGACGTGGCAAGCTGCGATAAGCTTGGGCGAGACGCATGCAGTCATCGAGCCCAAGATTTCCTAATGTGACTTCATAGGTCGTTTCGGCGACCTGCTCCACACGGAGCGGGAACGCGGTGAACTGAAACATCTCAGTAGCCGCAGGAGAAAAAATCAACGGAGATCCCCTTATTAGCGGCGAGCGAAAGGGGGACAGCGCAAACTGAAGCCGCATCTGAGAGGATGCTGGCAATGTGGTTCGGCCGTCCGTAGGAACCTATTGGTTCAGTCGAACTCTGCTGGAAAGCAGGGCCATAGAGAGTGATAGCCTCGTAGACGATTGCCAAAACGTTCTGGGACGTGCCAAGAGTAGCATGGGTTGGAAATCCTGTGCGAATTTGGGAGGCACTACTTTCTTCCAACGCTAAATACTTCTCGAGTCCGATAGCGTACTAAGTACTGTGAAGGAAAGCTGAAAAGTACCCCTAGAAAGGGGGTTCAAAGAGCTTGAAACTATCTAGTAATAGGCTAGGTACAGCATGTAAGCGTCGATGGCTGTGAAAGAATCCTTCCGAGAGGAGGTAGTATGAATCAGCCGGAGCAGTGTTGTACCATCCGTTTTGAAAAACGGGGCAGAGAGTTTTCCGTCGTGGCGAGGCTAACCACCGATTCGGTGGGGAGTCACAGCGAAAGCAAGAAGCCCGCAGCAGTCCTTTTGGACTGTCAGGGGCCGCGTGTTAACTCGCGTGAAGTCACCGCGGAATGATCCGAAACCGGTCGATCCTGGCCTGGCTAGGGTGAAGCGGCGCGAAAGCTCCGTGGAGGCCCACACCGGTGCTGTGTTACAAGCGCTCGGATGAGCTGGGTCAAGGGGTGAAATGTCAATCGAGATCGGTGATGGCTGGTTCTTCTCGAAATGGATCGAAGTCCAGCCTCAGTGGAGGTTGTTGTACAGGTAAAGCGACTGATTTTGGGTACCTGAGCTCGCGCTCAGGCCCGAAGTCAAACTCTGAACTGTGCAACGCCGTAGATACTGGGAGTGAGGGCTGGTGGGTAAGCTACCAGTCCGAGAGGGAAACAACCCAGAGTAAGGTTAAGGCCCCTCAATTCCTGACTAAGTGTCATCGAGGATGTCCCGGTTCTCAGACAGCGAGGAGGTTAGCTTAGAAGCAGCTACCCTTTAAAGATAGCGTAACAGCTCACTCGTTGAGGACCGGGGCGCCGTAAATGGACGGGGCTCAAGTCAGGAGCCGAGACCTTACCATTGTTTTCAACAGTGGGTAGAGAAGCGATCCGCATGGGCGGAAGCATGGACGTGAGTTCGTGTGGACCGTGTGGATATGAAGATTCTGCCGGCAGTATCAGCATTAAGATAGGTGCGAATCCTATCGGCCGAAAGGATAAGGGTTCCTCTGCAATGTTCATCAGCAGAGGGTTAGTCGGTCCTAAGCCAGTCCGTAATTCGAGACTGGCGAATAGGGAATCAGGTTAATATTCCTGAACCTCCTTACATTAATCGACGTCTTGGGATATCGGAGGCTGCGTTTTCGCGCAGTCCAAGCAGTTAATGCATGCGAGCGTAATGCATCGACCATGTGAAGCTGTGATGGGTCTGGGAATAATCCCGGATCTCCGCGAGTCCTGGGACTCTTAAAAAGATGTAAGAGTCCGTACCCAGAACCAGCACAGGTATCCAGGCTGAGTAAGCTAAGGCCCTCGGGTATAACGCGATTTAGGGAATTCGGCAAGTTAGCCCCGTACGTTCGCAATATGGGGTGCCTATCCTCTCGCTAGGATAGGTTGCAATTACCAGAGAAGCTCGACTGTTTACTAAAAACATAGCCGACTGCTAGTCCGAAAGGATTTGTATAGTCGGCGACTCTTGCCCAGTGCCAGTACCTGAACACTCCGTACAAGGAGACGAAGGGCTGGTAAACGGCGGCGGTAACTATGACCGTCTTAAGGTAGCGTAGTCCCTTGCCAATTAATTGTTGGCCCGCATCAATAGAGTAACGAGGCTTCTACTGTCCCAAATCGTGGCCCGGTGAACCCGCCGTACCGGCGCATAGGCCGGTGACTCCCAGTGGGAAGCGAAGACCCTGTGAACCTTTACTGCAGTCTAACGTTGCGGTGGGGTTCCAAGTGTGAAGTGTAGGTAGGAGGCATTACAGAGGTGCGTGCGCTAGCACGTCGCCCAGCCGATCATGGGACACTACCCTCCTGGAACCCCGCTGCTTACTTCTACGGAAGGACAGCGTTAGCTGGGCAGTTTAACTGGGGCGGTATCCCTCTGATAACGAATCAGAGGGGTCCAAAGGTAGGCTCAACTCGGTCAGAAATCGAGTGTAGAGTACAAGAGCAAAAGCCTGCCTGACTGGTTCCTCTACAGCACGAGAACTAGGCGCGAAAGCGTGGTCTAGCGAACGCCTACAGCCAAGTAGTGAGGCTTAGGCCTGACGGAAAAGGTACTCCAGGGATAACTGGATTGTCTGAGGCGCGAGCTCACATCGACCCTCAGGCTTGTTACTTCGATGTCGGCTCTCCGTATCCTGGCTGTGCAACAGCAGCCAAGGGTGGGGGTGTTCACCCATTAAAACGGATCGTGAGCTGGGTTTAGATCGGCGTGAGCCAGATCTGTTGCTATCTGCTGGGAGTGTTTAGTGGTCTGAGAGGAAAGTTCGGACAGTACGAAAGGAACCCCGAACTGAGGCCTCTGGTGTATCTGTCATCCGAGAGGGTGTTGCAGAGTAGCTATGCCTCGAGGTGTAAAAGCTGAAAGCATCTAAGCTTGAAAGCCACCTCAAAAAGAGACCGCTTCCACTCTCGCACAAGACGAGTCAATAGAGTGGCGGTGTAAGAGTCAAGGCAACGAGACTTTCAGCCGACCACTACTAATCGTGGGTTCCAATTCAGTGGACGGTACCAGCTTGAGCTCTAACATTATTGCTCAAGTCTTTGTACCACTGCTGGTAGAACCCGATTGGTCGAACCATCAAAGTTACCCCTCAATCTAGTACTTTCTTTCTTATCTTAACCTTCAATTTACAAAGAAATCTACCATACTACAGTTCTACAGATAAAAGATTTACTGCATGCATTTCTACTATAGTAAACTGGAGATGGAGTGACTGTCCCCCGAGTACTTCGGAGGAAAGTCCCGACTCCAATACCGAAACTGCAACGCAGTTTCTGGGCTTCCAGAAAATCTGCAGCAGATTTTCGGTAATTGCAGCAGGTGTTAACACCTGTAACCTGAGAGGGTTAAGGCTAACCATAACCCAGAGTAATATCTTGGGATAGGAAGGCCTGAGGATCGCAGAAACGACACGGCTTCCGTGTAAAAAGGATGATGACACAAGTCAGACGTTTACGGAAGCAGCGCTGAAACGAGATCCAGGCGCATGGAGCAAGCCTAAAATGGTGCAATCCAGGCCTCGGAGAGTTAATGGTTTTAACCCATCTATCTCTCTTGAGGTGTGGTATAGTGAAATACAGTCGTAGAAACAGAATCGGGCTTACTCCCATCTCCAGTTTGCGACAACCTTTTTGAAGTTTTCAGTGTGAATAACCTTTATGGCCAATAACCAGCAGCAAGGAGGCCAACTACCTTCCAGTCAGGGAGGACTGGTCCAGTACTTTGACGCCGACGCAGGCGTAGAAATGGATCCAAAGACAATCATAGCTTTCGGACTACTGGTTTCAGTATTCGAAATAGGCCTGCACATGGGAATAATAGGTATCTAAATTTCTATCCAGAGTTTTTGAGAAAAAGAAGGGCCCATAGCTCAGCTTGGACAGAGCAACCGGCTTCTAACCGGTAGGTCCAGGGTTCAAATCCCTGTGGGTCCGTATCTATCTTGATTATTATCTAACTGTAATTTATCTTTTCTTAGAAAAGAAGAGTAGTAAGATATGAGTGTTATCTTATACCGAACATATCGTCCCCTGAACCATCCTTGGCACGGCCTTCGGGAGGATTTCCATCGTCTCCGAGGTTGCCCCATGTAACACATAGATGGCCTTCCCCTTCCTCAGCATTAGGATCTGCATAGATAGGAGTATCTTCAACTTCTTCTATATCGATCTCAACTGCGCCGTCGTAGACCTCTTCCAGTTCAACATCTTCAGGAGAGACAAACAGGTCATCTCCGTACCTCTGCTCCATTACTTCTACAGCAGTTTCAACCTGTTCAGTAGAGAGGTCATCATACTGTTCATCCAACTCACCAGCAAGATCATCCATATGTAAGTACTGTTTCATAGCAACAAGTTTGCTGCTGGTTTTTAAATTTCTTCTGGCGGACAGAACAGCTAATTAAATTATTCGTGAACCAAAAGTGTCCATGAGCCAGGTAAACTCTATCGATGATGCAGAGGCCTTGATCCAGAAACTTCCATGCGACATGGGCATACATAGAAACCCGAGAAAAGGCACACTTGACGCGCCCGATAAGATACTTGAAGACTTAGAGTTCAACGAGGATGTTCTGATAGATGAAGTCTTCCCTGACGAGTTCGATCTTGAGCATACACACCAGAGAATACATGAGAATACCAGAGAACTAGCCGGGAAAGACAGGCCTGTTCTATCCGTAGGGGGAGATCACTCTGTAAGTTTCCCTGTTATCAAGGCCTTGAAAGAGGAAAATCCAGGCATGAAGCTTGTGTGGCTTGACTCCCATCTGGATGTAAAGGAGAAAGTCGATGGCCACGTATCTCATGATGTAGTGGTGCGCGAGCTGATGGATCACGGTTTCAGCGAGGACGAGATAATCTTTGTCGGAATCACCCGGATCGATCATGACGAAGAGGACTTCCTGAAAGAGCACGATTTCCGGATTTACCGGCCTGACCAGGTAGATGAGTTCATGGAGCTAGATCTTGAAGGAGACGTCTACCTCAGTCTCGATATCGATGTACTGAAAAAGGAGTTTGCACCGGGCACAGGATATCCCGACGGAGAACTAGGCCTTGAGGAGGTAGAAAATATAATTCAAAAAGTCGGGCCTGTTCATGCAGATCTTGTCGAGGTAGCTCCATCTCTTGATATTAACGGTCGGACCATTGATTCTGCACAGGCCCTTGTTCATACCCTTTTATCGGAGTTAGTTTTTGAATCTTGAAGTCTAAACCAGTGGTATGACCTCTGTCAAGAAGCAGATAGCCGATGAGTTAGCGGAAATACTGGGAACAACTGTAGATATTGAAGACATTGAGAGACCGGAACCTGAACACGGAGATTTCGCTTACCCATGCATGAAAGCGGCCTCCGAACTGGGTGAGAATCCGAGAGCGCTTGCTGAGAAAGTCGCAGAGGAGACCGATCTGGAAGTAGTGGAGAACGCAGAGGTTGCCGGCCCCGGATACATCAACTTCTTCCTTGACAGAGAGAAATACTCAAAGCAGATACTTTCAGACCTGGAATCCGAGGACTTCGGTATCGAACAGAAATCGGGAGAAGTACTACTCGAGTTCTCCTCACCGAATATTGCAAAGCCTATGAACGTAGGCCACTTGAGAAACAACGCTATCGGAGACTCACTAAGAAGGATTCTTTCTTTCTCTGGATACGATGTTACAGCTGAGAACTATATCGGCGATCTCGGAACACAGTTTGGGAAAGTGATCTATGGACACAAAAACATTGATTCAGAGAAAAACTTCGAGGAGGAACCGATCGAGTACATGCTGGATATCTACGTCAAGTTCCATGAACTGGCGGGGGAAAACCCTGAAGTTGAGGAAGAAGCCCGTGAATGGGCTAAAAAGATAGAAGAAGGTGACGATGAGGCCGTACGACTGTGGAAGAAGTTCCGGGAAGCAACCCTTGAATATCACAAAGAGGAGTACGAACGACTAGGTATAAAGTTCGACAGAATAACGGGAGAATCCAAGGTATACGAAGAGGCCCGAGAGCTTGTAGAGAAATGGGTTGAAGAAGGTAAACTGGAGAGAGATGAGGACGGATCAGTATTCTACGAATTTGACGAAGAAGATATTCCTGGTACCGTGCTTCTCAAAGCAGACGGCTCCACACTCTACATAACCAGAGACCTGTACAACCTCAAGAAGAGAAATGAGGAAGGATTCGACTACAACCTGTACGTAGTGGCCTCAGAGCAGGAGCTTCACTTCGAACAGCTGTTCAAAATAGCAGAGGATATGGGCATAGACACTGAAGGATCAGAGCATATCTCATACGGAATGCTTAACCTTCCTGAAGGCAGCATGTCCACACGCAAAGGCCTGATAATCGAACAGTCAGAGATATTCGACAAGGCCGTGGAAATAGCAGAGGAGAAAGGAGAGGAAGAGATCAACAGAAACCTTGAGAACGCCGAGGCCATCGGTGTCGGCGCTGTAAAGTACAGCAATCTCTCAGTATCCCGGAAGAAAGACATGGAGTTCAACTGGGACACAGCCCTCTCCTTCAAAGGAGACTCAGGGCCTTACCTGCAGTACTCGAACGTTCGGGCGAAAAGCATTCTGCGAAAGGCCTCTTCCAGTGGAGAGTTCCAGCAGGATTTCGATGACGAGGAGTACCGGTTGCTGAAGAAGCTTTCGGAGTTCCCGGAAAAAGTTGAAGCCGCAACAGAGCAGCGTGAACCAGCGAAAATCGCCAACTACCTATCTAACCTCTGCGAAGAGTTCAACGGATTCTACCACGAATGCAATGTTATCGGATCCGACCGTGAAGAGCACCGGTTGAAGCTGGTAGAGCTATTTGTAGATGTTACAGATCAGGGTCTCGAGTTGCTTGGAATCGAGCCTCTGGAAGAGATGTGACATTTAAAGCTCAGGCGACAAGTTTAGCTATAAGATCCGGAAGGCAAAATACATGACAGAAGAAGAGAACAACTACTGGATAATCGAACTGTACGACGACGATACAGCCAATGTCTCAATCATGAGCAAGGAAGAAGCAGAGGCCATGAAGAAGATTAACGACGACTTCGAGGACTGGCAGATGGCACCTTGCAGCGAGGCCGATGAAGAAGAAATGATTGAGAGAGCCGAAGACAAAGGCTTCGAACACGACCCATGGTAAATACAGGAATTGCTTCTTAAATCTATCCAACAATCACTTTTGTAGACGGATATAGGCCAAGTAGCTCAGCCTGGGAGAGCGCTTGACTGAAGATCAAGTTGTCCCCGGTTCAAATCCGGGCTTGGCCAAATTAACTGATTTCTTGATAACTTTTTGCATGCAATAAGGAGATATGAGATCTGAGGTCAGGAATCTCTTGACAGAAGATAGTATTGAGGAACTGGAGGCCTGGTTTGAAGGAGATTTTTCGAAAGGCCTGAAAAAATACGTTGCAGAGGCTTACGATTCTCCACTGGATAACTACGACTTCCATGTAGAGACCTTGAAAGATGAGGCTGATTTACGGTATAATCTATCCGACAGCAACGGAATGACGGATATACATGTAGAGGCCTCTGGAGGAGATCTGGCAGCTAACTCGGCGATCAACGCATTTGACGAACTCTGGAAGGAGTCTCCTTTCTACGACACAGCAGATCAGTCATAAAATTTTATGCTCACAAGTTCTGTATATGACAGATGAAAAAGACAGTTCCGATACCCGGGAACATGTAATTCCTGGAACCACGGAAGGCCACAAAGGCGAGAAAGTTGAAGGATACGATTTCAGAGGCGACTTTGATCTCGAGGAAATGATCGAGAAATACGCTACTACAGGTTTTCAGGCCTCACACCTGAATGAAGCTATAGACCTGGTAAAGGAGATGAGGGATGAAGATGCGAAGATCTTCCTGACCTTCACGTCGAATATTATTTCTTCAGGCCTCAGAGAGGTTGTTGCTTACCTTGCCAGAGAAGATCACGTTGATGTGATGATTACTTCGGCAGGTTCCCATACAGAGGACGTTATCAAGTCAGCCAGAGAGTTCAAGATGGGAGAGTGGGACGCAGACGAAGCAAAGCTTCGAGAAGAAGGCATCAACCGCCTGGGCAATATCTATGTAGAGTCGGATAACTATGTCTGGCTCGAGTCATGGCTGAACGACGGATTCTTCCAGGACTTCTTCTCCGACAAGAAAATCAGGACTCCTTCAGAACTGGCAGAGGCCCTTGGAGAAGCTGTTGGAGAAGATAACGATCTCGATGAGTCGGATTCCTTCATATACCATTCTGCAGCTAACAATATTCCTGTTTACTGCCCTGCAATGATCGATGCAGAGATCGGAGACTTCATGTTCTACTACAGACAGGAGCAGGACGAAGATATAGGTATCGAAATACTGGATGACTGGGACTCACTGATCAATGAAGCTATCGAGGCCGAGAAGACAGGCATCATTGCAGTAGGGGATGGCGTGCCAAAACACCAGGCCATCATGTCCAACCTCTTCAGAGGCGGAACCGACCGGGCAGTATACATCTCAACCGGAATGGAAGGTGATGGCTCGCTTTCAGGAGCGCCTCCAAAGGAAGCAGTCTCATGGGGAAAGATCAAAGATGACGAAAAGAAAAACTATGCACAGGTAGAAGCAGAAGCAACACTGGTATTTCCTTTATTGGTCGCTGAGGCCTTCAAGAAGTACGAACCTGAATAAAGAAGGAGAAGTTCAAAAGGCAAGTAACACTATATCTTTTTTGCGAATTTCTCCTTCATCTCTTCAATGTGAGGTACTAGATCTCTGTCCTTAAGCTCATTTTTTGTAACCCATTCTCCTCTCTCAGGTTCTCCATCTACTTCAAGGACGTAAGGATTCCAGTTTTCACCAGAAACCTGCGTCTTCAGCTTTTTACGGTACTTCTTGATACTGCAATTAACCCCAGAGAAGCTTTCGGATACTCTCTTAGCAGCGTCCGCAGAAAGCTCTCCCTTCTCCGGCTTCACGGTAGGAACATCCCATGCATCTTCTTCCTCATTATAGAAAACAAGCAGTTTTTTAGATCGAACAATAAGGCCTGCAGAAATACTAGAAACAGTCATAACAAGTAATTATCATCGCTCATTTATAACACAAGATGCCAGTAAAGAGGTAGAAAGATCAGCGCCCAGGGCAGGGCTCGAACCTGCGACCACCACGTATCTGTATTAAAGTTTAACAGCGTGGCGCTCTACCTGCTGAGCTACCTGGGCCTTGTACAGGTCTGTACTGTAGTGATAGAACGAGAATCTTTTAAACGGTAGGTATCTATTCTTTCGATCCTAAACTCTCTGTCTCTACCAGCCACCAACGCCATAAAAGACCACAACAGTTAAAAGTTTACAACTATACAGTAACAACATGAGACTTGAAGATTATCTTGAGGATGTGGACAATGGTCAAACTGTTCGTGTCCGTGATATGTACAGAAATAACGACTACGAGGCCATGACTGATCTGCTTGAGCATGGCCAGGTGAATGGTATCGATATTGAGGTAGATAGAGATGATGCGGATGAAATTATGGAGGGAAGCATTCTGGAGAAAGGTCGGGATGCTCTGGAGTATACAGTTGCGGCGGCTCTAGAAGGTCGTTACGACGATGCATTTGAACAGGCTGAAGACGATGTAGATGGTATGAATCATGAAAGAGCTACAGATAAGTACAATAAGCAGGATCTCAAGGCCAAGGTATCTGATATAGGTACTGCTGGAGGCCTTGCCGGTGCCGCTGTAGGTGCAGCAACAGGAGATGCTGAGATTGCTCTCCCAGGCCTTGCTGTAGGAGGAAGTTTTGCAATGATCAACTCCAGACTTCAGGGCAGCCGTGATGCGACACTACAGGAAGCTGCAGATGGACTTAACGACGCATACAAGCGTCACCGCGTTAAAATCAAGTAGAAAAAGAGAAGTAAAAGCTAAAGGCCCTATAAAAGGCCTTTACAATTTTTACCTATACCAGGTCTAATCCAGGAACTCTTTGTTCTCGATCTTCTTCGGCAGATACTCGTTGGCCACGAACTCCAGGCTCTGTGATGCTAGGGCCTGTTGTTCTACTCTGACGCCTTTGTCGAGCATTTTCTGGAACTGTTTCTGCCAGTCGTCGGTCTGCATCCATTCGTAGTCCATGACGTCGTGGATTCTCTTGAAGTCCTTGGTTGGGCCTCCACTGTCTTTCGGCTTTCCTTTCAGGTCTTCTGTTACGTGTTCGAGGCCGTATTCCTCGATATCTTCCATTGTCATACCGATAAGCTTGGCGTCCGGTGTTGCTAGTCTGTCGGACTGGAAGGCGAGGCTCATGGAGCCGGATTTGAGGACTGAGTAGATGTAGTATCCCCATGGGTCGCCGTCTGTGAATACGTAGACGGGTAGATCCAGTTCGTTGTGCATCATGTTGATGAGTCTTCTTGCTCCACGTGCTGGCTGTCCTCCTGTTCCGATCAGGATTGCGTTGTGTTCGTCGTGGAAGTCTTCTTCGACCAGTCTGTTAACCATCGCAGATGTCTCGACTACGAGGATGAAGTCTGCGGAGTGTTCTTCGAACTCGAGGTGGTCGACGATCGATGGGATTGCCATTCCTGCTGATCCCATGCTCATACCGTCGATTATGTCTCCGGAGTCGTTGATCTTGATCGGTCCGAAGAGACGTCCTTTTGGTTCTGCGAACAGGTGTAGATCCTCTCTGATTGCGCCTGTTGCTGTCTCGATATCGACTACTACGTTGTTGGATTCGTCCTGGTCTTCGAACGTGTTTTCGTCAAGGCCGGGTACGCTGTGCTTCAGCTGGTAGTAGACCTCTCTGATCGATGCTGTTCTTCCCTGCTCGACCAGTTCCTTTGCCTTGTTCGCTACGAGAGTTGTCTGCATGAACTTTCTGGCGTGGCTGATGTTCAGGAACTTTCTTGTGGAGTAACTGTCTCCAAGCGAAAGCCTTCCTTCTTCTTCGTCGTATTCAACGTTGGAACGGGATCTTACCTTTGTATCAATCGTCAAGTTATCGTTCTCAGGGTCTTTAAGCTGGTTTCTAAGTTTCTGCCCTAGACGTGTCAACTTATCTAGGGTGCGTTCATCATTTGCTAGATCTTTCTTTGGCATTACTTCTCACCTTCTGTGTGTAAGTAAACTGGAAAATCTTTGATTTTCATTCTTGATCACCTAAAGCTGCTCAGGGTTGTAATCCCTTTGCACCATGGCCTGTATTTCTTCTTCGATTTCTTCTGGATCTCCTTCACCGGCAAGCTGGGCGATTGCAGGCCCCATTTCCTGAGCGTAGCTTGTAAGCTGCCTCTTCTTCTTTTCCTGAATCTCCTTCCTTTCCTTCCTTTTGAGGTACTTTCCAAGCTTTCTTCCTGCTTCCTGCAGGGCCAGCTTCATCTCTTTCCGGATAGGGTCATAGTTGGCTACGGCTTCCTTTCCTTCAGATGTGAAAGGTACCCATACGGAGGCTATGTGGATGGAGATGTACAGTGGGCCTTGAGGCCTGTTTCCTGTCTGGCTGATATTGTAACGGTTCCAGGAAACGTTCTCAATAGCCTTTGTCGTTACGCATGCACTCTTTTTGTATAGTAGCGGTACTTTGTTTGCGTATCTTAGTTCTTCGAAGCTTCCTTCGTCTTCGATGTCTCCTCCCCATGCAAGGCCTACTTCTACCTGGAAAGGATTTCCTTTGTATACTGTTGGTTTTCGAGTAATTGTTTCTGTAAACTCCGGGTTGAGTTCTTTTGTCAGGCCTTTCTCCATCAGTTCCTCTCCGATAGGCGATAGGCAGTCTGTCGGCGGGCTCTGAAGGTTTACCCTCTCTGCTGCGTCTAGCAGATCCTCTACTTCGTCTTTGTCTAATGTATTTGGTCTTCTGCCGTCGTCGATTCCTGCTTCGTCGCATACTTCCTGTGCGGAGGTTCTTCCTACTCTTGTGAACTCGTTCTGCAGGAAGCTGCTTACTGTTCTTGCATCGCTGTTGTCAATCATTCTGAGAACTACGCCCAGTTCTACACCGTGCAGGTGGGGCTTGATTTCCTTCGGCTTCTCAGGTAGATCCTTCGAAACTCTCGGGAACTCTACCTTGTTTCCATCAGGCTCCCGTAGAACAATCCTTGCGTACGGGTTCATGATTGCCGTGTGCTTGAGGTAGTTGTATACTGAGTGGTGGCCTCTTGTGTACTTGGCCTCTACGTTCATTTCGATGCTGGTTCCGTGATCGAAGTAGTAGTCTTTGTCGCCAGGGAATTCATCACTCTCTGGATCTACTACTTCGTCTTCTATAATTTCTGGCTCGTTCTCCTCTGTATCAATTCTTACAACGAATCTGTGGCATGGCTCGCCTTCCTGCTTGGAGTAGACTGTAACAGGCTCTCCTGTTGTCAACTGTGCGTACATTGCGGACGCAGAAATTCCTATTCCCTGCTGTCCACGGCTCTGCTGGAGCTTGTGGAACTTGGAACCGTAGAGAAGCTTACCGAAAACTTTTGGAATTGTCTCTCTATCCAGTCCTATAGCGTTGTCTCTGATCTCTATCCTGCATTTGTCGTCAGCATATTCATCTATAAGGACGTGTACTTCCGGAAGAATCTCATCTTCCTCACATGCGTCCAGCGAGTTGTCCACAGCTTCTTTAACTACCGTTATAATGGATTTCTGCGCGTTTTCGAAACCTAGAAGGTGTTTGTTTTTCTCAAAGAATTCAGCGACGGAAATCTCTCTATGGTCTCCGCCTTCTGCTTCCATGCCTTCTTCTACTCCGTTTGCCATAATATCACGTTTTTCAAATCTACCTTTTTATCTTATCCTGATTTTTCTCCAGGTAATTATATGCTGTTGAGTGAGAGCTACCGTTCAAGAGCATGTTGATAGCTTCCATTGCGACCTCAATATTCTGGGCCTTCCCAATTATTCCGATAGTAGTTCCATAAACAGAGATATCTACCTGTGCCATCTTCTCGATGTGTTTACGGGCCTCACCCTCTCTACCGATTACACGGCCTTTCAATCGTTCTTCAGCGTTCTTCGTATTTGCATAGCGGCCGATATCCATTAAATGTAGTGTTACATCTCTTTCGACAAGCTTGAAGGCCTTTTCAGGGTTGAAACCTCTGCCAATTGCCTTCACTATTTTCTGGGCATCCATTTCTTCCAGAGGTTCTCCGTCGATCGCTACCTGGTTGTCCTCTATAGTAACGTCGCAGTCAGTGAGATCTTCAAGCTCTTCCTTGGTCTCACCGTCAGAACCTATTACAGCCCCAATTCTATCCTCAGGCACCATCACTTCCTTCATTATACTTTCTATATATTATGGGCCTGACAAGCTTTTTATACCTTAAAACTGTTTTACAGGTCCTCTAGAGCGTCTAAAACCTGTTGTACCGCTTCCTGTTCATCGATGTCGGCACCCTGCCTGTTGAAGAAAGAGGCCATATTCTTGACATCTCTTTTAAGCAGTTCTACGGCCTCTGGATGGGATTTGTGGACTCCCTGTGAGAAATCAATCCATACCTCCTGCTCTTCAGTCATCAGGATATTGTACTCGGACAGGTCGCCGTGAACCATTTTTTCTTCCTGCCAGAGCTCCTTAATGTTTCTTTTTATCTTCTGAAAGGCCTCTTCAGGGTTCTCAATTTCCACATCCTTCAGTTTAGGGTAGGGGGAGAACTCTTCGCCTATAAACTCCATTACAAGTATGTTTTTCTGGAAGGCCTTCGGCTCCGGACATCTAACTACGTTAGCGGCTTTTTTCAGGTTCTTGAACTCTTTCTTACACCATTCATTGATTACTGATCTCCTGTCGGATTTGAAGTTCCTGAACCTCTGATCTCCCCGGAGATATTTCTCCATTTCCCGGAAGGAACCGGCCTGTGTCATGTATATCTTGACTATTACTCTTTCTCCTTCGGATGTATCTGCCAGGAAAACTGCTGATTCCTTTCCGGATTCTATCGTGCCGTACAGTCGGTCGAGAACTTTTCTATCGCCCAGTTTAAGCAAAGCTTTCTTGGTTTCGTTGTCGAATACGTTTTCGAAGGCCTTTTTTCCTTCTGAGCTGTCAAACATCTGGCGGCTTCTTTCTTTCCAGCGTTCGCGGAAGTCTATATTTTCGTCTTTCATAAGAAATTAGTTGGTGGGAAAATGGTTAGAGAAATTCCTCTATCTCGTCTAGGAAGTCGTGGTCTTCAAGCCATCGTGTCTCTGCGTTGGAGTAGCTGTTTACGATGTCTCCTTTTTCGTCGCCCTGGATATCCCATGGATCAACTAGTACTACAGAGTCTCTTTTCACCCATAGGCCTCTCTTCTTCGATCCAGGGATTCGGCAGATTCTTTCTTCGCCATCTGTACAGTATACGCGGTATTTTCCGCCTCCTTCTTTTCTTAGTACAATTCCGAGCACTTCATCGCCTTCCGGCCTGCGTACTCTTTTTACTTGCTCCTCTTCGTCTTGATTGCTCATAGAAAAACTTTCTGCGGGAACATTTTTAACTCTGATTTGGCTTCCTGAATGAAATTCTGGACGAGTTCTCAGCATAGCCGAGACAGCGGTATATGTAGTCAGGTAATAACGCCCTAGAGGTATTCATAACTGTGCTAGCTCTGACTTGTCCCGGATTTATGCAGAATCAGGTTCTGAGAATAAAGGGAGAGATACTATAATCTATATAGGAAAATACAGCATTCAGAAGTTTTTACTCTCTTTCCCGTACTTAAAATGGTTTATAGGCCTAGCTGCTTCTTGCTTGATATTGCTGATGTTATTAGTAGCAGCGTTCCGAAGAATATCTTCAAAATTAGGCTCTCGCCGAGAACTGCTTTAGAGGCATAATAACTTAGAATTAGGACTGCTCCCAGACTGGCCATTAACAGTCTTTCTTTATGAGAGTACATAGGTTTACTATGGTCCACTCATAATTAAAGATTATGTAACTGCAGTTTTTCTGAATATTTTTATCGATGTACAGTTATGGGACAGTAATACTCTCTTGACAGTTCTGCTATTCATATCTCTGGTTTTGAAGACCTTTCGTCTATGAAAGGCATGCTGAGGCACCTTCCTTGATTTTTTCACCGCTGATGTAGGGAAACACCATAAAACTTGATTCAGGGAAGTTCAGCCCTGAAATTTGCCTGTTTTCCCAGTTCTGACTTAGTTCTACAGTAGTGGTGCTGGCAGTGCCCCCATTGGATGCTTTCAGCTTTATTTTGACTTCTGTGGGGTCTGTGAAGACGGCTACTTCTCCGGTTTTTTGCTCACAGTTTAGGTTGACTGCAGCTGCTGGAGGTTGAGCTTCAATTACCTCGTTCTGGAACCCTACGGCCTTGTAACTGTACTCTGTTTTACCATACTTCGTCTCTGCCGTTCCTGTTAGCGACACAATAAATCCTTCCTGTTCATCCAGACATGCTGTGGCGTTAATTTTTCCGTATCTCCCGAGTTTGTTTTTCAACCCTTTGCCGAAGATTCCAGGCTTCACTGATGTAAATCTGTAACGAGTACATCCTCTACCATTGACGCTTTTAGAACCGATTTTGCTTACTTCAATATCTGTAATATCTTCTATGAATATCGGTGTCGTCGTCTCAAATCCTTCGCTGTAATAACGGCAATTCATGCCCTTCTCTAGGCACCAAAGGTATTCTGCTCCAGAATCCTTATCTTTGGGAGGTCTATAGATAGTATTATAACTATTTACAGTAGAAGTCATGCTCGTAGAATTAATCAACATTATCCTTCCTTGACTAACACTTATCGTCTTCCTTATCATTCGAGAATTCTCATAAGTCACCTGAAAAGAAGAACCTGTCAGCTTAGACTTATACTCCGAAAGATCAACACTGTCCGAAGCCGGTTTATCTACATTTTGACTCTGGCCTACACAGCCAGAAACAATCACTGTTAGAACTAACAGACCTAATACAGGTCTCGATCTCATGTTAACAAACTGTACAATTTCGCTTTAATAGTCTTTCTAATCTAGTCTTACTGATACGACATTCCGGTAAACCTTCTCGCCGTTCTCTTCGCCAACGAGCTCGTAGCTTCTCTTGATCTCGGGATCGTACTCATCTCTCAGCATGCCGAGAATTTTCTTGTTCATAGGCTCTGTAGAAAGGAAGAAGTCGAAACCGTGATCGTTCTCCTCTACGTTAGCCAGGAAATCCTTACGTGTTTCGTTCGTCAGTTCAGCAGCTTTATCGACGATATCGTTTGATACAGGTTCGAGGTCGGTATCTCCACGAAGCTGGATCTTGGCCTTGTAGAAACCTCCCTGGAACTTGGAGCAGTCTCTGCACTGCTGGTTCTTGAAAACTACCTGCGTATCGTAGGAGTCCTCCATCGGGCCTTTACTGGCATGTACTCTGACGTACATCTGGTCTTCCTCCTCCCAGAACTGCAGCTGCATCTCGACATCCTCCTCAGCGAAATCCGAGAACTTCTCTGCAAGCTGATCCTGCACAGAGTAGGCCTCGATCCATTCGCCGTGATGTTTCATTCGTCCGCAGACCGTACAGACATCTATCTCTACCTTATCAGGTATATCCAGCAGATCATTCTTGTCTGTGTAGCAGTCAGCGCACAGCTTCTTTCCTTCGCCATAAAGGGCGTCTGTTTCTTCGCCGCATCTTGGGCAGAATTTTGAAAGTTCCATAACCTTTATTTCATCTGGAAATCTTATAAGTCAAATTCCAGCTGCTGGCCTTCCTCGATCTCCAGCTTCTCGAAGCTTTCCAGGAGATATCTGTAAAGTCTGTCCGGAGAGTAGAGCTTCCAGGTCTTCGGGTTTGTGGTCCATGGCTCAGCTTTCTGGACATCGATCACTTCTTTATCTGAGTTCATGAAGTACAGGTATAGAGGTTCCGAGAGGAGCATCATATCTATACTGGCATTAGTGTCTCTGTTAAACTGGAAAAGCATCTTGCCTGAATCTTTGAGAGCGAGGCCTTTCGCCCTTTTCAAAACTGTGTTGGCTACTTCTGCCTCGATAACTTTCTCCCCTGTATCGATCTCCATGGAAAAGATATTTGCCGGACAAGCCATAAATCATGTTTCATGGATGAGGAAGAACTGAAAGAGAAACTATCTGAGGAGGAATACCGTATACTTAGAGAGTCAGGTACAGAAGCTCCTGGAACCGGAGAGTATATCGATTACGACGAAGAAGGAATCTACCGATGCAAGGCCTGTGGACAGAAACTTTTCCAGTCAGAGGACAAGTTTAGCTCCAACAAGTGGCCTAGTTTCAAAGATGCTGTGATGGAGAACATTGAGCTTCAGGAAGACCAGAGCCATGGTATGAACAGAGTGGAAGTACTATGCTCACAATGTGGATCTCACCTAGGCCATGTATTCGACGACGGCCCGCAGCCTACCGGCAAAAGATACTGTATCAATTCAAAGGCCCTGAATTTTGAAGAAGATAACAGCGATCCATAGAATGGCTGATTGCATGGCACTCCAAAATCAGAGATTTTGTGCGTTCACAGAAACTTCTCTTGAAGTTTCGTCAAGAGCGTAACAAGACGCCCTCACAGGGATTTGAACCCTGGATCTGCACCTCCGCAAGGTGCCGTCTTTCCACTAGACCATGAGGGCCTATTCATTACTCTGTAGGCTATTTTTAAAACCGGTTCGAGATGGTAGTGCAAACCTTTTTAACAGCCCTCTGTTTTATTGGTTTTTGTAAGTGGTTCGCTATGCTGAAAAAATACATTCAGAAGATCAAGGACAAACTAGGCCTTTAGTCTGATTAAGTGATCTCAGGCCTGTTTTTAGCATTTCTCCTCTTTTTCTCCATTCTTGTTTTAACTTTTTCTTCTCCACTGTATTCTTAGGTGAATCAAACTTTATGGGAAAGATTTCGTGTGTTTACAAGATCATGCCGGAAGATGCAGAAACCGATCTAGAGGGAATTAAGGATCAGCTTAGAGATCTCCTTGATGTACAGGATATCGGTGAGGAAGAAGTTGCTTTCGGATTGAAGGGAGTTAAAGTTTCCTGCATTACTACAGATGAGGAAGGCGGTACAGACGCTGTTGAAGAGAAACTGGAGCAGCTTGAGAACATTCAGAGCTACGAGCTAGAGCACTTTGACAAGCTCTAGACACCTCCTCTCTAATTTTTTATTCAAAAGTTCTTTCTCCACCGTTGCATACTGCACAGCCATGCTCTTTTTTGTGGTCCTGACAGACTTTTGATCCGCAGACTTCGCAGCTTGTTACAGCCTTCTTCTCCTGGCAGTAGTCGCAGAGGCCTTCCATAGATTACCATTTAAACAGTCAAGGCCTAAGTTAGTTTCTGTAATGGGAGTAAATCTTGGAGATCTCATTGAGAGAGAAGAAATAGATTTCGCGGATCTAAACGATAAAGAGATAGCTGTCGACGCAATGAATACCCTGTACCAGTTCCTGTCGATCATTAGACAGAGAGACGGTACCCCACTAAAAGATTCGTCCGGCAACATTACCTCCCACCTGTCAGGCCTTTTCTACCGGAATATCAACATGCTTGAAGAAAATATCAGGCCTGTATACGTATTTGACGGAGAAGCTCCTGATCTCAAGGAGAAAGAGACTACACAGAGAAGGAAGAAGAGAGAGGAAGCTCGGGAAGAGTGGAAGAAGTTGAAGGAAGAGGGCAAGGTTTCCGAGGCCTACAGCAAGGCTACTCAGTCATCTAAACTAACAGGAGATATGATTAAGGAGTCGAAGAGGCTCCTGGATGCAATGGGAATCCCCTACATTCAGGCTCCTAGCGAGGGAGAGGCACAAGCTGCATATATGACTCATGAAGACTATCCCGGCGATATCTACGCAGTCGGAAGCCAGGACTGGGATTCACTGCTTTTCGGCGCCGAGAGAATGGTGAAGAATCTTACTACGAGAAAGACTCGGAAGACCTCCAGCGGCGGTAGGAAAGAGATTTCCACGGAGCTTATCGAGCTTGAAGAGGTTCTTGATCAGCTTGATATCTCTCAGGAGAAGCTTATCTGGATGGGCGTGCTGATGGGTACCGACTTCAATCCTGACGGCGTTCACGGAATAGGACCGAAGACTGCTTTGAAACTGGTTAGAGAGTACGATTCCTGGGATAAGCTGTTTGAGGATGAGAAAGTAGAGTGGGAGTCAGAGGCCGGTCCGGAACAGATTATAGATTTTTTCAAAAGCCCGCCTGTAGAGGAAATCGAGTACAGCTTCGGGGAAGTAGATGAAGAGAAGATTAAAGAAATACTTGTAGATGACCACGACTTCTCAGAGGATCGAGTGGAGTCAGGTCTTTCAGATCTCGAGGCAGCGTTAAGTTCACGGCAGTCAGGCCTTGACAGCTTCACTTAGTTGCAGTTACTGGTTCTGGTTTTTGTAGTCCTTCAAGATCAGTTCCATCATTTCGCCGAGTTCTTGGTAGCCTTCCCTGATATCTTCTATGGCTTCTTCCTGTCTCTCCATTTCGTCGACTACTGCCTCTACATCCGACTGGTCTACCTGTTGTTCTTCCAGCTGAGATAATCTCTGTTTGAGGGCCGAAGTCCTTGATTTCTGGCGTTTCTCCAGTTTCTCTACCCTTTCCTCTAGCTGAGAGCTGCCACCACTGCTCTCGGCTAGTTTCTCTACGTTCCTGTTCAGCGCCTCTACTAGTTCGGTAAACCTGTCCTGTTCCTCTCTGTCCTGATCGGATTTTTTGCTTATTTCTTCGTACTCTTCCTCTGATAGAAGCTTGAGGTTGGCCAGATCGTCAAAGTCGTTGAATATCCATTTGAAGTCTGAAACCATTCCTTTCAGCTGCTCAACTTCCTTTTGTAGCTGGGTCACATCCTGTTCCTCTATATCTTCTTCCAGGCTGCTGAGCTGTGTTTTTACATTTTCCACATCAACTTTCAGTTCATCTATCGCATCAGAATTATCTTCAATGTCGGCTTCCGGACTGTTATCCTCTATTTCATCTATCTTTTCCCGTAATTTCTCTACCTGGCTGTTTATATCGGAGATATCGTCCTGCAGTTCTTCTACCTGTTCATTCTGATCTATCTCGTCGATCCTGCTCTCGATTGAATCAATCCTATCTTCAAGAGAGCTATTATCAATGTCGGATTCCAGTTCATCAAGCCTTTCCTCCAGTTCATCGAGTTCTTCGGCCTCTACCTGCTCTATTTCACCTCTTAATTCCTGAATTTCTTCCTCAATTTCGGAGTTCTCTATCTCTTCCTCCAGTTGATCCAGTCTTTCCTCGAACTCTTCAGCATCTGCCGATTCCACTTCCTCGACTTTCTGTTCCAGCTCTTCGATCTTGCTGTTGTTTCTCTCCTTCAAATCATTGATAAGATCCGTTTTCTCCGCAACTCTGTCTTTAAGTTCGTTTAGTTCGGATTCAAGCTCTTCAATTTCTTTCTCGTCTTCCAGGTCAGATATCCTTGACTGAAGTGCCTCATATCTTTCCTCAAAGTTCTCCTCGATCTCTTCAACCTCTTCCAAGGCTCCTTCATCTGTATTGTCGTCTATCTGTTCTTCCAGTTCCTCTATTTTCTCGAGTTCGGATTCAAGCTCTTCAAGCCTCTCCTCTAGATCCTGGGCCTCGTCGCTGTCTTCAGAGGCCATATCTTCAAGCCGGGCCTCCATCTCCTCCATTCTCTGCTCTACTTCACTGAATTTTTCTTCATCAATATCATTTTCCTCGATATCGGAGTCTTCCGTGTTAGAACTATCGCTGGAAAGGCTTTCTGTGGTTGATTCTCTTTCTTCTGTCGATTCTTCAGTTGAATCTTCTGTTTCGGCGCTTTCTTTTTCTTCGGAGTCTTCATCTTCTGAGCCGCCGAAAAGTGTTTCCTGTGATTCTTCGTCCTGTTCTTCCTGCTGATCCTCTGACTCTAGGACAGTTTCCTGCTCTTCCTCGGTGTTTTCCTGCTCATCGTCTCCTCCGAAAATAACATCTTCAGCCATTTTTACAACCACTTAATACCTACAAGTGATCAAAAAGTTAAAAGCCTTTTTTGACTGTTGGAGAACAACATCATCGAAAGTTCTCGGAGATAACTGTTCTGAGAACCTCTGAAATATGTGCAACATCCGATCTAAGCTCCTCTAGCTCGCTTTCATTCTCATGCATCCTTCTCTCTATCTCAGCGAACTCTTTATCTAGCTCATTCCAGAGCTCTTCAATATCCTCATTCTGCGCGCCTTCATCTGACTGAGAGGAAATCTCGTTAACTTCCTGTTTCAGGTCCAGAAGCTCTTCCTCAAACTCATTCAACCGCTCATCAGGATTAGATTCAGAGATCTGCTCGACCTGAGAACTCAGAGTCTCAACCTTCTCGGAGAGCGACCGGCCTCTTTCCTCATCACTGAAGACTTCTACCTCAAGCTCCTCCAGCCTGCTGTTAAGTTCTGCCAGCTTCCCATCAATACTGCTCCGGGAAACAGACTCGGCCTCCTCAAGGTTTCTGCGAGCACTCTCAAGATTCTGCTCGATCTCCTGCATAACAAATTCTTCCTCGGCGTTGTTAATAAATTCAACCAACGACAAAAACCCGGTATGAAACCAGTACTCCTAGTAGTGATGGACGGCGTAGGCCTCCGGGAAAAGACAGAAGGCAACGCATTCAAACAAGCAGACACACCTAACCTCGGCAAACTCATGGCAAGAAACGGGTTCGCCAAGCTAGACGCATCCGGACCAGCCGTAGGCCTACCCAAAGGATACACAGGCAACTCAGAGGTCGGCCACCTACACCTAGGAGCAGGACGAAAAATACCGCAGAGACTAACCAGAATAAACCAGGCAATCGAAAACAACGAACTAAAAGAGAAAAAGGCACTGAAACAGGCCCTTGAGAGAGCAGAGGAAAACAATACTACAGTACATTTCGCAGGCATCATCTCAGACGGAGGAATCCACGGCCACATCGATCACCTTAAGGCCTTACTGGAGATTGCCTCAGAGTACGATGTAGAGGTTAAGATTCATTGCTTTACAGATGGTAGAGACGTCTCGCCTAAATCTGCAGAGAAGTTTCTGGACCAGATCGAGGGATGGACGGAAGAATTCAGCGGAGAGATCGCTACAGTGACAGGCCGCTACTACTCTATGGACCGTGACCACAACTGGGAACGGACACACAAGGCCTACCATGCGATGGCGGAAGCTGAAGGATTCGAGTTCTCGGATCCCCAGGAGGCCCTCGAAGAGACCTACAATAATGGAGACTACGACTACTTTGTAATCCCTTCAGTAAGTGAGGACTATGATGGCATGAGCAACGATGATGAGGTGATATTCTACAACTTCAGGGCCGACAGGGAGCGCCAGATAGAGGAAGAGCTTGTCTCTGAGGTCGATCCAGATGAATATGACGAACCTATCCATCCTAACTTCACCTCTATGTTCCAGTACGAGCACGAAATCGATAATCCAGCAATATTCGAGAAAAAAATAGTGGAAAACACGCTGGGGGAAAAGATAGAAGATGCAGGTCTCTCACAGCTTCGTGTAGCGGAAAGCCAGAAAAGACCTCACGTTACATTCTTCTTCAACGGCCAGAGAGAGCTCGAGTTCGAGCACGAGGAACGGCATTTCGTCGAGAGCGACAAGATCAAGGCCTACGATCAGAAGCCTGAGATGCATGCCGATGATATCTGTGACGTAGTACTTGAGGCCCTTGAAGAAGGAGAGAAAGATTTTATCCTCCTGAACTTTGCTAACTGCGATCTCGTAGGTCATACAGGAGAGTTAGATGCAGCTATTACCGCTGTCGAAACCGTGGATAGGAATATAGGGCGTCTAGTAGAAAAAGTAGAGGATACAGATTACTCCATGCTGATCACGGCAGACCACGGTAACTGCGAGGACATGGGTACGGAAGAGAGCCCAAACACATCGCACACCTTAAATCCTGTACCTCTAATCAGCGTTGACGCAGATCTTGATGTAGAGAAAAATATTGAAGAAAATGAAATATGGGAGATAGAGAAACTTATCGAGAAGATGCTGCTCGAATAGTCAAACAACTACGGTGTTGCCGGCGCCGGCCCGCCACCTGTAGGCAGAGATGGGCTACCTCCGCCTCCAGTTGCCCATTCACATCCCATATTACTAGCTTTCTGATTAATTTCAGTATACCTATCCACATTTTCGTTCTCAGCTGCTCTATCGTACTTATCTTTGAGCATATCACACCTTGCATCTTGGGATTGACTGTCTAGAAAATTCATAAAGCTACCGCTCTGGCTATTAAGAGCGAAAAGCACTGCTAGGCCTGTCACTGATATAACTACTGCGGCCATCACTATCTCCAGCAGTTTATCCATTATTAATCACTCCTATGGTGCTGGGCAACCGCTTTCAGTGGAGGCCTCTCCTATACTCTCCCAACCAGTAGATGTCTTCTGAAGACATTCTCTGTTGTTAGTGCCGTCGTCGTTAGCGAGTTTACCTTGATAGGCTACAGGGTTGCCGTCATCAGAGTAGCAGCTTCTTGGAGCCATGAAGATATCTCCTTGTGTCTGTGCTGCTACCTTGTTGCTGAGGGTATTTCGGCATGCGTTCGCATCCGTGCTCTGAGCGAAGTTTCCTAGTGTTCCCTGTGTTGTGAATGTGAGGGCCATTGAGACCATCATTAGTACTGCTGCTGCAATTATTAGCCATAGAACCTGTGAAAGGCCTTTACGTTTCATACATGAGTTTTTGGTTAGGCCTGTATAAAAATACTTTGAAGAAACAGGGAAGTAATAGAAAGAAAAGAGGTACAGTACATTGTTTTAAGGCTGCAGTAGGTCGATCTGGATGCTTGAGACGTTAAGCTCGTCTCCTTCATCTGTTTCTATCTCGTCTGTACCGATTGAGATATCTTCAATCTCTGCATCTTCTACAAATCTGTCTCTTACGATTTCTGCAACGTCTACTGCTCGGCTGATTGCCTTACCTCGTGCTTTGACATGTACTGTTTCGTGTCCTTCACTGAACTGAGTTACAACTGCTAGTACGTAACTCATTGCAGGCTTAGATCCCACGTATACTGTGTTGTCGTCTCCTTGATCTTCTTGTTCTTCTGGCACTAGTAAATCACCTATCACTGTTTTACGTGATGAAAAATATAAATTGAACCCGTCCTAGTCCCGCTGGTAGTAGTGAGTGTAGTTATCCACCACAAACTCCATGTACCTCTTACCGGAATCAACCGGAATCTTCGAGAACCTGTCCTTCAAAACAAGTTTAACATTGGTCTTCTCCAGAGTTACATTTACTTTGGCCTCATACTCTGTCTCACAGTTATCGCCATCCTCATCACAGCCACAATCTCCCAAGGCATCATAGGACTGAGAGTCCGAACCTTTGAAAATCTCCGTAGTCTCTCCTTCAGTGAAACTGTCGGAAGGGCCTAGAATCTCAAAGGTTTCAACCGTTACATGAGATATATCTGAGCTCTGAGGCGCATTATTGAAGGCCTGCCTTACGGCCTGTTCAGCGTCGTTTACTGCCTCCTGCTCAGCCGTAGAGTAATCTTTGTATCCACAGGCCGTCTCTGTACCGGAGTATGAATCAGATATGCTACTCCACTCCTGGTAGAGACCCTTGGTTATCCTCTTAGATTCACGAGCCATTCTGAGATACCTGTCGCCAGAGACCTCAAAGTCCAGGCTGAGGTAAGAGTTGTTGGCCTTGTACATTACTTTACCATCAGGGAAGCTACAGTTAGCTTTAATCGGTGAAAGTGCGAACGCACCTCCGGATAGGGAGTAGTTTTTCTGGCTGAAGTAGATGTCGAGATTGTATCGGGGTCGACCACACCGGCCTTCGCTTACCTGAGACAGATAGTTTTCCTGCAGGTCATCCGTTACATTCTCTCCAAGTTCACACCTGATCTCTCCTATTATTTCGTAGCTACCACAGCCTCCGCCCGGAATATAGGCGTAGTCTGGCAGGCCCGAGTCTGTATATATGCTGGAACTCCACTCTATAGTCTTCCCTCCGCCTTCCTTGGCCATTTGGTAGGAGTTCTGGTAAGTTGAGTATGTTGCCGCGGTTGGAACGTAGTTGTAGAAGTAGAGCTGTGCGTAGGATTTAGCATCCGCAACTCTATCTAGGTCCTCTACAGAGGTATCTAGCTGTGTTGAGAAGAAGTTCTGTATTGGGAAGGACATTGTCCCAAAGATTACAGCCATTATGAAGAGGCCTAAGGCCAGCATAAGCGGAGATGGCTCTCCCTTGCTGTATCTATCGAACATAGAGCGTATCACCTCCCTCGACATAGATTGTTATTCTTCCCTGGCCGCTCTGCAGAGCTATCGGATAGCTTACACGATTAGTACTTGATACATCTCCTACTGAGACGACTAGCCCATTCGTATCTCGCAGAGTGACTCTGTAAGGCTTGTTTCCATAACTGCTGTCCATAGTTGTTTTCAGGTAGCTCCGGATATCAGTTTTTGCATCAGAGTAGTCGACCGAGGTTCCGTTAAGCCATATTTTTTCGCCCGGCTCCGACGACAGGAACTTGGAGATCACATTGTAGGCCTTCTGATCCCCATACTCTCCATAGTTTACATCCTCTGACCTCCAGAGTTTTCCAATCATCAGTCTAGTGACAGAAGACCTCAACCTGATATTATCCGCACTGTAAGCTACATCCACATCCTGACTAACGCTCTGACTATTTCCAGCTATAGCATTGAGCGAGAAGAAGTAGATAGCCATCATTACAACTATCATGAAGATTACCACAAAACCTATCATTTCTGCCAGGCCTTTATCGTGTCGGGTATGGATCATAGACATACAACCTCACTGGAAGCATTGAATGGTTTTTATCCTCTCTTACAAGCATAGCTGTTGAAACTACGGCCCTCTGCCTGATCACAGGATGCATCATTGTACAGGCTCTGTAGGCTCCCGAAGTCGAGTTCTGGACAACTGACTTGAAGTCTACATTTGGCTGGCCCATCGGATCTCCTGTTGCGTTCAGTGCCTCATTAACCAGAGGATCTATCCCGAAGGCAAAATGCTGGCCGTCCAGGCCTTCCACACGAGGAATATAGCAGTGGCCTCTTGTAGCACGGCCCTGTACCCTGTAACCTATTTCCCCTGAGTCAGGGTTATAGTTGGTGAAGAACTCCACCGGTATAACGCTTCTTCGATGCGTATAGCTGTAACCATACAGCGATTCAGTGTCTGCATCCAGAGATAGTAGATTCTCCAACACTATAGCCTTTCTGTACTCTTTTTGATGTGTCTGTTCAATATTTGCCTCTATACTAGTTAGGCCAGAGAGAAAGAAGCTTAGTAGCAGCATAAGGCCCAGGAAAAGCAAGATGACATATCCTATATAGAGTATCGACTGGGATTCTTCCGGCATTAGCTGCTACACCCTGTTCTATTGAGTATAAGCACTGATTGACCGCTCCTGTGCTCTTTTCTAATACACAAGCTACCGTTAATAGGTTGGAATGTCGAAGGTGCTATTACCTGATCGTAGCTGGTCATGTAGGGCTTAACAACATTCGATCCTACCTTGCCCGAATAGTTAAGGCTGAGATTCCTGTCGTTCTCATCGTACCTTATCTGATATTCATCCAGCTTCAGTTGGACATAGCCTTCAGGAACTGTCTCCATTATCAGCATGGCATTTGTAACCCTCTCAGCCTGTAGATTCACTGATTGAGCCTTTACGAAATCAAGCGTCCCTCCTGCAGAACCTTGAGTTACCCCAATTATAATCCCTAGGCCAAACAAGGACACTACAGCCATTATAACAACGCCCGATATCCCTTTTCTACGCATTACTATCTCTCCTCTACTATTATACGGGTAGCAGGTTTTCCTCCTCCAGCTTCTCCCATGTTCTTGACAGTTACTTCGTAAGGCTGTTCCTTTTTGAAAACCTGGTAGGTTTCAGGCCCATTTTTGAACTTTATAACGCAATCAGTTATCTTATCTGTCTGAAGAAGCTGTACGCTTTCCTCCACTAGAGTGGCCCTGACGCTTTGATCCTTCACAGGATCCCTCTCTTCTGATATAAGAGTTACATTGATCTTGTTGGACAGTGTAAATGTCCTCACACGGTCATCAGCATTGGTGCCCTGTACGCAGACATTTCTTACCGGGACATAGAACTTGTTCTGGATTTTACCTGCGTCGTTACCATCAGAAGCTACACCCAGGACATCCTTGAATCCTCCTACACCGACGCTTAGCAAGGCCGTAGTACCTACTAGAGAAATCAGAACCATAACAGTAGCAAACTCCGTAAAACCTCTACGCCGAGACAGTTTCATCACCTTGCCCTGCGAAATTCGTATTCTGTTTACACCACTGGCGAGGGTTCTCCCTATGCGCATTCCTAGAAACACAGCCTAAAAGCCCCGTCTTTTTGTTCCCCGCTTCAACTCCTTTCTGCCCGCTATCCTTTATTATGTGATTAGCTATGCCAAAGAGAGCAGAAATAAGTATTACAACAAGAACTAAAGCTCCTACTACTTTAGTTGCTACGTTCAAGCAGGGCACCCCCTATAAGTCCTACAGATTTAACCAGGGAGGTATTAGTAGCATTATTACCGAAATTCAGAAATTTACCCGTGTAACTGTTTGTGATAGCTCCCAGAGTAGCGACTAGAACTATTACTATCAGGAAAGCAATGATAATGGTCAGCGATATATCGAAACCTTTCCGAGAGTTCACAGTAGAGTATTTTGCAGGCCCTGTTAAAATAAGCTAAGGAGTGGTCGGGTAAGTTACGTTTCCAGCGAAGTTACCTGCCATATTATTGAACCACCCTGAGAAACCCATGAATATCAGCGAAACAATCATTATAGCCAGTACAAGCATGGCCACGGTTTTGATAGATACTTCCATTTTCTAGTCCTCCTTGTTTACATCAAAAGTCATTTCAGGGCTGCTTTCGTAGTTCATCAAGCGTATCTCCTCATATCCCCAGTTATTATATCCGCTTAATTCGTACACTTTTTCTCCTTCCTCATAAACTTCCCATATTGTATCCCCGAGATCACTTTCGGTCAACACAACGCTGTATTGTTTGTTTTCTTCTACAGTGACGCCTGTAAAGCCGTAGTCATCCATTTCTGACTCTCCTGTATCAACCCAGATATCATCTGCAAAGTTATTACAGTGTGGGAAACAACTTAGCCCTAGCTTTCCGTCTCCATCCGGACTGAACTCTATATATTTATTGCCTGTAATCTGTATTCTTGTCCTTGCCAGTTCATCAAACGTCATAGAGATGTTTACACTCTTCGCTCCTTCGCCGAAATTCCAAATTATAGGCTGGTAACTGCCTTCCGGATGGTAGTCCACATTGGCAGGATTCTGTGTATAGGCAGATTCGGCAGGCCATTGATCAGGCATAGGATTAAGAGGAGTAGTGGCCTCCTCGACGTCCTCTGAAGTCATAGCACAACTGCTGTTCATACTTGTAATCTGTATCATCCCATAGAGATTGCCGTTGTTTACAGTGGCGGTTCTATGACCATATTCCCCAGCTATGTTAGGATAACCCTTCCGGGTCTCAATATAACCTTTATCTCCCGGACAGAGCTTTACCTTGACGTAGTTACCTCCGGTATCTTCATGATCTTTAGGATTACCTGTATTACTGGAAGGCTTTGTTAGCCATGGCCCGTCATTCCATTCATCACAGTAAATAGGGTCATTATTTCCATTGTCATCATAGCGATCTTCTATTGTCTTACCCGAACCTATCTTCTGTATTCTCTCAGATCCTCCTCCATTCTTGAAGAAAAGGGTGTAGAAGCTATAAGGAGGGCCCTTTGACTCCCAACTGTTTCCCCAGTCATCATTTACTCCAGGTTGATATTTGGCGCAGCCCGACCATATCCAGTCAGAGTAACCTGATTTTCCAAATCTATCCCCTGTAGAAACCCCAAGAAGTGTAGCTGATTTACCATCCGGTCCAAAACCTAGGCCAGTCTTCAGATAGATAGTATCATTTATTACAAAGTTAACTCTGCTGAACTTGCCTTCCATATCATTCCCCGTATTAGCGTAAAGATTGTTAACATCAGAAGCCA
This sequence comes from Candidatus Nanohaloarchaea archaeon, assembly GCA_013343275.1. GTDB lineage: Archaea > Nanohalarchaeota > Nanosalinia > Nanosalinales > Nanosalinaceae > Nanohalovita. Next base: position 849,805 of record CP046106.1, on the reverse strand, counting down.
GAGTTCCTCCTGCACCAGCACAGGGAGGATTGGCTCCCAAAGGCGTTTCAGAAAGGCCTGAAAATGTCTCAGAGTTTACATGTTCACATCCCCAGGCCCTCCAGAAGACGTACTGTGAGAGATCTCCAAGTGTTTCCTTATCATCTACAGTTACTGTTGTTGTGACATCGGTGAATTTCTCTGCTTCTTTGAATCCTTGACCCACCTTTGCTCCTAGTGGGCCGAACATTGCTCCGGATATTACTGCTGCTACGAGTACTGTTAGAAGTATTTCTCCCAGACCTGATTCCAGTGCTCCTTTTCTCAGCATGGCGAGCTACCTGTTGCGTCGGAGACTACGCTGGCTATCGCCTGCATGTATGGCGCCTGACAGCTGGTTGTTGATTCTGCGCCGAATATTGCCGGTAGAAGGTATGGCATTATCAGTGCTCCAAATGCTATTGCCAGGAATAGAGCCATTATTACTCTCATGCTCCAGCCCATTGCTTTTCTGTTTGTGAGGATTTTGGATGTTAGCTTCATGGTTTACTGTGGGTTACGCTTGTTTATAGTAATTTTTCGACTATCGATGAGACGATGTGATCTGTACCCTGCTGCAGTACCGCAATTATTGCCGCCGCTGCAATAACTGTAAGGCCTAGGAGCGCTATTTCTTTGGTTGGCATATTCCCTTTCCTCTTCATCTCTATGCTGCCACCTGTGTTACTGATCCTACCATGCCTCCGAATAGCATTCCTACTATTATCAAGGTCATGGCGTAGAAGAACATGCCTGAGATCATTATTTTGCCTATAAACAGGTTCTTGTAGGTCGGGTCCTCTCCCTTCTTGATCTTGGTGAAGAAGCTTCCCAGTATGAAAAGCAACTGAATCAGGTAGAGTCCTACCACGAACTGAAGAAGTTCTGGCGGTATCGCAGATTCAAAACCGGATATAACTCCTCCAAGGCCCGAAGCTGTTCCTGGCTGATTGCCAACCTGCGACTGTTTCACCGATTTTGAAAGAGTGGACATGGCCGTTATGATGGTCTGTGACATTCCCACCGCCACTCCCGATACTACCGGCGCGAGCAGGTAGGCCAGCATCTGAATAGTTGTTGTAGTATCCTCCATCAGATCGTTAAGTTGCTCCTGTGTCTTGTGTATGTTCTTAAGGTATTTTGATATTGTAAGCATTGCTGTAGAGGCCATATTGGTCCCTTTCTTTGAGGACTGTATGATGGCCTGCATTACTGTTCTGATCATCTGGCTAGGGAACTGCCTCAGCGCGCCATACTGATCATCCATTACGGCCTGTTCGAATGTCATTCCCATGTCTTTGACGTTTTCCGAGGCCTTTCCGAATAGATTGGATATTTCGAGTTCAGATGTTGCTTCTGCGGCGTCTTCCAGTGCGATCTCTACAGGCGTTCCTCCTGATATCTTGTTTCCTAGTTCGAAGAGTGCGTTAGGGAACTGTTCCTCTATTTTTGATAGTCTCTCCTCTGCTTTTTTCCGTTCGATATTGCCAAGTACTTTTACAGAGCCTATACCTACTCCAAGGCCGAACACTATCGACACGCTTCTCATAAGCATTGGTAGAGGTGCAAGAGAGCCATCAGGTTGTAGATATATAGAAGGCACTAGTGAAGGATCTATATTGGTAGCGGCAGGGTAGAGCAGGAAGAAGCCCTGGCCAGCGCTTGCTGTGGAAAGGTATCCGACTATGCCGTATAGGCCGAAAAAGAAGAAAAGTATTACTCCTACAGGCCAGACAGGTATTCTGAAGTCTCTACCCAGAAGATTTAACGTATATTTGCCTCTGTCAGGGAGTATAGAGTCGTCTACAGGATTTGTAGCGACTGTTGGCGGTCTGGAGCTGAGCACTCTTTTCATGAACCAGTAGAGAAACGTAGGTAGTAAAACATTGAACAGTAGGAAAAGGTGCATAGGTGTGATGGCATCTCCCATGAATACAGAGATAAGCGGGAGCATTATCATGCCGAGCACCGGTAGCATAGCGCCCATTGCGTTCAGGATCATGACAGGAGTCTCCAGATTCTGTGCATAGTGTTTCATCTTCTCCTGTGTTCCATCCAGGATATTGTCGATTGAGTCCTGAAGCATAGACTCCCGCCGATCAGGATCCGGCTGATTCATAGCAGAACGAAGAAGATTCAGCGACTCCAGGAAGTCATCATTGTAATCCTTCCATCTGCGAGTATAGTTTTCGAGGGCCTCATCTATCTTGTTGTACTTTCCGATCTCCAGGTCCCAGAGTACTCCTTTCAGGTCGTCGGAAATAGGGCCTTCTAGGTTGAGAGCTGCGAACCTGACTGCTCCCTCCAGGTTTGGAGAGCTTCTCATGTATACTACCATGTAGAGTATGGCCAGTATCATTTCTCCGCTGCTCTCGATTAATTTTGACTGCGCAGCATATTTCGGCTTGTAGTAGGTGTATACCGAGGCCATTATCGGCGCTGAGAGAATTATCATCATGATCGAGACAGGAATAAGATTGCCGAGGAGCAGTGTATTCACCAGGAACAGGCTCATCCAGGACATAAATGAGAGAACAAAGACGCCGACAGTGGCCGACATAACCATTCCGGGAGTTATATCCCATCCAAGAAGATTGATCGGAGGTGTAAGCTTCTCATGAGTCTTCTCCCCAGCCTTCATATTGAAGACGTTGGCCATCTCGTAGCAGAGCTTCTCGTAGCTGTTGCGCTCCCTTGAGCTCTCCTCTTCCTCCTTGTACTCCTTGTAGGAACGGGAGTAACCCTGGCCTCCATCCTGGTTATCGTAGGGAGGCATACTGACATCTCTGTCCAGGTCTTCCAGTATATCGTTTATCTTGTCCTGTTTCTCCTGTTTATCCAATCTTTACACCTGCTGTTCCAGCCATTCATTCCATCTTGCGTAGATCCTGTCGTTATCCAGAGAACCGTACTCCTCCCTCACTCTCTGCGACAGAATATGGTATCTCTGATTGGCCTTGACCACGAAATCGGCCTCGAGAAGATCTTTATCGGACTCTTTATCGGCCTCGATCAGCCTCTCCTTTATCTTCTGCCTGAGCTTGATATTATCCCAGACGGCCTCCCAGTCGTTCTTCCATTCCTTGATGTTCTCTGCAATACGGTTCAGGATAAGGGATTCGCCGTTCATAAGCTCATCTGTAGGCACAAGCTCATCCTTATTGCTGTCGTAACGCATAAGGTCAACGAAAGCATTCTCCTCCCGAGGATCATCCTGCCAGTCCTTCCTAACCTCCGTAATACCAGTTACACGGCGGTAAGTCTCCATACCATCAGGACTACGGATCTTATTCACGCTGACAATAATATCTGTAGCCTTGAAAGACGTTCGAGGGACACCAAGATCGTTTACAACACGGTCGAAAACAGAGTAAGCGCTCTCACCGTGGATAGTACCTCCAACGAAGTTAGCAACAGCTCCGACACGCATAGCCTCATACAGGGCCTTTGCCTCGTCGGAACGAACCTCTCCTACAACTAGAGCGGAGTCACCAAGCCTGAGCGATGTACGGATGGCCTCATCAGCTGCCATTTCGTTCTCGACCTGAGTAATCGCAGATCTGGATTTCATACGCTCCACATTGTACCCTAAGTCCTTCATCTGCGGAATCGGCAACTCAAGCGTGTCCTCTACCGTTACTATCCTGTGGCTTTTCATAATTTCAAGCATAGAGGCTCCTAGCAGGGAGGATTTACCTGCACCACGGGTGCCTGCAAATAGAACTGAACGATTACCATCGACAAGGAAGGATATCAGGGCCGCTCCCAGCGAGTTTATCATGTTGTTGTCAACGAAAAGTGGGAGAGTCCAGGCCTGTGAACGGTGTCTACGGAATGCGAACGCCAGGCCTTCCGGTGAGAGATTTTCCTGTATAACAGCTACACGAGCCCGGCCTCCAGGAACCTCGGCCTCTGTATCCAGTACCGGGTTTGCCTCGTCAAGAGGTCTTCCTGAACGGATCCTGAAGCGGGTGGCCCACGACTCAGCCTCGTCCTTCGTCGGAATGAGATTGGTTTCGCACTCCTCGTAGTCCTGATGAGAGATGTACATCGGAGAATCGCCGATAGGAGAGTTAATGTAGACGTCCTGGATCTTTGGGTCTGCGAGAAGCAGCTCGAGTACGCCGAGGCCTGAGGTGTATCTGTTGAGTATGGATCCGAGCTCTTCTATCTCCTCCAGTGAGAGGTCCATACCCATCTGGTTGGAAATATCCCTGAGCATATCTTTACCGATGTTTTCAAACACTTCATTCATTCTTTCAGGCCTTGCAAACTCTCCCTCCTCCGGCTGGTGGGAAGCCATGTATCTCCTTGCTGCGTCAAGCAGAGTGTATTTCTGCTCAGAAAGATTGAACTCCGGCGGGTTAACGTGATATACAGGCCTTGTCTGGTCTGGTACCCTGTAAATCGATACTTCGATGCCGTCTCTTACCTCATAGCGGTCTACCTCCTCTCCTCTCTCAGGAGGAAGGCTCATGTACTTTGTAAGCATGAAGTTAGGCCTGACCAGTGGATGGAAGAACTCCCTGTATATCTCTCTGTCTCCTACGTGGTGGCCTGTAAGGTATTGCTGGGCCTGCTGGATTAACTGGCATTCCTCGATCCTGTCGATTACAGGGTTGAGTACATCCTGTATAAAGTATTTGAGACAGCGCTGTTCTTCAGGATATGCGTTCTCTCTATCCTGGTTAAGGTGGCGCTTTTTTCTGGTGAGCTGTACATATGCACCTATCGGATCTTTACGCATCTTGTCGAAGACGCTTTCCTGAACGTCGGGAAGATGCTGACTGTAAATATTGTCGCATTTATCTGTTTTGACATCCTGAGACAGGTAGCCCTGTGATGATAGGTCCTGTATTACCTGTGCTATCTCTTTGAGGTACTGTACCTGCTGTTCATCGTATTCATAGTCTCTTGATTCGGATAGAACTACGGATGATGCATCAGGAACTTCCTGCAGGATATTTATGACTCGAGACATAACCTGCGGGTAGTCCTCGAGGCTTGCCCCATAGACTGATCCTAGAGTGTTTACCTCTACCGTTCCTGATTCTTCATCGTAGTCGTACTCGAAAACGTCTTTATCTGTTACACTCATACCCAGCATTATTATTGGCGCGTTTCTAAAATAAAAGTGAATGCCTCAGCAAGACCTTGTAAATCAGTTAGTAGATAGGGTAAACGACTTCAACCGGAGGATCCGGGATCTGGAGGAAAAGGTAAGGAACATCAATGCGAGAGTCAACACTCTCGATGACAGCCTCTTGAAGAAGACTAAGTCTCTCAGCGATGATATACAGGATATTAATGACGATATGAGCGAGATAAGAGATAGAATCGCGAATCTGGAGGTTGACATTAAGGAGATTAACCGGGAGAAGAGGAAGTTTGTTACTTCTCAGGAGATAGAGGAGATCGAGAACTACATGGACTTGATGAACCCCATCAACTCTTCTTTCATGACTAAGAAAGAGGTAAAGAAGCTGATAGATGAGAATAACAGTAATGGAGGTCTGAGTAAGGAAGAGGTAGAGCGGATAGTCGAGAAAAAGCTTAGACAAAAGGATTAATTGTTTATAAACCAGAAACCGTATTATACTTGTAGGCGAGCCGTATGGAATTCAAGTTGTTTGATAGATTAAAGGACGATGGCGATCAAGGAGATTCTAACTCAGGCAGCGGCGGATTCGGAGATTTTGGCGGCTCCAGCAATAATCAACAAGGCTCTTCCTTCGGAGGTAACGGTGTTGAGCGGCGTGTTGAAGATATGTTCAACCAGGGTTACTCCGAGGAGGAAATTAAAGAAGAGTTACAGGGCCAGTTTTCACAGACGGAAATTGAGAGAGCGATCAACAGCGCAGTGAAGAGCTCAGCTACTGGCAATAACGGTAATCAAGGAGGTCCTGAGCCCATGACCCCATACCAAGATAATAACGGGGAGGAGGCAGTGAGTCCTATGGATGAAGGTTTCGATGGTAACTCAGAGGGAGATCAACAGATGAATCAGAACAATGGACAGCAACAGCAGCAAGACTTTCAACAAAATCAGGGATTCAATCAGAACCAGAATAACAATAATCAAAATCAGCAGGTTCAACAGCCTCAGCAGGGAGGAGGCCAGCAAATGGCTAATCCTTCACAGGGCACGGTTGACCCTGAGGTTGAAGAGCTTATTGAAACTATTGTATCCGAGAACTTCCAGAGGGTTGAGCAGCGTTTCGACGATGTCTTTGATGAGATAGATATTCTTGCCGATAAAGTAGACGAACTTGAGGACAGAGTTGAAGAGCTCGAAGTCCGCGACGATGAAGATCAGCAGCAGTTCGTGCAGAAAGTAGACGAGATGGAGGACCATATTGACTCCTATGAATCAAGGATAGGAGGCTTGGAGAAGGCTTTCCAGCAGGTACTACCTTCCCTAGTTGACAATGTAAGGGATCTGACCAGTCTAGTTCAAGAAATCAAGCAGGAGAAAGGAATAGAGACAGATACAAACGTCTCACAGCAGGAAATGGACGACATGGATATCGAGGACTGGTAGGCTATACACAAATTTTTTCTATCTAAATTTTTCTCGAGTTAACTGTTCTCACTTTAGCTTATCAGAAGTCTTGAGTTGTGAACAGAACTATTATTATCACGAATACCAGCGAGAGTATAGGCATCACTACCTGATCAAACAGGTTGCCCTGGCCGATGAGACGGGCAGTTCCTCCTCCATATCCAACTATCACGCTCACAAATGCAACTACTCCTATTACTCCGGCAAATATCCATGGAAGCGACCAGGCCTCTCCCATATCATCCAGATCATATCCTGCTACTGCGAAAAGAATCATTAGTGAAAGCATTCCGAAGATACCGAAGGCTATAGCCGAGGCAAAATGTGTCCACATCCCTGCGGGGGCGAAACTAGTGACACCGATAACGGACAGGAAAGCGAAGGCCAGGGATATGACGCCGTTAACCTGGGTTTCTTCGCTGATAGGTTCGTACTTGTTAAGCAGGCCGTATGTGACTGAGAATATTAGGAGCCATGGAAGGAATACGTTGAAGCCCATTTCTTCCATGGTCAATATTACCTGCTCAATTGCTCCCATGATCAATCACCGCTGCCTAGGACGAAGTCCAGTTTATCCTCCAGTGAACTTCCGTCATCATCGTCTCCTGATGATGGTGAGGTCCAGTACATCACAAATCCGAGCGGGACAAGCCAGATAAGTGGAGAGCTAAGCACAGTGTTTACCATCTGCTGGACCGTAGTATCTGGTAGAGGGATAATAGCCTCTAAACCGCCGGTTCTTGCGAATACTGCGAAGCCTGCTATCAGCACAAGCATTCCCAGCGGCTTGGAATCGCTCAATACATTGCCCCATCCTGCAAGGCCGAGGATTGCTCCTAGGCCTAGTACTCCCATCATTCCTATTGCTATCCGGGCCCAGTACTGTGTGAAGAATGACTGATAACCTGGATTGTTGGCGAGGAAGAAGGCCAGGAAGAATGCTCCTGCCAGTGCTACCACCGGAGGAACATTTGAATCTTCCAGATGGCCTATCTGACGTACTCCGAACAGAAGTACTACATAGGTTACTAGGAAAGGAAGTAGGAGTGTGAAGAAATCTACTCCTTCAAGAGTAGTGATTAGAGCGGCGAATCCTGTAGCCACTTTGCTCATTCACCTTCTTCTCTTCTCAAGTACTCTTCAAGGTTGCGGTTCATCATCCATAGCTCTCTCCCGATGATCATAAGGCCTAGCATTACGATCCACGGCTGTATAATATCGCCGAAAGAACTCATGGTAAGACCCTGAGTTCTCTGAAGAGTCCATACCGACACTACTATGGCTCCAAACGATAGGAACGCAATCAGGAGTTCATCTAGAATGTTTTCTATCTCGTATACAAACTCGTGGAATTTAGTATCTCGTTTCATGGTGTTAACCCCAGCCGCCTCCAGCGCCGCCGTTATTTCTTTTACCCATGTACCATCTTGCAAGGAAACCTGCTACAAAGCCTACCGCTGCTACCTCTGGATAGGCCATCAGGTTATTCATTATTGCTTCCACTGTCAGAGCCATGTATTTTGAAACCTCTTAGCATTGTGTTATTAAGCCTTACTTAAATATCTAAACCTACTCTAGGCCTGATGCTCCGAGCTTAACTGCCGGGCCATACTTTCTATCTCCTCTATATGCTCAATAATATCTTCCAGCTCCTGTTCATACTCTTCGTGAGGGCCATTACTAAACCTATTCCTTAAATTGCTTAGAGCACCTTCTTCTTGATCCAATCCCTGAACTATATCCAGAATCTCATCGAACTCCTGCTCATCATACTCCTTCAATTCCTCAGCTCTTTCTATCTCATCTTCAATCCCTTGCTGAAGTTCCTGGTATCTTTCTACTACTTTATTTCTTATTTCCGACTCTATGTCTGAAGTCTCAGACTCATCCTGCTCAATTTCTTCAAAGATTTCACGAGCGCCATATTTCTGAGACAGAGCTTCAGCCTTCTGCTCCTCATCTTCAAGTTCATTGACGAGCGTTTCCGCCTTGTGGATATCGCTTTCAGCAAAGTCAAGAACATCTCTCATCTCGCGCAGGTCCTCTAGAATTTTATCGACAGATTGATGGATATTATGTTCATGCGCCATATCATGCCTCAGCTCTCGCAGATAATCCTCCCACTCAGCCATATTAGATGCGAACTCTTCCAGAACTTCTTCATCTACTCTACCAGCCTTTGCTCTCTGAATCATGTCCTGTAGATCTTCATTTACCTGTTGCTCAACACTCTCCACATCATTTAGCTTACTCATATCCCTCTGGACTTCATCAAGCTCCAGTTCTTCTATGGAGTCTATATCGCTCTCGAGACCGTTCAACTGTTCTTCAACCGTCTCCAGTTTCTTAACTATATCCATCAACTCGGCCTCTTCAGATTCTATTTCGTCCTCTACCTGATCAGGATTCTGACCTTCTTCTTCCTCCTGCTCTGTCTGATCTTCCTTCTGTTTCTCATCCTGCTCCTCATCATCAATAGACGATAACTCACTCTTCAGCTGATCTATTCTATCATCTAGCATATCACTTACCTTCTCAGCTGTTACACCACTAGAATCTCCGCTGCTAGAAGACCCTGAGCCCATTCTATCGCTGACCGCGGATGCTCCTTTCTTGAGGCCTCCAGTCACACCTGTGCTATCTGCAGCATATTTTGTACTTCCGAGTAGGAACCATCCTGCTCCGAGAATTGCAAATATTACAATCAGCCATAGCAGTACGCCGCCAAACAGTATCATCATTATGCCTGCTGTCGCAACGCCGATCAATGTAGGTGCTCGCTTACCTACTTCTCCGCCAAGCCCGGAGCTTTCCATTGCATTCATTAAGGCGCCTTTTGCTATAAATCGGGAGATAGCAAATACAAACAGGAAGGGCGCAAGAACATACATTATGAACTGCTGGCCATTAGTTACAGGCATACCGACATAACCACTGAAAAGTGTGAAGAACTGGTTGCCCGATTGAGCAGCTGATAAAGGTATTAGGGAAAGAAATACTGTCGAAAACAAGATACTTTTCTTGCTTGGCATAATAAGCAACTAAGTTTAGAATATTAAGAAGTTAAGGGGGTAGGAGAGAAACTATCGTTCTCCCTGTGCCCACTTGGAGTATCTCTGTGCCCCCTGCTGAAGCTTGCCAACAACCTGCTGGATTTCTCTGAGCTCCTTAACATCAGCTTTCTGATGTTCAGCATCTTCAGAAGTCCTCTGATAGACATCCTGCAGCTCTTCTAGAGCTCTCTCAATATTTCCAATTCCATGATGGAAGTCCTGCAAGTGGCTCTGGAGCTTTGCAGCATCATTAATGCCTTTAGAGTTCTTGATGATCTGCTCTACCTGCTGGTGGACTTCTGCATGAGGCGCATCAAAGTTCACATCTCTAAACTGGATTAATGCCTGAAGTGCACCTTGGGCTCCTTCTGACCACTGACCTTTCTCATCTCTCCCAGTTAGATCTCTTAGAGCTTCAGCAAGCTTCTCTTCTGCATCTTTCTGCTCTTCAATTATCTGCTGCTCAATTTGCTCCTCTTTTTCTAGATCATTTAGAATATCCTTTAGATCGCTCATGAAGTTGTCGATATTGACATCAACGTTTGTTGCCATGTGTAAATTACTACAGAAAGAGGTTTTTATTAGTTATTCCTGAACCGGCTGCTTCTACACGTTGTAATGCTTACTTAGATATTCACGTACTTCTCTTCCTTCCGACAGTTTATCTACTAACTTTGAAATCTCTTCCAGATCTGCCTGATCCTGCGCCTGTACTCCTGCACTGCCCGACATCTTATCGTAAGCATCTTGTAGCTCATCTAAAGCATTCTCAACTTTCCCGAAAACCTGCTGAATATTCCTCATTTCGGAATGAAGCTGAGAGGCCTCATCTATACCATCCAGATTAGAGATTATTTTCTCAACCTGCTGATGGACGTCGGCGTGAGGAGCATCGAAATCAACCTGTCTGAAGTAAACTAGGGCATGTAGAATATCCTGATTATCAAGTAGCTCTCTCAATGCATCAGCTAGCTTGTTCTCTGCGTCCTTTTTCTCCTGCACAACATCCTTCTCAATATCTATCTCTCCTTCAAGATCATCTATTATTTTTTCTATATCCTCAGGCAGCTTAGAAACACCCTCTCCTTCAGGCAGAGGCGGCGCATCAGGGCCTGGCTCAAGAGCCGGGATTTCAGGAGTTTCTTCCGGTGTATCTACTGGTGCCCATACCTCTAGCTGTGCGACAGTGTTCTCGTTGTTGCCCATCTGGCCTACTACGTTGATGCCGAAGTTATGCATCTGGCCTTCCTGGAACTGGTGGCTTCCGGCTATATCACTTAGAGGAACTACATCGCTTTCGTCGTGGCCGAAACTGCTGGAGTTAAGGCCTAGATCTCTCTGGTTATCATCAAAGTTGAACGTTATCTGCTGTAGGCCATCGTTCCGGTTGCAGCTGACCATTGCATGTATACCTATCTGATCGGTAGATGCTCCAGCAGGAACCACATGGACATAGCCTCCATTCTTCTTTACTCTTGGGAACGGTTGATGGCCGTCAACAGTCACTAGCTCAAGCTCCTCAATCTTTATTTCTGCACCGTCAGGCCCTACCTCACTCGGATCTCCGCCCTCCTCTATATTTATCATTATATTCGTGATGTTGACCAGGATCTCCTGTGTTAGCGGGCCGTCAATGTCGGCAAACACATTGACAAGTTTCTCTATAAGGACTCCTATCTGGGATGAGGGATAGTTTTCTACGACTGAAATGAACTGGACTATGACCGAGGCATCGATCTCCACGTCGCCTTCATCAGCATGTATAATTACTGTATCTCCGCTGTTTGCGGTAACGTTTAACTCCAGCAAGTTGATGAACTGGTGGTAGGCTAGAACATCGATGTCAACGTTTTTCTGGCTGAAGAACTGCTGGAACTGCTGAACCATCACCTGACTGATATCGTAGTACTGCTGGTTAACAACCTTCTCTATCTCCATGTTGTTGATCTGTACAATCTTTGGATTATTCTCAACCTTCTGGAAGTACTGCTCCAGAACCTGAATAAGATCTCCATCCAAGTCACCACCATTCTTGACGACAACCTGCATCATCTGCATCGCTACATTCATATCAAAGTCCTCATCACCCTCCGACATAACCTGCATCATCATCTGCATCAGCTGATTAATCTGCTGCTGCTGAACAGTTACATTAGGCCCGTTAGGAGGCTGAATAACTACACCGCCATTACCTGGAGCCATACGGCCCTGGAACAAAGCCATCATCTGCATCACACCCGGGGTCATCTGCATCTGCTGCTGTTGCTGCATCTGCTGCTGAGCCTGACGCATCATAGCAGCCATCTCCTGCGCAGAATCATTATCGATATCCACGAGGTTAGAGAGATCCAGATCCATGTTCTGATATGGGCTGCCGCCTCCGCCCGGAGAACCACCATCACCTCCGTCACCGCCATCACCACCGCCAATATCGTCCGGTATATCATCTTCCGTTACTAGATCATCAGGCAGGTCAGGTGAATCTCCAGGAGGGCCTTGCGGTCCTTGATCTCCTTGTGGACCTTGTGGTCCCGGTGGGCCTTGTCCTCCGCCGCCTCCTGCTCCGATGAAGCCGAGGCCGTTTTTGTATAGCATGTATAGTGCGAGGAGGAATAGTATGAGTGTCATTATAGGTGAGAAGTTGCCGAACCGCATGACTGTTACTACGGCGACTGCTGCGGCCATCAGTACTGCTGCTTTCTGCCCCATTTCTGATAGATCATCGTCCGTAGGGCTGGAGTTGTCGGCAAAGTTGTTTTCTGCTACCTGCAGTACTTTGGAGAACAGGAACCACATCAGGCCGTATACTCCTATAAGCGGTAGTATTACGAATACAAGGAAGTCCTGGCCGTTGTTGATATCGGTGACTGTAAGCGAGTCTACGAACCCTATCGGGTCTGCGTTGTAGAATGACTGTGTTGGCCCTGTTATTCCCTGTGCGGCGACGGGCGCGGATATTGCTGCGATCAGGACAAGCAGAAATGCTGCCGCATAGGTTTTTCGCATAGGGTTATTTGAGTTGAGCTTCTTTAATACATTAAGGCCTGTTTTACGTCATTCTGTAGATGACGTAGATGAATAGGCATGCGAATGCTACCAGCAGTACAGGCCCCATTGCTTCTACGGCCAGGTTTATCTTCTCCCACATAGGTGTGACTATCAGCATTGCAGGGATGGCAGCGGCCAGTAGTGTCGAGTACCTCCCTATCTCCGAGTCCTTCATGTCGTCGTTCGAGTTTATGGTGAACTTCATCAGGTTGTACAGTGTGAACTGCATCATTGCGTAGAGGAGAACGAACGGAAAGATAAGCTTGAGAACAAGCTCTCTCTGAGAATCATATTCCGGGGCTGAAAAGTAGTCGGCGCCCTGGTAGTCCTGAAGATTGTAGGCCTGTCCGGCTACAGCACCGGTGCAGAAAGCGAGTAGAAAAACCAGTGATAGAATTTTTCTAGAAGTCGAAATCGTCACCACCGCCGCCGTCTCCGCCGAAGTCAGTGTCACCGCCATCACCGCCGCCAAAGTCGCCGCCTCCACCACCGGAGGAACTGGATCCTTCTCTCACTTTCTCGATGTATGCCGGCACCATTTCGTCAACAAGGAAACCTATCAGGAGGCCTGTAGCTGCAAGAAGCGCCATCTGGCCGTTGAGCTGGCTTAGACCCGTGATCTTTGTGAAGTCGTCGAGCAGTATATCTACTGCGAAGAAAGATGATATTGCTGAGGCCGGGAAGGCGATGTATTTCCACGGGTCTTTGATGTTCATACAGCAAGTTGCTGTCTACTTGTTTAAATCAGTTAATCAAATTTTCCGAGACGTTCCAGTGTTTCCAGAATACCCCAGGCATAGATAACAGATTCCCAGGCCCTGATGTAGTCATCTTCCTCCAGGAAGTGTCGTGTATCATCCCTGTAGGCCTCCACATTTTCCATCTGCTCGACTGAAGAATCTCTTTCCTCGACTCTGTCTTCCAGCTTCTCCAGCCATTTCTCGGTTTCCTGTCTGAGCTTCTCCTGGGTTTCGTCCATTTCGGCCATACTTCTCTGGAGAATGTTAGATATAAAAGAATACCTCCTTTTACTATTATCTGGTAACAAGAGGTTATTTTCATGGCTGCATTTGACCCATTTCCAGGTCCGCTTGACGGCGTAAAGTTGACTGTCGACAAGCTCCTGGAAGAAGATATAGAAACAGTGAATCTCTCCGATCTCGGTGACGAGTTCGATTTCAACGAGTATCGGCAGAGAGACGACGTAGATGTAGAGAGAGTAACGAGAGAAGATGGTGGAGAGAAGTACAGAGTAGTACCTCATTCAGATGAAGCAAGAGAGCTTCTCGATCCAGAAACATACTCTGAGCCTTCGAGCGAAGGCCAGAACTCTGATCTTTCAGATTCAAAACCTGAACCAAACCCAGATAACGGAGGTGACAATATTATGGCAAGAGAACCAAACGACCCTGACGATCTTGGACGACAGACCAGAGATGCAAGAGGTAGTGAGTTCGACATGTTCGACAACCTAGAGGATTTCCAGAACTATCTTGAAGACCGACTAGGAGATGGAGAAGACGAAGTTGAGGTAACCGTTGAGGATACAAAGGACGTAATCCGTTACCTTGAGAACGAAGTAATCAGCGAATCCCTAGAAGTCCAAGAAGACAACTACGATCGTGTTTCAGCATTCGTAGACCAGGTGCTTCAGCCAACTGTCGACGAACATTACGACAGTCTCACAGACCTAGTTGAAGACGCAAGAGAATTCAGAGATGAAGGAGATTACGACCAGGTCAGAAGAGAACTAGGAACAATGGAGCGCAGAGGTCAGGACTTCGAAGACGAATACGACCTCGACCTATAACATAACCCTCCACATATTTATTTCTTTTTACTATAAGGTAACAACATGAGTGTAGATCCTTCCGATCTTTCGGACCAGGCACGACGCGCTAGCAGAGCGAACAATGATATGTTTGACAGTCTGGGAGAGTTAGGAGACTCTATAGACAGAGAGGAAGGACTGATAGACGACCTAGAAAGTGAAATAGAGGCGCCTAGAGAGCTGCTATACGAAGTTCTTGAACAGATGGAGACAGATTACAGAAGAGTAGGTGCTTTCGCAGAAGATATGCAGTCAAGACAGGAAAGACAGAACGGCCGCCTGGAAGACATACTCGAAAATAACTACGAACAGAATAATTCCTGGGGCCAGCCAGCCTGGAATACTGGAGCGTGGCAGACTCAGTCAGGCTGGGGGATGTACCAGCAGCAAGGCCCTACGGGGCAGCAACAAGGTTTTGGATGGGGTACAGGCTGGAACAACAGTTTCTGGAATACCTCCTATCAGAACCAGGGCCAGAATACCAATAATAACTATGGACAGAGCCAGCAACAGGATCAATCTCAGGGCTGGCAGAGCGAGTTCTTCGGAACCTCAGAAGACGAAAACCTACTCAATGAAGATGGAACAGAAGAAAATACAGATGAAACCGAAGAGGAGGACTACACAGAGCCTGAAGATTCAGGATACGATGAACCAGATAATTCAGGGCCTGATGGAAGCGTAGATATGAGCGATAGCTGGAATCCTGACGCAAGCTTCGATTACGAGGCCGAACAGGGTACTGAAACAGTTACTCAGAGCTTCAGTTTCTCAGGATCAGGTTTTGAACCGTCAGGCAGTATAACTATGGAGCAGTCTGCTGGCGGGGAAACACAGTACTTCGAGGCCTCATTCTAAACTGTATTCCTCTATAAATTCTTCTTCCATATGCGAGGTCTCCCCTACCAGAATTATACAGTGAGGAGGCCTTCCGAAATCATGTTCGGATAGTTCTCCGAGGGATGCAAGAGAAATATTCTGGTCTTCGTTATTGGCTCGTTCGAGAACCATGGCCTCTCTATCCTCTAGATCCTCATCAAGATCGATCAGTTTTTCTGCGGCGTCCGCAGCATCGTAGTTTATATCCAGAAGTACAAGCGTGTGTAGGCCGATTGAATCATTTTTTTCGATATGCTCAACTATCGATTCCGGTGCAAAATCCTGCGGTAGCGTTACTGTACGGCCGAAATTGTAGACGTTAAGTCCTGTCTCCGAGATAGATGTGAAGATTGAAGGCGCATGTATAACTTCTACGTCAAGGCCTTCTTTCTCCGCTCTATGCTTTATCTCGTAATGTGTCGTTGCTGTAAGAGCGTTTCCTGAGACCAGAAAGGCTGTGTCTTCTTCATGGGCTGATTCAGTTATCATGTCTTCCTGCTCTACCTGTTCACGTGAAAGCTTCTCGATATCGGTACCTGTCTGTTCCTCCAGTGCTTCCAGATCCACAGTCTCCGTATTTGTGTAGAACTCTGCGTAGGCCTTATCTACATTCTTCAGGGCCTCGATCCCTTTCTGCGTTATTTCTCCGTCGTCAAGTCCTAGTCCGATCAGGTAGAGCATATGGTTAAAATAGTGGACTGAAAGTTTTTTATCAGCAGGATGAACCAGGAAAAACTCGAAGCCAAGGTCAGAGAACTTTTCGAGAGACAGGGCTTCAAAGTCAAGAAGGAAGGCAACAGGCTGACAGCATCCAACGGACAGAAAATAGTACTGAAGGCCTTCTCCTCCGACAAATACTCAACAGAAGAAGTCAAGGCCTCTGTAGAGAGCGGAGAAAAAGTTTTTGTAGACGAAGGCCTTGAAGAGATTGAAAGTTCTGTTGATAACGATGTATCCATTCTGCACGAGGAAAGCGGAGACGAGCCAGATTACGAAACCCCTTCCTATGAAGTGATCGGTGATATAGCAGTTATCAACGATCTGGCCAGTGTCGACAGAGAGGAAGCAGTAGAAGGGATTCTGCAACACCAGAACGTGAAGGCAATACTACTGAAAAAAGAAGGCCTTTCCGGAGAGTTCCGTGTAGGCGATTACGAGAAGCTCTACGGCACCGAGACAGAGACCATCCATAAGGAGTTTGGTTATAGATTCAAGGTCGATCCTACAGAAGTCTACTTCTCGGAAAGATTCGGAACAGAGAGAAAGAGAGTAGCCGACCAGGTAGAGGAAGGAGAGAAAGTTCTTGTCATGTTCGCCGGAGTAGGCCCTTTCGCCATACTCTGCTCGGAGAAAGCAGAGAAAGTCATAGCAGTGGAGAAAAACCCAGCAGGTGCAGAGTATCTGAAGAAGAATATAGAGTTAAATAAAGCCGACAAAGTGGAAGGTATCGAGGGAGATGTGAAAGAAGTAGTACCCGAGCTTGGAGAGTTCGACCGGATAATCATGCCTCTGCCAGAGTCAGCTGACCAGTTCCTGGGCCTCGCAGTTGACCACACCTCCAATAACGGCGTTATACACTATTACCGTTTCCGTGAGGAAGGAAATCAGGAAGAACTGGAAGAAGAGATCGAAGCGGAGACATCTAGAAGGAGCCTTGACTACGAGATCATTGATGTAGTGGAGTGTGGCGAGAGAGGTCCAAGCTCCACCAGAGTATGTATTGACTTCCAGGTAACAAAAGATACTTAAGTTTTGGTTGAGGATTTTTGAGCATAGGTGAACTAAAAATATGGTAGATATAGTTGGCGGAGCGAAAGAACTTTACAACGATTTTGTAGACACCGCTACCAACCTAGGTAGCATGGCTATTTTTGACAATGACGAAAACGTCACATTCGAAGGGCGGAGAGATGCTTTGAAGTTAGGTGCTGCAGCAGGAGCTACAGCGACCGGGGGAGCTCTAGTAGACAGTTACGTCGAGGATTTCTGGAACGAGAACACTCCAAATGTATACATCGGGAGTGATCGTCCTTCTGACCAAAATAGTCAGCCTTCAGGCAATGATGGAGGAGGCGACTACCAGCAAGACCAGGGAAACAATGGCGCCAGCAATGGAGGAGATAATGGCAGAAACAACGGATCAGGGCAGTCCGGCTCCGACTCTCTAACATTTGAGGAGCAGATAGAAAAGGAACTGACTCCAGAACAGAGGACAGATACCTGGGACTACCTTTCCGATGAAGATTACGTGAACAGTCAGGCAAAAGGAGATCTAACAACTTCCGAGGCTAGTTACGGAGACGCTCCGACAGGCGATAGCTGGGCCGAAAGCAACTGGGGAGAGATTGTAGAGTTCTACAACGAGAACCCTGACATGTACGACCCCTCAGAGTAGGTGAAAATATAAAGCTTTCTCTCTAATTTTACTATTGCGAGGTAATAATACAATGTCATCAGGGGGAGCCGGAAATAACACAGGTAACAACAACAGCGGAAACAACAATAACAGTGGCCTAAATCTTACTAGGAGACAAATGCTAGGAGGTGGAGCTGCGGTAGGAGGAGCAGCTGCAGCCGGAGGCCTGGGCGCACTACTGTGGCCTAGAGAAATTGAGATCGATGGTTATGAAACAAACCAGGATTTTGAAACACATAGAGAGGTTATAAACCACTGGAATCAAGAATTCAGCAGCCTGGAAAAAGACTATAAAGAAACAATTAACGATTCAGAACTAGACAACCTTCTTGAAGATGGAGAAGACATCAGAGTAGGAATAGATGGAGAAACTTCCATAGGCCAGAACCAAGGCGTAGGCCTTGGCGAAGATGTTCTTGAGAACCCCGAATACATTCTTTCTCAATCAGATGATGCGAAGATTCCAGCGCTAGTAAGCACAGAATCGAGTGACGATCTCTCAGAACAGATGTTCACAGAATTCAATTCCTGGGAGATTAATGTCGATAATGTCCTTGAAGGAATGGAGTTTGCAACAGATTCTCAAAAGAAAGCAGCTAAGAATGCAGCAAGGAGCGCAAGTGAGTACTCTGTTTTTGCCGCAACAGGTCTCGATGATGAGCAACCTATTGCAAGGCCTTCGGCACTAGAAGACTTAAAGAAGAGAATATCAAATGAAAATGGCACAGGAGTACTTGATAGACTTGAAGACACTTACGATCAAGTTGTTAAAGGCACAACCTCTGTTGATAACTACGAGAACGAGCTTGCCACAGCATTAGGAGAAGCCAAGGAAGAAAAAGGATTGTTCGACAGTATTGAGAGCAAAGGTAGAGCAGAAGATCTGCTTGCAGACACCAGAGAAGTTCTTGGCAAATCAGAAGACATACATGGTTATTCCGATCTTTCGGAGAGCATGGCCGAAGACATAGCAAGATATAGAGTCATAGACAGCATGGTCAATCAGGCACATGACAGGGCCGAGGCTATCTGGGAGTCCAGTGGATACGACGAGATGTTTGTAGACCTGGATATGACAGTCCAGGGCAACCAGGTTGCTGAAGGAATCAAACTAGGCCAGGTAGATAACTGGTCTGATATCGACGATGAAACTATCGGAAGCGGCAACTACCTGCAGAGCGTCGCCAACGATCTCGACGGCATGAGCGCAGACGAAGCAGGAGAGATGGTCTACACAGTAGTCCAGCACGATGGCCGCACAGAAGGCCTGTTCGTCAACCCTGACGATCACAGTGACTACAAGGTTTCAGACATAAGCAATGACCAGCTTGTCTACGACGATATCAGAGACGGTAGCTGGGACGGCGGAGAAGCTTCCGTATAACACCCTCTTTTTCCTTCTCATTTATCCTCAAAAACTAGACAAAATACACCAACCCAAAACAAATATAAAGTTGTTACTTCAAGATGATAACATGAAGAAGTTTGTCTCAATCCTGGTACTGATAATAGCACTAATGCCGGCAGTTTCGGCAGCAAATCAGGCAGCTATCTATGCAGAAAACTCGAATGGATGGCCTGTCTACGACGTCAGAATCACAGTTGAAGGCGTCAATAACGACTACCAGGAGACCAAGAACTCCGGAACTAACTCCAACTACGCACATTTCTTCAACTACGAATCCGGCCAGAGCTACAGGATAACAGTATATGATAGAGACAGCCAGCTTTCAGGCAGCAAGACAGTTACACTCAGCTCTTCCGACAATATCTGGGTGACGCTTACAGAAGGCGGAGCAGATGATGGAGATAACAACGGCGAAGAACCTCAGGTAAGTCTTGAGAGGCCTGACAGCGGAGCTACCGGAATCTCGAGAAGATCTGTTTTTGAATGGAGTTACAGCGGCGATACCGACCTCATTGACTCAGCTAAACTTTTCGTTGAAGAGAAGGACAGCAGTAGCGACAAGCCATGGGGTGGCAATAGCTACAGCATACTTAACGATGACGATAGAGAATTCCAGCTTAGCTCATCAAATAGATTGAATTATAATACAGAGTACGTCTGGGGTATCGATATCAGCGGAGACAACTTCAGAGACATGGCCTATAGATCATTTACTACAGAAAGCCAGCCTGAAGAAACCAACGACGATCCAAGCATCTCACTGGAAGAACCTGACAGCAACGAAAGAAATACCCAGCTACGGCCTAGATTTGAATGGAGTGCGACGGATAGCGACAGCAGCAATTTGCAGTACAGATTCTTCCTTGAGAAGAAAAGCTACGATGGAGACAGGCCCTGGAGTGCCGACAGCGTAGATCGGAATGACAACACAGATTACAGGCCGTCTGAAAGTCTTGATACTTCCACATGGTATGTATGGGGCGTGGAAGTTACTGATGAAGAAGGCGGCAGCGACAGAGCATACAGATACTTTAAAACGCGTTCAGAGACAGAGAACGAGAGGCCTTCTGTCAGCCTTCAGAGCCCTCTGAATGAGAGAGTTGGAAGATACCCTTACATTGACTGGAGTTCCAGCGATCCAGATGGAGACTCTCTCGATCACACAGTATTCATAGAGGAGAAAGATTACAGCGGCGACAAACCCTGGGGCGGAGACACACTGGAGGAAACAGTAGGAAGCTCCACACACTTCAACGTCGACAGTGCTCTGGACAGAGGTCAGACCTACGTCTGGGGAGTTGAAGCATCGGATGGAGAGCTACGTGCTCTTGACTACGGAGAGTTCACTGTAAGAAGCGGCGATAGCGAAGAGCCTGAGCCAGGGCCTTCATGCAACCTGAGAGTAGACAGCATACAGATAGACGATCACACTCTTTCAGAGGAGGCCAGCACACAGGTCCACCTTACTATAGACTCTAACGGTGTTGAGCAGGATTTCCGTGTGAAGATCAACAGTGAGGAAGGCACATACTACGACAAAAGGATTACTGTTGATGGACAGAGGACTATTACCAAGTCAGTGAATCCTGACAACGATGTCAAGATACATGCAGTTACAGAGGCCGTAGGCAGGCCTTGTGGCTATGAGAAGTGGGAGAGCAGTAACGAGATTATTGTCGGCGACACCTACAGCGATCAGGATGAATACGAACTGGCTGTAGATGTTGAGGACGAAGACGGCGACAGTATAGAGAACGCAGAAGTAACCGTCAGTAATGGCGTTGATCTGGAAGACGAGACCAACAGCAACGGCAGGTCCTACTTCAGCCTCGAAAATGGAGATTACGAACTTGAAGTTTCGAAGAGCGGTTACGAGACCGTGGAGCGAAGCTTCAGCGTCAGCGGAGAAGACAGAACGATAGATATAACTCTCTCAGAGACTGAAGACGATATCGAAGGCGAGGGAGAGTTTACAGCCCGTGTAGTTGATGGAGATGGCGACAGACTTGAAGATGCCAGAGTAAAGGTAGAGAACGGCGACAGCACAACTAAATGGACTGATGAGGATGGTGAAGCCAGTTTCGATCTGGAGCCCGGAGACTACAAGGTTACGGCCTGGAAGCCGGATTACAGTACAAAAGTCAGGCATATCGAGGTAGATAAAGGCGAGGAAATCACAAAAGGCTTCAAACTCTACAGACAGCACGATATAGAAGTCAGTGGCCTTAACTACCCCGACACAGTCTGCAGCGGCGCAACAATGTCTGTATCATTCAGAGTAGAAAATACCGGCAGTTCAAGACAGGTAGTGGACCTCAGAGGCGAAGGCCTGGGATCAGACTTTTCAGGAAGATCCATTATACTGAATACCGGAGAGTCTAGGAGAGTTTCCCTGATGTTTACATCTGTACAGGGCAGTGGTTCAGAGAGCTTCACTGTAGAGGCCTCTAATTCAGATGTAGGATCTGCTACAGGAACTGTCTACGTTAAGAGCTGTGGCATCATTAACTACGGTCAGGCCAGCGATATCTCTCTAAGCATCAATCCTGACAGAGTTCTCTCAGGAAGGCCTGTACAGGTTAAAGGTTATGTTGATGGAGCGCAGGGCCGTTCAGAGGTTACAGTCAAGGTTGACGGTGAGAAGGTTGGAGAGGTAAGCACCCAGCCTGATGGATACTTCCAGACATATATCAGGGTAAGTCAGGTTGGGATGCACTCTGTAGCTGTGGAGACGGATTCTATCAGTGCAAACAGAGATCTTGAGGCGCTTCCGACTGTTTCAGCAACCATGATTGATCCTCCGAGAGAGGTGTTTGAGGGCGAGGAGTTCGAACTCTGCGCACAGATAAACTCCCAGATCAATCCGAAAGTAGTACTGCTGAGAGACGGCGTAGTTATGCAGACCCGTCAGGCCGGCGGAAAAGTATGCTTCACTCCTACAGCTTCCAATCCAGGAGAGCATGAGTACATGATCAGGGCAGTGACCTATGGAGAGGGAACTGCAGCCACCGCCAGAATCAAGGTCTTGGAGACAGGCCCCGAGACCACCAGCTTCCCAGAGAGCATTGCAGCAGTTGAATCGGAGTCCGGACTTGTGAAAGCAGAAATATACAACACTCACGATGAACTCCGGAGATATCATATCAGGCTGGAAGGCCTTCCGGATGGCTGGGTTTCGACCTCTGAGAAGGAAGTAGTGCTGAGCAAGGGAGAAAGAGATACAGTCTACTTCTACATCATGCCGAAGGAAGAAGGTAGTTACAGTGGAGATATAGTGATCGAATCAGATGGATCTGAGATCTACAGAGAAAATATAACTGTCTGGTCCGGAGGCACGACCCAGGAAGCCAATAAAGGCCTGATTAGCAAAATTCGGGCCTTCCTTTCCTTCTAGATTTTTTATTATCCCGAAGTCGTTCCTTGATTCTGTTACTACCGACTAATATATAAAATTTAAACCGAGGTGTTATTAACAGGTGACAATTTCAATGCGAAGTCTTGGAAAAACTCTATTTGTAACCTTACTAATTCTAACCTCACTTACAACAGCAGCTGCGAGCACTGCTGACATGACTATTTTCCCGAAGGAGGCCACCACTCCGATAGATAGTTACGCCTCTTACCAGGTAGAGATCGAGAACACCGGTCCTGTGAAGGATCACTACAGTATACTTACTGAGACTTCTGAAGTTACTGCTCAGCCTTCCAGTTTCTATCTTGATGCCGGAGAGAAGAAGACTATCTATGTCTGGTATGATCCTAAGGTCACCAAGGATGCAGGCCGTTATTCTTTCGAGGTAACTGCTCAGTCCCGTGCCACCAACAAGAAGTACTCCATTACAGGGATTGTTAATGTAGTTAAAGAGCACGAGGTCGCGATGACTGTTGATGATTCAAAGTCCGTCTGTAGAGGAGAGAACGCAAACTACAGAGTAGAAGTTACGAACCAGGGTATTCAGCCTGAGACATTTAAGATAACTACAGATTACGGAGATCTCTCACAGAACAAGGTAACTCTTGAAGATGGAGAAACAAAGTACGTTACACTAACTGCCTCTTCTAAGCAGGCAGTAACACAGTCTTTCAACGTGGTAGCTGCCTCAACTACTAGCTACGCACAGGACATTGAAAGATTAACATTCAACTCGGTTACCTGCTACAGTTCCGCTCTATCGATCACTCCTGAGAGTCAGGAAGTAGCAGCATTCAATACAGCAAAGTACGATGTCACCGTGCTTAACCAGGGAACAAAGGCCGATACATTTACACTTCAGGCCAGCCAGGGAACTCTATCCAAGACTACTGTTGAAGTTGATGGGATGAAGAGCAAGACAGTTACACTGTCCGTAACTCCTGAAGAACTGGGAGAGAAGACCATCACTGTTTCATCTAACGGAAGATCAACCGCGCAGACGACAGCAACTCTGAACGTCTTCAACGGCAACGATGTCAAGGTCACGTTTGACGACGCAAGCAGGAACGTATGTGAAAACGAGAAAGTAACTTACGAAAGCAAGGTAACTAACACAGGCGCAGCGAAAGACACCTTCGATCTCTCTACAAACAGAGGAGATCTGAAGACAGATTCAGTAGAGCTTTCACCAGGAGAGTCAGAGATTGTAGAGGTCGTATTCAATACCTCTGATTACGAACTGGGACAGCACTCCTTCACACTGACAGCGGAATCAACAACATTTGACCAGCCAACCAAGTCAGTTACAGGAAGCTTCCAGGTATTCAACTGCTGGGATCTCAGCATGAACGTGGTACCTGAAGTCAAGAGCGCAGGAGAGAACACAAGCACAGTCTACGAGATCAAACTCAACAACACAGGCACACAGCAGAACACCTACAGACTTACCTACGAAGGGCCAGCCTGGATAGACATCAAACCAGAATCAGTAACAGTACCAGCAGGCCAGTCAGAAACAGCCTACATCTATGCCAGCATCCCATTCCAGAAGAAGGGACAGGTAGAGATCACAGCAACAGCAGTAGGCGAACAGGTCAAGAAGTCCGAGACAGTCAAGCTTGTTATCGGACAGGAGATCAAGGAAGCAATCAAGAGCGACAAAGGAGGAGACAGTCTGACAGGAGCATTCCAGAAGAGCGCATCCAACCTGGCCAACTCCATCCAGAACTCCAACTCACTCGTCAAACTGCTAGTCTCCATAGTAATCTCAGCAGGAATCGTAGGATTCATCCTCTACCGAGGATAACACCTCACATCCCCTATCCATTTTTCTCCTCCTTTTCTCCCACCCAAATAGGAAATACAGCAGATAAATCTCTAACTCTTAATCTCTGCAGAAAACTAAGCTGATGAGAGCCATGACAGAATACTGAGAAAGGCCGGCAGATATCAGCAATCTAAGTAGAACACAGAAGAGCCAGAAGATAGGTCTTCACCCCAGAAAAGGAGAAAGATCAACAGTAAGGAAGATAGAAGATGAAAATAGATGAAGAAATATGGAATTCAAGGCCCGTGTTTAAGGCCCTGTTTTGAGAGTTATCGAGGTACTGTCCTGAAGCCTGTATCCGTACTCAGCAGTGATTGTAATTGGTGAGGTGGTGCTGCCTTCACTGGTGGAAACGTAGCTGGCGTTCATGTTTACACAGGTGGAAGGCGGGCTACCAATCAGCTCCTTTGTAACAGTGTTCTTGCTGAAATCGATGAAGCTGCTGGAAGTCTCGATATGAAGTTTAATCTTATTGGTTATATCGTCGTTAACTCCTCTGTAAGCTGTGCCATCTACTTTTGACTGGTTGTACAGGAATGGGGTTCCCGCACCTACGTTCTGCATTGTTATACAGAACGGCATACTCTTTGTGGAGCCTCCACCGCTTTCAGTGAATATTACAGGAGAAGTGGCCTGTAGGCCTAGCTGGATTGGTCCTCCTGTGTTCTCGATCTGAGGAGTTGTCCGTGTAGGCTGTCCTTCAACAGAGTTAGTGTTGACCAGCCTCATCTGTGTAACTGCCTGCGTCTGGTACTTGTAGAATAGATCGGTATCGAAACTGTAATCTATAGGAATCTGGTTGTTCTTGTTCGGTGCTGTCACACTCCACTGAATAGTCCTAGTCAAAGCACTCTGCCCTGACTCAGGATTAGGACCTCTCAAAGTATCGAAACCATCTTTCCAGGCGCCGTTCGATACTGACCAGAGGCCGCTATCGCTACCGAACTCAGGATTGGTCAGATGAGCCTGTACATTCTGCGCATCTACTCCTCCCCTGTTCTTGATATTCATCTGTAGTGTTGCTGTCTGACCTCCTGACAGCGTATCCGGGGTAGCCTGGTAACTCATTATCTCGATTCCCGAGGTCTGGCTTACTGTTACTGAACCATTTTGAGAACTATCGGTACATCCTGACACAACGACGATCAGAGACAGGAGTACTAGGCCGAGTTTACGGTCTGGAGTATTCATTAGTTATTCACGATGTTTATGTTGAGTGTTGGTTCTTTCGCGTATTTATAATATGTGGAGAAATACAGGCTTTTCGTGGTAGGAGAGTCTGTTCTGACCGTGCAGGAGAACTCCAGCTTCTTTCCAACGATCGGTTCTTTGGCTTCATCTTCAGGGCATCCATAGAATACCTGAGGTGTCTGGGGGAAGAAATCAAAGGTATACTTCGAAGTTACTCTACCACTGCCTACCTCCCTAACAGTGAAGTCTACCTTCCGGCCCTGAAGAGTTGCAGGAGTTTCCACAGTCATTTGACCTCGAACCTCGCCGTTTGAGAAACTTCTGGTAACTGTTGATGTGCTGTTAACATTAGAGTACTGCTTGAAATCTAGCTTAAGCGGGTTAACCAAGGTAAGGCTGGAGCTGTACTTCAGGAAAAGCGTCATCGACTGAGGTTTCTTCTCCGTACTCAGCTCTACACTGCTTGGGACGCTAACGTCCCACTCACACCTCATCTCAGGCTGAAGATCTTTCTGAGCTCTCCGGATATTGTTCGGACTGCAGTCCCTATTACTTGCTCTCAGAAGGCCTGTATTAATCAGAGTCTTATTGATAATAGATATATCTGAGGTATGGTAGTTTCTGAGGTTAAGCACCACTTTAGTTCTCTGGCCAGGCCTCAAAGTATTATCCACAGCCCTGAAGCTAGTTACCTCCAGGCCTTTCCCTGCTACCTGCTTGTTCTCTACCGAAGGATCTTTGTTGCCGTTTGTAGGTAGCTGTGAGCAACCTGATACAGCTACTACGATCATTATTAATGCCACAAGCTTAGTTTCCACTGTACTTCACCTCTACAGTTCTTGTTCCAGCATCTTTCGTGTACTGGTAATCTGCCTGAGCCGATATCTGTGCTCTTATACTTGGAGAGCTTATAGATCCGCCATAATCCAGCTCACACCTTATGATCTGTGAATCCCCCTGATACATTATAATCCTGTCAGGAATCTCGCAGCTATCTCTAACAATATCGATATTCTCGGAGCTGAACTGTGGATCGTAAATATCGATGAGGCCTCTGTATGGAGATTCCTTGCTGCTTCTCTTGCTGAAGCGAGCTAGCATCTCTATATCATCGCCTTCAAGGAATACAGGCGCGCCGGCATCTGCGCTGCTGCCGAAGGTCTCTAACTGTATGGATAATGGGCCCGAAGATGTTTTAGATGAGAGGTAAGGATCTCCTCCCGCCTGAGGGCTTTTCTTTATCTGCAGCTGCCGGTAAGCTGATACACTGTAGTTGAAAGGCGCCTGGAACTCCAGTCCGCATTCCTGTCCCATTATAGATACATCGCTGTACTGTTTAAGCTCCCAGCTGAATGAGGCCTCCCAGCCCGGCTTCAGGAAGTAAGAGTTTTTATTATCCGTTGTTTTTGAGCTTTCAGCATTGTAGCTCTGGATCCTGAATATATCAGGACAGTAATTGGTTAGTATTTGCTTTCCCTGGTCGCCGACCATCAGTGTACCATTCATTTCTCCTGTATTTTTGACCCCCATTGAGACTCTTATCGTTGAGTCAGGGTATATCTCGTGGGAGCTCGGCCTTACCGTTGGGCCTTCTATAGTGATTGCCTTTCCTGAGGACTTCTGCGTGGTCTGGCCGCTTGGGCCTATGCAGCCTGAGGTAAGAACGACTAGAAATAAGATACTTATACCTAGCTCCCGTGTGTCCATACAACATACTATGTTAGGCCAGATTAAAAGGTTTTTAGTTGAGAAGTTCTGGGTGCCGGTTGCCAACGAATCGGTCTACTACAACCCTTACAACACCACAGTTTACGCACTGCTTTTCGGTATCGCGGCCCTCTATCTGGTCTATCCTTTCTCCAAGAAGATGGGTATCGACTTCAACAAGGAGTTCTTCAAGGGTATAGCGCCTTTTGTCTTCCTCGGCGGTGCAGCAAGATCGCTGAAGGACATCAATGCGGTAAACACTGTGCTGCTTGAAACGCCTTTCATATACATAGTGCTTTTCACTTTCACCGTCGCAGCAATAAAGTTCTCACAGAAGGCCTCAGAACGTATAGAGTTCAAACCATACAAGATACTCGCCGTAACAGGTATTATACCTCTTGCAGCAGCTCTATCATTCTACAGCATAAACAACTGGGCCGCTCTGAAACTTTTCACAGCTATAGTACTAACCTGGAGTATCGCAGGATACGCAACTATAAACCTGCTGAAACCTGAACTCTGGAAACCTTCCTTCACCATACCTGTCGCCGCACATTTCTTCGATGCCTCCACAACAGTCACCGCAGTAACCTTCGGAGGTCAGGAGAAACACGTGCTAGGCCAGTTCTTCATCAACAACTTCGGCCCTTACAGTATGTTCCTGATGAAAGGACTCGTCATAATACCAGCAGTATACTACATAACAGAGAATATGGAGGGGGAGGAGAAAAACTACTACCTGTTCCTGATCGCTCTACTCGGCCTCGCAATAGGTACAAGAAACATTCTATCAACACTTACACTGACCTAGCCATCGTAGCATTCAAACCTGCCTTGATCAACTACAATAACCCCAATAAGCCTCCCATTTCTATTTCTACAGTTATTGAGAGCTTCTTTAAATGCCTCTTTAGGACTTTGGCCGCCAGTAACATAATCCAGAGCATCCTGTACCCATCCCTGGCCCCGAGAACAGTCATCATATGCTTTACCTTTGAACAGAAGCAAGTTTTCTACATCACTATTATCCTGTACCCAGTATTTGGTAAAATCCTTCATATTTGCCGAATAGTCTAGACCAAAGCCCTGCTTACATAGGATAGGGCTAACTGATCTGACCTCAATATCCTTTCCAAAGTTATCAACCTTCACTAACACAGCACTCTGGAAGTCCTCCTCTTTGACCTCCTGAAGGCTTCTCAGCTCGGAACCCGACAAGCCAATAGCTGTATCCCTATATTCGCTTTCTAAACCTATTCTTACTCCGGGAACCTCAGGTAATAAGGCCTTGTCACCCTGGAAATCAGATAAATCAATAAATGAACTTCGGAATTTATCTTTAATATAATTCCAAGTATACGCTGTTTCACCTTCCTCGATCTCCGCATCAACAGATCCATTGTTCCATATATTCACTGTTCTCCATGATTCTCCTACTGGCTCTCCCCCCTTTCTGACATCGCAGCCATCAGAGGCATCAACTCGTAGATCGCTGTCACATTTACTAATCAGATGCTCCTGTTCAACGCCCTGATACTCTCCAATCTTATTCTCAGGCACAAGGAATGGACAGTTTTTCTGTTCATTCGCTCCACATCGACCATTCAGTGCTCTAAAGTTGGTTACTGATTCATGTAGCTGTACCGTGTAATTAGCGTCTATACTCATTCTGAGAGTCTCTCCCGAAGGACTTATGGAGGAAGGCTCTTCGAGAATCATGGCGCAGATAGCCATTGTTGGCGGAGTGCCGCTTGATTTGTACCATTTGCCTCTGATGAAATCTCTCTGCTGCTCAGACAGTTTGTAAGTATCTGTACCTACCTTAGTAAGGCCTCTACAGTTAGCAGTTCCAAGCATGTCCTGAAACCTCTGAGGAGCATTGTTTACATCGACAGTAGCTGATGAATCATGAATCACCAGTTCATCAGGATGCACCTTGTATCTTATATTATTCTGAGCAGTCTGGAAACCTACTTTAACCAAAAATACATTTGGTCTTGGAGTAGGACCTTGGGTTGCATAAGTTATAGGGCTCTGAACATTTATTCTGGTTTTTACAGGAGTATCTGCTGTTCTAGAAGGTTTGTACTCGAAGCCTCCATCCATGTTGTTCAATGCCATGGCCTCAACAGAGACCTGGGCCTTTGAGGAGTAGTTGTATCTTACCTGAAGTTCAACATGCCTGTTCATACCCAGTGCGGGCTGCATCAAGCCACAGGCGCTTAAATTCAAATCCCCAAGAGTTCCCAGAGGAGTGGCAAACCCGCCAGGGTAAATAGTTCCTGTCTTGCCCCCATAGGAAGAAGCGTACTGGCCATTTAGAGGTTTCCATCCTGTAGAGCAGAGATTTTTAGCTCCTTCCAGGCCTGCAAAGCCTGAGGCTTTCTGAACAACGACTCTGTACTGCGCATCCCTGGCAGTAATCCCTTTCAGCCCGTATCTCGGGTTAGTAACGGAGAAAGTGACAGGGAAGATATAGCCCGGAGCTCTACCACCTACATCCACAGGATTGCCGCCGTTAACTGAGAAACCTTCTATATCAAGCTTGTACTCCTGACCTACCGTATTAGATTCCGGCCTTCTAGTATTATTGAAACGCCATTTCCTCATACACGCCGCATTTCCAAAGCACTGCGCCTGCTGCACAGCCTGCTCAACAGCCAGGAACTCATCTTGCAAATCAAGGCCTATTACCTGATTACCTATAGTATTACTTGCCAGAGAACCGTATCCTGTGGTGAATACTCCTCCTATGAGGAGTACAAACATCAGCACTATGAAGATACCTTTGAGACTGTGGCCCCCCTGACTTGGCTGCTGCCCTCCACGCGGCGTTCTATTCATTGAGTTAGTATTGGAAGCGCTGGTTGAAGTACCTTGGGAGTAAAGACCTAGTTTGTGGTCAAGTCCCAGAAGAGTGAACAGCTCTAGGTCAATATATGGCACTAAAAGAAGAATGCCTGCAAAGATTCTTTTAGGCCAGGAAAGAGCTCCAAAATCTATCTTTCTGACAGGAAGTTTTCCTATAACAGGCAGCCTATTTATCCCTAGAACGCCGAACCAGTCGAAATCAACCGGGGTAGGTAGTGCATATGCTATGAGGCAGAGTATCTTATTTTTTATCCAGCTCATTTTTCAGGCCTCTGTGAGAGGACGTTCAGGTTTCTGATTATGTAGGAGCCGTTGCTGGAGACTGTGATTTCGTTCTGCTCTTCCAGTGTTTCTTCCGGTATCCTGATTACCGAGAAGCTGTCAGGTGTTATTGTCTTCGAGTACTGATTTAATGTGATCTGTACCGGATTTGTGGACGGCATCAGGTTTACGTAGTTGAAATTGATGTATTCATTGGTTTTCTCCCTCTGCGCGAAGGACAGAGATGTTTTATTTAGGTTGAAGCTTGCTGTTGCTGTCCCGGGTTTAATTGTTCCAAAGTAACGGAGAGTGAGATCGGTGTTCTCCAGTGCGTAACGGGCGTTGCCTTCAGTCTCGAATCTTACAGTGTTGTACCCTACATTGATCTGATTTCTGTCCAGTGAGATTGATTGCGTTGAACGTGATATCTTCTGTGAGAAGACTTTTTCATTATTTACAAATACTTTGAGCGGTGCTGTTCGTGTTGATGAGTCGACAGGCAGAGTGAACGTGAGGTTGGCTGCTGCGAACTCCTCTATCTCGTACTGGTAGACACGGAAAGATTTCTGGTAGTCATTGAACTTTCTGTCATTAACAGTAACCTCTATATCCTCTATAACGTACTCTGTAGATGAGAAGAGGCCTCCCTGTCTTGTTCCGATAACAATCTTGTTCATTCCTGGTTTGAGGACGTCCGCAGAGATGTTAATTGATGGAGTGCCTGTTGTAACAAGTTTCTCATTGAATATTGTTTTCCCGTTAACTTTAACGTATACTGCACCGTTACCGTCTTTTCCTAGAACTTCAAACTCTATATGGCCTGTTTTGGGAGCAGTAGCATCGTATTTTATCGTGATTTTCTGGCCTCCTAGAAGCTTGTTTCGCAAGGTTGCTTTTTCCTCCCTGTAGGCCTGTACGTCGCCTCGTCCTTCGCCTACCGAGAAGCTGCCGAAGTTCACAGTTCTTATGTCCTGACTGGCCTGTCCGATCTGTCCGAAGTCTTTTTCGTAAAGTGTAAGTTGCGAGGTAGCCTGGTTGTTGAAATTGTAGCTCTGCGATGCTACCCAGAATAGTCCGAAGACTGCGAGGCCTGCGACAAGTATGACGGCGAACTCGTTCTCCATGCTTATGAGTGGTTTTTGCATGTTTTTATTTGTAGGTTGTCCTTTGAACTGTATGAAGCTGTTAAAAACCGATCGCGGAGAGGGTTACGCCAAGATCAGGATTGAGAACCAGGACGATCTCTGGTACCTGAAGGATATTATTGCGAAAGGTGACGAAGTCAGGGCCACTACTCAGCGTACGAAGCTGGATGGACGTGAAAAGAAAACCTGTACTTTGACTCTGGAGGTGGAAAAGACAGAGTATCAGGAGAGCCGTCTGCGCGTTACCGGAGAGATCTTAGAGGGCGCCGAGGACATTGAACTTGGATTTCACACCTTTAACCTGGAGCCTGAGCAGGAGTTCGAGATCTGGAAGGATTTCACCCAGGAAGAGTGGGCCCGACTGGAGGAGGCCGAGGAGAAACGAAGTTACAAAGTGTTCTTCTGTCTCATCGAGAAGGGAAGCGCCGATTTCTATATTGTTGAGGAGTCCGGTATCAAGGACCTGTCGAACGTGGAGGAGAATATTCCTGGCAAGATGTACTCTTCGGACAAGGACTCCAGTGATTTCCATAACCAGGTGAAGGAGGTTATCGAGCGTTCCGCAGATGACATGGATTATATTATTCTCTGCGGGCCCGGCAATGAGAAGAACAAGATCAAGAACCAGCTTTCGGACGAGACTCTGGAGAAGACGATGCTGCAGGATACCTCCGTCACAGGGAAGACCGGTCTTCACGAGGCGATCAAGCGCGGGGCCCTGAAAAAAGTGGTTGAGACCTCCCGTATTTCAGAGGAGTCAGAGATCATTGAGGAGTTTCTCGACCGCCTTAACAGCGATGAAAAGGTAAGTTACGGCGATCCAGTCAAAGATCTAATAGATCAGGGCGCTGTCAAAGAGCTGATAATTACCGCAGAAAATCACCGAAGGAATCCCGAACTGGCGAAGAAGGTGGAGCAGATGGGAGGAGAAGTAAATATTGTGCACACCGACCACGAAGCCGGAGAAAGACTGGATAACTTCGGAGGAATCGGCGCGCTCCTCCGATACGAAGTTGATTAATCCTTAGGCCGTGGCGCCAGCACAAGCGGAATCTCTTTTTTCTCTCCATCTCTTATAACCGTCAAAACCACCTTATCTCCAGGCCTTGTCTCTTTAGAGAGGTAGCTAAGTATATCTCCTATCCCCTTCATCTCTGTACCGTTTATGGCTGTTATTACATCGCCACCTAGCGCGTATTTTAGCCCATTGATTGTTTCGTTCCTGGTTGCGCCCTGAAGATTTGCTTCGTCCGCTGGGCTCCCGTTGACGACCGTCATCACCAGGAAACCGTCGTTCGTGCTCAGATTCATTCCTTTGACTATATCAGAGTTGACGGTGAGCCCTGACACTCCGATCCACGAGTGGTCATATTCTCCTTTCTCTATCAGGTTATCGACAACTCTTCTAACAGTATTAGATGGTATGGCGAATCCAACACCGTTAAAGGTCCCTGTAGAGGACTGTATTGCAGTGTTTACCCCTATTACCTCTCCGTGGATGTTGATCAGCGGGCCTCCGCTGTTACCTGGGTTGATAGCTGCATCTGTCTGTATCACGTTTGGTATTGAGAACCCTCCTTCTGTTCTGATATTTCTGTTTTTGGCAGATACTATTCCTGCAGTCATGGTCCCGCTGAGGCCGAAAGGATTTCCTATTGCAACTGCTGTCTGCCCTCTCATAACTTTAGAGGAGTTTGCCAGTGGAAGCGGGTTGAGGCCTTTTTTATCTACTTTAAGTACCGCTAGATCATTGTATACATCTTTTCCTACTACTTTAGCCTTTCTTTTAGTTCCGTCATCGAATATTACTTCTATTCTTTTTGCTCCCTTTATTACGTGATAGTTTGTAACTATGTAGCCGTTCTTGCTGTATACGAAGCCAGAGCCCTGTGATCTATTTCCTCCTATTGTGTTGATGGAGACTGTTGAGCCCTCTACCTGCTGATAAAGGCTTACAAGCGCCTGTTCGTCGTTAGAGCCGTTTATGTAGACTACCTGTTGTTGTTCCTGGAGATTTGATACTTTGTGTTCCAGAGCAGAGAATCTGTCGTTCATCTGGTTGTAAGTAACGAACCCTCCGAGAACTGATCCAAAAAGCAGTATTGCGAGAGCACCGAAGACATCGATCTTTCTCTCCAGTTTCATTACTTGATTGTTTCAATCTTGAGAGTTTTATAGCTCCCGAGGCCAAAACTTGTTCATGGTCGAGACAACCCGCCACTTTACCGCAACCTGTTTCGTGGTAAACAGCGACAGAGTGCTTCTGCACTTCCACAAGAAACTGGATAAATGGCTGCCGGTAGGCGGACATATCGACAGGGACGAACTACCGCATAAAGCAGCTGAAAGAGAAGTGAAAGAAGAATCAGACCTGAACATAAGTATTGAAGGCCGGGAGAAGTTATCAGATGGAGTCGAAAAGCTTCCGAAGCCAGACAAAGTCTTGCTCCAGGACATCAATGACCATCACCAGCATATTGATTCAGTTTTCTATGTCGAGACAGACGAGGATGATTTCGAGACCGAGGAAGGAATCGAGGAGATGGCCTGGTTAAGCGAAAAAGAGGTAAAGCAGTTGGATGCGAGTAACGAGATCAAAAAGCATAGTTTAGAGGCCTTGGAGAAGTTCAGGTGATGTACTCCTTGAAGAAAAAAGTTTTCCAGTTGACGCCGTTAGGCAGGGCCGATAAAGAGGTAAGAGACTTCCTTAGAGATGAATTGAATGAGGAAGAGCTTAAATCATATGAGAGCGGTCTTGACAAGTTTCGGTCAGCTAAGACCATCCATCTAATTGTAAAATCCCTGCTTTACGCAGGATTGATAGCTTCGGTAGCAGCGACCTTCGGCCTACCTCAGGCCTACATCCTTCAGAAGATAGCCTCATATATAGGAGTAACTCTGCTCTTCGTGATATACGGGTTTTCAAAGTACTTCATGGAGTTCTACCGAGAGCACTATCACGTACAGAGAGAAATAGTAATTTCAAAGGCTGCAGAAAGGAACGGCGGAAACTAGAAGAGATTAAGTCGCCGGAGCTGGGATTTGAACCCAGGAGAGGCGTGTGCCTCACCACCTTTCCAGGGTGGCACCTTTAGCCACTCAGTCACTCCGGCTTTAGATGTCTGTATAGTTGATTTTGAGATAGAAGTTTTAAATTAAGAAGGCCTTTTTTAGCTCTGTTTCCATCTTTTCGGGTAGGTTTCTGGATCCATGTGTACTGAGTTCAGGGTTGCTGCTGTGTCTTCACTGTCGTACATTTCTTCTGAGGTCATCTGGGCCTCTGCAAGTGCGACTAGCTCTCCTTTCAAAGTCATTACCGCGATCTGTTCTCCTTCGCTGATATCGTCCTGTAGCTGACTAATTCCTTGAGCACCGAGGTCTGCTCCGTTGGCTACGGCGTTTACTGCTGAGTCTTTGATCACTACTTTTCTGAGATGGTTGACTGCTTTTTCGATAGGATAGATTACTTCTCGGAAGGCTTCTTCGTCGTCTTCTTCCTGGTAGAAGTGGTATGCATCGACTATGTCCTGTAAAGTATTTGCTTCTGTTTCTGTGAGCTGGCCTTGCTGTGTTCTCCGGAGTTCTGTCATTTCTGCTTCTGTATCGAGTTCTTCTCCGAGCTCTCTGATTAGCACTCTTACGTAGAATCCTGACTCGCATTTTACTCTTCCGAGAACTTCTTTATCGGAGGCTTCAAGTAGTTCTATTTCGTATACTTCTCTTTCGCGCTCCTCTTTTTTGACAGCAGATTTTTCCGGAGGCACCTGTTTGTTCACTCCTTTAAACTCGTGGAGTTTCTCCCTGATTTCTTCCTCTGTTTTCTCTTCGTCGAGCTCTGCCAGAAATATGTATTCTTTACGGGCCTGTGCAAGGGCGTTGTTTACTCGTGTTCCCTGATTGAGGCCTACTGGAAGTATTCCTGTAGCGTTTGGATCCAGTGTGCCGAAGTGCCCTGTTTTTTTGAGGTCGAGCTCTTCTTTTACCCAGTGGCTTACCTGGTTGCTTGTCGGTCCGAACGGCTTATCGATTATGAAGAAGCCTTTCTGGAGTAGTTCCTCTACATCTCTTTTCTCTGGCAGCGTACCGAAATCTTCAGACGGCTCTGCCTTTTCCCGGGTGTACCACGAGGCGTTCTCCATAATTAGTTGTTGTGTGGTTAGTTTTTTATCGGGAATTGAGTGATTTCTGCGGAAAGAAAGTTAGAGTAGAAATAAGAAGATATAGAGAGGCAGATTTTACTGGATGCCTAATGCCGATCTGAAGATATAGGTCAGAGGCATCGTGATGATTATGTAAAACAGCAGCCAGTTCATCGTGTTGCCTGCGAACGGTATGCCGAAAGGCATGTTGGCAAAGTTGGCATCCAAATGTAGAGCGGTGGGCCTGCTGTTGGCCATGTCCACTCCTCTGACATCCCATCTGACTCCGAGTGCATGGATTGTCTGGCCGATCTCTGCAGTTCTGTTGTCTATCTCTACAGTATTGTTGTAGTAGAATACTTCGGCCTCTCTGTTAGCGTAGTCAAGTGTTCCTGTGTACAGAGAGGTGTTTGTATCGTTGTTCGCTGGATCCAGTGCAACGCTAGGTGTATAGGTGTGGCCTAGCCATGGGAACATGAAGGCCACGAAGATCATGGTGCCGATCATCGGTTTGAAGTTGAGCATCATGAACTTCTGGTTGAGCTTCATCGACTTCGACATGTGTTTCCGCGCCTTCTCTGTGTC
Source organism: Candidatus Nanohaloarchaea archaeon (assembly GCA_013343275.1). Taxonomy (GTDB): domain Archaea; phylum Nanohalarchaeota; class Nanosalinia; order Nanosalinales; family Nanosalinaceae; genus Nanohalovita. The sequence continues at coordinate 813,451 of CP046106.1, read as the reverse complement.
GTCTTCTTTCTGGGCCTCTTTCATTTTCTCCTGATGTGTGCTCATCTTGTCCTTGATCTCATCTGCTTTCTCTATATCGAGCAGTATCCAGTAGATTATCGAGAACAGGCCTGCCAGGCATGCCGAAAAGAAAAACAGCGATACGTATGGGCCTTGTGCCAGTACCGGCTGGAATAGCTGGGTAAGGAATGGGAATAGTGTTGCTTTGAGTTGTGCTAGTACCATTTTCTGTTATCACTTTTGTTTTTGGTTCGGAGGGATTAAAGGGTAAAGGAAAAGAGGGTTTTTCAGGAGATGAAGTCCTTCATTGCCGGGTGAAGTTCTTCCATGTGTTTCTGTGCCAGTTGTTCGTATAGCTGGTAGAGGATCATGACTGTCAAGAGGATTCCTGTTCCTCCTCCTGCAGCCTGTGTCATGTTTGCGAGTGCTGCGAGCAGGCCTACCGAGAATCCTGAAAGGACTGTGAGGCCTGGGATGTAACGGTTGAGTACTTTCTTGATCACTCGTTTGTCTTTTCGGAATCCTGGTACTTTCATACCTGTGTCCTGTATCTGTTCCGCAACTGAATCGGCGTCCTGTCCGCTGGTCTTCATCCAGAAGATGCTGAACAGTACTGATCCGAAGGCGTACACTGAGATGTAGAAGAATATATGGAATATATCCATCGGTGTTACTCCCTGTAGGCCTGACGTGATCAGGCTCTGGAATACCTGTACAGGTGCTTGAAGCCAGTATACGAGGCCTGCTTGGGCCTGTCCCTGTGCGCTGAAGCTTCCGAGGATGCTCTGGCCGTCTGGACCTGCCAGTGTTGTTCCTACGATCTGTATGTTTGATACTAGTGCTGCGATCAGGATTACCGGCATGTTGGATGTGTATAGGAATTTGAGAGGCCATTTCTGTCCAAATCCTCTTACGTTTCCGAATGTCAGCGGTATTTCTACACGCATTGACTGCATGTATACTACTGCGGAGAATACGAGGATTGTTGAGAGTATTGGGATTAGTGCTGTGAAGTCCTGTGTCTGTGCGAATACGAATAGTTTTCCGACCGGGTTTCCTCCTGTTGTCCAGAATAGCTGGTTTTCAGGTGTTACCAGTGGGGAGAGTATTGTGATGTATACCTGTCTGGATACTCCTGCTGCGATGAATAGGCCTGTTCCTGATCCGAATCCCCATTTCTGGACGAGGTCGTCCATCATGATGATCAGCCATCCTCCGAGCGTGATCTGGCCTGCGAGGAGTAGTATGAGCTGTGGGTCTCCTGCTACGTTTCCGAATGTTCCGCTAAGTACGTATCCGAAGGCCTGTACTATTGTCAGTGCGTAGGCCATTAGTTTCTGTGCTGCCTGGAATTTCTGTTTTCCTTCTTCATTATTGGTGTTCCATGGTAGTAGTTCTGATCCTACCAGCATCTGCAGTATGATGGAGGATGTTACGATTGGGCCGATTCCGAGTGTAATTATGGAGCCGATCTGTGCTCCTAGAATGGTCTGGTATGTCTGTAGTGTCTGCAGGGCCTGTTCTACTGCGCCTGCGTTTGCTCCGTACAGGTTGATGGAGCCTAGGATGAAGTACAGGACGAGGACTATACCTGTCCAGGTCAGCATCTGCTTCAGCGACTGTTCTTTTTCGGGTTCTTTAACGCTTGGCAGATAGCCTGCGGCCTGGACAATCCAAGACATTTTGTTATTCCTCTACGGCTTCCTGTCCTGATTCTTCAATCTTTCTTTTGGCGGAGTCTGAGAAATCTTCCGCGTGGACTTCGATGTCCTTGAAGAGCTTTCCGCTTCCAAGGACTTTGTCGTATCCTGCTTCGTCGGCGTGGAAGATGTAGCCATCATCGGTTTCTTCTGCTACTCCCTGTTCGACGAACTCTTCGATCCGCTGATCGATGTCCTTGAGGTTGATTCCGTTCTGTTCTGTGGAGCCGTGTGGAGTAAATCCTTCTTCTCCTAGCTCATGGACTCCATCTTCAGTCATTTTTTCGTGATTTGCTTTCTTTCCTGTTCCTGCTTTACCTCTTCCACCACGGCTTCCTGCTCCACGGTTCTTCTTGGAGCTTCCGTAACCGTTGCTTCCGGACTTATTCTTCTTGGATCTTCTCTTTGTCATTGATAGTTCACCTTAAAATTTGAGAAAAGGCCTTTACACCATTTTCTCGATCAGGTTATCTAGGTTTTCTCTTTCACCAAGGCTTCCGCCCTGATTTACATTTCTCTTCGTATCCTTATAACCTCTGCTTGGAGGTGTTAGATTAATTACATCGCCAGATTCAATTTCTGATCCTTTCCTTTCTTCAAGCAGTTCAAGCGCTTCATCAGATACCTGGCCATATGTGATGTAGTCTTTGGCCTTGTTCAGCATTCCTCGAATCGAATCAGTGTCCTCGTATACTACGCACTGATTTCTCCTTTCAAGGTTCATGTTCTGAAGTGTTGCACTTGCTTTGTCGCTTGCGTCGACGTCTCCTCTTACTCTGATTGCTGCAATCATTCGAAAACACCTGTGTTTTCTGCATCACGAAAATCTGCGATTTTCATCATTGGTTGTCACCATCATGCTGATATTCGGAGAGTTTCTCCAGAGCGTTGAATGTTGCTCTGATCAGGTTCTCTCGTGTTCTTGTTGTTCCTCTGGATTTGACCCAGATGTTGTCGATTCCTGCGAGCTCCATTACTTTCTTGACGTCGTCGGATGCGACTAGGCCTGTTCCTCTTGGAGCAGGTTTAAGCTCTACTGTTACAGATCCTGACTTTCCTTCTACCTGGAATGGGATGGAGGCCTTGTGATCTCCTTTGTCCTCCCATGATCCGTTTCCTCTAGGTACTTTGATCAGGTTAAGCTTGGCGTTTCTATTTGCGTCGTCGATTGCCGCTCGTGTATCGTCTGATTCTCCTACGCCTAGTCCTATTACTCCGTTACGGTTTCCTAGTACTGTCATTGCGTTGGAACTGTACCTTGCGCCTGACTTGTGCATTCTTGCTGTTCTCTTGGAGACTGTTCTTCTTTTTCCGCCTCCCTTTCCCGGAGTTCCTCCGATAAGCATTACTTCTTCATCCAGATCTGTCAGCTGGTCGACGATCTCTGGCTCCATGATCGGTCTTTCATGGTCTAGAGCCTGTTCAATAGTTGTGATCTGGCCGTTGGCCACTGCTCTACCGAGTTTTGTCTTTGGAGTCCAGATTTCTTCTTCTATTTCCTGTTCTGCCATTAAAATTCACCTTCGATGTTTTCTTTGACTTCTTCAAAGTTTTCTGTAATGTTTGAGTCTTCTTTCATTTCTTCGATGTGTTCTCCTCTAATTCTTCCTTCAGCAGGGAATACTTCTTCTCCTGCAGGTACTTCAAGGCCTGCGTCTCTCATTCCTTTTACTGCTGCGAAGATTCGGCCTCCTGTTTTCTGTTCCCTGAGACCTATGTCGAGGATTGCTTCTTCTGAGTCTGCTTTTTTGGCTGTCAGGTATCCTGTCAGGTATGCTGCTGGCAGGTTGCCTGTGTTATGTTCCCAGCCGTATTCTTCTAGTTCTTTGCTGAGTGTCTGGGCCTCGTTTACGTCACCTTCTCGCTTGTAGTGTGCAAGGTGTGATCTTGTGTGCTGGTTGCTTGTTCTTACTACTGCTCGTGGTTTTCCAGATTTAACCAGCTTCAGCCGTTGTTCATAGTCTGTTTTCTGTTCTCTTCTCCTTCTGAAAGGTACTTTGTAATTTGATGTCTCTGCCATTGTACTCACTCCATTTTGTTCTCTACGTAGTTTTTGAGGTGTTTTGTGTCTCTAAAGAATCCTCCCTTTGCTCTGTCGTACAGGTCTCTGTACTGTTCCTGTGTAATTTCTTCGTTATCTCTCATTTCTTTGAGCTCTGATCGGATTGCTCGAATATTTTCCATCCATTTCTTCTTGTCGGATTTACGGGCTCCTTTCTTTCCCTGTCTGCTGCCCTGGCCTTTCCTGCGTCCTTTCTTCTTCTGCTTCTTTTTCTCTCGTGCTCGGCCTTTGCTTGTTCCTTTCTTTTCTTTCTTCTGAATGGTGTCTCCTTCGATCAGGTTTCTGATATCCTGACGTGTAATTGCTTCATCTACTTTCTCCTGGTTGTCAGGATCGATCCATACGCGGTCTTCTCCGACATCCATGATGTCTGCTGCCATTCTTCTCTGGTTTTTTAGATCCATTATTCTTCACCTCTGTTCAGTACTTTGATTTCAAGATCGTCTGCTTTCTCGATTATCTGTTCTCTTTTGCGGCCTCCTACTGTGGAGCCGATCCGTGCAGCTTCGGTCTCTGAATCTACTTCCTCAAGATCGTCAGTATTGTGTACAAGTACTTCTTCGTATCCTGAAGGGTGTTTGCCTCTATCTTCCTTAGGCGTTCTGAATCCTGCCTTTGGCATTTTCTGGGCGCTTTTCTTCTTGAGCCGTGCATTGGAGTGGTGGCCGATAGGCTTTCTCCATGAGCTCTTTACTCTGTTTCTCTTGTGTGTTTCCTGTCTTTTGAAGTCTTTACTCACTTCGAGTCACCTCTGTTATGTAGATTCCGTCCTGGAAAGTACGTGGATCGCGGTTTCCTTTGCGGGAAAGCTGTTCGATCCGTGCTGCTGTCTGACTTACCTTATCCTTGTTAGGGCCTTTTACTGTGATTTCGTCGCCGTCTACGTTTACGTCTACGCCTTCCATGATGTCTGCTCTTCTTGGGTGTCTTTCTCCCATGAAGTTCTCGACTACTACTTCATCGCCTTCCTTCTTGATTGTCATCGGGAAGTGTGCGTATACTCCTTTTAGATGGTAGACATGCGAGTTCTGCAGGCCTTCTACCATGTTTTCTAGGTGGGATCTAAATGTCTTTGCCACGCTGACTATATCTTTCTTCTCTCTTAGTGGCGTGAACTTTACTGTATCTCCGTCTACTTCTACTTCTACCAGCGAGTGCTGGATTTGCTTCTCTGTTTCTTCTCCGTTTCCTTCTACCTTTAGGACTCCGTCATCTGTGTATTCTACGTCGAATCCTTCTGGTAGCTCGTATGTTAGTTCTGTCATTTTTCTTGTTCACCTTCAGTAGACGTAACCTAGTAGTTTTCCGCCGATTCCTTCTTCACGGGCCTCGTAGTGTGTCATGAGGCCGTGGCTTGTGGTTACCAGTAGCTCTCCGAATCCTTGAGCCGGTAGGTATCTCTTGGCCCATTTCTCGTATTCTTCGTTCTGTACGGAGAACCGTGGTTTTACGGACTGGCATTCGTTTACCTGGTTTTTGACTTCTACTCGGAATTTGCCTCCCTGGCCGTCTTCTACATATTCGAAAACGCCGATGTATTCCAGTTCCTGTAGCTTAAGCAGTAGGTTCTTGACCAGGCTGCTTGTTGGACTGATTGTTGCGTATTCGTTGCCTGCATCTACTGCGTTGTTGATGGAGGACATTGCGTCGCTGAATGTATCTTGCTGCATTTTCTTTGTCACCTAGTTGAGCTGTTCGAATCCGAGTTCTTCTGCGATTTCACGGAAGCACTGTCTGCAGTAGTTGAGATCGTATTTGCTGATGACTCCTCTACCTGTTCTTCCGCATCTTCTGCATTCTTTCTTGGATTTTCCGTAGTCTCTTTCCTTTGGAGCGTTGTGTTTCTCGAATTTCTGTCTTTTTCCTTTCTTGTGTTTGATCTGTTCCAGTACTGCTTCGTAGCTCACTCGAAAACACCTCGTGTTTTCTGCGTGATCATGAAATTCTCCGAATTTCTAATCATTATTCTACCACCTCTGCTCCAAGTTCTTCTTCGACGAAGTCCTTGGCTTCTTCGTCATCGACTTTGTGGTCTTTGCCGATTTCATCCGGTTTGTGATCTCTCCGCTTTACTCTGTATCCTGGTCTCTCCAGGTTGACCACTACCTCGAATCCTTTCATGCCGATATCGGCATCATAGTCCATTCCTGGTACATCGATGTATTCTCCAATTCCGAATGCGAAGTTTCCGTTTCCGTCGAATGATTCTGCAGAGATCTGGTTGTCTGCCGCAGGTAGTACTTTTTCCAGGAACTCTCTTGCTTCTTCTCCTCGAAGTGTTACTTTTGCTCCAATGTTCAGGCCTTCTCTCAGTCCGAACGTTTTGGATGCGTCTTTCGAGGATGTTCTGACCGGCTGCTTCCCGGTAAGCTTTTCGAGAAGTGTAAATCCTTTCTCTACTTCGTCTCCTACCTCTCCAGCCGAGGTATTTACTGTTATTTTTGCAATCTCTATCTGCTTCATCTCGTTAGTCATTATTCTGTCACCTTGACGTCTTCAACTGCTACAATGTTTTCAAGCCGTGTATCGAACTGTCTGTCGGCTTCTTCAACTGTTGCTGTTGAGGTTTTGAGGCCACTTCTGTTAACTTCTACTAGCTCTGCAGTTTCTCCTGCGTGCTGGCCTCCTGTAATTAGAACCTCTGCGCCTTCTTCAAGAGGTACTTCCTTGACTCCTCCGTTGAAGATCAGTGAGCTCTGAACTTCGAACTCATCTTTGGTTCTGTAGTTCTCGCCGTTGTGGAGGCTGTAAACGTATTCATCTCCTTCTGCTCTCTTTCCTGTTACCTTGGCAAGGACCTTGTCATCTTCTACTGCGATGAATTTGAGGCCTTTGCTGTCTTTTACTATTCTGTATGTCTCTTCGAGGCCGTCTACTTCGACTACGTCGAGTACTCCTAGGCCTTCTTTGATATCTCTTACTGTGTCGCCGTTTCTCTGGACTTTGCCATCGTTTACTATTTTCTTGGCTTCGCTTACTGTGTCTGCGTATCCAAGCACATCTCTAAGGAATAGTGCTGTTGGAATAGCCTGGTCTTTGCTTCTTGAACCTTTGAGTTCTACTACGTAAGAGTTGTTTTTCCTGTCGATAGGATAGTGTTTTGGTGCTGATAGTCGTTTTTGGAATCCCATTTATTGCTCACCTTTCTCTTCCGATTCTTCATCGGATTCTTCTGTGGTTTCGTCTGAATCCTCTTCGGATTCGGTGTCTTTCTCTTCTTCAGCTTCAGTTTCCTCTTCTTCTATTTCTTCTTCAATCTCTTCGAGTTCTTCTTCACTGATGTCTGCGGCTTCTCCTCCGCCCTGCATTTGCTGCATCATTGCATTTTCTTCCTCTTCTTCCTCAAGTTCCTCTAGTTCTTCTTCATCTACTTCGATTGCTTCTGTATCTTCTACATCGTAGGCTTCGATTCTTGAGACGTTTTCGAGGTTGAGTGCCTGGATCTGGAGGTTGGATGGCTGTAGTGTTTTTTCTCTGGATGTGCCATCTGTACGTTCGTTCTCTACGCCGTTTACTGTTACTGTTCCGTTCTCTCTGTCGATGCTGCTGATTACTCCGGAAGTTCCTTTGTCGTCGCCTCTCATGATCTCTACTCTGTCTCCTACTTTGAGATTGAGGTTTCTGGTTCCTAGCTCTTCTCTAAGTTCTGAGGCCAGATTTGCTGACACTAGTTTATCTTTTACATGCTGTGGTGCGTTTCTACGGTATTTTCTCTGCTTCGTCGGGTTCTTACTTGAGTTCCAGCTTCTGCTCCATTCGTTGTTGCTCATTAGTTGAAAACACCTTGTTTTCTGCTACTCCGAAAATCTGCGATTTTCATCGTTACACCACCTTTGATGCGATCTTCCCGATCGGGGAGTATCGCTGTACTACTTCTTTTGCAATTGGGCCTCGGGTTACTGAACCTTTTGGAAGCCCGTTTTCTTCTACTAGTACTGCTGCGTTGTCTTCGAATTTTACTCGTGTTCCTTCTGGTCTTTCGAATTCCTGTCTCTGTCTGACAACTACTGCTTCGAATATTTCGTGTTTTGTTTCCTCGTCTCCTTTGAGGACTCTTACTACTACTTTGTCTGCGATTCCTGCGGAGTTTCTTCTTGACCTTCGGCCTTTCTGGCTTTTAACTCCGATGATCTTCAGTTTTTTAGCTCCGGAGTTGTCTGCGCATGTTAGTTCTGCGCCCTGGTCCAGGCCTCTTGTAATGCTTGCTCCTAGTGGCTTCATTTAGAATCTACTCCTCGTTTTCTTCGTCGGTTATTTTTTCCATTACTACATGGCTCTTGGTTTTTGAGATTGGCTTGGTCTCTCCGACCTTTACTGTGTCGCCTTCCTCGATCTCCATGTCTTCAGGGACGTGGACTGTGATCTTTGTGTTTCTTCTCTCTTTTCTCTCGTATTTCGGAATTTCCTGTGTGTGTTCCCATCGTACAGTTGCGGATTTCTGCATTTTCGTGGATTCTACTGTTCCTGTAAATACTCCGCCCCTGATTGGGTATTCGCTGGATTCATTTGTTTCAGTCAAGCCTTGTTCACCTTTCGATTGTCTAATTGTTTGTTTATTGATCTGATTGGAGGTTCTACAACCGCCAGAAATAGCAAATCGGAGAGTCTGCAGCAAAAACACTCACAAACGTGGGTTTTCCAAGCAGACCACCGAAAGTATCGAGCCAAAGACTCGACTTCCAGCGGTTATCAAGACCTCAATCAAGTTTTGAGGTTCGTAAGAACACATTCAAAGACAAACTTTAAAAGGGTACTTTGAAGTAGTAAGTGGAACTCAAAGAAAGGCCTTTACCGGTATTTTTCCGGCAGTTTCATGCCTGTACGCTCTTCAGGCCTTTTCGCAATAAGCTCCCCATCTACCTCTACCTCCTCTCCTGAAGGTATCTCGAAGAGAAACGTGCAGTTCTTTTTCTGCATCTGTTTCCCGTCGATTCTCAGCATGGACTTGGTTTCATCCATAACCTCTCCCTCAAGGCCTTCGAGAGTCTCATCTGTTGACTCAACTACCTCTACATGGAGGCCTATGAGTTCGTGTTTCGGGAGGTTTTCTGGTGTTATTGGCATATTAGTTAACTAGAGAGAGTATTCTTTGAAGTCTTTCCCTATCTCGTACCTGGTTTTTTCTTTCTCTTCTTCCACAGTCATTTCGTTGAAGTGTTCCGACATCCCTAAGAGCACTACTTTTTCTGCGTTGCATTTCTCTATCTCGGCCTTTAATTCCTCCTTCGCTGCGTGATCCTCGTCATCTTCCATGTGTTTCTCGAACAGGTACATTCCATCAATAAATAGAACGTCTGCATCCCTGTAGACATCTGTTTCCGGAAGGGATTTGAGATCAGGTATGTACACAACCTTCTTGCCCCAGCTTTCAACGGCGTAACCCTGCATTGGAAGGAACTCCGAGTGCTCTACCGGGAAGGCCTCTACAGTTAGATCTCCGATCTCTGTACTGCCTTCGAAGACTGTGTAATCGATATCTATCCAGCTGTAAACATCTTCAATGTAGTTCTGAACCTCTTCACTACCATAGATAGAGATTTCGGCATCAGCAAATACGTCAAGATTACTTAATTCAGGAAGGCCTCCAAAGTGATCGAAATGAGCGTGAGTTGCGAAAAAGGCATCTACATCCGAAGTATCAGTTGAGATAAGCTGTTGACGGAGATCAGGGCCTATATCGAAAACAACTGTTGAATCCTCTGTCTCCACCTTAAGGCCTGCTCTCAATCTTTCAGGGCCTTTTCTACAGTACTTGCATTTACACATAGGTACCGGCATTCCTAGAGGGTCTCCTGAACCCAGAATTGTTGCCTTCATAGCCAGTTAGATTTTATGCAGGTATCAACTTGAAACTGTTGGTTTCTAGGTAGAAAGTAAAAAAGGGAGATGTGAACAGGCCCAGAGGATGATTTTATCTCTGGATTTCGATGTTTTCTTTGTCGAATCCCTGGTCTGCGAGGACGTCTTCGATTCGACGTGTGTGGTCGCCCTGGAGTTCGATGTGGCCGTCTTTGACTGTTCCTCCGCATGCAAGTTTGGACTTGAGTTTGGAGGATAGGTCATCGAGGTTGATTTCTTCTCCAAGGCCTTCGACTACTGTGACTTCTTTGCCGAAGCTTCTTGTGTCGATCTTTACAGTGATTTTCTGTTCTGATCTTGCTAGTTGGTCGGTGACGTCGAGTTCGTCGGGTAGTCCGCTGTTGGGATTGAGATCTGACATTATAATTCTTTATTGGCGTTCGTTGAGAACTGTTTTGATACGTGCGATGGTTTTCTTCATTTCTCCGAGTCGGCCAGGGTTGTCGGCAAATCCTCCGACTTCTATCTGGCCTCTTTCCTGTACAAGTTCCTTCTGTAGATCTGTAAGGTCCTGTTTGAGTTCGGAGGCGTCTTTTTCTCTGAGTTCAGAGATTGAAAGTTCTGACACGGTTAATCACTTCTGTTAGTTCCTTTTATTTATTGCTGGGATTCAAGCCAGTCAATAAAGGTTGTTCGGTTTTTGTTGGCTTTCTCGGCCTGTAGAATTGCGCCGTAGTCAGGATCCTCCATTTCTGAGATTGCGTCCTTTGCGTCGCTGATGGTTCCTGAGACAATTTCCTCTACATCCGTCTCTTCAGTCTCTTCCTGTTCAGATGAGTCTTCTGTGTCCTCTTCCTCTTCGGAAGATTGCTCCTCAGAAGATGCTTCTTCAGATTCAGACTCTTCTGGTTCTTCGGCTTCGACTTCTTCTGGCTCTGATTCCTCTCTTGCTTCGAAGGCCTCTCTGACTTCTTCTTTGGAGATGTCTCCTGTCTCTATTGTCTCTGCCTTCTCTTCGATTGCTCTCTCAAGTTCGGAGGAAGTCATGCTTTCTGCTTCTTCCAGTACCTGCTGGATTCTGTCGGACTTGATCTGTGATTCTTCTGAGACTTCTGATTCGTGGAGGATTTCCTCGCTGACATCGACGTCTCTGTGCATGAAGTCCGGCATTTCCTTCATCATGCGTACTTTGACTCCGATTGCTCCTGGCTTTGTACGGGCCAGTTCGTATCCTTTATCCACGTTTTCCTTAGAGGTGTTTCCGCATCTCTTTACGTATCCGAATGAGAACTTCTCTGTACGGCCTCTGTTTCCGGAGAGCTTTCCTGTGATCTCTACTTCTGCTCCTGTTACTCCTGCTTCCTTCATTCTTCTGATGTAGGTGTATCCTACACGTTTGGCGTGGCCTCCTTTCTCAAGCCAGTTTGCGATGCTCTTTGCTACTACTTCTGCATCTGCATCAGGTTCTTCGATCTCGTTAACCTCGATCTGTGGGTTATCGAAGTCGAATTCTTCTTCGAGATCTGCTGTGAGTTCCTTGATCCTGGAACCCCCTCTTCCGATGACGAGGCCCGGTCTCTGTGCGTAGATCACGATTTTTGCTGATGTAGGTGTTCTTACCAGGTCTGCGTGACTGTATCCTGCGCCTTCAAGTTCTTCTTCAAGGAACTCGTGAAGTCTTACCTTACGTGCTCCTTTCTGAATGAATTTTTTCTCTTGCATTCAAAGACCACCTCGGTCTTTTGCATGCCCAGAAAATCTCTGATTTTCGGTCATATTATCGCTCTCCTACAATTATTTTTACGTGTGCTGCTTTTGTCTCTCCAGGATGTCTTCCGGGAGTTCTCATTTCTTGGCCTTTGTTGGTGATGACGTTCTGTACTTCAAGTGCACCAGGGTTGAGGCCTTCGTGCTCTGCATTTGATGCTGCAGATCTGAGAACTTCCAGGATTTCCTTGGATGCTTTCTCCGGGTATCTTCCGGAGTCTCCATGTCCGCTTCTGTGGCCGACATCGCTGTCGAACTTTGTGTAGGGTACTGCGAGTTCTTTCTCGATTACTTTCTCGAGCTTTCTCTCTGCTTTCTCTACAGAGTCGCCTTTGATGAAGCGTCCGACTTCTGTGCAGTCCTTCCATGATACAGGCATGTTTCGGCCCTGTGCAAATGCTTGGTGTGCGTCAAGTTCCATAGGTTAAATCACTTGAGCGGGATGTGTTTGGACGAACGTGTTGCACCAAGTCCTGGTGCGCTGTGTTCGACTTCTTTTCGGGTTCTTGCGAATTCTCCGAGGTAGTGGCCGAGCATCTGTGCCTCGACTTCTACTTCGATGAACCTCTGTCCGTTGTAGACCTGAAGGGTGTTTCCTACCATCTTCGGTACTACTATCATCCCTCTTCTGTGGGTTTTGACTGTGTCTTTTTCCTCGAGATCTTCGAGGATCTTCTCCTCGTCCTCTCTGAGGCCTCTCTGAATCTTTCTTCGGCCTCTTGCATCGAGGAGGTCGGCGAACTCTTCGAGATCCATGTCTCGGAGTTCGTCCATTGTTTTTCCTCTGAATGTAAAGTCTTCGTCTGCCATAATTGATCACCTTACTCTTTCTTCTTTCCGCTGCGGCTTGCGCCGATGTTTCCGACTTTACGCCCTGGTGAGGCGTGCTTGGAAACTGTCTTTGCTTTTCCTGGTTTTGCGGATCCACCGAATGGGTGGTCTACTGCGTTCATTGCTACGCCGGAGACCTTCGGATAGGCCTTGCCTCTGGCCTTCATAGCCTTGGACTTGTTTCCGGCCTTTACGAACGGTTTCTCCTTTCTTCCGCCGCCTGCTACTTTTCCAATTGTTGCACGGCAGCTAGTATTCAACTTTTTGAAGTCTCCGCTTGGAAGCTTTACTCTTACCCCATCTTTTTCGTGTGTTACGACGAATGCGTATGTTCCGCTGCTTCTGGCGATCTGGCCGCCGTCGTTCGGCTGGAGTTCTAGATTGTGGATTGGTACTCCTTCTGGGATCTCTCCTACAGGAAGTGTGTTTCCTGGTTTGACTTCTGCGGATACTCCTAGCTCGATTGTGTCGCCTACTGCTAGGCCTTCTGGCGCTAGGATGTTTCTTTCTTCTCCGTCCTCGAACTCTACTACTGCTACAGGGGATGTTCTTCCTGGGTCGTGTACTAGATCTACTACTGTTCCCTGAGTTTCTGCTCTTTTTGTCTCTACATCTCCCTTGGATTTATGAGAGTTAGACTGGTAGTTCGGAGATCCTTTTCCTCTTCGTTGTTGTCTTAGTGGACTTCCCATTAGTTGAAAACACCTCTGTGTTTTCTGCTACTCTGAAAATCTGCGATTTTCTTCATTCTTACATCATACCTAGTTCGGTTGCGACATCCATCGCGGAGTCGCTCTGTGAGAGTTTTACGTAGGCCTTTTTCTGGGCCTGCGGTGTGATGTTGGTATTTACTTTGGTTACTTCAACATCAAATAGTGTCTGTACTGCGTCTTCTACCTGGTTCTTGTTTGCGTCGAGATCTACCATGAGAACAAGCTTGTTCTCTTCGTCAATCATGTCCATTGCCTGTTCTGTCATGTGAGGGTTCTCGATTATTTCCCAAGCTTTGTCATCTTCCATTTTTCTTTGTCACCTTTTATTGGAAAAGTTCCTCTTCGTCAAGTTTTTCCAGTGCTTTTTCGCTCCAGACTGTAAGTCTTCCTGGCTCTGCTCCTGGAGCAAGTTTCTCAGCGTTAAGCTGATCGACCAGTGAGACCTCTACTCCTGCAAGATTGCTTCCTGCGTCCTTGATTCCTTCATCTTCTGCAACCACTACTAGAGGGCCTGCTCGTGTAACGTATTTACGGCCTCTGTTCTTTCCTTTGCCAGCTCTTACCTTCTTCTGCTTGGCTCGGGAAAGTTCTTCTTCAAGACCTAGTTCTTCTAGTCTTTCTTTGAGGTCCTGTGTTTTTTCTATGTCTTCAAGACCTGTTTCTACTAGAGGGACTTCTCCTTCGTATGCGTGTTTCTCTGTGACAAGGTCTTGATCTGCTGTTGCTGCGATTGCTGATCTGATTGCTTTTCTTCTTTCCTTGTCGTTGATTTCTTCTTCGAAGTCTTTCTCTGCTTTTGGAGGGTGTGCTCTACGTCCGCCACGTGTGTTCGGTGCTTCTGCTCCTTCTCCGTAGATCTGCATGCCTCTTCTTACTGTAATTTTACGTGGTACTCGGGACATGCCTTTTCCTTTCTGGCCTCTGTAAGCGTTCTGCTTCTTCTTCCAGTAGGTAACGTGCTTGTTACCTGCTTCCGGATCTGCTCCGTAGCTCTGGCGTTTCTTGGATTTGATTGAGAGATTTGCTCTCTTGACGAGGTCATCTCTCACTCTTTCCGTAAACTGAATTGGTAGATCTGTCATTCTTCTTCACCCTCTATTGGTCAACGTAAGTAATTTCTGGTGTTCCTGGTTTTCCTTCTTCTCTGATAGCTGTTCGAAGCCTGATCAGTCTCTCTGATGGGCCTGGTACTGAGCCTTTGATTATAATGTAGTTGGACTGAACTTCTCCGTAATTCTTGAATCCTCCGTCTCTCTGTACGTCTTCCGGATCTTCTCCCTGTGCGAGGATTCTCTTGTTGAGTTCTGTCCTGTTGTTGTATCCTTGCTGGCCTGGCAGTGGTACCTTCCATGAAAGTGTATCAGGGTGCCATGGGCCTACGTTTCCGGCCTTTCTTCGTTTCTTCTGAGTCTTGTGGCCGAGTTTCTTGATTCCGTATCTCTGGACCGGGCCTTCCATTCCTTTTCCTTTGGTTACTGCTACTACATCTGAGTATTCTCCTTCTTCGAATACCTGATCGAATTCGATCTGTTTTCCGATCATCTCTTCTGCGTATTCGAGCTGATCTTCTACGTCGCCTCCGATTCCTAGTTCGAAGTTCTCTGCCGTCTTCTTGCTGAGTCCTGCCTGATTTGGCTGTGTGTGGACCAGCAGTCGGATGTCTGTAATCTTATCTGCGTTCTCTTTGGCCTTCTCTAGGTTCTCCATATTCCCTTCCTTCGGTACATCGACTGCTCTCTGCAGTTCTGGTGCTGGAGATTCTGTCCAGGCCTCTGTAAATACTTCTTTACCTGAGTTAACGTCGTGTGTGTAGAAGCGTGCTCCGTATACTCTGAGCGGCGGTGCTTCTAGTATTGTTACTGCTTCTGCTACTTCCTGTCCCTGTGTTGCTCCTTCTGTATCATCTATCATCATTACTCTGGACATTCCTACTTTGTAGCCTGCGAAGCCTAGCGGTTTTAGTTCGTCTGTTTCCTCCCAGTTATCGATGTCTGGGTAGATTCTTTCTGCTCGGACCTTAGGCTTGAATCCTAGAGATCCGCTTCTTGATCGATTCTTCTGTGACATTGTTTGGTTTCAACTCCAATAGGCCTCTCATATTACTAGAGGCATTGGTTAATTGTTGCACCTAGCAACAGCTAGATGGCAAATATTTCAGCACCAGAGGCCTCCCCTACAAGTGAAGGCTTGTCCTTCCAAAGAAAATCTCCGGAAGGTATAACTGAAACAGAAGACAAACTTTATAAATAAGGTTGAAGAGAAAGGTAGGCCTATTCGAAGTAGTCTCTAACCCGTTCCCGGAACTCTTCACTCATATCCTCAATCTGAAGAAGTATCTCGTTACGGCCATACTTGCTCTTAAGATCATCCAGAGCCTCTTCAAGCTCTGCGTTCAGATTCTCTCCTTCACGCAGAAGATCGGAGTAGTACCTGATAATATACATGTCAAGTACAGTCTTCACATGTTCCTGGAACTCGTCGTCCAGATGCTCCGCCATTTCCAGTATTTCATCCCGAGAGTAGTCCTCAAATAGATCGTCGATTTCCTCCTCTATCTCTTCCTCGATCTCGGCAACATCCTTGTCCGTTTCCTCAAACTTCCTCTCCAGGTCTTCAAAGGCCATAACTCTGTTAACACCCCGAAATTTTTATCCTTTGATGTTTACAACAGGCCTCATCTTCGCAACCTTATTGCCGATTCCAAGCTCGTCGCTGACCTTGATTACTTCATCGATATCCTTGTAGACTCCAGGAGCCTCTTCTGCGATGGTTGATCCTGAGGCCGCTTTCACGAATATTTGGTCTCTCTTCAGTTCGGCCTGAACGTCTTCTCCCCAGTAATCCTGCTTGGCCTGGGTCCGGGACATAAGCCTTCCGGCACCGTGAGCTGTTGATCCAAAGCTGATTTCCAGAGATTTTTCTCCGCCTGAAAGAACGTAGCTCGCAGTACCCATGCTGCCCGGAATAAGTACTGGCTGACCTACATCACGGTAGACCTCCGGCACTTCAGGCCTTCCAGCCGGCATAGCACGTGTCGCTCCTTTTCTGTGGACCAGAAGCTCCTTTTCCTCGCCATCGACCTCGTGAGTCTCCTCCTTAGCAATGTTATGACAGACATCGTACAGAAGCTCCGTCTCAACACCGTCATCGTAGATAGTATCCAGGCATTCACGTACTCCCTGAGTTATGGCCTGGCGGTTAGCCCACGCATAGTTTGCCGCAGCATACATCGCCTCCTTGTAGTCCTGAGCCAGCTCATCCTGCATCGGCGCATAGATCAGCTCCTTATCCGGTATTTCCTCTACAATCTCCGGATACTCTTTCTCAAACTTCCTGAGATAATTGGTGCAGGTCTGATGGCCTAGGCCTCGAGAACCTGAGTGGATCATGATAACCACTTGATCCTCTTCCAGACCATAGGCCTCCGCCTTCTGCTCGTTGTAGATCTCTCCGACGCGCTGTATCTCCAGGAAGTGGTTTCCGCTACCGAGGCTCCCCACCTGATTAAGGCCTCGCTTCTTTGCGTCCTCCGGAACCTTATCAGGATTACCAGGAAGCCTTCCTTCCTCCTCACATCTCCTGATATCGGACTCCTTTGCGTGTCCGTTTTCAAGCATCCACTCAGCTCCTTTCTCAAGTATTTCTTCAAGATCCTCTCTATCAGTATCGATATAACCTCCTCTTCCAAGGCCGCATGGAATCTTACTGTAAAGTATATTTGCAAGCTGTTGCTCCCGGCCCTTGATATCTTCATAGCTGAGGTCTGTTTTAAGCACTCTGATGCCACAATTTATATCGTAGCCGATACCTCCAGGGCTGATAACGCCGTTTTCTTTGTTTACTGCTGCGACTCCGCCGATTGGGAAGCCGTAGCCCTGGTGGCCGTCAGGCATGACGATTGAGTACTTTTCAAGGCCTGGTAGGGTTGCTACGTTCTTTATCTGTTCCAGTGTGTCGTCCTGTCTGATTTCGTTGAGAAGTTCTTCGTTGGCGTAGACTCTGGCCGGTTTGTTCATCTGGCCTTCCTGCGGTATTTCGTAGATATTTTCGGATATTTTGTTGAGTTCCATATTCGAGAATTATCCGTGAACTCTTTTTACAGTTATATATCGAGCACTACCTGCAGTCTCCACTTGCCGTCTTCGAACCTGACGTACATCTCGCTGTATGTTGGTGCCTTGACATCCATAACGCTCATTGAGCCTTCGATATTGTCGGCCCAGATATCTGCTGTCAACCAGTAACCTTCTTCAAGTTCCTCTATTTCAAGGTCTTCGGCGTGAGAGACGACTACATCGTTGACATCCTGCAAGAAGATTAGTTTATCCATGAAGTCGAAGAGCAGGGCCTCATGGCTTTCTGATTCTATTTCTATACTGTAAGTCGTCTGACCGTTCATGCCGCCGACTATCTCCGAGAAGGCCTTTACTGCTTCGGAGAATGCTTCTTCCAGGCTGTCTCCGGAGGCCTGGAATTTTTCGTCGGCAGTGTGTTCAAGTATTTCGTATCCCATTTGTTTCCCTCCTCAGAGTTCAAGCCTCTGCTCGAGGTAGCATTCTATAACCTTTCTTTGTTCCTCGATACCTAAATCAGTGTTGTCCAGAACTAGGTCGTATATTTCTCTGTTCTCGACGTCGATACCGTAGTAATCCTGGTAACGCTCCCTGTTGTCGGAATCCCTTTTCTCAATTCTTTCAAGGGCCTCTTCCCGGGTTATTTCCTCCCTTTCAGCTACTCTGGCAGCTCTTTCCTCTATATCTGCTGTAATATATATTTTTACATCAGCGTAGCTGCCAAGCACCCAGGAGGAAAGTCGTGAGTCAACTACACAGTCGCTGTCAAGCGCTCTTTCCAGTGTACGCCTGTCGACCTCCAGATCTGTTTCCTTATCTGCTTTCTCGGAGAGCTCCACTACATCCATACCTCTGTCAGCAGCTATACCACGGAAGACATCGCCAGCAGAGAAATGATCTACATCAAGCATCTCAGCCACCTGGGCCGCAAGAGTTCCTTTGCCAGCGCCAGAAGGCCCGTTGATGCATACTACAAGATCAGAGTTTTTGTTCCGTTCCTTTTTGAACTCGTCTATGTAGCTCTCCATATCAGGAATTACAAGAGAAAAGAATATAACAGGTTTTCAAGCTACCTCTACAGTCAGGTTCGCCGGAGCATCAGGAACAGGAATAGGTCCTGGCGCAATAGGAGCAGTTATAGTGCCTCTAAGCTTCTGCTCATCCAAAGGCCCTCTGCTGTATATCATAGTTACATCGTATTCATAGCAGCGTTCAGAAAGAGTATACCCTGGTAGCCCTACAGCCTTGGAACTACCTGGTTCAATAACCGTAGACGTGTTTCTGAATCTTTTCTCCTCAGGAGCGGACATATTCAGGCCTGTAATCTCCAGCTGGTTGTAATCATCGTTCTTGACAGAGATAACTAATGTGCCATTAGATGTCACTCCAAAATTCTCTATCGCCATGGATTCCGAGTAGAAGCCTGTACTCTGCCGGGCACAGCTGAAATCCACGAAACTGTACGTAGTGCCTGCAGCAACCGAAACCGCCACAAGCATCCACCCGTACGTCGTCACGTACTCGATAGCCGACTGGCCCAGAGACTTACTCAAATCAGTACACCTTGTAAGTATTCTCAACAGTTCCAAGGTTTTCAGTAGTCGTCCTCACAGTTATACGATCGGCCTGTGGAACCTTGAAGTAGACGCCACCATATTCTCCAGTAGCACCTATACTCTGGCCGTTCACCAGCACTTCGGCACCTTCAACAGGATTACCATTGTACATCACCTGAATATTGTTCCATTCTCCGGCAACAGCCTTCCTATCAAGATAGATGCCGTTATCACGGTTGCTGGCATTTACATAACCTTCAAAGTTGTTCTCGATCTTCGTCTTCTCAGTCTCATTCAGAGACCCGGAACCATCACTGTTGCCGCTGTCGGAACTGGTAGAATCATCAGTGGCCTTCTCATAGTAAGGATCTGTCTGATCCTGAGACTGGTTCTGTGCATCCCCGTTGTTAGAATTATCGTTGTTGGAAATAGTATCGGCTAAATCGCCGGCATAACCTCCATCAGGCGCAAGCATAGTATTAAGGCCTGTAATCAGCAAGAAAACTACTGCCATCGCTGCAGCAATCTGCTTGAAACTCGGATTAATATCGCTCAAATCCATTATAACAACACTTATCTCACTCTAGTTTTTTACAGTTTCCATTAGTTCAGTGTTTTGCAGTTGCCTTCTCCTGAAGGAATCGCCGGGCTGCTACCCGTAGGGTTGGATGCAGCTACCTTCCAACAGAAAGTACCTGTATGATCGGGAACAATGCCCGGCCCCGAGTCATTGAAACTCGTCTCTGGAAGAGAACCGACTAGATTGTAATCTCCGTTCCCATAGTTAAAGGTCAGATCCACACCAGACCTCTGCTCAGCACGGTAAATATCATACTGATAGACATTGTAGTATTTCTCAGCCCTGTCCCAGTCAAGAGTCACGTTGTACGTGTAGATATCGTAGCTACGGTTTCCTAAGATATTAGAGCCATCACGAGCCTCCACCGTCCATTCATACTTTTCGTCCGTATCTAGATTCCAGTCCTGAGAACCATCCTGCACTAAATCTATCGTTAGGACAGAGTTGTTGGCGACATTGCTCCACGACTTGATCATATTCCCGGTACCGGTCTCATTGACGATCACAGTTGGGATTGGATCCATTTCCGTGGACGTAACCTCAAACTTGATCTTCCGATAACCATTATCAGAGTTACCAGTAATATCCATGTTCTCATTACGCCCCTGCATCACATCAAACCTTACCTCACCTACTTCGGGAGTCCTGAAGACGAACGTATCACTTCTCACTGATTCTCCAGTCGTCTGATCTGTAGCTACAGCATACCAGCGATACGTAGTATTCGTCTCATCACGCAAAGTATTACCAATACTTGTCAACTTGGCACGCGTACCCGACTCCACATCATAATCTGTACCTAGAGGGCTATCATCGCTTGCATTAATGAACTGTACATTCATAGTGTGCCCATCATCCTGTACAACCTTTACACTCGCTGCAATATCATCTCCGCTCCTGGTAGTAGTATCTATAACCGTGTCATTCTCAGGGAACGGATCATAAGGCTCATCTGGCCTGTAAATAGTTGTGAAGTTCTCAGTACTGTTAGTGGAATTAACACCATCCGAGGCCTCCACAGTGAAGTTGTAAGTAGTACCAGGAGCTAACTCTCCAACCAAATCAACAGTTCCCTGCTCTCCGGGCGCAAGGTCAGCCACAGCACCCAACTCTTCACCGCTAGTGGTATTGTAGAATGTCAAGTTCCCTACATCTCCGTCAGGATCATTGTAGGTAGCCTTCAAATCCGCGTCATACGAAGTATTATCACTAGCAGGCCTCAAATTCGTAGCTGAAGGCAGACTGTTAGGGATTCTGTGCGAGGCCCACGTTGAGGTCACAGTCTTACCGTGTGCATCCTTGAAAGTTACCCTGTGGTTGATCATCTCACCGAACCTGTAACCTGAGGTACTGTTGTCTATCGTGAAGCTGCAGGTAGCAGTCTCACCAGAAGCCAGGCTACCGGCCTTGCCAGTATAGGAGTTTCCGTCGCCGTCGTTATGGTCGACTGTACATGAAGCAATCTCTTCATCAGTATCATCCACATCCTGGGCATCAATACTCAAAGTGTAGGAGTGGGCCTGCGGACTATCGCTGTAACTGTAACCTGAGGCTACTGTCGGAGCATGGTTAGGGAACTGGACATTAGATAGTGTATTTGACCCAACGTTACCCTCCTGATCGATACCTTCAACCTGAAGATCTATACCTGTTAGGCCCCAGTTACTATCCCCAACATTGACTCTGCCAAAGGTTACGTTGGCCTGATTATCGTCTCCTCCATAACTTCTGTCAATACTAACTTCATCGTACTCAACATAAGTTTCCAGTCCACCGTCATTATCTACTGTAAGATTTGCATCAACGATCGTGTCATCTCCGTCCTGATCGCTGATTATAGCAGAAACGTTCCTGAAAGCGTGGCCATCAGACGCGTCATACTTGGTAATGCCTGAGACTGAAGGCACATAGTTAGTGGTAAAGCCCCAAATGGAACTCATTGTGTCTGTACTGTATCCCACAGTCCTTACATCAACACGCCACTCGTAACTTGTGCCGTCACTCAAAGAGGGATTGGCCGAAACCTGGCCAGAAACATCTGTCTTGGTATCTACTGTACTGAAAGATGTCTGCCCTGCTTTCCTGATCATGAACTCGACATTCATATTCTTCCCATCAGGATGACTGACATCAACAACCAGATTCTGGTCTGTAGACACACCAGAGTTCGAACCAGGCTCAACTCTGTTCACGTTAGGATTTGAAATAGTGGTGAAGCTTCTCTGACTGCTCGTCCACGACTCAGAGCCCTCATCACCCGAAAGCTGGACCTCCCAGTTATAAGTCGTACCGGGGCTACTACCGAAACTGCTTCCAGAAGTATCACAGGTAGCAGTCTCAGCATTCCCTATACCGGAAACACTGCAAATAGTGTTGCCATTATCTGTGTTAACGAAATCCACAGTAACAGTCTCAGCAGAATCACTGTGGCTGACTGTCGCACTCAACGTAGGATCAATACTGGCAGGGCTTTTGGAAGGCCCGGAAAGAGAAGCGCTTACATCATGCACGGTATGGAAGTTCCAGGCGCCTCCGCTCGTCTGAGTGGAGTAACCCTGCGTATAGACATCGACACTCCAGGAATGATCCTCACTGTAACCCAGGGAAGGACTGTAAGAAGCAGTACCGCTACCTGCAACAGTATCACTGCCTACATACGAACCATCCATAGAGAACTCAACAGTCATATCTAGATTATCAGGATGAGAAACATCAATAGCCAGATTCTTAGAGGTGGAAACATCTACCGCGCCATCACTCGGAGAAGGCGCTGAAGTAATACTTGGAACACCTACAGTCGTGAAACTCCAAGTACTTGACTGAGTAGTAGCTCTACCGTCATCAGCCACCACATACCAGTTAACTGTCTGGCTAGTGGCCAGAGAAGAAAGACTTACAGAAGTAGTACTGCCACTCGCAACACCTGTATTAGTCTTCGTAGTCTCATAACTCCCATCATTATTCGTATCAACATAGAAAGTAACATCCATACTATCGCCATCCGGATCGTCGACAAATACGCTCAAAGAAGGACTCAAAGATACAGGATCAGCATTGTCAGCAGGATCCTCATTCGAAGGAGCAGCAGGAGGAGAATTAGCCTTATTACCCGTCAAATCAATCGCCGACAAAGTAGGCGTACTCGTCACATCACTATTATCCAACCTGATATCCAAACGGAACTGATCCTCCTCAGTCGACAACCCCGTCACACTATAAGGACCACCACTACCATCCAGACTAATCGGATCGCTGACCTCGCCATTCTGAGTCTCCACATAAACAGTGATACTACCGCCATTCAAAGAGGCCTGCACATTTTCTAATTGTAAAGAGTTCATGTCTCTGTTGGATGAGAATGTTTTCCATCCTGTGGTGAGTGTTCCTGGTGTAGCCGCTACTTCGTATAGAGATTGGATCTCGGAGGCAGAAAGTGCCCTGTTGTACAAACTTGCCTCTTGTAAATAACCTGTTATACCTTCATTTCCAGGATACCTTTCAGTCGATCCAAGGTTGAAGGGGCCTGTAACATCGCCTATAGGGCCAGAGGGAGCTGTACTGGATCCGGTTAAAGAACCATCAGTATAAACTTTTAACGTGTCGCCATCATACGTAACAGTCACCATAGTCCAATCTGATGGATTTAGACCCGAGCCAATAGTATAAGTATTACCATTCTTCCTCATTACAGCAGTCGGCCATCCGTTTCTTGAACCCATTGCATAGGTAGCGCTCGGATCAGTACCATCGCGCCCATTACTCATCGCTCGTGCGTAATAGGTACTTCCTTCATCATTAATCCAGGCGTTAAAGCTATAGTACTCCAGGTCTATCGTAGATGCGTCAGCACTCTCAGTATTAAAGTAGTAACTTGAAGATCCTAAAATACCGCTACTGCCTTGAGTCGGAGCACTAGCCGATGCATCGTTATATCCGCTAAAATCATAGGCCGTATCGCCGCTATCCTCTTGTAGAGGCCAGTATCCAACGAGGCCATAACTCACGACCGGATTCTGAATCGGATACCCTTTCTGAAGCTTTCCTGCATCGTTGTGGTCAGTATTTGTGACAGACTCATGAACGACACCAAAATCTGAAACAGCGTTATTCCAGTCGCTACTATCAGACCAGGTGACGGTAGAAGCAGTAGCGGCAGGAATACTCAGCAGAAGAAATACTAGAGTACCGAGCAAAGCAAGATACTTTCTCATTATTCCACACTAAACATTATTTCTTTCTTCAAAGTTTGAGAACCATTACTTACTGAAATCGTCCAATTATGCTTACCTAAGGAGGAATAATCTTTTTCAAGTCCTGGAGGAGAAAGTGCTATAGAATAGGCGCTGAGACTTCCGGAATCAAGATTTTGGCCTTCAGTAGAGACATCGTAGCTTATATCCTGGCACGCAGTAATCTTATAATAAAAGCCGACAGGATTCTGAACGGTTTCTGATGACTTAGGCGAATCAATTTGTATATCAGCCAAAGGCTGTGCTACGCTCGAAGTAAACTGTATGGTCTTAGTAGTCTTCCCTGTTTTTTCTCCCTTTGCTACAATCTCTAAAGTATGCTGCCCCTGAGTTAAACAGTTAGCTACCGCTTGCCTAGAGGTCTGTCCCGATAGAAGACTTAAACTATCTAAATGGCGTCCATCTACTGAAAGAGTATAGTTAAAGTCTTCTGGAGAGTCAAATCCGTACTGAATCGTAGTTTTGTAGTCGTTGATGGTTTCTCCGCTGGATGGGTTGCTGATGCTGATCTGTATCGGCGGCATATCCTGCTCAGTTGTAAAGCTACCGGTCTTCGTCCTTCTATTACCGTCTGTCTGTACTTCTAGGGTGTAGTCTCTTGTTCCCGAGTTTTCGAACTTGATTTCTTTGGTGATGCTGTGAGTCCCCGAGCTCAGGCTTTTCTGCAGCCTTTGCTGGCCTCCGACTGTCAGGGTGGCGGTAGCTGAACTCTGAAGACCGAGTGAGAAGTCGAAGGTTGTCTTGTAATCATTGATACTGGCACCGTCGTCAGGGCCGAACCAGGTAATATCGATCGGTGGAATCTGGGCGGTGTATGTCTTGTTTTTCTCGGAATTATCTTTCACTGCTTTAATTGTGACAGAGTCTTCTTCCGGTATCGTGAATGTTAACTGGCCAGAGGAGTCCGTCTGGCCTTTTTGCTTTCCGTTGGCGTAGATTGTTGCACCGCTAACTGCGCTTCCGTCGCTGGTCACTGTCAAGGTATTCTGTCGGCCCTGGTACAGGGTTTTGGAGAAGGAGAAGCTCATGCTGATCTCTGGGTTGTATCCTTCTATAGTGTATGTTTTCTGGTAATCGGGAGAACTGGAAGAGATTGTTAGTTCCTGTGCGTTCGGTACTGTAAACTGTGCTTCTCCCTGAGAGTTTGTTGTGTAGGTCTGGCCGTTGATGGTTATGTCGTGGTTTGTCACCGGTTCTCCGTTGTTGTAGAGCCTTACGTAGTTGACGTTCCCAACTGTTGGCGGCGTGTTCTGTAGGGAGATACCGTCCTGCACCTGTACCTCGTTGACTGTCAGGCTTCTACTGGAGGATGAAACATTGTATTCCGGCGTGTCGACTTCTATCTTCCAGTTGTGAGTTCCTCCTGCTAGGCTCTGTGTCGTAGTAATTGTATTTTCTCCCTGTGAAAGCTGTTGCGAGTAGACTTCGGAGCCATCGATCATCAGGGATGCTGTACCGGAGTCTTCTGCTATATCGACTGTTGCGTTGAACTGTACGTCTTTTTGCTGGCTGGTTGGAGTATCGAATGTTTCCGAGTCAACCGGGTTTACAAGGGTTACTGTCGGTTCCGGTATGTCTTGCGTTACGTTAAATGTTTGAGATCCTATCTCCTGGTAGTCCGTCGATAATGTAATTGTGTCCTGGTAAGGTACCTGGACTGTTATCTCTCCGTCCTGATTCGTCTGGCCTACCTGTGTTCCCCCCATCGATACTGCTGCTCCAGAGACCGGTTCTCCATTGTAGAGAAGTCTGAAGGTTGCTTCTGCTCCTGTCCTTACAGTGGTTGTTTTCTCGAAGCCTGTTTCCTGTATTGCTGAGTCTGCTATTTCGAATGTTCTGGTAAGAGAATCGACTACTTCTCCTGATTGTCTGACCTCTATCTTCAGTTCATGACTGCCTGTTGTAGAGAGGTCTAGCGTCCTATTTACTGTTTTAGTACCTGAGATCTGTCCTGTAAGATAGGACTGGCCGTCCAGCCAAATCTCAAAGTTTGCGTCTTCTCCGGAGAACTCTACGTATAGAGGTACAGAGGATGTCTCGTAGGCAGGGAAGTACTGGGCAGGTTGAGGGTCCGAGATAGAAGCTATACTCGCAGTTGTAGTATTTGTCGTATTGCCTGTATCAGGAGTCTGAGTTTCATTATCTGAAGTATCTGTATTTTTTTCAGTTGTATTGTCAGTTTGGCCGTCAGAGTTCTGATCTTTCTGCTTTTCATCGCCACCTAGTATATCGTCCAGAAATCCTTCAGAATCAGAATCCGAGCTATCTGAGGAACCATCACCAGAACCATCCTCCGAACCTTGATCGTTTTGATCAGAATCCTGGCCTCCTGTATCTCCTTGATTGCCAGTACTGTTCCGATCTGTCTTGTTATCAGGGCTTACAGAGTTTGATGGTAGAATGTTGGACATTGAATCAGTTATACCTGAGAAGGAGTCGGTGGCTACTCCTGCGCCTGTTGTTGAGGCCACTAGAAGGATTGCTATCAGTACGTTGCTGATCTGGTATCCGCCGAGCACTAAACCTTTCGACATTTATCTTTGAATGAGAATTATCCAGTTATAAGGCTTCTAGGGCCAAAATATCAAGGTATCAGCATGTATAAGGACAAAGAAATAGAGAGGTTTGCGTAGTTAGTTGAGTGTCTTACAGTTGCCTTCTCCTGAAGGTATTGCCGGGCTACTACCTGTCGGATTGGAGGCTGCTACCTTCCAGCAGAAAGTACCAGTACTCAATCCAGGACCCGAGTCATTGAAGCTGGTCTCCGGAAGAGAACCAACCACATCATAATCTCCACTGCCGTAGTTGAATACCAGATTGCCACCAGTGTCCTGAGCGCGGTAAATATCGTATTGGTAGACATTGTAGTACTTCTCCGCACGATCCCAGTCAAGAGTTACGTTATAGGTGTATATCGTATAATTCAAGCTCTGACCAAGGATGTTAGGCCCCTCACTAGCCTCAACAAACCACTGATACTGACTGTCAGTATTCAGGTTCCATTCCTGGCCCCCATCCTGCACCAGGTCAACAGTCAAGACAGAGTTGTTAGCAACATCCGTCCACGACTTAATCAGATCACCTGTAGAGGTCTCATTGACTGTAACTTTTGGAATAGGATCCATCTGTGTTGAAGTGATCTCGAACTTGATCTTCCGGTAACCATTGTCAGAGTTACCGGTAATATCCATGTTCTCATTACGGCCCTGCATCACATCAAACATAACATCACCGACTTCGACAGTATCAAACGTGAAGAGGCTGCTACGAGTCTTTTCACCAGTTCCCGTATCTTTTGATACAGCATACCAGTTGTAGGTAGTGTTTGTCTTGTCACGTAGCTTGTTACCGATGTTGGTGATCTTGGCCCTAGTACCTGATGCAACACCATAATCAATTTCCATAATCTGATCATTAGACGCATTCACAAACTGAACATGCATATCACGTCCATCAGGATGTACAACCTTAACACTTGCAGCTATCTCATCATCCGTTCTAGTCGTAGTATCTACCGTCGACTGGTTCGTCGGCCACGGATCATAAGGCTCCTTCGGTTCATAGATAGTTGTGAAGTTCTCAGTAGTATTCGTGGCATTTACCCCATCGAACGCTTTTACAGTGAAGTTGTAAGTTGTACCAGGAGTATCTGCACTACTCCACTGCATACTACCCTGCTGTCCCGGAGAGAGACCTGTAACCTTGCCAATAACATTGCCACTGCTAGTATTGTAGAACGTCAGATTACCTACATCTCCATCAGCATCATTATAGGTAGCATTCAAAGTAGGGCCATACTGCACTTCACTACCAGAAGGCTGGAGATTAGTAGCTGTAGGAGCGCTGTTAGGGATTCTATGCTGTCCTGAAGACGAGATTACTGTTGCGCCGTGCCTATCAGTGAAAGTTACCTGATGATTAATGACTTCTCCTTTGGTATAGCCTGTGAAGGAACTGGCTGAAATGGTGAAGCTGCATGTGGCAGTTTCGGCCTGTACAAGACTTCCACTACTCGTGTACGAATTACCGTCACCATCATTATGAGATACAGTGCAACTTGTGATTTCGCTACCTCCTGCATCCACATCCTGCGCATCAATACTCAAAGTAAAAGCATGGTTCTGGGCATCATCACTATAACTGTAGCCAGATGAAATAGTAGGTGCATGGTTAGGGAATCGAGCTAAGGATGAACCTGTTGCCGTTCTACTATGAGTATCTGTTACCTGTACATCTAGCTGTACCTGTTCATTTCCTCCCCACCCAGCATTATCAGAGTAGCTAACAGATCCGAAGCTCACTCGCGCCTCATTAGATCCTCCTGCAGAAGTATCAATAGTTCCTGAATAGCTCTGTGTATTACCATCAGCATCATCAACAGTTAAAGTTGCAGAAGAGATATCCCCCTGTCCATCAGAGTCTCTGACCATAGCTGTAACACTGCTAAAAGCATGGTTATTTGATGAATCTGTCTTTGAGACACTATCTACTGAAGGAATATCATTTGTGGAGAAACCCCATGTAGGGCTTTGGCGCGAATGACCCTGAGCTTTCGCAACAGCATACCAATTATAACCACCTCCCGTACTTAACGAAGGGTTAATCGAAGCCCTACCACCGTCAGAAACACCTGTATCTGTTCCAACATATGTGAAACCACCACCATCATCTATATAGAAATCTACATCCATACTCAGGCCATCAGGATGACTAACATCAACATAAAGATTATGAGACGTTGAAACATCATTCTCCCCATCAAACGGCGCTGGATTAAACGGTTGATTTGGCTTATGGACTGTAGTAAAACTCCAAGTACTAGATGAAGTAGTTTCTGGACCATCATCAGCCACAGCATACCAGTCATAAGTAGTACCCGTACTAAGACCGCTCCAAGTAACAGATGCAGTATACCCGCTACCTACGCTTGTATCAGTACCAATCAAGTCCCCATTACCGTCATAGAACCTTACATCCATACTATCTCCATCTGGATCACTAACATCTACACTAAGAGTAGGGCTAGTAGAAACCGTATCCTGCCCGTTGTTAGGAGAAGGGTTCGATGGCGCGCTAGGCGCATAGTTGGTCGTGAAGCTCCAAGTGCTAGATGATGTACTGGCTGAACCATCATCAGCTACAGCATACCAGTCATAAGTAGTACCAGAACTACTTGCTCCACTATATGTTACACTACAGCGAGATCCGTCTGAAACTCCGCACGAATCAATAAAACTGCCTCCCCCAGTATAGTAGTAAAGAGTACCTGAGTCTCCATCCGGGTCATTATAGTAAGCGGAGATGGAGGGAGAAGTGGAGACATCCGAGGCACCATTATTTGGGTTAGGGCTGGAAGGAGCATAAGGGGCTGAGTTAGTATTACCTTGTACTCTCCAGTTATCCACAGCATACCAGTAATCATAGTTGGACGTAGTAGAAGTTTGTCTTATCTTAATTTGTGTATTGCCAGAATATCCTGAAACATCTATAGTTTGGTCTGTATAGGTACAAGTATATCCGCATCCGCCTTTACTCCAAAGAGTGTTACCTCCTACTATAACATCTACAGTCGCTCTGCTGTTCCATCGAGTCCTGATATCGAAAGTAATCTGGTTAACATTTGTGAGGTCGAAAGTCTTGTATATCTGGCCCCATGTCCCCGAAGCCACGCTATCTCCATAAGTACTACCGCTTCCTACCATCGACCCCATTCTAGCAGAGTAGCTACCGTAGGTCACATAGTTAGTGGAACAAGAGTTCCAGCCCCAGTCTCCAGAGTCTCCAGTGTTCTCAGAGAAGCTCCAGCCCTCATTAGTACACTCCCAAGAATCCCTATCAATTAAAGCCGATGAAGCAAGAGATGAAGAAACAAGCAGAAGAATAAGAAAAATACTTAACTTTCTGATACTGCTCATCGGAAACTAATTCACCTCGAATGAGTTTGATTTTGTCAGTGTGCTTCCAGCATTGGCTTCGAGCACCAGACTGTAGCTTCCTGAGCTAAGGTCGTACTCTGTTGTCGGGGATCTGATGTAGGAGTAAGCGCCTAGGGTTTGTCCTCCTCCCTGTACTGTCTTGACTGTGCTGCCGCTTTGTTCTATTCTTGATTCGAAACTCATGCTTGTGCAAGTGAAGACAGTGTAGTTAACCGAGAACGGCGAACTGACCGTTTCTCCTTCTGAAGGACCACTTATAACCATGTCAGCTATTGGGTGTGATTCAGTAGTGTCAAACTGTACGGATTCGGAGTAGGTAGTTCCTCTCTGATCTCCTGTCGCCTCTACAGTCAAAGTGTGTGATCCTGAATCTAGACAGTTAGCCTGCGTTGTCTTGGAAAGCTGGCCATCCGGATAACCTAGATCAACTAGTTCTCTTCCATCTACAGTCACTTTGTAGTCGAAGCTTTCTGGAGATCTTATACTGTAATCAACAGTCGTTTTGTAGTTGCTGATAGATTCACCTGAATTTGGAGAAGTAATATTGATATCTATAGGCGGCATGTCTTGCGTTGTAGTGAATTCTCTCGAATGAGTTCTTGTTTCGGATGATGTGTCTACTGTTACAGTGTACTGTCTTGTCCCAGAATTTACAAATTCCATCTTTTTTGTTATTTTAGTCTTACCAGCGCCTAAGCTCTTTTGGAGAACTTGTGATCCTTCTACAGATAAAGTTACAGTTCCTGACTCAGTAAGCTCGACATTGAAGTCGAACTCCAGTTTGTAGTCCTCTATACTCTCTCCTTTATCAGGGTTCAAGAACGTCACATCTATAGGAGGTACTTCTGCTGTAAATGTCTCATCATCAGAAGATCCATTCTTATTTACTTTAATTGTAATCGAGCTTTCTTCTGGTATAGTGAACTTGACTTGACCACTAGAGTTCGTAGAACCTTTTGGAACACCATTAGCGTATACTTCTGCGCTCTCAACAGCCGCTCCATTATTTGTTACTGTAAGAGTGTTAGTTCTGCCCTGATATACTTTTTTAGCGAAACTAAGAGACAGATCAATACTTGAATCAGTGTAGTTATGTACCTGATATGTTTTCTGTCTCGAATCTGTAGATAGTGTTATTTCTTGCTTGTTAGGTACTAGGAACTCTAGTTGGCCGTATTGGTCTGTTTCTCCTATGCTGCTGCCGTCAAGATATATTGTCTTGCCGCTTACAGTATTTCCGTTTTCATCGTATAAGGTTAGAGTAGAATATTCTTCAGCCGTTAGATTGCCAGGAATGTAGAACCCTGTTGTGGTTGTTGAGCTGCCATCAAGGTTTACGGTAAACGTTCGAGATTCCTTCGCTAGCTGACTTCCATCTTTGAACAAAATTATATCTAAGGTGTGCTGTCCTTCAGAGTCTACCTGCAAGCTTTTATCCAGCGTTTTATCACCATCTAATTGCCCTGATAAACGGATGGAACCCTCCATTCTAACTTCGTAACTGGCATTGGAGGCGCTAATAGAAGCTAGCAAGGAGAAAGATGCAGGAAGAGATGAAGTATTTAGTTCGTAGCCTTCTGACGGCTCGAAGAAGCTAATATGATCAGAAGTATCCGTGTTGGTCTCGTTTCCATCAGTAGTTGTCTGATTATCCCCCGTAGTTTGTTCTGTCTCATTGGTTACAGTCCCATCTGTCTGGTTTCCTGTTGTCTCGTTTACAGTTTGTTCTGTCTCGTTAACTACATCCTGCGTATTATTGCCGTCAGTAGGAGTTCCGGTTCCAGTATCATTATCTGATCCAGTATTTTGGCCTGTATCAGTATTATCTCCAGAAGAACCATCTCCCGAACCTTGGTTGTTTTGATCAGAGTCCTGGCCTCCCGTATTTTGATCTGAATCTCCCTGGCTGTTGGTATTGTTCTGATCTGTCTGGTTGCCAGAATCCACAGAGCCTGTGGGCAGTATATTGGACATTGAATCAGTTATACCTGAGAAGGAATCTGTCGATACTCCTAGTCCTGCTACTGAAGATACAAGAAGGGCCGCGATTAGAATATTGCTGATCTGGTAACCGCCTACGATCATATACATATTGGTTGATTCATGCTTGTTTTAATTACTTTGCGTGGTCCTGTGCAGTCGCCAACATTAAACCTGTAGAAGACAATAACAGTTTTAATGGCCTCAGAGAGCCAGATTAATGAGATAAAATCTCTTGCTGTACAAGGAGATTCTGTCAACTCTATAAAGGAAAGACTAGACCTTCCAAAGTCGACTGTCTACTACCACTTCAGGAAAGAGGCCGGTCAGAAGCAGAAAGAAAACTCCCTTCAGATCCCCAAAGATGAAGAAGTAATAGGCGAGCTATGCAGAATATTCGCCGGCGATGGCAATTTCTATCCATCAAACAAAATTAGACCAAGGCCAAAAAAAAAGAGTATAAAAGCATTTTATAATATTTAAAGCTTTTAGAAAACGTTAGAGCGCGGAGCGCGGGATTTGAACCCGCGTCTTCACCGTGACAGGGTGAAATGATGGGCCAGACTACACCAGCTCCGCAAATATGTACTTGCCGAGGTCAGAAGATCAAACCGATCTTCGTACCCTTGATTTACCAACATGTGTTGGTAGGAACGTAGAAACTAAGTAGACAGTGAATTTTTTAACACCTTATGTAGCGAGATTTTCAGCCGGATGCAGTCCACACTAAAAGGTCCCGAGAAGTTTGAACCCTATGACTGTCATAAGCAGCAGTGAGGCCCTGTAGATGTGTCTGTCCGGTAGTTTCTCTGAGAGTTTTTCTCCGGTGTATACTCCTGCTAGTCCTGGTATTGCTAGTAGGGCCGAGATTATTATGTTCTGTGGGCCTGAGTACATTCCTAGGTATGCGGAGAGAGGTATTCTGATTGCTGAGGTGAGTAGTACTGTGAGTGCGATCATTGTTGCGAACTTTTTCTTTTCTAGGCCTATTTGCTGGAAGTATGCGATGAAGGGTACGCCTATGTTTGATGTGCCAAATACTGTTCCAGATAAGAGGCCTAGCAGCGGCTCTATCTTGGGGTTTTCCGCGCAGAATTCGAGGCCTGTGTGAAAAAGATCTGATATGGGATCTATCTTGGAGGCTACGAAGAGGAGTGTCAGGAGGCCTATTGTCTTTGCGAGCAGTTTCTGCGGTATCGTGTCTATTAGCAGTGTTCCTGCCAGTACTCCTGCTATCGATGTGATCAGGTAGGGAGCGAATCTCTGTATGCAGGCCTTTATCTCCTGTACTGTTGCCTGTGATAGCAGCTGTATGTTGGCCAGTATCAATGGTATTATCATAGTTGCTACGGCTTGCTGTGCGGGCATTACTGTGGTGAGGAGTGTTGTGGATACTACTGCGTAGCCGAAGCCGTTGAGGCCTTTTACCAGGCCTCCGAGAAGGAGTATCGTGGCCGGCAGCAGCAGGTTCATGGAGAAGTATTTTTGGAAGCAGGTTTAAAGTTTGAAGCAGGATTTTTCATGTATGAAACAGTCGAAATTCCTGATAATCGGAGACGGTAACGCAGGTGCTACAGCCGCTGAAACAATTAGAAACGAAGACGAAGAGGCCTCTATTACAGTTCTGACTGATGAGGATGAGGCCCTGTATAACAGGATTATGTTGAAGAACTTCATGAAAGGTACTTTGCCGAAGCAGTACACCCAGGTGCATGACGAGGACTGGTACGAGGATCGGGATATAGAGCTGCATCTGGAGACTCGGGCCTCCTCTGTTGACAGGGATGAGAAAGTTGTGAAGGTGGAAGGTGGCGAAGAGTTTTCATATGAGAAGCTTTTGGTTGCTACCGGGGGTTCACCGCGGAAACTTCCTGCTGATGAAGGCTACGATAACGTGCATTACATGTGGACTATGCATGACGCTGAGAGCATCAAGAATGCTGCTGAGGGCTCTGAAGAGGCCGTTGTGATAGGTGGCGGTTTGCTTGGTATTGATCTGGCCGTTGCTTTTGCCGAGAACGGTGCAGATACTCATTACCTGATTAAGGACGAATGCTGGTGGCACAGAGGCCTCGATCAGGAAGGTGCGGAGATTATCCACGAGAAGTTGGAAGATCTTGGAATTAATATTGTTACAGATACAGAAGTAGCTGATCTAGAGGCTGAAGACGGCAGAATTACTGCCGCAGTCACTAAATCAGGAGAATCCTTCAATTGCGATAACGTGGCAGTTGCGATCGGTCAGACTCCTAACTCTGATCTTGTAGACGTGGAGAAGACTGATAGAGGCCTTATCAAGGCAGATGAATACCTTCAGACTTCGGACGATGATATCTATGCGGCAGGAAACATGGTCGAGTATTATTCTCCGATCTTCGAGGAGCGGACTGTGAAAGGTTCCTGGGATCACAGCGAGGCCATGGGAAAAACAGCAGGGAAGAATATGCTCGGCCAGAATGAAGAGTTTGATTACGTGAATACTTATGGTGTAGGCCATTTCAATGTCCAGTTCCTTGCGATCGGCGACTGGAGTGGTGAAGGCCTTTCGAAGAAGTACTCTGAGGACGAGTACCGCAGACTGTTCTTCGATGGCGATCGCCTGGTTGGCGCCGTTATGATAGGCTATACGAAAGGCCAGGAGAAGATCAAGGAACTTATCCACGACAAGGAAGAGTTTGAGGATAGAGCGGCCTTGCTGGAGAAAAGTTTCTGGGAGTAAGCTAGTAGCCTTCTGGAGAATCGCTCCTTGAAGGTGTTAGTTCCTGTGACATTGAGCTTGAAGACATATTTGGATCCGGATCGAAATCATCGCTGTCTTCATCATCTTTAACCCTGTACTCGCCGAGATCCACTATTATACGTTCTCCGGTTTCAGGATCTATAGCGGTATTGTCTCTGCCTTTCCTGTACTCGACAGCACCCCAGTTCTCCAGGTAATCGTTGTCTATCAGGAATTCGAGGCCTGTAACCCAGTCATCTACGTTTTCAACCTCTTTAGATTCAAGGTACTCTCTTCTAGAAGGTTGCTGGTCCTTAACCCAGTTGTCCCTGTCCTGTAGCTCTAGGCCAGTATTCTCCTCGATGAAATCGCTTATTTTGGAGTCGATAACCATATCCGCGTTGTAATCCATTGCCAGGACAGGAACTCCGGTTTCTTCTCCTATATCGAGTGCTGTCCTCACCAGGTCCTCTGCAGGCAGTTCATAACCTATATCCTGTGCATTTACACCGTTGTCATACCATCTGCGAACATGATCTACGCAGATATCCCGTCTGCCTTTTTAGGGTACAGAAATGCTGTTTCAAATTCTTCATCTACCAGAAGGCCTTTGCTCGAGCCGTCGCTCGGGACGTCAAGTAGTTTGGTGCCCATGTCCTCAGAGTAAACGGAGAGCAGGCTCCAGGCCCAGTCAGGCTGGCTGTGTTTATCGACTTGCTGTTTAGCTGTTTCACGTACGAGCATCTGATTACGGTTGTATCTCTCCGCATCGTCTTCGTGGAACGCTCGTGCTACTTCCTGTGCACCACTATAAACACCGTTTTCATAGTCAGCGATATCCTCGACCAGTTCTCCGACCTCCTCTTCATCCAGTTCATTGCTGGCCTTGTAGAAATCCGGTACTTTTCCGAATCGTGTCTTCTTGCTTTGAGGCGTTCCTACCATCTAGAACACCTCTTCGGCACGTCGAATATTATCAGCGATTTTCTGGCTGTGCTCCTGGACTCTACCGTAGAGATCATCTCTCAGGCCTTCCTCCATCTCATCTACTCTCTGCTCGTAGGCCTCAGCATTCAGCTGATCTCCTAGCTCTCCTATCTCTTTCTTGAGTCTGCGGTGGCTGTAATCTATATCGAGTTTTTCTGCCACATATTCGAAGGCCTCTCTAAATCCTCTTATACGGCCTCTACTGCTGTGTTTACCGGCGTGGTCGAAGTCATGTAGGTATACTTCTCTTTCTTCTCCAGGCATCAGGCTTCGTGGACTTACTGATTCAACCAGCATGTTGTCGTATACGTTTGAGTCGCCGAGCATCCATCTCTGGGCCGCGACTTCATAGAAGGATTCTTCATCTACAGATGCTACAGGACTGTAAAGTTCATCCGATAAAAGTGCAGAGTTAGGAGGCCTGGCATTCTCACCGAGCTCAGATATTGCTACCTCTTCTGTTTCAGTATCGTAAAGTATCTCCGGTGCTCTATCCAGTTGCTCCATCAGTGGCGCTGCAGCAAGGTGTGCCGCTTTCTCGGCCTCAGGCAGGTCCTGTTTGACAAAGTATCTCTCACCATCGATCTCGCCGACAGACATTTCGTCAGCGTTGGCTCCTACTCTCTGGCCGTTCTCATCGGCCCATTCACGTAGTTCCCTCTCCCCCGAGAGCATCTCGTTTACAGGTTTGAAAACATCAGAACTCATAGTTGTTACTTACTCATGACAACATAAAAAGGTTGTGGTGTAGAAAGACCTAGTCTCTTTTCCACGAGAACCCGGGCATGTCTCCCAGCATTATTGGCGATCTGACTCCGTGCTTCTTTCTTTCTATCTCGTGTTCCTCGAGGAATTGTTCTCCAGTGTACGGGCCTTCTAGCTGGTTGTGGAACTCTCCGAATTCCAGAAGATACACCTTTCTGTCTTCGGTTCTGCCCCACTGTCTCAGACAGCCCGGGCCCCGGTAGTCGTTTTCTGCCAGTTCTCTTTCCTGTACTGCGATCTCTCCATCTTCTATCAGTTCGTCTAGTGTTTCCTGCATCCATCTGATCTGCTGTTCCTCGCTGTCGCTGATTTCCTCAAAACTTGTCTGTTTGTCGTAGGGTTCAACCCACTGGTAGTCCTGCACTCTTACTGCGGGCGCCATGAGCTTGCCATCTATCCTGTCGTCATCTACCTCGTAGAACATCATATCAGGCTCATATCATGGAAGGTGAGAGGGAGGCCTGCGTCCTGAAGGCTGTCTATATTGTGCTCCCAGACCTCTACCTGAAGCGCGGCCTCATCATACCATTCCTCATCGCCGATGACAGACATCGGATCGTCCGGATTGGCAGTGTATATCAGCTCATCTCTGTTCCTGAACACAGTCTTGTGCTGGCCGTTAAACCTGTCGCCGTAACCAACCCCGAGAAAAGACATTTATGACTAAAAGATAACAAATAAGCTTTTTATCTCTGTCGGGAGAGCTCAGTCGTGGTTGATTTCCGCTTCGTCAAGAACATCGAGGGCCTGTGTTGATACGAATGCGAGGTCCTGCCAGTCTTTTGTCATTCTTGGACAGGCACAGTTTACGTAGATGTCGATTCCGAAGCCTTTGTAGTCGGATTCAAAGATCCTGTCCTCTACAAATACGTAGACATCTTTTCCATGCTTCTCCAGCTTCTCTTTTGCGATCTGGACTGCCTGCTGATAGTTCTGGCCTTTCTTGCTGGAGGTTACGATACCCCATTTCTTCTTGTCCTTGTGCTTCATTACACGTGCGTACTCCGCCCTCTTCTCATCGTCCAGAGAGTTCGCTGGTTCAACCCAGATATGCTCTTCGTAAGGATCGACTACATAGACCTTCTTCCCCGTCTCGGAAACCTGTGAAGGATGGAAATGGCCTGATCCCAAGAATACGAACGCATCAACCTTGTGAGAAATATTGTGGGCTGCTCCTGCATCGCATCCAAGCACCTGGCCGACCTCAGTAGTTCTCAGGCCTGTCTTGCCTTCTACAACTTCATATCCCTTCTCTTCCAGGAACTCTCGGGCTTCTTCCGCTCTGTCCATGTACTGTGTGACTCCTACCAGACCGATCTTTTCGTCTTCATCTATCTCGTCGTAGTGGTTCTTCAGAACGCTCATGAGATCTCGATCCTCCCGGTAAGGAAGGTAGTAAACATTGATATCGTCCATGTCGGCCTTCTCAGGGTGCAGGAAACGTGTGTGGCCTACGTGGATCAGTGCGTCGGCACCCATTCTCTCGGCTTTCTCATCGGCAATTCCGCACGCTCCGAATGTCGAGGCCCCGATAATTACTGTTTCGTAACCTCTTTCCTCAAGCTTCTGTGCGTATTCAATTATCTGAGGCTTGATGCCGTCAGGGCCCTGTAGACCAATCTTTTCGTGATCCTTGTCTTCAATTGCTTCGAGAATTTCTTCGATTGATTCGTAGTTCCACTGGTTGCGTTCGGCCTCGGATTTTTCTTCTGTCATATAGTTTGAATGAGAGCGAATTCTTTTTAATCAGCAAGATTATCCATGATGAACTTCTTCTCCTCACGCAGAACTGCTTTCTCCAGCGTATCCAGATCTATCTGCGAGGCAATTACATCAAATCTCTGCCGTACAGCTTCTCTTACCAGGCCTTGATCTGGCTGTTCGACCAGAAGAATCTTCAGATCTGCGTCCAGGTAGCGTACAGCCTCTTCCAGGCCTCTGTCAGAGAGTTTCCGCGCATCGAGGACTGCCTTTTTGCCATCGAATGCGAACACCTCGGAGTACTCTGTGAGGTATCCTTCGGAAGAGACAGCACCTTCCCTGTCGCTGTATCCTACAGAGTATCCTTCTCCGAACGGAGGTGAGAGATGGACTGATCGGCCGTTGCCATCGATCGGCAGGACCTCTGTAGCAGATACTGTTTCAGACAGTGAAGCAGGTGAAGAACTGTCTTCTCTAGGCCTCTCTTCTCGCGAGGTCGATCTGCGGGAGCGGTTTCCGCCCCGACTGTTTCTGCGGCCCTTACTCTGCTGTATCTCTACAGAACCTTCCTCTACTGTCAGGTTCTGGCCTTCTTCCAGTTCGCCGCTGTAGTTGAAGATCGCCGGCTTTCCTTCCTTCCTCGCTTTCTGTGCATCGGTCGAGGTAAAGCCTCCTTTCCTTGCGATAAGGGCCTTGCTGTAGGACTCGGGCGGATGTGTCTGCTCGGAGAATCTGATATCTCTGCCTACTCTGCCCTCTATCTTTCCAGGGCTGACCCTGACTGCGTTGAGCGATGGCTTGTTTGATTCGAACGGGTTGTAGTCCTTTTCCGTCTGGAAGACATCCACTACGTAGAAAGTGCCTCTCTTGTACACGAACTTTATGCTGTAGTTGTTGTCAGCCAGTTCCTCGCACATCTCAGTTATCTTGGAGTGCGGTATGGAAGTAGAGTCACCTCCCGTCCTCTTCCTCCTGTGCTGGCCGTTCATCGGGTTTCTGGTAATTTTTATCTGCGATTCCGGCGCGTTATCGTCGATCACTTCATTGTTGCCGACAAGATAGGTCTCTGGAGACGTAATACCCTCTTCAAGAGAAATCCCCAGGCCTTCCACTGATTCAACCAGCGTGTAGTTGCCCAGATATCCATTTATTGCAGCGCCAGTATGACCTGGCTCCACCATTTTCTGCACTATTATAGCCGGAGAACCACTGTCGTTTTTCCTGTAGTACGATGAGATCACTTTCTTCAAAGCGTTCTCAATGTTGGAAAGGCCTACGTTCAGTTTGTAGTCGTATATTCCGCGTGTATCGTTTGAAACTCTTATGGCAACGCGACCGGTATCTCTCTGGCCTCCTACCAGGCTTTTTGCCTTCCCAGAGGCCTCTCTGACCTCTGAGCTCATCCCTATCTGTTTGTACGCCGATCTTATCTCATCTATAATATCTGAGGATAGATTGGTGTTGAGTACCTGTTCAGGATCCTGTGCATCACCTACAAGTGTTTCTACATCTTTCTTTGTGAGTGTGAAGAAGTTAGGTACGTTCAGTCCGGAAACCTGGTCTAGAAGTGCGGCTTTCCGGCCGGATTTCTCTTTACTTATTTCGCCTTTCCACTGAACCATAGAAAATATTTGTGGAGAGGCCGGATTAATAGTTAAGGGGAAAAGAGGGTTTCTCTACTCTACGACCCTGACTCTACATGTTACAGGCATCTTGTCGCCTGCACGCTCGAGAGCCTTCCGTGCCTCATCGACGTCTTCTTCTCCGACTTCTACACGGATAATAGCCTGATCCTCGTTTACAAGTGCGGAGCGGCCGATCGGTCGTCCGAAAGGCTTACGCATACCTTCGTAGTAACGGTCCGCCTGTGCTACTCCTGCAAGAGGGTGGTATCGTAGAACGTGGTGAGGATAAGGTATAATCTTCAGGAAGTATCCTTCCTCAGGGTCGAGAACCTTGCTGAGGTGAGAGTTTGCTGCTACACGGCCTGCCTCCAGAGCCTCGCTTCTTACCTGACATTCTTCCTCGATTCTGAGTTCAAGAGACTTCGGGAACTCCTTCTTCTTTGCTCCCTGCTCGAACTGTGTTATTCTTGGAGCTGGAGCTCCTTTGATGTAATTATCTTTCTTTTTCTGGCTCTGCCGAGTATACGGCTGACCCGGGTGCTCTCTGTAAATTCGTGCAGGCCTATCTCCCATTATTAATACCTCGTGAACAAAATCGTGAACTTAAATTTTATATAGGGTATCCTACTTCGAGGAGTCTTCCCAGTAATCTTCGGCAAATTTTCCTGCACCCCAGGCCACAGTAACCCCTAGATCAGGATCCATGGCTCCGAAATATTTAGCGGCCTCCGATACCTGTTCCCTATCCCTGCTGTAGAGGCCCTCCATCAGTCCTGTGAGCGCCGAGTCGACATGTTCCGGATCCAGGTATTCGGCCTCTTCCTGGACGGCTCCGGCCAGATCCTCCAGTGCTTCTTCCTCTGAGTCGTAGAAATCTGTCAGAGAGTCCACTTCATTGTTCCAGTAGCTGTTGATGCCCTGCCGGAAGTCTTCGTCCTCACGGTAGAGCTCCATTGAGGTTCTGATGAAGTCGCTCATCGACATATCTGAATCCTCCAGAAGTTCATACGTGATGTCCACATTCTCAGGAGTGTCTCTGACAGACACTGTTTTCTCCTTCGAACCTTCAGAACCATCGCTCATTGTTACTCACAGATAATAAAACTGCAAAGTTTTTTATCGGTTGGCAGAAGTTTTAATCCCTTGAAACCAAATTCTTACGTGTGACAGAGGTCAAAGTTTACCAGATAGGTGTCGGCAGCTTCGGAAGGTACGGTTTCGAGAAGTTTGTAGATATGCACAACCATCTTCAGGAGGCCGACCTGGAGCTTGCAGGCGTATGCGACAGAGATTTCGAGAGACTGGAGGATGCGGAGAAGTTTGCCGAGGCCAACAATATAGATATTGAAACATTCCAGGACTCCGACGAGATGTACAGTCATGCGGAGAAACATGATGCGCCGGTTCTGGTGTACGATGCCAGCAACTCAGCCACTCACTCGACACATATCTATGAATCGCTGCGGAGGAACTTCTTCCATATAGCTGAAAGACCTCCTTCACTGACCCGGGAACAGCACAAGCAGGAGAAGAAACTGGCCGAGCAGGAAGACGTGATGTGGAAGGTAGATTTCATCGAGAGAGAAAGCCCTGTAGTGCAGAAAGCACTGGAAATGGTAGAAGGAAAGAAAATAGATAATTTAAAGGCCTTCAGGGAGAGCACGGCAGGAGTTCAGAAATCTCTGGATCCTGCAAAGTTCTCAGGTACGGAAGGCGGCGATATACTTGACAAGATGATCAACGAGATATACCTGCTGGATCTTCTCGAGGCCTCAGGTAACGAGGAAGAACTATCGCTGGAAGATGCCGAATCACTTTTCATGCCGAAAACTGCAGGATCTGACAGCATGATGACCCTGAAAGGTAGCAAGACACAGGAAATAGAGGAGGCTGCCACTGCAAGGACCTCAGCAAGCATTTCAGCAGGAGATACTGATATAGAGATGTATTCCAGCTGGATAGGCCTCAGCTCCGACAGCAAGGAAATAGAGAAGGATCACGGACTGGAGCTATCTGATAAAAGCTACAGCAAGGCAGGCGAAAAGGCCTTCTCCGACGAGGAGTGCCGTTTCTTCGTGGTTGAGGGAGAGGTTAATCTTCTTGGAGACCTTCTTCACGGCGAGCTTTACAATCTCGACTCCGGTGAGAAAGTTGACGTACCCGATCTGATGCATGACCAGCTCTACCGTGTACTGAAGAAAGGTGTGCTGAATGCGGCCGGAGAGCGAGACGACAGCGTATCGGAAAGAGAGACCGAGGAGTTCATGGATCTCCTGTTCGACATAAGGACGGAGACCGTAGATAACTCGGGCAAGTTCTTCGACGAGCTGGAGAAGGCCCAGAAAATCATGCGGCAGAAAGTAATTGAAGATAAAAAAATTCCTGACGCAGAGAAAAGTAGCACTATCGCCGGTTGATCAATTATGAAAGCTGTAATACCCTGCGCCAAAAAGAAGGAAGGAATGTTCCCGTTCTCCGAAACCAAGCCAACAGCTCTACTGCCTGTAAGAGGAAAGCCACTTGTCCAGCACCTGATCAGAAGCCTGGAAGAGATCGGAGTCGACGACATCTACCTTGTAACCAACCATCTCGAAGAACAGTTCGAGGAAAGATTCGAAGAATACACAAACATCAATATTGTACACCAGGAAGAACTTGGAGGCACAGCCGACGCAGTAAAGGCCTGTAATTTTATTGAAGAAGACTTCTTCGTTGTCAACGGCGACGTAATGATCTCAGAGACCGATCTACAGAACCTGAAAGACAAACACGACGAAAGCGGCGGCAAGGCCTCGATCCTGGCAGCTCACGAGGACAAGCCCGAGAAGTTCGGAGTGCTCAGCATCCGGCACGACCAGGTGAACTCCATCACCGAGAAACCGGAGGAGGCGGATAACAGCCTCGTGAACTCAGGCATCTATATTCTGAATCCGGAGATCTTCGATACTATTGAAGGCCTTGAATCCAGCAGTCTGACCGATGCAGTCTCAGAGTTCGCGGAAAAAGGTGAGGCCTATTTCGAGATGATCGAGAACTACTGGCTCGATATAGGCGGGCCTAGGAAGCTTCAGGAAGCCGACAGAATTAAGCGAGAAGAGATCAGTGAGACAGAGATCAATCCGGATGCCGATGTCAGCCAGGAAGCCGAAATAGTAGGTGATGCTGTCGTTGAGCCAGGGGCAGAAGTGAAGGAAGGCACAGTTATCGAAGGAAAATGCTATATCGGAGAGAACACAGTCGTCGGCCCGAACACCGTTATCAGGAACTCCACTGTCGGAGAAAGCGCACAGGTCAGGAACGCAGAGATCGACGGAAGCATACTATTCGAGGAAAATATTGTCGACCCGTTCGTCATGATCGAAGGCTGTATTATCGGCGAGGAAGGAGACTTCAAGTCAGGCTCAGTCATCAGAGAATCATTCATCGGTGCACGCAGCTTTGTCGACATGAACAACTCAATCCGTGGCGTGAAGTTCGTACCTGATGCCAGGACCGATCTATCCGAGATCAGCAAGTAAAGATTGATTAGAAAGTTAAGCATTCCTCTCATTAACATTGGTAGGTGCAACCGTGAAGGCAGTAATACTTGCAGCCGGCGAAGGAACTCGAATGAGGCCTCTAACCGAGGACACGCCAAAACCTCTTCTACCTGTAGCTGGCAAACCGATCATTCAGCACAATATCGATTTGATCCAGGATTTTGTCGACGAGATTATAGTCGTCGCTGGATACGAAATCGAACAGTTCGAAGAATACTTCTCAAACACTTCTGTGAAAATTGTAGAGCAGGAAGAGACTCAGGGCACCGCGCACGCTGCTCTCCAGGCCCGTGATCTTATCGATGAAAGAACATTGATCATGAACGGCGACGATATCTACGGTAGCTCAATTAAACAGATCAAGGAGCATGAAACAGCCTTTGCAGCTGCAAGAGCGGACAATCCAGAA
The DNA here is from genome assembly GCA_013343275.1 of Candidatus Nanohaloarchaea archaeon. Taxonomy (GTDB): domain Archaea; phylum Nanohalarchaeota; class Nanosalinia; order Nanosalinales; family Nanosalinaceae; genus Nanohalovita. The sequence continues at coordinate 770,459 of CP046106.1, read as the reverse complement.
AACTTCGGAGTGCTGGACACAATGGATGGAGAGGTTAAATCAATAGTAGAAAAACCGGATGAACCTCCATCCGACCTCGTAAACATTGGTTGCTACCTTGTAAAGCCGAGATTCTTCGAACTCCTGGAGGACGTAGAGATCTCGCAGAGAGGAGAATACGAGATAACGGACGCATTGAGCATGTATATCGCAGAGGAAGAAGTCAAAATCCTTGAAACAGATGAATGGCTTCCATGCAGCTATCCATGGCAGATGGTAGAGGCCAACAGTTCTCTACTGGAAAATATAAAGCAGAGTATCGATGGCGAAGTTCACGAAACTGCGGTCGTTAAAGAGGATGTTATAGTAGAAGAAGGCGCCGAGGTAAAAGAGCATTCCGTAATTGAAGGTCCGGCGATAATCAGATCAGGTGCAGAAGTAGGGCCCGACGCATACATACGAGAGGGCACAGTCCTGCATGAAAACGTTGAAGTTGGAAAATCCGAGGTTAAGAATACTGTAATCAGAGAAGGCTCGGCAGTTCCCCACTTCAGTTATGTAGGAGATTCCTACATAGGTAAAAACGTGAATATCGGGGCTGGCGCAAAGACAGCTAACCTGAGAAACGACGATGCTACAGTCAGAATGGCAGTTAAGGGGGAGCTTATGGATACAGGCATGAGAAAGATGGGTGCGATTATTGGATCGGAGGCCAAGATTGGGGTTAACACCTCTATCAAGCCAGGCCGAAAGATTGGTTTTGACGCGTCTGTTGACAGCGGCGAGAAAGTCGGTAAAAATGTTCCAAGTGGTAGAACCTGGAAAGATGGCGGTGTAGTGTGAGAATAGGTATTGATTTCGACAGAGTGCTTTTCAGAACCGACGAGTTCAAGGAAGAAGTGCTTTTCTCAGAGATAGAGAACTTTCAGGAAACATACTCGAAGATTGACGGAGTTTACAGCCCTGAGAAGCACGCAGAGAAACTCGGGATCTCTGTGAAGAAAATAATGGAAAGCCTGGACAAGGCCTCGGAGTATCTATACGAAGATATCAAACTTCTGGAAGAGTCTGAGCACGAGTTTATCATAGTTACAAGAGGAGATCCGGTCTTCCAGGAAGAGAAAGTAGAGCGCTCAGGCGCGCTGAAATTTGTTGAAGATCACGTAGTTGTGCAGGAAAAATCCAAGGACGTGAAAGGCATTGAATTCCTTGTAGACGACCTTGAAAAGGAAATTGAAGATGCAGGAGTAGAAGGTTTCCATTTTCAGAGGCCTGACGACTCAGTAAAAGATTTACTGGAATTTCTGGAGGATAGATAGACATGAAGCCGGAGAAAGTCTTCAAAAGATACGACATCCGCGGCCGATACCCGGAAGAACTGAACGAAGAATTCGCGGAGAGACTTGGAAAATCTATAGGAACATTTGCAAAAAATAATTTTAGCGACAAAGTAGTAGTCTGCAGGGATAACAAGGAAACTTCAGGCCCTCTAAAGGAAAAATTGATCGAGGGCCTTCTATCTACAGGTGTAAAAGTTCTTGACGCAGGCATCGGGCCTACAGATTACTCAGCTTTCTCAGGTATGAAGAGAGATGCTGTTGCAGTCCAGGTAACTTCTTCACACATGCCTTTGAACTTTAACGGTTTCAAGCTGATCTACCCAGAAGGTAACGGATTTGTAAATGAAGATTTGAATACTGTAAAAGACTTATTCCGCAACCAGGATTTTGCAGCCAGGGAAGGAACTGTAGAAAGCATAGCAGAAACAATGAAAGATCATTACCGGACAGAACTCATTGAGACTGCTGAAAAGTACAGCGACGGAGACTTCGATAAAAAGATAGTTGTAGACTCTCTTGGTGGTGCAGCCACAGATTTCCTGGCCGAGGCACTGGAAGAGCTTGGAGCTGAAGTAGTAGATATTGCAGAGGAGAAAGAGAAACACCCCTACCAGGATCCTCCAAATCCGAAGCCCGAGAACCTTGAAGAACTTGAAGATCGAGTGAAACAGGAGAACGCAGATCTAGGCATTGCCACAGACATGGATGCGGATAGGGTAACGTTATACAACGGCGAGTTTATCACCGGGAGCGAAATCTTCTGCTTGATGGCGGAAAAAGTTCCCGGAACAACAGTAGCCTCTATAGATACATCCCAGGCTGTAGAAGATGTTGTAGGCAGCAACGGCCACGAAATTTACTATACTCGTGTTGGAGATCCTTTCGTAATGGACGAGGCCCTTGAAGTCGATGCTTCTCTGGCCGGAGAGCCGAACGGCCACTACTCTGTCCTCGACTTCGTACCGTACAACTCCGGGAGTCTGACAGGCCTTATTCTGGCCGGATCAGACATTGATTCAGGCCTGGAGAGAGTTCCAACATACCATGTTAGACGCGACAGCATTCAGGTTGAGGACAAGAACGAGAAGATGGTTCTGACCTCAGAAGCTGTGGAAGATGAATATGAGGTGCTTTCCATGGTTGACGGAGTAAAGGCCTGGATTGAAGGAGCAGAGGTATTAATCAGGCCGTCAGGTTCTTCACCCAAGATCCGTGTTATTTCCGAGGCCGAGAGGGAAGATGTTGCTGAGCGAGGTCTTGAGGTCGCGCTGGATATTTTGCAGAAAGCATAAAACTTTCTTTCACCTGTTTTTGTACATGGCAGAAGTTATCTATAATTTTGAAGAAGGGCCTTATGATGTGCTCGAGTACAGTGTTAAGATGAAAGATGGTAAAGCAGTTATCGAGGTTAACGGCGGAGATTTAGGCCGTCTACCTGTTGAGAATCTGGATACTGTTGAGCAGCTTCGTGAAGCTCTGGATAAGGTTGAGAAAGAGTTGAAGGAAGCTGAGCGACGTGGAGAAGAGCTTTAGAATAAGTCAAAAAGAGAAAAGAGAGTAAATGTTGTATGTCAAGAGTGAGAGACTTATACGTCTCTTGCCTTGACGGTCTTACGTCCGTTTGCGTCTGCTCTTTCTACAGCTCTCTCGATGAGGTCTTTAACTTCTTCATCTAGAGCGTCGTAGAAGTCAGATCCTACGTTGACGCCATCAGCAGCGTCACGTACTCCGGACTTCTTTAGTACGTCTACCACGTGAAATCACCATAGAAGTATTGTCTTGCCTCTTTTTTATAGGTACGGGGAATAAACCCGGAAAAGCAACTTATCAAGGCCTGAAAAACAATTTTTTGTTATCAGGTTGAAGTGAAAGATTTGTTCGAAAAATTCCGAATAAACATGGTTAAATTAAAAATTACCAGCTCTACTGATCAAACATGGAGTTAGACTTCAAAACCGTGAAGGCCCTCAGCTCTCCAACCCGCATAAAGATACTAAGCCGTGTACTGGAGAAAGAGTACACACCGACAGACCTCAGTAAGGACATAGGGAAAAGCAAATCCACTATCTCCTCACACCTGGAAACACTGGTGAGCTCAGGCCTGGTTGAGAAGGACTCGGAGGACGGAAGGAAGAGAGTGGTCTACCATCCGACAGACAAGGCCCGTACAATAGTTAATGAGAAAGAGAAGAAGGTCAAGTTCTCAATTGTTTCCTCAACAGTCACCGGTCTAGTAGGCCTTGGATTTCTAGGATCCAGCTTTATTGAAGCACCGAAACATGAAGTGAAGAACTACGCCGCTGACAGGAGCGCAGGAATAATGGCTCACAGCATGGAGTCGGCGCCGAAAGCGGCAGAGAAGGCCTCCTCCAGTAATCCCGAGCAAATTTTCTTCTTCATGGGCCTCGGGTTTCTGACGATATCGATTTCTGCAATTATCTACGGCCTTGTTATGAACCAGCTGCAGGAGTAGTGAAGTCAGCACTGCAATTATTAAACTTTCAACGTCCTTAAACTGTTAGAGAAAAAGTTCAAACTGAAAACTATTCTAACCAAAACAGGATTTTCATCAAGTGAGAGAAATGGCTACATGTCAACTTTGTGGAGAAGAAACTGATTCAACCACCAAAACTAAAATCGAAGGAGCGGTTCTACAGGTCTGTGACTCATGCGCAGATATGGGTGAGGAGGTAAAGACCAGTTCCAAGAAATCAAAGCAGAAGAAAAAGAAGAAGAGTAAGAGGCAAAGAAAGAGGAATGAGGAGGTACTGATCAACGATTACGGTCAGGAAGTGAAGAAGGCCCGTGAATCCAAGCAGCTTTCGATCAGCGAGCTTGCCGACGACCTCAATGAGAAAGAGTCATTGCTCAAGAAGATCGAGCAGCAGGAATTGAAGCCTGAGAAAAGTCTGGCTCAGAAACTGGAGAAAAAGTTCAATATCGAGCTTTACACAGTTCCAGAGGCCTGGGATCAGGAAACAGACTCCGGCGATAACAGATCAGCCACTCTTGGCGACGTGGCAGAAGTCAAGGAAGACTAGGTCATCTTGAACTCCTGATCAAGCGTCAGGTGGGATAGAATACCTAGAGCCATTGCAATGCCAGGAAGCGGAGATGCAAAGCTGTAGACGCCGCCAACTACCACTCCTGAACTGACAAGCAGCAGAAATGTGAAGGAGTGAGTAAATCCTCTGTGCTTCATTCTTATAGAGGAGAACCCGACGTAGCTCAACAGAAAGATCCCTGAAGCTACTGCAAACCTGACGTGCAGCGGTAGAGGGAGAAAGACTATTCCAAGAATAGCAAGGCCTATACTGAAGAAAGCTTTAGCCGCTCTATGGACATAAGCATTCTTGTGATCTATATCTGGTAGTACAGAACCTACTACTATAGCTATTGAGGATACCATTGTTTCTATAGGGTTAAGAACAAGCATATCTTTCAAAAAGTAGCTTACTAATGCTGCAGCAAGAAAACCAAACAGCACGTGTTCTCTGAAGTCTCCCATCTCTGTATTTTAATTACAGACGGCCTTAAATTAATCTTTCATCTCGCGAAAATCATGCTCGAGAATAGACATCCTCATAGGAAAAACCTCCCGCAAACAAATTAAAATCGGAGACCAAAACCACGTTATGGTTCTTATCGAGCAGTACATCCCTCATGTCGCAGTAGCAGTAGCTGCCTTCCTTCTCTACCGCAAGGACAGACAGGCCTTTCTAGTCGGAGGAATACTTACAGCAGTTACGTGCAGCTCAGCATACTTCCTAGCCGCGCCAGAGCTCATGAAGTACACTTTAACTATTGTAGGTGCATCTTCTATGTTCTCAGGTTATGCAGCCTCGCATTTCCGTGCAGAAAGACTGGTGCTGGACGCATTAATAGAGAAGGTTCAGTCAGAATAAATTTGTGAGCGCCGGGGCCGGGATTCGAACCCGGGCGGGCTTTAGAAGCCCAATGGCTTAGCAAGCCATCGCGTTAAGCCACTCTGCCACCCCGACAGTAGTGTAGTATAGTTTGGGATCGTCAGTCTTTAAAATTCAACCTGGTTTTTACTGCATTCTGAGGCCTGTGATCATGTAGCGTGTTTTGACTACCGGCAGCTTGTAGATGAAGTAGAAAGTGTTTCTACCGGAGTTATGGAAGGCCTGCTCCATCACCGGTTGATGTCTTTGCCGGTATGATTCGTACAGGGTTCGGGCCTCTTCTCCTGTCAGGCCCTGTTTTTTCTCCCTTCTCTCTCCTACTATCTGCCGTTCGATCTGTTTGCGGTCCTGCAGGAATCTGCTGTTATCTATCTGGTCTTCGCTGTATTTCTGGGCGATCTCGTTGAGGCTGTCCGCTATCTCCTGCCATTCTCCGCGGGTAAGACGGCCGTTTCTGAGCAGATCGACTACAAGTCTTCTTTCTGCTCTCAGGTATGCGTCTGTGAAGCCCTTTACTACTTTTTTTCTAAAGCCCATCCGTATCTCTGTATTTGACGGTTAAGACTTAAAACCTGCAGGTCGACGGCTTTACCAAATTATTTAAGTCTCAGACTGTTTATTTGAGGTATAAGGAGTTGTAACAAAAAATGTCAGAGAATATCATCGATTTTTCGGATGTCGAGGGCAAGGACGTCTTCACGAAAAAAGGTTCTTACTGTGGAAAAGTCAAAGATGTAGAGCTTAATCTCGGCAAGTTCGCCGTTAGAGCTGTTGTAGTCGCGGCAGAACCAGGCTCGTACCTTGCACAGAAAGTAGGCGGCTCCAAGAACGTCGTAATCCCGTACAACATGGTGCAGTCAATCGACGACATCATAATCATCAGTGACTTCCAGACAAGCGACGTAGGAGAGAACGAAGAATAGCATGCTCCAGGCTCTGGTAGCAGTAGGCCACGAAATAATCAAGGCAAGCTGGACGGCAGCCTCAGTAATTGTAAAATACTACATTCTCGCCACAGTTCTCTACCTGGCCTACAGAAAAAATCTTGATTTAGAAAGTTTCCAGGAAAGCCTTCTGGACAACTCTCGCGTATTTATCCTGGGCCTTCTCCTGCTAGGAGTTATTTCCGCAGGGCTAGGTCTTCAACTATCGCCGGTTTTATCTGAGGTCAGTCAGGTAATTGCTCTGGCCTATCTGGGATACCTTTTCTGGGTTTACTGAAGTTTCGACTTTACTTTGTCGTGCCAAGAGTCGAGGGCCTGTTTCGCAATCTGCTTCAGCTCCTCGAAAGGTAGCGTTGTGTACACGTAGTAAACTGTTTTGTCAGTTTTACCCTCTCTCATAATTATATCTTTGTTAAGCATGTCCTGGAGCGCTCTCTGGACTGTAGAGCGATTTCTATCTACTTCTGAGGCCAGTTCCTGTACTGTCAATTGTTTGTCTTTCAGTTCGTCGAATATCTGTTTCTGTAGCGAGTTAAGATCGAATATGTCGAAGATTATATCTTCGTCCTCCTTCCCCTCCAAATCAAAGAAATCCATATAGAGAAATTTCTATTAGGCCAGTAATAAAAACTTATCAGCCACCGGCAATTACATCGAAGACTCGAATCCTGTCGCCGTCCTCAAGTTCATGTCTGCTGGAGATTATAGTGCCGTTCTTCGACACAAGAACTTCTTCAACAGAAATTCCCTCATTCTTCAGGAACTGCTGTACAGATACGTCTCTGTCGACCTCTACCTCTCTTTCAACCTCCTCTTCCAGATCGTCTCTTACTAGTGTGATCCTGATCCTGCATCACCTTTCTCAGCTATTCTTTCCTCATACTTCTCCATCGCAGACTCGAAGGCCTTCTCGGCATCTATATCTAGTGCGTCAGCTACGGCGAGAATTGAGAAAAGTACGTCGCCGATCTCATCCTCTTTGACCTTCAGGTCTTCACGGGCCTCTCCGTAGTCAGCAGTCTTCACTGCATCCTTTACTATTTCTCCGGCCTCCGAGATGAAGTCCATAATTCTGAACTCTGGCGGGGCCTGCATGTCGTTTTCCTCAAGAAATTCTGATACTCTATTCTGTTGTTCGCGGAGAGACATTCTTCATTCGACCTCTATATGTCCTTGTCTTGCAGCGTGAAAGATATATTCCTGGGCGTAACCCGAATACTTGCCGAAGTGCTCCCTCATATTTTCGGAGAGTTCGTTGTAGTTATTGGAATAAAGATCTTCAAAGTGGTTCTTCAGGGCTTTGTCCGCCCATGTATCAATTGGATAGGCCTCGTAAAATCCTAGTGAGAAGAGAAGTACGCAGTCAGCTACTTTATCGCCGACACCGTACAGATCCTTCATTTTTTCACGGGCCTCTCCGTACTCCATCTCTCTTACCTCTTCAGGGTCGAAATTTTCTTCCTCCAGAATCTTCAAAGTTTCTACAATGTACTTGGCCCTGTAGCCTGTTCCCAGTTCTCTGAGCTCTTCTTCAGAGGCCTGTGAAAGTTCTTCTCTTGTCGGGAATCTCAGGAGTTCTTTTCCATCTACCTCTCTTACTTCGCCGTATTTTCTGGCGATCTCGTTGTGCATCTTCTTGATACGCGGTATCCTCATCTGCGGTGATAGAAGATACGAGATAAGGCACGGGAAGAACTCGTCCTGAACAATTCTCAGGCCCCACAGCTCTTCTTTCGCGTCTGAAAGCTTCTCATTGTCAGGAAATGTTGAGAAAACTTCCTCCAGATCGTGGTGCACTCCGAGGGCCTTTTCCACTTCCTCTCGCGGTAGCTCTGTTTCAACTATTATTTCGTCATCTTTCTCCTCTACAATTACCGGTTCGCCGTTTCTGAAAGTGTAGAAATGTGGTTTTGAAGAACTCTGATCTTCAGATCCGTCTTCGTAGAGTTTTCCATCTATTCGATGCCAGCAGAATGTCTGGCCGCAGGTCATTGTCTGCTCCAGGTCGAAGTCCTCCGCCGGTATCGAGAATTTCTGCATAGATACTCTAATAGTGAGAAAATGTTTTTATTCCGAGTCACTTTTAGAGTACTTGAAGAACCCTGTACCTTTCTCCTCATCAAAGTCGTCGGACTTGTCTTTAGTCTTCTTGGCATCTCTCTTCAGGTAGCTGCGTCCGCACTGATGGCACTGTACTCTTTTCTGAGCCTTGCTACGCTGCTTGTAGCCGCAGTCAGGACACTGGTAGAAGACCTCGGACATAACTGATGATTGTGCTGTTATTCTGTTAAGCTCTTCGGTAACCTGAACAGATGAGAGTTCTTGCTGGAGTCAGAGGCCCCGAACTCCGGCACCGGTTCAGCTATCTCTTCCATGATTGAGGCCATTACCTGTTCGTATTCCGACTTTTCAGGTAGTATGAAGTAGTCATAGGGTCTCGATTCTTCGAGTAGATAGTCGATATGCCAGTGGAGTTTCTTGTCTGTGGAGAAGTGGCGCTGCAGCCTTTTCTCTACAGAGTTCTGTGCGGAGCCCACGTAGACGTATTTTCCCTTGGAGAAGTTTATCTGGCCTAGAGCGCCTATCTCTATTTCTCTGTCTTCTTCAAGCTCCAGGAATAGCAGGTAGACTCCTTTCATACTGTACATTTTAACAAGTCGGGCAGAGCTTTTTGTATTGTGAGAGAGGAGTTACGCGACGGCGCTATCTACGGACTTATTTTCGCAGGCCTGACATATGCAACAGTAGAGTTTCTGGGCTTCAATCAGGCCTCTCTTAACGTACTACTCTACCTTAACGTATTGATGGGGATAGTAATTAACGTGAGATCGGAGTCGATGGGCCTGGAATCAGTCTTTGGTCAGATTATGATTGCAGTTGAGGATGAAGAGCAGAAGGTCAAGCGCCTGTTTACAGGCGATGAGTACGTGGTAAACGGAACTCTGGAGAAGGTTGAGGAGAATTAGCTGTAGTAATGTATATCTGCATAGGTGAGGCCACTGTCAGTATACACCTTCAGCCTCCCCGAGCCACTGTAGATTGTCAACCCTGTATCGTAAACCGCATTTGTCTTCAACTCACCGCGCCGGCCTTCACCCTCGTAGAAAGTGTATGTATGACCTGGTCGTATCGTCACCTGTCCCACAGTGAAGTTATCGGAGAGATCTGATGAAGTACTTACCATCTTCCATCCTGATAGATCTACAGGTTCAGAGGCCTGGTTTGTAATGTTTACGTACTCTGTTTCGCCTTCCTTGATCCCTACCTTCAGGTCAGGTAGTTCAGATCTTATGGCCTTTGTCTCCCTTTTTTCCAGCTCCGATATGCTTTTATGGTATTTCTCTTTGACTTCGGACTTTATCTTCTCTACTCTGGTTCTGTTTACCCCTGTGAACCTCTCAAATCGGCGGCCGTTCCTGACCCCTGTAACCAGTGTTCCATAAGGCGTAGTTATCTTTTCGATACGAGTTGTTGCGTTAATATAAGAGATAGTAAGATCTGCTTTTGCAGTAGAATACGTTTTGACTGTTTTCTGTGGTGTTGTCGTGGATGATACCGAGTACTGAGGTGTTTTGAGGTACGAAGATCTCCTGGCACTGGAGAAATCTAGCTGGAAGCTGGATCCAAACTTTCCCTGTGTATCAGATTTGAAGAATTTATTCTGGCCTTGATCCAGCTCGATACTCTGTGCTGCCGCCGGGATAGATATAACAAGAGTAATTACCAGAGCAGTTACTACAGTATCTTTCTTGGATTCCACTGTAACCCCGAATTACCCGCCGGTCTCTTTTAACCCTTGGGCCATCTCTAGAGTTCCGAATAGTGGTTGTTGAAGACTACAAGCGCTGATCGAAGAATACCGAGGACTATAGGGCCAATAAACAGGCCTGGCGCTCCGAAGACGTACAGGCCTCCAAGAACCCCGATTATTATGACGGCGGGATGTAGCTCTGCAGATTTATCCACTACTATAGGTCTCAGGAAGTTGTCTGTGAGGCCGACTACTATCACGCCGTAGATAAGGAGGGCTATTCCGGCAGTGATATGATCGATCATTATCAGGTATACCCCTGCAGGCCCCCAGATAAGGAATGATCCTACTATAGGCAGGAAGGCCAGTAATGTCATGACGAAGGTCCAGAAGTAAGGGTTTGGTACTCCTGTAGCGTAGAGGCCTATTCCTGCTACCAGTCCCTGCGCAATAGCTACGAGTACGTGGCCTTTGACTACGGCCCATGTAGTTGTATTTGTTCTCTCTATCAGGCTGTCCTGTATGTCTTCAGGTAGAGGAGTCATCTCCTTCAGCCATTCGATCAGATGGTCGCCGTCCTTGATGAAGTAGTACTGCAGGAAAAGCATCAACGACATTCCTATCGCCAGGTTAGCTATCAGGTTGAAAAGCTGTGAGACATTTCCGAATGAAAGGGATGCAAATCTCTTGACGGCCTCCCTGACGTTCTGCTCTATATTAAGATCCTCTCCTGTAAGCTGGTGGATTTTGGCATCTATCTTCGACAGGTCTATAGTTTCAAGATCGCCTACCCTGTTTGCAAGGTCCTGTGCATCGTCCATAACTACTGTAGCTGCCAGCACCATCGGAACTATGGCCAGAAAAATGGATAGAAATACCAGGAATCCTGCGCTGGCAACCTCACCGATGCCACCAGAAAGCTTTCTGTGCAGAGGCCTTGAGATAAAGGCCAGTATTGCGGCACCCATCACGTAAGGCAGAAAAGGCTTTATCATCAGTGCAGCAACTGCTGCAATAGCTGCTATGAAGAAGACCAGAAAGCTTTTCTGCTCGTTCATACAGTTTAACCTCTGTTACAGAGTTTTACATAACTACTCCAGTGCCGGAGAAGAAAAGAACGGCAGGAACCATCAGAACCGACATGAGAACAGCTCTCTCGCCGACAGCCTTCGCACAGAAACCTATCATAGACGCAGTGAATAGCACGAGCAACCCTAGAAACCCGGTAAAGTAGAAGATAAGGCCTGACAGCAGAACCATTACAGCGTAGATAATTTTTCTGTAGCTAAATTTCTCCAGGAACGACACATAGTAACGTGACATCTTCAGGCAGACAAAGAAGGATGCCGCAGTTGAGAAAGCTGCTGCACCTACAAGAACCACCATTGTCTGAGCTGAAAGAGATGTAATCTGGTTTATAGCTACCGAAGCACCGCTTCTGGGAGCGTTAAGCAGGTAAAGAGCTACTAGAGATGAGACAATATCTGAGGAGTTAACACCTCCAAGCGAGGCAACAAAACTGCTGTCCTCGGAAAGAGGGCTTAGAAAGCTTGTGGAGATCGCCGGGCCTATACCAGGCACTACGCCAGCCAGTAGGCCCGCAGCGGCTCCAATAATGCCAGAAGATGCACTTACATCCACTTCAATTTCTCTACTCTGATCTGTAAGGCCTTCTTCTCTTCCAAGAGCTGACGACATTGCTGGTACTGCGAAAAGGCCTGTAAATACCGGTATCAGGATGTAGTTCTGGTTAACGGGCAGGTTAAAGCTGTAAAGGCCCAGGAACCCTGCGAGGGCTGCTATCTGTAATGCCAGGAAAGTTCTATCTGATTTCAGTACGGTGAAGATCAGGAAGAACACAAGGATGTACAGCATTAAAGGTTCAATGAAAGAGTATATCGGTTTAAGCAGGAGGAAGAGAGCTGGCAGTAGAACCAGGATACCTGTAACTGCTATCAGGCCTCCTGCCGCGGTCCTGTAGAATGCTTCCAGGCCCTCTCCTTTCGATACTGCCTCTGCTCCCGGCATTGTGGAGAGTGCTGTTGTTGAGTTCGGTGCGTGCAGGAAAATTGCGGGCAGGAAGTCGTGGAAGGTGTGGGAGACAGATATCGCCACAATGAAGACCAGATAATTCATGAGTTCTGGCTGTACTGCGAAGTAGTAGGGCAGAGAGGTGAAAACCACAGTGTTTGGATGTATCCCAGGTATTATCCCTGTGAAGACTCCTGCTGTTACTCCGGCCAGAATTATCAGAATTAGTTGTATCGAGATATTTTTGTTTTGACCGGGCAAGCGGATTTAAAGAGCAGGGTGTAATGTTTGGGTATGTTTGGCGGCCAAGATATGTCGAAAATGATGAAGCAGATGGGCATGGATATGGAAGAGATCGATGCCGATCGCGTAGTAGTAGAAATCGGTGACAAGAAAATGGTATTCAACAATCCTGAACTCTCCAAGATCTCAGTTCAGGGACAGGACATGTTCCAGCTTCAGGGCGACTACTCCGAGGAAGAAGACGTCAGTGGGGAAGACGTACAGCTAGTTATGGAGAAGACCGGGGCCTCAGAAGAAGAAGCCAAGAACGCTCTGGAAGAGAACGAAGACGTAGCCGGAGCAGTAATGGATCTACAGTAAACCAGGCCTATTTTTTCCGCATTTTTTCACTACCTTTTCTACTTATCCTTCTCAATGTACTCGACGTATTTCGAGTAGGCAGGCCTTGTAACTGTGATTCCGATCAGGATTCCAAGGATTGTAGTTGCTGCGAACCCGTGGATTGTCTGAAGCGCTGCACTTGAAGGCCCGACTGCCGAAGTGACTACAGACATTGCCAGTGCCAGGCTGCCGATCGCCACGTAGCTGTAGTTGGTGTTCCTGGAGTAGAAAGCGTATCCGATCAGGCCTGCTCCTGCAATACCGATCAGTGTGCTTGCAGTACCCGCGCTGAGGATTGGGAACATGGCACCGATCGTTGAAGCGGCTGACGTGAAGATTACGAAGAAAGCTCTCTTCATCCTCTCCGATACGCTTCTGACCTGCTCTTTACCGGATTCGTCTGTTATAATTATCTGATCGTCTACTCCTGTACCTACCGCAGCAATTATACCTGCGATCGCTGATAGACTGATGCTTCCCAGCTGTGTAAACCAGCTCCAGAAACCCAGAAGAATGTAGACTTCCGAAGCACCGGTAAGAACAATAGGCAGAGCATAACGGATATCATCGTACCTCACAAACACCAGTGCTCCTACAGCAACCAGAGATCCTATAATAGATAGAATAGAGGCCAGCATGAACTGAGAACCCAGGGCCGCAGAGATACGGGAAACACTCTCTATCTTCAGAGGAACAGGCAGCTTACCTGATTTAAGTATTGTCTGCAGCTCTTTAGCATTATCACGGGCCTCCGAAGGAGTGCTTCCCACCGCAGAGATCGAGGATGTCGTACTGTAAGGCTCCTCCCCCAGGCCTGCAGCCACTGTTAGAGCATTCCTCAGTTCGCTGTCCACATAGAGTCTAAGTCTTGCTGCGCTACCATTTTCAAGTACTAGCTGTGAATTATCGCCTGTTATGGAAGGCAAGTAGTTGCTGAATATAAGGCCTGTATCCATAGCTGCTGAACGCTGCAACTGGATCGGGAAGCTGGTTCTGAACTGGTTTCCGGAACCTCTTGTCCTTCTCTCGTTCCAGCTGACTTCAAGTATATCTTCTCCTGTGTAGGCCACTATCTCGAGTTTGCTGACTGCTTCAGTAGAGTTCTTGTAGATAAACGTAGTATCGGCGGCTATAAAGGTTGTTCCTGGCTGGTACTCTGCTATCTTAACTTCTCCAGTATCAGAGAACCTGCTTACCGAGATATTCTGTTCCTGCTTATCGAACTGGAGAACTGTCCTGTTCTGATAGTTTACAGTTATATTTTCCGCATCTCGGACATATAGCGGCATCCGGGCCTCGAAGCTCCCCTGCTGTTTAATTAGTTCTTTCAGTTTGGTCTGATTGGTGTTTGCTGTCTGCAGCTGCAACTTGTAATTGCCATCTCCAAGATCCACCACTCTTACCTGTGCATCAGCTATACTGGATGTCGCTATACGGAGCCCGAGAACATCCTTGACGTCAGTTGCGATATCCTGCAGTTCCTGGCCTGTGGCATTTGTCTGCGGTGTAAGCAGCATCCGTGTTCCTCCAGAGAACTGTATTCCTGTCCTATCCTCGAGCTGGGTCGTTAGAACTACTTCTCCATTTCTTGTCTCATATGAGGGGCCTATCCACAGCGTTGAGATACCTAGCGCTAGCAGTAGTACCCATACTCTCCATTCCTTCATGAATTCCTTTACTTCCATTTTATTATATCCTCCAGGCTGCTGAAGTCTCCTTTAATGTATTTTTTCAGTATTATAGCGTTTCCGAACCAGGTAAGCGGCATGTCTGCCAGCAGGCCTATAAGCATTACAGAGGCGATGTTTGAGAGTTCTGAAGGCCCGACTATTGCATAGGATACCATGAAGAGCAGTGTGAATCCTGCTATTCCGCCCGAGCTCATTGTGACTCCTGTCTTCATCGACTCCCACATTCTCTTTCTCAGTGTTCCTCTCTCACGCTTCAGTGCGCGGGTTGACAGAACGATATCTGTGTCGACCGAGTAACCGATAAGCATCAGTAATGCGGCGAACGAGCCGAGTGTTAACTGGATGTTAAACAAGGCCATTCCTGCCAGAGCAACTATAATATCTCCTGTAGCTGCAAATATTACTGCCATTGACGGTACTACGTCTTTGAATGCTGCGAATATTACCAGACTCATGATCATGAATGCCAGGGCGAAAGCGAGCGAGGCCTGCAGGAAGAACTGTCCTGAGACTGCTGTAGATATGGAGGTAAAGCTTCTTGCAGTTGCATTGTAACCTGCATTCTCCATAATTTGCTCTGCTTGTTCCGAGCCATTAATGCTGGGCGGCGGGATCTGTACAACAAGCTGAGACTGGTTTGATCCCTGAGACTCCAGTCTTAATGCATTTACTCCCATATATCCCTGATTGGCGAATACCTCTTCGACCTCTCCCGTACTGAACGTTCCTTCTACGGCATATGTGACCTCGGTACCTCCTGTGAAATCCAGGCCTTTTCCTACGAACTCTCCTGTAGCCAGATAGTTTCCTCCGAGAATAAGCAGCGAGACCAGAACAAGGCCTATTGGTATCCAGATGTACTTGTCAAAATCTGCGTATATATTATTGAATCTTTTTTCGAGGTCCACGAAAAAGAGTCATTTAGAACGTTTTTAAACCATGCGGCAGCGGTGTAGAGAAGCGCATGCAAGCAATAAAAAACATGTATGCCTAATCCAAGAACAGGGCCATGTCTTATAAGGAAATGCTCAGTGAGGAGAATATTAAGGAGAAAGCAAGTCTGGAAACCGTTAAGAAGTACTGGGGCGGAATAGGCATAACAGCTATATTCAGTCTCGCCCTATGGCTTAGATACCTTCCTGAGCAAGGTATGCAGTATCTTCAGGCCCTGGACCCTTACTTCATATTCCGACAGTCACGTCACCTCGCTCTTTCCGGCAATATACCTCTAACTGATTTTATGCGTTACTTCCCATACAATGCCCCCAACTATGTTCTCAATCAGGGAGATATCGTATTCCCAGCAATAATGTACCATCTAGGCCCTTCAGCAATTTTCGCTAACTTTACAGAGTGGGCTCAGTTTTACCCTGCTTTAATGGGTGCTTTCAGTGTCGTAGTTATGTACTTTTTAGGTAAAGAGCTGTACGGGAAAGTTACAGGTCTTTCATCAGCTTTCTTCCTTGCGACAGTCGCAGGGATTATGCACAGAACCTCCGCGGGTTTCTTCGAGAAGGAACCGATCGGAACCTTCCTGATGATGGCCTCGCTCTACTTTTTCACACGTTCATGGAAACGCAATAGCCATATTTCGGGAGCTCTGGCAGGACTCTCTCTAGGTGCATTTACTATTACCTGGGGAGGAGCCAAGATGCTCTGGATGCTTTACCCTATGACGGTAGGTATCGTAATGCTGCTGAACGAAGACATAAGAAGGCTCGTAACAGTTTACACACCTACAGTTGTTCTTGGGGTTGGCGTTGCCTCTGTTTTCAATTACAGCCGTTTCTGGATCACTGGCGATCTAGCGGTCGTCAACTTTGGGATGCTTGGATTCCTTTGGAGCCGCTACCTGCTCGGAGAATTTAACTGGCTCTCTGACAGACAGCTATCATACTACGTTCCAACAATGTCGGTATTCGGACTAATAGCTCTGCTGCTCTCACCGCTTTACTCGCAGTTCCTTGCCGACAAGTTCTTTGGATTGATTTCCAAAGCAGCAGGAGCAGGGGGAACAAGCGTTATCCTCCGAACAGTAGCAGAAAACCAGGCCGCAAGCTTCAGCAGCCTTGTATCAAGCCTGGGAGCAAGTTATGCTCAACCTTTACTTTCGAACTTCGGCCTTGGATTCCTAGCAGCGCTAGGCAATCTTACCGGGGCTTTACAGCTAGCGTTGATAGGAACAGCCATTCTAGGAACTAAGGTAGGCCTAATGCTTCTGAAGAAATACGGTTACATTGAGGAAGAAGTGAGTGGCAAACAGTACTACGCAGCGCTCGCAGCAACTTACTCTGCCTGGAGCATCTTCTTCATAAGTTTCTTCGAAGGATTTGTTCTTCCAGGAATCGTTCTTACCTTAGTAATCCTTGGAAGTTACTGGACATTGCTGCTCTATACAGATGAAGAGTCGCTTTTCAGCCTAGAGATGATGGTTCTCGGGTTCACAGCAGCCACACAGCTGATGATGGTTACAGGACAGCTTAACTCTGCAAGAGCTGCTCTGCCAGCAACGTTAGCTGTACTTGGCTCTATAGGTATAGTCTACTATACAGAGAACCTGAAGAAGGTAGCTGTGAATATTGAGTGGTATCAGCTGCTGCCGCTTCTATGGATGCTGACAAACTTCTTGAGCGCTATTTCAAAGTCCCGGCTTATGACTCTGGCAGTCTTCCCTGTAGCACTGGTAGCAGGCATTACGGTTGCCAGAGCAGTTACCTGGCTCAGAGATGCAGATCTTGAGATGCTGCTAGAGGGCAAAGCTGAGGCCGGTCGAATTGCAGCAATTACAGTTGTAGTGCTTGCAGTAGCAATTCCGAACGTGGCAACAGGGCTTGTAGCTTCCAGCCAGATAGGCGGGTCTCCCAACAGTCTGTGGGATCAGAACCTTGAATACATGGAAGACAACACTGAGAACGGATCAGTGATTCTTTCCTGGTGGGACTACGGATACCATTTCCAGACCATTGGCAGAAGAGCATCTGTTGCAGATGGAGGTAACCTTGCATATTACTCAGATGGTGGGCCTGTCAACTACCCACTAGCCGACTATCTTGCAACTCCACCTGACGAGAACACAGATCTGCTGCAGAAGATGTCTGTAGATTACATAGTGCTTGACCACAGTATGATCGGCAAGTACTCGGCAGTAAGTCAGATTCACAACAGGAACAATTCACAGTTCAACTCCATGCTGCAGCTGTACACAACGAGCGATATCAGGCAGTCGACATTCACTCAGGGCAATCAGACACTGGTAAGGTTCAGTAGAGGAGGCCTGTCAGTATATGTGCCTACAAATCTCTCCTCGAGAACCGGAATAGATATCACCGATACTCCTACAGTCCGGACTTCCGGAGGTCAAAGGCCTATCGGCTGCAAGCTTACAGAGGATCAGGGAATTGTCAACTACAACGTTTCGAATCCTGTCCAGCTGCAGGGTATGGGCGAGGTCTGTATTGCTGAAAGTCCTTTCTTCACTATGGAGAGAGGGTTCCTGACAGCTCAGAGATCTAATATCCGGGCACAGGCCTCCAGAATGGTTCTGGTTCCGCGGAAGATTTCGGATACTGTGCTTGTAAGGCTCTACCTTATGAACGGTCATGGAGTAGAGTATGCGGAGCCTGTTCCTGGTGGATCAAACGGTTACGTGAGAATGTGGAAAGTTGATCGAGAATGATGTACCTGGCTGTATCTCTGGTTGCGGGATTCCTGGTTACATTCCTAGGAGTTCCTTTCGCCAGAAAATACCTTTTCAGCTCCGGAATCTACGGAGTGGACCAGCAGAAAGAAGATAAGCCACGGCTGCCGACCTCAGGCGGCGTAGTGGTTTTCTTCGGATTCCTGGTATCGATGACGCTCTACCTTGGTCTAATATCTTTCTCATCCGCTCCGCCAGCAGACGTATCTCTACTTCTCGCCGCACTGAGCTCGGTCTCCATAATCGCATTGATCGGGTTTATCGACGATATCCACATCAGGATTGATGAATACGTGAAGGAGGAGTACGAGATCGATATAGAGCTGGAAGGTGAGGGAGAGAAAGAGAGTTCAGTAGAGTTCGATATCCCGCTGGTAGACGATATTGCCAAAGGAGCAGAGGTGCATCGGAAAGGCCTTTCCCAGCTGCCGAAGATGCTTTTCGTGCTTCCCGCAGTATTTCCTCTGATGGCGGTAAAGGCCGGCTCCTGGACAATGCATTTCCCTGTGATCGGAGAGATCAACTGGGGAATTATCTATCCATTGGTGCTTCTTCCTCTAGGCCTTCTGTTCGTTTCGAACGTGGTGAATATGCTTGCGGGAACCAACGGCCTCTCAGCAGGCATGGCTATGATTGCAGCTGCAGGACTGGGAACCATGGGTTACATGATAGGAAGTAACGAGGCCATGATCATCTCCTTCAGTCTCGCAGTTTCTCTGGCGGCCTTCCTGTACTACAACTTCTATCCCGCCTCGATTCTTCCAGGGGATTCAATGACCTATCTTGCCGGTGCGGCACTGTTCTCAGCTATCGTAATAGGGAACATGGAGAAGTTCGGAGTATTCATATTTGCACCTTGGCTGATCGAGTTCATTCTGAAGCTGAGAAGTGGCTTCAACGCGGCCTCATGGGGAGATCTAGTTGATGGAGAGCTGAGGCCTAAGTACGATAAGAACTACTCCCTGACTCATCCTTTGATGCGTAGAGGTCTTGACGAGCGCCAGATTACATTGGCGTTGATGGGTCTGGAGGCAGTTATTGTTCTGGCAGGGCTATACCTGTTCGGAGTTGCAGGAGCTCTGTAAAGGATAGTTTATTCTTCCTGCTCGTCATCGTCCCTTGCTTCTGCGTAAGGGTCTTCTACCCTGTGAAGGTCTTCAGGCTTGTAAGGGAATGAGATCTCCAGTATCTTAGCTACCTGTGTGTCGATGTTCTGGATCTGGTGTTTCTCGTTGGATCGTATTACTATTGCGTTTCCTTTCTCAAGCTCCTGGATTCCGCCTTCTTTCCTGATCTGGGCGTTTCCTTCCTCCAGGTAGATGATATCTGACTGCTCTTCGTGGTAGGAGTAAGAAGTCATTTCATCGGCATCGATCACAAGTCTCCTGATGCCAAGCATACCTACCTTGTCACCTACATCTACCTGTGTGCTAAGTACGTGTTCCTCGTATCCCCAGGGCTTCTCAATTCTTCCCATGGAAGAAAAAGAAAAATTAAATCTCTTATAGGTGATTCCTGTAGTACTCCACAGTCTTCTCAAGGCCTTCCTCAAAACTGTACTGAGGCTCGTAACCCAGATCTCTTTTTGCACGGGAGTAATCGGCCTTTGTGGTCATTACAGGGTTATCCCTCGGATGTTCGATGTGCTCCGGTTCGATATCCTTCCCCAGGGCCTCATTCAGTTTCTCAACCAGAGAGTTGAAATCGATGTCGCGGCCTGTACCAATGTTGTAGTACTCGCCGTTAGTCTCGTCCTTCCTCTCTGCGGCCAGGTAGTTGGCCCTTGCAATGTCTTCGACGAAAGTGAAGTCTCTGCTCTGGGTTCCATCGCCCCATATGACAGGTTGCTCACCGTCCATCATCTTCCATAGGAACTGGGTGACAACGTTGGCGTACTTTCCTTTTCCTTTCTCATGCGGGCCGTAAACCGAGAAATATCTGAGACCTGTGAAATGCATATCGGTCTGCTGAGAGTACACCTTTGCGTAAAGCTCTCTGCTCATCTTGGAGGCTGTGTAGAGGTTGGTCGGGTATTCTCCCTGATCTTCTTTGTGTGGAGGTTCTACGCTGCCGTACATTGAGGATGTGGATGCGTAGACGACTTTCTCCATGTTCTCCTCTTCCTTTGCGGCCTCGATCGTATTGATGAATCCTTCGATATTTACTCTTGCGCCTTCTGCAGCATCATCCTTGTGCATCGGACTTGAGCTTCTTGCGGCCTGATGGAATACAGTATCACAGCCTTCGATGGCCTCCTCTACCGTATCAGTATCAAGTACAGATCCCTCCACGAACTCTATTTCATCTCTGACCTCTTCCAAGTTTGATTCTTCTCCAAGGTAGAGAGAGTCAAGTACGACTACTTCAACTCCTTCCTCCACCAGTTTCTCTGCAATATTGGAGCCGATAAATCCAGCTCCTCCTGTAATCAATGCTTTTTCCATAGTACTGTTTTCGCTCATAGTAAAGTTTCCTCCTCTAAGTTCTTTTAATCCATTCCAAAGGCCGGCTCCTCGGAAACTCTTGCCGAGGCCTGGCCATAATCTTCTTCAGGTGAAAGCCCTAGAGAGTTCCTGTACATCCTGTCAAGTACTTCGCGGCCGATACTGTCTCTTATCATAACTTCGTCCGGGTTCTCGAAAGAGTAATCACCATCGGACAGATCCCACCTGATATAGCTCCCAGTAAGTGCGTGATCGGTTGTTTCATCTGCCTCAATATCCAGATTTGAGGCCATTACATGAGCATGTCCGGGTACCGAGTTCATTCCGACTGTCTGGATCAGCTGGTCGTCGTCTATATCTTCCGAATGGTATACTTGAGAAGCGCTGATCTCGAAAAGCCTTCTGAAAGGATCCTCATCCTGCATCTCCATATCGGCATCTGTAGGGAAGTATCCGTGATCGCCGTAGACCATCATGTTTCTAACCGGATGGCCTTTCTTGTTGGCAGCCTCGACCACGTAGTTGTCGTCGCTGTCGCGCCAGTAAATGTTTTCTCCGGCAGTGTGAGGTGTTTTATCTATTCTGCATAGTGCGCAGTCGTCCATTTCCGGCAGATCAAATCTCTGGCCTTCCTGATACTCGTCTTCCAGAGCCTCTTCGACGATGTTGGTGCCTTCTGGCTCGTCTCTCAGAACAGCGAGAGAATCACTGAACTCCTCATCCATATTACGATGTATTACGATTCTGATTTATAAATGATCGGTTCAACCAGGAAACGCCCGCTAAAAAGCCTAGCGATCGATATCCTTCCACTTCCCACCGTAGATGTAACCCGACAGGAGGCCTTCATCTGCAAGGTTCTCGAAGGCCTTTTCTAGTGATTCGGCGTTGAGATGCTGGAATATATCTTCGTCGAGAATGTAGGTACCTGCGTTGATCAGCTGTGAAGGCTCTTCACCTCTCTCAGGCTTTTCCTCGAAACCAAGAATTTTCCGGCCTTTCAGCCTGGCTACACCATAGTTCGATGGAGAGCTGACTGTTGTCAGCGCCATAGTTGCCGAAGAATCTTCCTCTCTGTGAACCCTCAGCATATCCTCTAAATCAACATCTGCCACGACATGGCCGTTGAGTGCGACAAATGTTTCGTTAACTTTTTTCTCGGCCTTTGAAAGAGCTGCAGCAGTGCCTTCCGATTGATCTTCGATATATTCCAGAGTCATGCTATCGTAGCCGTCTCCGAACTGTTCTCTGATCTCATCGCGATTCTGGCCGGCGAGCAAGATAACTCTGGAGACGCCCTGCCCACTCAAGTTCTCAAGTATATGGCCTAGAACTGGTTTGCCCTCGTAGAGATTCAAGGTCTTGTTCTCAGGATCCCCACACAGAATTACTGCTGTATTAAGGCCTTTACCTTTGAAATATTCCTCTGCAATCTTTTCTACAGTCTGAGAGCGGTTGATATCAAGGCTTTCCGCCTCTGCATCTATCTTTTCCACAAGATCTTCGTCGAGAGTGAGGGAGATCCTCTTTTTGCCCATGTACAAAGATTCCGCGTTGATATTTTAATGAATGAGGCCTAATTCCAAGATATGAAGATTGGGATTACCGGCGGAGCAGGTTTCATCGGATCAACCCTTGCGGAAGAATTAAAGGACGAACACGAGATCCTGGTGATCGACAATTTCTCATCAGGCCGAGAAGAGAATGTGCCTGAAGGAGTAGAGATCCTGGAGTTCGATATCAAGGAAGAAGGTCTTGCAGAGTACCTTGAAGATGTCAATACTGTTTTCCACTTCGCCGCGAACCCTAAAGTCAACACTTTCCCGGATGATCGTGAGAAAGATTTTAACGAGAACTTTGTAGGTACTAAAAACGTGCTGGATGCATGCGTCGATGCAGACGTAGGCGATATCGTATTTGCATCTTCTTCCGTTGTTTACGGGGAGGAGGCCGAAATTCCTACACCTGAAGATCACAGGCTTGATCCTATTTCTATGTACGGTGCTACAAAGGCTGGCGACGAACACATGGTTCAGGTCTACGGGCAGACATTCGGTATAGATACTACAATAGTTAGACTGGCTAATATTATCGGCGGGAAGAACCCTAAAGGAGTTATCTACGACTTCGTGCACAAACTAGATGAGAACCCAGAGGAGCTAACTATCCTCGGCAACGGAAAGCAGAGAAAATCCTATATCTACATCGACGATACTGTGCGCGGAATTCTGGAGGCCTGGAAATCAGATAAATCTGTTTTCAACATCGGTTCGGAGGATTCTATCGATGTCGATGGTATCGCTGATATTGTAGCTGATGAGATGGGCCTGACTCCGGAGTTTTCGTACACCGGTGGCGAGAAGGGCTGGACCGGAGATGTACCCGAGATGCGTCTGGACATCGAGAAGCTGAAGTCAGAGGGCTGGGAGCCTGAGAGGAACTCTGCCGAGTCAGTGCGCAGGACTGCTCGGGAAGTAATTGAAAGGCTTTAAGGCCTTTCATCCATCTCTGATTCCGGTGTTATCTCCACTTCGATAAAGTATTTCTCTCCCTTCTCCGTGAAGAATGCGTTCCTGTGTGGCGGGAAGGTCAGCGCTCGCAGCCTGTCGATCAGCTCTCCGGCCCGGACTTTCTCATCTCTGTCTATTTCTACTATATCATCCATTTCATCCATGTAGTGGACCTGTCCTACATCCAGGTCCTGTGTCCTGCCTTTCACACCTTTCTTTATCTCAGGCCATGACTCCTTGAAGAGGAGAACTGATTCGGCCTTAAGTCTCTCGTAGAGATCTTTAGCGGTGTCATCAGGTTTGACAGGTACCTCCATCTGGTCTATTATCGGTCCTTCATCTATGCCGTCCGTCATGTAGTGGATCGAGACTCCTGCCGGCGTTTTATCCATGATAGGCCAGATATAGGGATAGGATCCACGGTTGTGTGGCAGGAATGATGGATGCACGTTGACTATACCTTTCTCCGGTACTTCAATTATCTCTTCGGGAACCTTGTGCTCGAAACCCGCTGATATAACGATTTCCGGTTCCAGCTCCTTGATTAGATCAAGCTGTTCTTTCTCTGTTAGCAGGGCCTTGACATCAATGTCTTCTCGCTGGTTCAGCCAGCTGTAGATTTCCTCTCCTGCATCGTTTATTCCGAGAAATACTGCATCCATATTCTCTTTCACCTGTTGTCACCGCTGCCGTGGATTTTATCACGCTCCTTCCTGTCCAGCAGCTTATCCAGATTTCTATTAGCAATATCTGAAAGATCGTACCCGAGTTCGTCAGCTAACCGAGTTAAATACCAGAGCACATCTCCAAGCTCATCCCTGGTCTCCTCTCCGAGCTCTTTATCATCTCTTATCGATTTCTTGACTTTTTCAGCCACCTCACCAGCCTCACCGTTAAGACCCAGTGCTAGATAGCTTATCTTCTGATCCTCAGGATACACCGCAGTCTTTCCGGTTCCTTCCTGGTACTTGTCAAATTCCATACAGAAAGTTTGAGATCAAAAGTTAATTGGCTTTCCATAGAGAAAATAGAGAAGAAAATAAAAAGCGTTATAGGATTTGAGAAGGCCTCACATATAGCCTAGGTCTCTGAGCTTATTCATTATCTCTTTCTCATCCTTGTTCTGTGCTCTTCCTGCTCTTTCTTTTGTGTTCTCTACGTCCTGGAGCCAGGCCGGAGTCTCCTCTGTCTTGTCTGTCGATACTTCTGATCCAAGAGATCTGAATCCTGCCCAGTACTTTGGACTGATAGGTACATCGTCCTTGGAGAGGCCTTCCGGTAGATCGTCTTCGTCCTCAGGGTAGGAGTTGATATCGATTCCTGTGATGTCAGGTACCATGTGGAACCATGATGCATCCCAGATGTCTCTCTCGGTTAGCTGGAGGATTGGATGGACTCTCATGTGCTCCGGAGTGTCTCTCGGAGAGTAAAAGTCTTCATCGCCTCTGGATTCGTGTTCGTCCCATCGGACTCCGTTGATCACGGCCTCGATTCCTTCCTCTTCCAGGAGTTCGTTCATAGGTACTGTCTTGAGAAGATGGTTTCCGGACTCCGTATCCATCAACCACTGGACCTCTTCGAGGTCTTCGTCGATTCTCTTGGCCTCTTCCTGGTTGCGTTCGTTGAGCTCTGCGACTGGAACATAGTCTCCTGGCTCATCGGCCTGGTCGATCAGATCATCGTTTCTTGCAACCATGACATCGAATCCCCAGTCATCTGCAAGCCTTTCTACGTATCCTTCAAGCTCGTCGAAGTGCTGGCCGTGATCCACGAACATGAAACGCGGTTTCTCGAATCCATGTTCCTCACAGACCCTCTTGACAAGCCACGCAGTGACTGTAGAGTCTTTACCTCCTGTGAAACCGATTACGGTCTTGGAAGGATCGTACTCTTCAAGCGCTCTTTTGACGACTTCTTCTCCTGCTTTGATTTTGGCTTTGATTGGTGCGTTCTCAATTTCGTCTCGTGTAACAGGTGCTTCTGGCATTATGTGTTTCACCTAGTTTAGATAACCTAGATCCTCAAGCTTCTGAGCGATCTCTTTCGCTTCATCATCGGATAGATCTTCATCGCTGTTCTCGGACTCAGAAAGCTCTCTCAACTTGTCCTGAACAAACCTGGACAGATTAATGTGATTCTCATCAACAAAATCCGCCAGATCCTCAGGCAAGGAAATAGTTTTCCTCGGCATAATGCATAACTTATGCAAAATGCTTCTTAAAGGTCTCGGTCCTGGACGAAGTTTAAACAGTTTACACTGCCAAAAACTTTGATATGACAGATGCCGATCAAAAAGCCTTGAACGCACTGGCTAAAGGAGCAGGAGTAACTGCGGTTGGCATGATGGTATCGAAGGCCTTGACATACTTCTACCGGATTTCGATCGCTCGTTTCGTTGGGCCAGAGGCCTACGGACAGCTTTCTCTGGCGTTGATGGTGACCGGTATCGCCTCGACTATTGCTTATCTGGCCATGGGTCAAGGCCTCCAGAAGTTCATCCCTGAGTTCAGAACTAAAGACGACTTTGCCAGTATCAAAGGTCTGGTTCTCAGCGCCATTCACCTGACACTGCCTGTCTCAGTACTTCTCTGGGCCATAACGTTTTTCGGAGCTGAATATATAGCGACGACTTTTTTCCAGAATACTGCGATCATTCCGCTGATCAAGATAATCTCTTTCACTATCATAACAGGATCGCTGACCCGTACATTCTTCGATACCACAATCGGGTTCAACAAGATAATCTATAAGACTGGGACAATCAGAATCCTGCAAAACGTAATCCAGCTAGGAGTAACCATAGGCCTTCTACTATTTGGATTCAACGTAGTAAGCGCGGCCTGGGGATGGCTAGCCGGAAGTCTAGTCGCAATGGTACTAGGATACTACTTCCTCGAGAAGAAAGTCGGGCCGGTAATAACATCAGATATAACGCCAGAATACCACAGAAAGAAACTGCTACGCTTTTCCTCACCACTACTCCTATCAGGCCTAATCGGAACAATGATGGGATGGGCCGATACAGCGTTCCTTGGTTACTACATGACAGACCTACAAGTAGGCCTGTACAATGCAGCATTACCTACCGCAATGCTAATCCTTTTGCCTCACAAAGCAATCGGAAGCCTAGCTCTCAGCTCTTTCTCAGAACTGAAAGAGAGGGACGAACAGAGTATCGAAAGCTCGCTACAGACTGCTACAAGATGGGTTTTCTCACTGGTCTTCCCTACATTCCTAATTTTACTACTTTTCTCTCAACAGGTACTGGAGGTTCTCTGGGGGGATACATACACACGAGCCTCATTGGCGCTATCTATACTCGCAACAGGTTACCTCTTCGACGCACTGGTAGGTCGGGTCGGCAGCTACCTCCAAGCAGAAGGTTATACCAGATACCTTCTCTATAACAACATTGCCGCACTAGCCCTCAATCTGATACTGAATGTTATACTTATACCTATCTACGGAATAGTAGGCGCAGCCACCGCCACAGCTTCTTCAATAATTCTCGGAAATCTTCTCATGTTCGCAGAAGTATGGAGAAAAGAAAACATAATCAGCATACCTCACCAGAAAATATCTAAAATAATAACTACCGCTCTTCTGCCCCTGATACTGATAATTAGTCTCGACGATATTCTTTTCACAAATACTCCTTACTGGTTCCTAATACCAAGTACTCTGGTCTATGGGGCCGTTTACATAGTTCTATATCTAAAGATTATGGGACTAGGAAAAGAAGAGAAAGAAGTACTCCTTAGAATTGGCGAAATACTCGGATCAAAATCTAAAGTCATGAGGCTGATTAGAATATTAGAATAAAGACGCCATATAAAGTCGTAAAAATATTCTATAATTATACTCAGATTAAAACTCAATACTAGGGTTTCTTTTTCAATTTCTTCTCAATTTTTGAACTTAGATCTTCTCTCGCATCATGCCAAGTCCTAGCATCGTTATCGAACCCATAATCAGGCCGATCTTCTATTTTTTCAGCCAATCCAGAAGAGTCAAACTGGTCGAATACTATATGATTTCTATCTAAGGCTTCTACTGAAGGGATACTAGAGTTAACTATTACTCTAGCACCGCATGCAGAAGCTTCAAGCGGAGTTATCTCCCATCCTCCTTTCTTTGCAGGATGAAAGTAAAACCCAGCAGATGAGTAAAGCTCTCTAAGCTTCTCCTTACTGCATTCACCTATTATACTAACTCTATCATTAACTCCTTTGTCCTCCGCATAATTTAGAAAATCATTTTTCTTACATTCCGAATAATATCTGCCTGCACAGATTAATTCATAACTACTAGGGAGTTTATCCAGAACATCTAACAAGAAATCAGTGTTCTTTCTATCCTGAAAGGAACCAACATAAAGCAACATCTCCTCGTCTCTCTGAACAGAACAATTCTCTAGATAAAAACTATCTATACCCGGCTCAACTACCTCAATATCAACCTCATCATGTAAAATGCTTTCAAGATTATTCCTAGTATGATTAGAGTTAGCTATGACCAAGTCAAAATTAGAGATGTTCTGAAGTGCTTTGCCATGAACTAAAGTAGAAAGAATATTCTTTTCCTTTGTAAACCCATACAAGTCATGAATATAGAAAACCGAAAATATGTCTTCATAAGGCGCAGCAGCAGCATACTGAAGAGAAGGAAAAATAACTGCATCAAAATCAGTTAAACTGTTAGCCTTCTTAGGAAGCCTATGAAACACTTTCAAAGTCTCTCCTAAAGGCATTTTATAATCATTAAGTTCTATCTCCTCAATAAATTCGGACTTGTAAAACTCCCTAGTTACATAAGGAATAGAACCCTTCTCCGCATTAGTCTCGAAACCCGCAAACCTATAATTATCAGAACTCACTATTTCTAATTCACCTCAACCCAAGGCACAACCCTTACTTTAGGATGATTTAGGTTTTCTGGATGTTCATAAATACCACATTCCCCCAGAGCCTCACCATGATCTGCAGTAATAACTATATTATCATGGTTTACCTTTTCCACTAACTCTTCTACTGATTTCAAAACCCTGTAAAGATTTAACCTATAAAGCTCTCTCAATTTTTCATCACTTATCTCGCCGCTTTTAACCTTGTCCCATATCATTTTATCGGCAGGCTTGCCTTTATTCGGCAATGCATCTTTACCTTCAGTATAGCCCAATTCCTGCTCTTCGCCAATATATGGTGCATGTGGTTGGAAGTAATGAACAACCATCCTGTCTTCGCCTTCCTCTAAAGCTATTTCTGTTATAGGTTCTGGAGGTGCTATACCAAGGTCTTCATCCCATGCTTCGGCCCAGGCATCTCTCAAATTAAGAAGATGTTCAGCAGGGACATAACCATCATATAGCGATTCGAAACCATCAGCTTCAAAGTCCAATTCCTTAGAGTTGATGGGGACTGCACCCGAAATATACTTACAAGTGTAAAGCCCGTTCCCCCAAACATTTTTACCCCATTCAAAAGTGTTTCTCGCTTTGTTATAAACAGGTTTGGCCTTGCTTTGGGGGAAATAATCCTCCACAACATCATTTAGAACATCATATCTGCAAGCATCTAATACTATCAATAAGAATTCATCTTCTTCACGAATATTATTGATTAAATCAAGTTGGCTGTCAAGATTCTCCTTATGTATTTTACACTTCAAATCCAGATATCTACTTACTATTTGTTGCTTAATAAATGGAACGATCAGTTCTGGATCCCTAAAAGACTTCCTCAAATAGTAAACTACTTTATCCAATCTAGGGCTCATTCCGCCACCCCTAATACAAACTTTAGCTCTTCTACAGTATTTGCAAAGTGATTTCTAACAAAATCATCTCCCATAACTTTCTTCAGCAGACGCATGCTCTTCCTAAGTTCTACCCAATGGACTTCTTTGTCTTTCATTTTGAATAGTTGAGGTTTTGTAGTTGGATGATCATGATCAACGCAGTAAGTGTCAAAACTGATTATAGAGTAATCTCTCTTATGGTCCGAATCCTTGGAATTAACATGTAGATAGTGGGGTACGGTGATTCTTATTTCAGCATCTTCATCGGCTAACTTTGCAATATCTTCCAACAATTTGTCTTGATTTTCAATATGCTCGATTACATGATGCAGCCTGATTACTGTAGCACGATCCTCCTCAAATAATTCGTGGTCAAAAGGAAGGCCTTTTTCCAAGTCATGTACTATATCAGCGTCTTCTGTTTCGGGATAGTTTACTCCTATCCAGTCTTTTCCAGGTTTTTCGTTTCCGCAACCAATGTCGTATTTAGTTCTCATATTTTATAGCCTCGCTACTCTTGATTCCATTTGTCTAAAGCCTGTTTTATTTGTTTACGAGTTTTATCCCAAGTGAATCTTTTGCTGTTCTCCCAGGCCTGTTCTACAGTACCTTGAGAGATTTCATCGTCAATGATATTCATTACATCTTCTGTGTTTTCTATTTGAATCCATGTTTCTCCTTCTTCACCAAGTATTTCATGGTTTAAAGGTTGATCTAGGCCTAGAGGGACTGCTCCGTGCCTCTGAGCTTCTACTGCTCCCCTACCAAATCCTTCAATAAACGCTGGATGCAGATAGTATCTTGTTTTACTGTAAAGATCTCGTAGTTTCTCCTCAGAAATATCTGTATAATGTTCACCAGGTAAATCTAATTCTTCATAGTTGACTGAAACTACATTATAGCCTTTGTTGTGAGCTTTCTCAAACACTTTTCTAATAATTTCAGGATTCTTCCTTGTCCTTAAGGTTCCTACATATAGAAGATCTATATCTCTATCATCTATCGAAGGTTTCTCATCAAGGCCGCCATCAACTCCTTGATGAACAACCTCTATGTTTCCTGTAAAGCTAGTACGATTTTCTAAATCCTTTTTAGTTCTATAAGAAGACACAATAACCTTATCCAATTTCACTAAATTATCCATATATTCTTGTCCAATAGCTGATTGAACCATTCTTACAATGTACTTAAACGTACTTTGATTCTCTCTATATAAATGAGCTGTATAAGGGTATATATCATGGATGTACGGCACTATTTGAGCATCTAGATCTTCAGGGTTAACTGTTAGGCGGTTTTGTGCTGGTAGGAAAATTTGGTCATATTTTTCTGCTTCTTTCTTCAGTTTTCTTGAGGCTTTCCAGATTTCTACTGTTTGACTGAAAGGGTAATCCAATGAATCAAAATCGTTGTGGTTGTGGTATATAGGTTCAAACCCGTTTTCTAGTAGATAAGGAGCTATCTGACTTTCAAATTTCTGTAAGCCATTGTTCAAGAACTTTTTCTGCGTAAGTATTGCTTTTCTCATTCTATTCTCCTTTGGTAATAACTTGAATTAAATCTTTACATTTATAGATAAACCTTTGTTATACTCTCTTTCTCGATTAGTTAGACCTAGTGAATGAGAAGAAGTAATACTTTTTATTCCTAGTATAATTCTATAGATCGCTATTTTTCCTCTATCTCCAGCCATGGGACATGCCTTAGTTCGTCTTCCTCCCCTCCGATGTAGTGGCCCCAGCCTCCTTCTCCCAGGAGTTCTCCGTGGTCGGCAGTCACTACTACTTTGCCGTCGAGTTCTTCTACAAGCCTTGCTACTTCTTCCAGGGCCATTCGCAGGTCTTGACGGTAGTATTCGATTACCTGTTCTTCACCTTTTTCTCTGACTAGTTTTTCGAAGTCGTTACCCATTCCAAATACGGATTTGATCTTGGACTGGATTGTGTACGGCATTTTCCGGAATATCGGGCTCCATAGTGGCCGGGTTTTGTCGAAGAACTTTCTCTTCGCTGATTTTTCCTGGCCTTCTATCTCTGCTTTCGGGGCCCAGCTGTGTTCTGTGTCGTTGCCTGAGATGTAGGGGCGATGTGGCTGGATATAGTGTATTATTGTTTTGCTGTATTCTAGGTTTTCAAGTGCTGTATCTGTCATTTCTTCAGGTCTTACCGTGTTCAGTTTGTCGTCCCAGTTGGTGTCCCATACGTCGACGATGTTCTGGAACTTGTTTCTTGCGTCCCAGTCCTGTTCGCAGCCTCCTACCATCTCTTTCAGTGTGAGGCCGTAGCTGTTGATGTATGGATTTGCGGAGACGTAGTTGTAGTTGTATCGTGAGGTGAATGTGTTCCACAGCCATTCAGGTGTTGCTGCTCCACGTGATTTCTTCTTGGAGAGCTCTCCTGATAGAAAATCTTCGTAGTTATCTTTGAACATGTCATATCTGCATGCGTCGAGCACGATGAGGTAGTTCCAGTTGCTTCCGTTTACGTCCTGCATTTCGGTCATTTGTCGTCGGCCTCGTACTCGTTGATTACTTCTTTGAAGCTTTTATCCTTCACCACTTCCACATTCCTGTACTCCGAGGCCAGCCAGTGAGCAAAGTTCTCCTGATGACTGTGATCATACGGAATTACCACTACCTTCTCCGCGAGATTAGCAGCCTCGTAAGAAGTCATTCCGGCCCTAGTCACCACTATCTCAGTCCGGCCCATCAGGTCCAAGAACTCGCTGTGAGAAATGTCTTTCCAGTATTTCTCCTGTAGCTCAGGGTCGTTGCTCGAAGGTATTACCAGTAGTTTGTTGTCCTTATCCTCGGATTCATGATTCTCGAAACTGCGGTACTGTATAATCTGCTTGTTTTCTACCTTTTCAGTAGGATATTTATCCATTATCTGGTTATGGGAAACCCAGACACGTGTATTCGACAGTCTTGACAGCATCTTCGGAGTCATAGAAGGTTGATTAGTCCTGTTTTCAGCCTCTACAGCTATAACCTCTATACCTTTCAGGCCTGCAATTACTCCTATAGGAAAACTGGTGTTCGCACCGTAGGCCACAACTTTCTCCGGATCTTCTTTTTTAAGTATCTCCCAGCTCCTGTAGAAATTTTTCAGCATACTGTAAGGCCTGTAAACTTTTCCTCCTGTAGGCCTGAAGCTTGGAACCCTGTAAACTTTCTCGGCGAAGCTGTAGTCGTATTCATCTTCAGGATCAGTTACTACAACGTACTCTATTTTTTCATCGATCTGTTCTTCAAGTCGGGCCTTGATTGCTGGTGTCGCTGTAGCGTGACCAGAGTGCCGAGATCCTAGTATTATCTTAGTCATGGTTTAAGCCTGCCTAGATAGTTTTTGACTACGTTCATTATTGAACTTCCGGCTGAGTGCGCTACATGATAAATGTATGCATCAGCTACTTTCTCGTCCTTCCATTCAAACACATGTTCTTTTTTCTTCATTTCATGTATTTTCAGGTCTGAGATTGTGAGAGCCAGTGCGTACTGTTCGTGGTGATCGACTTTACCCATCTGGAACTCGAGGTCCTGCGAAACCAGGTTGGCCCAGTCGTCCTGTATCTTCCTGTGAGCTCCTTCTTTGAACACCAAGAATCCTGCATTCGGCATCCAGTCGAGATAAGGCCTGTCTCTCTCATCAAACATCTTCTTCCAGTCCTTATCGTCGTTGAATCTGTGAGCAGGCCTTGCCTTGAACTCGAAGTCTCCCTCCAGTACTTCCCATATATTATTTCCTACAATAGTATCACAATCTAGGAAGACAACATTTTTCTCTTCCAGTGAGCAGAGATTGATTTTTTCGCCGTAGTGGCTTTCAGGAAGACTTCTTGAAACATTGAAAGCCTCTGTCTGATTCTCCTTCTTTACCACATTAGCCCCGGTCTCCTTCAAGGCCTTTTCGTCTTCTTCGTCGTAGGGTGGTGTGTAGAAGATGTTGATTTTCTCGACATCTACATGCTGTTTGAGTGTAGCTATAGATCTTAGTGCCTGCTGAACCATTCCTTTCCTGCTGCTGAGCGTATACACGAATGCTGTTTCTTCTCTATCAACCATTTTTCTCTGCTACCTCACAGGCTGTTAATTGGAGCTGCATTTATTTAGTTCAAATCCCTGGCTAGAGCCAGTGTAGAAATCTGAGCAGAAAGTTGAAAACGGACATCATGAATGACTTCGCAAGCCGGGCCACGGAGATAATGGTTGCGGCGAAGATGTTGGCCAGTGTTTTCTCGAGATTTCCTGGTCCATGGTGATTGCTGCTGGATCCATGTTCGCTCATTTCTATCTGAAGTTTCAGAACCAATACTTAAGAAATAACTCTGCAGGCTCTGATTTTACTATTCTGGAGCAGTAAAGGAACTCCTGTTTTATTTAAAAGCTGGCTTGTTCAAATAATCTCCACATGAAATCAGGGGGTGTGGAAGGATTTTCTGGCCAATCTGGCGTAAAAGAAAGATTCTAAGAGTTTTGTTCGATTCAGTTCGAATTCAATCGTGTTTGATTCTGTTTTGAGGCCAGAAGATTTTCCGGGAAAAGTAGTAAGGTTGATTTCATCAGGAGACCTGGGCTTCATCCGGAGCCCGAAATTTCTAGATTGGAGCTGAAGTATCTGAGCTAGAAACGACACACACCCCTCTATTTCGAGTGGAATCTGTATCGAGAGAGCGAGACTCGGATATAACGGCAGAATAAAATTATAACACCGACATAATAATATAACAGTGTTATATCTTTGTATAGGTAGTTATTAGAAAACTCCACACGAAATCAGGGGGTGGGTGGGGGTACCACCTTTGCTTCGATTGGAGAAGGATTATAAACCTTAATTTCACGTAGAAACATACGGGGTTCGAAGATCAAATGAGATTAAATACTGTTTTCTGGGGGGCGAGATAGATGAGTCAGAGCAATCTGAAGTCAATGTTCTCGAACTATCTCGACAAGGATTCTGTATTCAAAAACAAAGATGCTCTTACAACTGGCTGGAAGCCAGACAATATTCTGCACCGTGATGAGCAGATCAACGATCTAGCTTCTATCCTGGCGCCTGCGCTGAAAGGAAACGATCCTAGCAACGTATTTCTTTATGGATCTGTAGGTACTGGAAAGACTTTGATTGTAAAACATGTTACGGAAGAGCTGAAAGATGTGGCTGATGAGCAGGAGATCGATCTCAACGTACTGTATATTAACTGCAAGATGAAGAAGGTAGCTGATACAGAGTACCGACTTCTCGCAAAACTGGCTCGCCAGCTCGGAGAGGATGTACCTAGTACAGGCCTTCCGACAGATGAAATTTATAATAGATTCTTTAACGCTCTGAAAGATCAGAAGGGTGTAGTAGTTATTGCGCTGGACGAGATCGATGCTCTCGTCAAGAAAGTGGGAGATGAGTTCCTCTACAATCTTACACGTATCAACGATGATCTAGAGGAGACAAAGGTTTCCATCCTCGGTATATCCAACGATCTTAACTTCACAGAGTACATGGATTCAAGAGTCAAGTCTTCCCTGTCAGAGGAGGAGATTATCTTCCCTCCTTACAACGCTCTCGAGCTTAGAGAGATCTTGAAGGAGAGAACTGACAAGGCCTTTGTTGAGGACAAGCTGGAAGGAGGGGTTATCTCGAAGTGTTCGGCTCTCGCAGCCCAGGAGCACGGCGATGCCCGTAGAGCTCTTGATCTTCTGCGTGTTGCAGGGGAGCTGTGCGAGAGATCGGAGGATGACAAGATCTACAAGAAGCATGTTGATCGTGCTCAGGACAAGATTGAGCGCGATAGAATGGTTGAGACTGTTCGTTCTCAGCCTAAGCAGTCGAAGCTGGTTCTCTACACTATTCTTCAGATGACTGAGGACGAGGACGAAATCGCTACGGGGGATGTATACAGCGAGTACAAGGAGCTGTGTGAGGACGTAGATGTTTCAGAACTCACGCAGAGAAGGGTTTCTGGACTTATCTCGGAGCTCGATATGCTCGGTGTGATAAATGCAAAAGTAATCAGTAAAGGCCGTTACGGCCGTACAAGACAGATCAGCGTTGATCTTCCAGAGGAAATCCGTTCACAGCTGGAAGAGATGGTAGAGGAGAAGTTCTACCTTTAGACAGCGCTTGAATTGAAGGGGGTATTGCAAGGAATGAATGAGAAAGCACTCAAAGAGCTAACACAGCAAGGATGTATTATAGGTAAGGATGCAGCAGAAGGCCTTACTGAGGAAGATGTAGAGGCGATTAAAGGCCTGGATGTTACGCCTATGTATGTCTCTGAGATGATGCTAAATAATCTTAGGGAAAGAAGTAACAGTGTTGAGGACGAAGTTGTACATGAAACAGAGGGGGGTAAACTGGTAGAGAAGACAAAGCTCGAGGAAGAGCAGACAGAGTCCGACGACGAGGATAATTCTACGGAGAGTGTCGAGCTGGGTGAGGAGTTCGATGAGACTAGCTCCAAGTTCAGCAAGGACAAGACTGTAAGGATTAAGGACGACCGCAACAGGTCCGAGATGAGGACCAAGGTCGAGATACTTGACGAAATAGATATTTCTGAAGACGAGAAAGATGTACCTGAGTTCCTTGGATACTACAATGATCGTTACGACCGTATGAAGAAGATGTTGATGCAGAGAATGGAGATGAAATCCGCAACCTCGATCAAAAGGCTTGAATCAAGGGACGAAGGAGACGAGGCCACGACAATCGGCCTGGTAAATGACAAATACTCAACACAGTCTGGTAAATGGATTGTGGAGATCGAGGACAAGACAGGAACCTTCAAGGTACTAGCAGGTGAGAGAGACGGCGAGAGAATTGTTCCTGACGAGGTAATAGGTGTTAGAGGAAACCTCGGCGGCGATATAATTTATGCTGATGATATTGTGAGGCCTGACCTACCAATACCTCAGGGCGTAAAAACTACTAAAGACGAGGTTTCTGCGGCCTATATCTCTGATTTCCATATGGGTTCGAAGGATACTTTGAACAAGAGGCTTGACAGGTTTGCTGAATGGTTGAACTCTTCGCAGGCCGAGAACGTTGGCTACCTGGTGATTCCAGGCGACGTGGTTGAAGGAGTCGGAACCTATCCAGGCCAGGAGGAAGAGCTCGAGGTTACAGATATATACAAGCAGTACCAGCGGTTCGAGAGATGGGTGGAGAGGATTCCAGAGCACATCCAGATTCTTCTCGGCCCAGGAAACCACGATATTACACGTTTAGCTGAGCCACAGCCAAGGATTGCGGAGGACGCACTCCCAACTATCTCCGACTTCAACAACGTGCATCTGGTACAGAACCCGCAGACTGTCAGGCTTCACGCAATCAGAAGTAAAGGAATCAAGAACCTGATGTACCATGGTTACAGTTTCGACGAACAGATCGACCAGATACAGTCCTTGAGGGAGAAGGCCTACGATGATCCAAGCCATGTAATGATCGATCTTCTCAAGAGAAGACACCTAGCTCCGACCTACGGCTCCAACCTGGTATCGCCTGAAGGCCGAGACAATCTGGTTATAGAGCACGAACCGGATGTATTTGTCGCAGGACACCTCCACAGCCACGCCAACGAAAGCTACAAAGGAGTAAACGTCATCGCATCTTCAACTTTCCAGGCACAGACAGATTTCCAGAAACGTGTAGGCCACGAACCGGATCCAGGGAAAGTCACTCTTGTAGACTTCAAAACCCGAAACACAGACGTAAAACAGTTCTAAGAGAACTGGTTACCACAGATTTCAGAAAATCTGTTCAGAGCAGACAAAATGTCTGCGACGCTCAGATTCACACGCAAAAACCATTCGCAGAATGGATTACAAAGAGGATTGACAATAATGGATACTGAAAAATACTTCGACAGCATAAGAGACAAGACGGAGAAAGCGTACGATATAGCTGAAGAAGCCCGTGATCAGTCGAAAGATCCGGAGCAGCGAGTAGATATACCTGTTGCCGAGGACCTGGCGGAAAAGGCCTCGAGTCTTGTTATCGCAGCACAGTTCCCGGAACTCGAGGATCAAGGTGTTGCAGAGAGAATACGTGAACTGGAAGATGAGTACGGCAAGAACGATGAGAGAGTCTCCTTCTCTATAGCCAGAGAGATTGCAGAAGGAGATTTCCATGAGTTCGACGATCTTGAAAGGGCCTGTGAGGCAGGTATCCGTGTAGGCGTCAGCTACATGACAGGAGGAATCACTACAGCACCTCTTGAAGGAATTGGAGATGTCAAGATCAGAGAGAACAATGATGGAACAGAGTACCTGGCGATGTACTACTCAGGCCCTATCAGGTCAGCAGGTGGAACAGCATCAGCGATGAGCGTTCTGCTGGCGGACTACGTCAGGATAGGTGTAGGCCTTGACAGGTTTAAGCCTTCAGAGACTGTTGTCAACCGTTACGCAGCCGAAGTAGATGACTACTACACACGTGTGACGGCAAAGCAGTACTACCCAGAACGCGAGGAAACATCTATGATCGCGGAGAATGTTCCGGTCGAAGTCACCGGGTCGCCTACAGAACAGATAGAGGTCTCGAACTACAAGGACCTCGATCGTATAGATACTAACCAGATCAGAGGAGGAATGTGCCTCGTGTACCTGGATGGCCTACCGCTGAAGGCCCCGAAGATCAAGAAAAGGATAGAGAAATGGGGTAAGGACTTCGGCCTCGAGCACTGGGAATGGGTGAAAGACTACCTGGACCTACAGAAAGAGATCCACTCCTCAGGCAGCGACGACGATGAAGAGGAAGGAGAGGACAAGGAAGAAGCAGATTATACTCCTTCCGACAAGTTCCTGGGATCAATCACTGCAGGAAGGCCTATATTCTCCCATCCCGGAGAGAAAGGAGGGTTCAGACTTAGATACGGCCACTCAAGGACCAACGGCCTTGCAGCAGTATCGATGCATCCGGCAACCTTGGAGATATCCCAGAGGTTTATCGCGATAGGAACCCAGCTGAAAACCGAGTACCCTATGAAAGGAACTGTAGCAACGCCCTGCGACAGCGTACATCCGCCGGTAGTTAAGCTCAAGAATGGCGACGTGAAGAAAGTTGAGAGCCGGGAAGAGGCCCGAGAGATAGAGAATGATGTAGAGGAAATACTTTTCCTGGGCGACATGCTTGTAACTTACGGAGAGTTCGTGGAGAACGGCAAGAAACTACTGCCATCACCTTACGTACCGGAATGGTGGGAGAAAGACCTGGAACATGCTCTCGAAG
This sequence comes from Candidatus Nanohaloarchaea archaeon, assembly GCA_013343275.1. Taxonomy (GTDB): domain Archaea; phylum Nanohalarchaeota; class Nanosalinia; order Nanosalinales; family Nanosalinaceae; genus Nanohalovita. Next base: position 732,505 of record CP046106.1, on the reverse strand, counting down.
AGCAGAATGTAGCGTTAGGCCGTGATTTCTCGGAACGCGACCCTAACCCGCAGGAGGCATTCAAGATAAGCGAGAAGCTCGGAATAAAGCTGCATCCAAAATGGACATACCACTGGGAAGACACCTCGCCAGAGAAATTCCAGGCTCTCTATGAATCTATGCAGGAAGGAGAGCTAAGCGGAGAGAAAACAAAGGCCGCGCTTGAAGAACTGCTGGTACAGCACGAGAAAGACGGCAACCAGATAAAAGTCAGGGAAGAAGACCTCAAGGCCCTGAAGCTACTGCTGAAACCTGAAGAAGATAATAAAGAGATAGTTGAGTCTGTCGACAGCAGCTCGGAGATAGTTGAGGCAGTTGAAGAGATTTCAGGTGTAGAGATGGGTGATCCTGCACCTCACTACCTGGGCGCCAGGATGGGCCGACCGGAGAAAGCAGAGAGAAGAACTCTGAACGGGAAGCCACAGCTGCTCTTCCCATGTGGAAAACAGGAAGGAGGCCGCATGAGAAATCTTACTGCTGCATACAACAACACGATGCACAGCGAAAAAGGAATAGTAAACGAACAGATTGTGCAGAACTACTGCCCTGAATGCGGAGATAAATCACACTTCTCATACTGCCAGGACTGCGGCAACCCTACAGAACCTCTGTGGGTGTGCAGCGACTGTGGCAAAGAGTTCAAAGAGGAGACAGAAGTCTGTGGCAGCTGCGGCAATGAATACATCAACAGATATCAGAACACCGATATCAACGTCCGCGAAATCATGGACAAAGCTCTCGACAACCTTGGAATGAACAGGCCTCCGGAACTCCTCAAATCTTTCAGAGGAATGACATCCAAGACCAAGATCGTAGAACCAATCGAAAAAGGCCTTCTGAGAAAGAAGCACGACCTCTACGTCAACAAGGACGGAACAGTAAGATACGACGCCACAGATCTCCCAATGACACATTTCAAACCAAAAGAAGCCAGCGTATCAGTAGAAAAACTGCGAGAGCTAGGATACACAGAGGACAAAGACGGCGAACCACTCGAGAACGAAGAACAGGTAGTCGAACTGAAACCACAAGACATACTGATCCCTGACGGAGACAACACTCTAGCAGCCTCAGACTACATGCTCAGAGCCGCTAAATACATAGACGAACTACTTGAAGAGTTTTACGGCCTCGAACCATACTACGATGCCGAATCAAAAGAAGATCTGGTAGGAGAACTAGTTATCGGCCTCGCACCACACACATCAGGAGGCACAGTAGGCCGCATAATTGGTTTTACCGATGCTAAAGGGATTTATGCCCATCCTTACTGGCATGCAGCTAAACGCAGGAATTGTGACGGAGATGAGGACGCCATACTGCTTATGATGGATGGATTGCTGAACTTTTCGCGTAAGTACCTTCCTGACATGACTGGCGCTAGAACTATGGATGCTCCGCTGATTTTATCGACTGTGCTTAACTCTGATGAGGTTGATGATGAGGCCTGGGCTGTTGAGACTGTAGATGATTATCCGCGTAGTTTCTATGAGGAGACGAAGGAGTACAAGGAGCCCTGGAATCTGGAGACTGATATTGAGATTGGTGAGGATATTGTTCACAGCGATGAGCCTTATTCTCATGATTACACTATTGAGACTTCGGATATCGATGATGGGCCTAACCAGTCAGAGTACGTGACTTTGGATGAGATGAGCGAGAAGACTGATAACCAGTTGAAGCTGGGTGAGAGAATTAGAGCTGTTAACGAGAATGCGGTGGCTGATCTGTTGCTGGACAAGCACTTTATTCCTGATATCAAGGGTAACTTGCGTTCGTTCTCCAGTCAGAAGATGCGCTGTGTGGACTGTAACGAGAAGTTCCGGCGGGTGCCGATGACTAACCAGACTATTGCGCCTACGGGAAAGACTACGGCCCGGTGTCCGGAGTGTGATGGGAAGGTGTTGCTGACTATCTCCGAGGGAACTATCAAGAAGTATCTTGAGCCTTCTAAGGAGATAATTGATAACTACGAGGTTTCTCCTTACATCAGGCAGCAGATACTTATACTGAACAAGACAATTCAGAGCCTTTTCGGTAAAAGCGACCGCCAGACCGGACTGAAACAGTTCGCGAACTGAAGGCAACCAAAAGCTTCTTTAGAATCATTTCTCCCAGTTTCTCATATGGACGGAAAAGTAAAACTGAAGGAGGTTATGACTGAAGGCGTAGTCGCAGTAGACGCCAATAGTAATGCAGTAGAGGCAGCGAACAAGCTTCGACAGGAAGATATCAGAGGCCTGGTCGTAATAGAGGACGAAGATGCTGTAGGTGTAGTAGTCTGCAGAGATATAACCTACGACATAATAGCTGAAGGAAAAGAGGCCCGAGAGACCAAGGTGAAAGACATAATGAGTACAGACCTGATAGTGGCCGAAGAGGATGAGCTTCTGGATGATGTCGCAATGGCAATGTCCAAGAACAACGTCTCCCGTGTACCGGTTGTCAGAGGCGACATGCTTGTCGGAATAGTCACACAGTCAGATATTCTGAGAGCATGGCCTGGATTCGCAGAAATAATGCAGGAAAAAGAGGTGGAGCAATAAAATGGCAGTAGATAGTGAAGTACAGGTAAAGGAGCTGATGACTGAAGGAGTCATCGCAGTCGAACAGGAAAAAACAGTAAAAGAGGCCGCACAGCTTCTGAAAGATGAAGAGATCAGAGGCCTTGTGGTTGTCGACGATGAAGATGCTGTAGGTGTAGTAGTCTGCAGAGACATTGTCTACGAGGTAGTAGCCGACAACAAGGATCCTGAAGATGTTCTTGTCAAGGATATAATGAGTACTGATCTAGTGGTGGCTGATGAAGACGAGCTTCTGGATGATGTCGCAATGGCGATGGCAAGAAACGATATATCAAGAGTTCCAGTAGTAAGAGATGAGATGCTTGTCGGAATCCTTACCCAGACCGATATTCTGAGAGCATGGCCTGGTTACGCTGAGATAATGGGTGAAGAAGTAGAGATGCAGGCCGAGGCAACTCCAAGAGAGACATCTAGGGAAGGAGTCTGTGAGAGCTGTGAGAACTACAGCGAGGACCTCAAAGAAGTCAACGGAATGCTTCTATGTGAGGAGTGCCGGTAACGGCCTCACATTCTTCTAATACTTTTTTATCCAGCTTTCTCTAATTACAGTCTATACACTATGAGTATGAAGATCACCGAGGAAGTAACACGCAGGAGACTTACCCTGAAAGTGGAGGATCCGGAAGAGGTTTACTCCTCACTCAGAATGCTTCTGGAGGACAGAATCAAGTTCTCCTCGGTGAACGAAGAGAAATACTACAACGATGTAGACGGCAGAGATATCAGGGCCAAGATAGTAACAACCAACGCAATGGACCATCTCACGGTTGAGAGGATGGAGATATTCCTGCATATAGACCGTGAGGCCTCCGAGATGGATATACAGCTGAAAGCCAAGCTTGTGACTTCTTACCCTACGGAGAAAAACTATCAGGACTCTCTTCTCTACTACGCGTACCGATCTCTCTACGACAAGTTTCTTTACGGAGAGACTAGAGAAGGCTACGAGCACGCTGTAGAGGGAAGGGTTGATACCTTGATGGACTACATCAAGGAGGATATGGAGGCTGATTACAGTGGTTAAGTTCGAGGAGGACGCGCTCTCCAAGCAGGATCACTACTTCGTCAAGGAGGATCCGGCCCGGATCTACAGAGGTATCAAGGACCTGCTTGTGGAGGAGTTCGATATAGACAGGATAGAGGAAGGCCGTAACGAGTTCTCCGTAACCGGGCCGAAGGACAAGATCCGTATGCACGCATTCAAGGAGAAATCCAGGAACACTGTCCTGTACTTCAACCTGAGCTGGAGGGTAAAGGATCCAAAAGACATATACAAAGAGGACAGGCCTGACGATATCAAAAAAGTCCGTGTAAAGACCACAGGCAAGGTTATTACTGTATATCCTGGCGGTAACAAGGAGATCTGGGAGCCTTACCCTATTACAGAATACCCTCAGAGCAACTACGGTAGCACAGGCCTTGAAGATGAGAAGACACAGTTCCAGCGCTCCAAGTTCTACAAGATCCTTGTCGGAATATGGTACAACAAGTTTTACTCCAAGGAAATCCACAGGTACGAGGAGGAGGCCTCAGAGATCGTTGTTCGACTTCAAAACCTAATGAGAGAGAAGTTCGGTGTAGAGGACGGTATCGTCCGGACCGGCAGCTCACACTACACACCGCCATGGCAGTGATGAAAAATGTCGGATGACGAAGAAGACCTGAACTTCCTGCAGAAGGCCATGTGCTGGCTTCATACTCCAGGCAAGCCGTATAACTCGGATTACGAGAAGGATAAGTTTGAGCACGCTGATGATATATGGCATCACGAGCATCTCTTCGAGGGGGGCTGGGTTGAGATACAGAACAAGGCTGAATGGTATGAGAGCCCGAATATTGTCAGTATCTACAAGGACCACAAGTACATCTTCAACCAGAACATGGACCTGGATAAACCGGCGGAGACTTTCTACTACGAGAACGTTGACAGCGGAGATTTCGAGTCTATAATGGAGGTTTCCGAAGGCCTTCCGAGCGATCACGGCAAGCTGAAGCTGACAACAAACCCTGCTACCCAGAGCCCGCCGTCAGGCGACAACAACTTCGGCCTGATCGAGTACTGGGTTACTCTCGAGGTTAAGTACGATTTTCCGGACGGCATCGACTGGCTGCCGAGAATCTTCGCCTACCCTCTTAACCGCTTGTTCAAGAAATGGTTTGTTAACAGGCTGGGAGAGGAGATGATAGAGTACGATATAGAGTACGCCCGTGAAAGACTTTCAGAGTACTTCGACTACATTCGCAAATACCACGGCGAGGAACCGGTACAGACGAAGACAAAGCAGGAGTCGTACACGCCGCCGACAGACGGAACCTTCTTCCAGTAGAGAGAATATTCTCAGAGGTAAAAGGTTAACGTTCACAGTATTTACTGAGGAAGGTAAACACTTCCTCACGGCTGCCCTCGGTCAGCAGATGTGACCTTCCGGGACTACAGGAATGATCATCTGTGTTACAGGGCAGCCACACTACTTTTATCCTTTCCAAGAGGCCTGGAGAAAAATGACAGAATTCTATGTTAAAGTTAAACCGGATCAAAACGAATTCAGGATTGAGGAAGGAAGATTTCCAACAGTCCACCTCGGGTCAGAGGCAGAGAACGGCAGGGCCAACTCGGAACTGGTAAATAAGCTGACCGAGATACTTGGAGAGAAACCTGGTATTATATCAGGTCATCAGAGCAGGAGAAAAAAGCTGAAGGTAGATCTACCTGAAGAGAAAGTTGAACGAAAAATAGAGGCTGAATACTAAATGGGCAAGACATCACAGAAATCCGCAAAGTACATGATAAACGCAACAATCGAAATAGCAGGAGTTGTCGAGAAATCAGATATAGTCGGCGCAATCTTCGGACAGACCGAAGGCCTTCTCGGCGACCAGCTCGATCTACGTGAACTCAAGGATCGAGGAAAGATCGGCAGAATGAACGTCGAGATAGAGGAGAAGGACGGCAGCACAGAGGCCTCCTTCGAACTCCCAACCTCTCTCGACGCGACTGAAACTGCTCTGCTAGCGGCCTCGCTTGAAACCATAGAAAAGATCGGCCCAAGCAATGCCGATCTAACAGTTGACAGTATTGAAGACCTGAGAGTATCGAAAAGAGACTACATTGTCAAGCGCTCAAAACAGCTTCTGCAGGATATAGAGCGCGAGACGCCTGATAAAAAGGAGCTTATGAATGATATCAAGCAGGAGGTCAGGAAGGAGGAGCTTACAGAGTACCACTCATTTATCGCAGGCCCGGATGTAGAATGGGACGACAGCATCGTAATTGTGGAGGGGAAGGCCGACGTCGTCAACCTTCTGGAGAAAGGAGTGAAGAACGCACTGGCGATCGGCGGCACATCAGTACCCTCACAGATCCAGAGAATAGCAGAAGAGAAGGAGATAACCGCTTTCCTCGACGGCGACAGAGGAGGAGACCTCATACTCAAGGAACTGAAGGAGAAAGCCGAGCCCGAGTACGTGGCCCGAGCTCCTGAAGGAAAAGAGGTAGAAGAACTCTCGAAGAGGGAAGTGCACTCAGCCCTCAGAGACAGGGAGCCTGTTAAATATACGGAGGAGCCTGAGGTAGAGCAACAGATCGCGGATGAGGATATTGAAACTTTCTCCGGCAAGATCTCGGAGCTAACAGGTACCAGGGCAGTAAACACCCTCGATGAGGAAGGAGAAGTGGTAGAGAAAAGGCCTGTCTCTGCTATCTCAGAACTGGAGAAGAAGTGTTATGCCGTAGTCATGGATGGAGAAGTAGATGAGAAAGCTGTTGAAACAGCTGAACAGCTTGAAGCAGATTACATAGTAGGGAAGTCGCGAAACGAGACAGTCTCATCCAGCGAAGTCTTCATAATGACGAAAGACGACCTATAGCTTCATCTGCTGCCTGTAAGACTCCAGAATCACGTTCGTCTTCGTCTCTTCTATCCCTTCCATACTCTGAATATCCTGTAAAGAATCGTTCATCTTCTCACGGTCCTCGAAATGAGAGAGAATTATGATATCTGCATCACCGGTAATCGTAAAGCACTGCTCGATAAAGGCTTTCTCCTTCAACTTCTGAGCAATGGGGCTTACTTCGCCGGGCTCGGACTTGATATGAGTCAACGTACTGAAGGTGTAGCCCATCTTCTCGTAGTCAAGCACTGGCACAAAACTCTGTATAACACCGTTATCTCGAAGCTTCTTGAATCGATTGCTTGCTGTGGAAGGCGAGACGCTGATTTTCTCCGCAATTTTCCTCAGAGAGGCCCTTCCATCCGACAACAACTGTTCAATTATTTGCCGATCCTTATCATCAACACTAAACTCTGCCATAGAAAAGGTATAAACTCAACAATTTTAAAACAAATGTTTGGAGATACATTAATATATTAGCTATACGTATAATACTGTATGGAAGTAGCTGAAGAATGTCTGGTCTGTGGAGAAGATATCCGGTCTTCAGGAATGAAGACATCGGAAGGACCAGTACACGAAGTCTGCATGTCGAACCTGTTCTAGTTCTTGTAGTTCCATCTCTTAATCTTCGTTCAGGAAACGCTGGACCTCATCAAATAGACTGCTGTCCGCATCTGTTACGGCCTCGCCGATCATCCAGCCGGCCTCTGATACTGGTTCGGTGGTATCAAAGTGAATAGTGTTGCTGAAAACGTCAACCATATACTCTCTTTCAGATTCATCATCGATGGCAAACCATTCAACGCTGAAATTACCGAAGTTAAAATAGGCCTCGACAAAATCCTCGTAATTGCCACCGTTCCAGGCATCAGGATCCAGCCCAAAACTATCTCCTTCTGAATTGATAGCCTCTACCAGACCTTTCGGATGATAGTTCTCCACAATACCTTCGTAAATATCTTTCAGGCCTTTATCAGTTTCAAAACTTAGCTCGTAGCCTCTAGGTCTTCTAACTATATCCACAAAAACACCGTCCTCCTGGAAAGAGGCCTGGGTATACTCGCCGCGCTCATCAACACCTCTCAGAAGACTTCCTCTAACAAGTGTATCATACTCTTCCTGAGGTTCTGCCACACCATACAACTTGCATCTAAAACGTTAAGTTAGAGCTGGTCTTACTGGAAAATTTATTATGGAATTTGAAGCCCCGACCGGGATTTGAACCCGGGACCTGTCCCTTTCTGTGCCTGTCAAGTTTGATTGTAGGCCATGCTGAGCATGGTCTGATGCGTGCCGCTCTGGGCATTGGCAGGCGTACGAGGGGACCGCTCTAGCCAGGCTGAGCCATCGAGGCCTTTCTGTGTTTTCTGTGTAGGTTACAGAATTTTTTATATGGAGAAGTTGATTTAAACGGGCCTGCGTATTTTTTGTTTAGGTGAACTGTTTTTGGAGGATAAGATTGGTGAGGTTGCAGGTTATGTTTGGAGATACTTAGAGGATGAAGGAGAGTGTTCTGTTTCTTCGATTTCGAGCTCTCTGGATTTTCCGCGTTCGAAGGTGAATATGGCGATTGGTTGGCTGGCTCGTGAGGACAAGCTTGAGTTCCTGGATGAGGGCCGTGGTACCTACGTCGATCTCAGGTAGTAGAGGGAAAGATGTTTTAGTTTTGCAGCCGTTTTTCTGTTTATGAGTTTAGTTGAAGGTGCCGAGACAATTGTTAACCAGTGTTTAAACGTTCAGGACGGCGAGGAGGTTCTCGTTGTAAATGACGGTAATGATTCCGATTTGATCGATGCACTGTTTGAAGTGATCGATAGTCGGGACGTCGAGGGGACGTACATCGAGTACGAGGAGCCGGAGAACCACGGCGAGGAACCTCCTGAGAAGGTGGCCGATGCCATGCAGGCAGCGGATGTCGTGATCGCACCGACAAAGAAGTCGCTTAGCCATACCGATGCAAGAAGAGAGGCCTGTGATGCTGGTTCTCGGGTTGCTACTCTGCCAGGAATCAACAAGACTATCTGGAACTCCAGCCTTCAGGCCGATTACTCCGAAGTTGAGAGAATTTCCGAGAAGGTCTACGAACTTCTTGAAGATACTGATGAGGTAAGAATTACTACTCCTTCAGGTACCGATCTGACTTTCGAGATCGATATTGATCTCTTCCATACCGATACCGGTATTATACATGAGCCGGGAGACTTCGGTAATCTTCCTGCTGGAGAGGCCGATGGCGGGATTCTGAATGTCAACGGTACTCTGGTTACTGACCACTTCCCGTTCGCGCCGGAGGGTACTGAGGTCGAGATCGAGGACTCCGAGGCCGTTGCCGTGAAGCATGTCGGCGATGAGACTTCGGGACTTGCTGAGGCCTTTGAGAACATTGAAGGTGCCCGTAACTTGGCCGAGTTCGGTTTCGGTACTAATCCTAAAGCCACTTTGATCGGTAACGTTCTCCAGGATGAGAAAGTGCTTGGAACAGTCCATATTGCGTTCGGCGATAACTCGAGTTACATGCCTGATGGCCATGAGAGAAAGGTTAGCTGTGATATTCACTGGGATACGGTGTGTGAAAAGCCTACTGTCTGGTTTGATGATAGAAAGGTTCTTGACAGGGGCGAGACTGTTTTCATGAATGAGTAACCTTTCTTCCTCTTTTTCTATCGTTCATATTTTAAGCAGGTTTCGACAATTTGTGTTTAGGCCGCTATGGTAGGTTCAGCTGATATCGAGAAGTCTCTGTCCGAGGCGCTTTCCGAAGCCAAGAAGCAGTCGGCCAGCACTGGCTCTGGTTCTGATGTCGATGAGGAAGAGCTGAAGAAGGAGATCCGCCGTCTGAACGATCGTGTAAGGGAGTTAGAGGAGGCCAACAGCGGCGGTAAAGTTCTTGTTGAGGAAGATGATTACAGTGATCTAACTGAGAACGATCTCAAGCAGGAGGTCGATAAACTGGAGATCTCGCAGGCCGTTACCAAGTCCGATCTCGAGGAGAGAATGGAGGATTTCAGGGATGAAGTCTTTGAACAGGTTTTCTCTGCTGTTGAGAACAGGCTTGCTGAGGAAAACTTCCGGGAGAAGGTTAACAGTATAAGGTCCGATGCTGATGACAGGATAGAGTCTATTCAGAGGGAGCTAGAGGATATAGAGATCGAGGAGAAGGTCGATAGCAGTCAACTGGATCGCCGGATTCAGTCCGAGCGAGAGGAAATAGATAACAAGATAGACTTCAGATATAATGAGGTTACTTCCGAGATAAACGATGTGAGGAAGAATATGGAGGCCTTGCGTTCGAATGTTTCGGAGGCCCACGATAAGATTGGTTCTCTGCGTGACAAGATTGAGAGAATGCAGGAGGAAGGCCGCCGGATTGAGTCTGACTTGAAGACTGAGATTGAGGACGCGAAGGAGGAGGTTCAGGAGGATATCGAGCCTGTGCCTGCTCAGGACGATTTCGACGAGCTCCAGGATCATGTTGAGGATATTTCTGGTCTGCTTGATGAGGTTTCGAAGAAGCTTGCAGGCCGCTGATTTCTCTACAGCAAAAATGTTTTTAACTGTCCGGGCCATAATTACTGTCTACGAATGAATGTTTCAGCATGCTCTGGCGCTGTACAGATGAGTATTATGTCAGAGACTATGCTATCTAATTTCTTTAATTTCAAGGCTTTCAAGGGAACCAAGTCCAAGTTTATGTGGTAACTGGTTCCAGACCTGCTTTCTCCGGTGTTCTGCATGGTTCTGGACTTTCTAGACGACGGCGCCCAAAGGCTTTTGCTCGTTCTCTGTCTCCCGCTCGTAGACGGAGTCTTCGCTACTTTACTGGTTACAGGAGCTATACAGACCTTTTCAGATGTAGTGAATATTGCTCTAACGATTTTCAGCGGTGCAGGAGCTCTGGCGGTGCTTTATTCATCTGCAAGCAATGGTAGAGAGGCCCGGAGAATGGTATCACAGGTAGCGCCGTTCCTTGTAGCGGGAGCGCTTGTGGTAGCCTTGATAGCGCCGGTTTTCGCTAGTATATTCTATATGACACGCCTGAAGTATGCTACAGGCCTGGCTATCATAGCGATAGCAGCACATATTATAGAGCTCGATATTGCGGAGAAGTTCCCGGTACCAGCTATAATTGTAACAGGCCTCGTCGTCTCTGTGAAAAGCCTTTCAGCTGCTGCACCAAGCCTACAGTATGTCGTGCCGGCCATGGGAACAGCATTGATGGCGGTACTGGTTCTCTATCTGGCATCTCTTGTGGATATAGAGAGCATGAATCTGGCCTATATTGAGAGAGGTGGAGCGCTGGTTCTGTGCATGATAGGTGTTTCGCAGTTCGGTGTGGCGGTGCCTTCAGAACTAGGTCTTGCGGTTCTCGCGGTATCGGTCTTCGCCTCGTTAAAGATGGGCTAGAAGCGGAAGACTTCAACCTCGATATTGCCGGAGTTACCTGATATCCATCGGGCTACAAGTCGTTCTCTTAGAGGCCTGAAGGTTAACAGGAAACCGGTTACATCTGTTATTATTCCGGGTGTTATCAGTAGCAAGCCTGCGATTACGAGGAGGGCTCCCTCTGCTACGTTCCTGCTTACCTCTCCAGCAGTGACGGATCGCTGCAGTTTTTTCAGTACGTGACGGCCTTCTCTACGGACTATCGCTGCCCCGATAACACCGGTTGCTATTACTATGGCAAGTGTCTGCCAGAAGCCGATCATTCCAGCTATCTGCAGAAGTATGTACAGGTCTGTGAAAGGCACTGCTATCATTAGTAGCAGGAGAATTCCTAGCATGTAGAAATGTTGAGGCCTCCAGATTTAAACATTCGACAGTTTGTTATCTAGGCCTGATCTTCTGGACTATTATCTCCAGCTCTCCCTTGTACATCGTTATCTCTCCGGTTACAGTTACCTCTGCGCCAGAGGTATATCCTGGAGAGGTGTCGAACTTTACCGCTCTGACAGTGGAGTTACCTTCCTTCAGTGTGAAGAAGAAATGTTTGCTACCGGAAGGTTCCTGTACGGTCCCGCTTATCTTGACCTTTTCTCCAACCATTGCAGGCTTTAGTTCTGAGACATGGACTTTCTGAGGCTCAAGGAATGTTGCGCCGTACATAAGGGTTAGTCCAGCGAGAGCAAGCAGGAAAGCCAGTCTGTACAGGCCTTCCTTTTTCATCCAAGCTCCTTCACTTCCAGCTCTCTGTATCGGGAGCCGTCGTCATCCAGAACGCTTTCAAACAGCTTTACTTTGTCTACCTCTATCTCCGCAATCTTCTGGCCGGAGTACTTGTCCAGTTTCTGCTGTATCTCTTTCTTTCCGCTGCTGTCCAGGTTTTCTACCCTGTGTAGTGTTATATGAGGCCTGAACTCTTCTTCGTTTGAGTTGCTGACTTCGTGGCCTGAAATATCTTCTTTCAGTTCATGCAGTTCTCCGGATTCTACGCCGGCCCAGATAACCCGTATGTAGTCTCGGGAGGGGAAGGCGCCCAGGCCTCTGATCTCTGCCGTAAAAGGCTCTATACCGGTATCTTGCATTGATTTCTTGATCCTCTGGATTTCCTGGCTGTCTATGTCTTTGAAGAACTCGAGAGTGATATGCATTTTCTCCCGTGGTACGGGTTTGAATCCTTGGTCTACTTCGTTGCGTATTTCCTCCAGTCTGTCAAGTACTTCTTCGTCTTCTATTTCTACGGCGGAGAATACTCTCGGCATACAAAGTTTTTAATTATGAGATGCTCATAAATACTTAGGCGAACTGAAAATGGCAAACAATCCGCGTGGTACCGAGATCAAAGGCAAGACAATTGTTTCAGAAGAACATGGTAAAAAATTTGGCGAAGTAGATGACCTCTCCTTTGTATCTGATACAGGAGAGCTGATGAACATCTTGATAACCAATACTACAGAGAACATCTCGGAGCAGAGCCTTCAGGAAGACAGGAAAGGCCGTAATCTAGTGCCTTTCTCCGCTGTCAAGTCTATCGGAGACTTTGTGATTGTCTCTGAAGATGACATGATTTAAGCAGGGCCTTCAAAGGCCTATCGCCTGTATTTTCTTATATTCTGTATTCTTCTCCTTCAACTCTGGCTGATAGTTCTTCGTCTTCGAAGTTGATTATCTTGACGACATCTCTGTTTGCTGTGATGTATGCGTTCAGGTGGTCGAGTCGATGTCTCAGCCAGTTTTCGGTGTCTTCGTCTTTGACCTGGCCGTAGTCTCCTATCAGTAGATTGGAGTCTCTATCCAGCTCTCTGCGTTCGTCTTCGTTGAAGAATACAGGACCTTCGTGATCGTAAGCCAAGATGGCGTCCTGTGATTATATCATCATTAGAAGGCTCCAAAGCGGGATAAGTACAGCTTTGCCTTCTCTTAACTCCATAATATCTGTTTTATCTTTTGTGATGACTATTCCATAATCTATTCCGTTATCGTAGATAAAGCGATTTAGCCCTTTCAAGTCAGATTTCTTCACTTCATCACGATATTTAACCTCAATGGGAACTGTTTTATCTGATATATTAAGAACTATGTCTACTTCTCCTTGCTGATAGTCCCAGAAGTACACGTTTTCTTTGGAACCTTCAATGCTATAGGATAATCTCTTCATATGGTCTGCGCAGACAGATTCTACAACAAGACCTTTTTCTTCGGGAGGCATGTTGTAGTTGCCTCCTAGAGAACCAACAATGGCGTTTCTAAAACCCGGATCCCAAATATAGGATTTCTGCTGCTTTCTTTCTGACGCCGCTGCACTGCCTGAGTAATGTTTTGATCTGTGAATGATGTAGGCTTCCTCCAAGTGGTCAACATATTTTGCTGCCGTGGACCCGGAAACTCCAACAAAATCAGATAAGCTACTCTTTACTAGCTTCTGAGCAGTGTTGTCAGCTATAAAAATAGCTATTTTCATGAGTTTGTCTGGTGAGACATCATAAATTTCAGAAGCATCTTTCTGTATCGCTTTCTCAGCGTCATTCTCTAGTTTTCTAGACGCGTAATCTAAATCTAGGCCCTCTTCAATTTCCTTCTGTATAATTCGAGGATAACCTCCTCTGTTAAGGTATCTCTCAAGTTCGGGTTTAATCTTGGATTTATCGTTTCTTAGGAAAGAAGTATTTTTGGTGAATGCACGATACAGCCCCTTAGGATCATCTTCCTTAATAGCCTTCTCAAATGAAGACTTCATTATATGTTTATTTTTTTGATGTTCCATCTCTAAGTCCATCTCACCACACTCTCTCTTCATTTTAATCGTTTCTGAAAACTTTAGAGGAAGCATGTTTCTATCAATAATACGTCCTAATAGCGACTCTGAGCCGGCGGTTATTTTGGCGCTAGAGGACCCAGTAATAGTAAATACTAGTTCATAATCGAGGTCATACCAATATTTCAGCTTTTCGGCCCAATTATCCAAAACCTGAATTTCGTCTAAAAATATATAGACTGGCTCTTCGATATTCTCGAAGCTGTCTTCTAAAATATAGTCTTGATATACTTCCAGTATGTCTTTTAGAGGATCTTCTAGAGAACTATTTAGATAGGGATTATCCATCTGAACAAAAAATATTCTCTCGGTGGGAACGTCTTTCTCCTCAACTAGGTATTCTGCAATCTGCTTTAGTATGGTGGTCTTACCTACTCTTCTTGGCCCTAGTAAACCTGTAATCTCCTCTTCCTCTATCTGCCTCCTTAACATATAGTAATGGCTCCTCTTGTAATAATTCTCATCCCAATCTATACTCTGTTTAGACCACCAAGGGTTGTCTCTACGAAGACTGGAGAGTACTCTTTCTTCGTCCATACCTTGATTTCGCTTAGAAAATTTAAATTGATTTCGGAAAATTAATGATTTTCTCCAATCGATCGAACATATTTGCTAATTTTCTTTGATTAGTTAGATAAAATAAAAAATTTTGAGAAGATGGTTTAGCCGTCGATGATTCCTTCGTCTTCGATTGAGTAGACGGCCTCTCCTTCCGGCAGGTAAGGGCTGTCTTCCAGTCTTGCAACCCTTGTGTCTTTCTTACCTTTGCGGAGGTAGATGATCGTAGCGCAGTTGTGTGCGACGATGTTTCCTCCGATAGCCTTTGTAGGGTCTCCAAACATCTGATCTGGGTTGTCCATGACCTGGTTGGTCAGGATGACTGCCACGTTGTAGGTGTTGGCTGCTTTCAGCAGTGTTGACATGTGCTTGTTGAGTTTCTGCTGTCTTTTAGCCAGCTCTCCTCTGCCTACGTACTCTGAACGGAAGTGAGCCATCAGTGAGTCAACGACGATAAGGCCTATCTCCTCGTCTTCACATATCTGTTTGGCTTCTTCTGCCAGTAGCATCTGATGGTCGGAGTTCAGGGCCCTTGCTACATGGATATTGTCTAGTACTTCTTCAGAGTCCATTCCCTGCGCCTCTGCCATCTGCTCGATTCTCTCGGGTATGAAAGTATCTTCTGTGTCGATGTAGATTGCTCCTTTTCCGAGGCCGCCGTCTTCTTCCGGTCGCTGGACGTTTACTGCGAGGTGGTGTGCGATCTGAGTTTTTCCTGCTCCGAACTCTCCGTAAAGCTCTGTCAAGGACTGTGTCTCGATTCCGCCGTCAAGCAGTTCGTTGAAGCTCTCGGAGTTGGTTGAAATCTTTTCCATCTCCTGCCTTTTCTCGTACCGGTCGGTTCCTGTCTCGAAACCTCCTACATCAGCCTTGTCCATTGCAGAGTTGACTATGCTCTCTGCTGCTGACTCTCCGATGCCGTCGACCTTTCCGGATAGTTCTCCGGCCTTCATGTTTGCTATCTCCATTAGGTTGGTAAGGCCTTCCTCTCTCAGTCTCTCTGCTGTTTTTCCTCCTACGCCGTCCAGGTCTTCAAGATCTGTGTTATTTCCCATTTAGTAACTCACCTTTGTTTCTGAATTCGTTGAATGCGTTCTAACTGTTTGAAATCTTGTCATAGTATAAGTTTTTAGACCTCCATTACTTCCAGGAGATCTTCCAGCTGTTCTTCTGTGTCTACTTCTTCGACACTGTTTGCAAGAAGCTCGATGCGGCCGAAGTAGTCGTTGTATCGGGTCCTACCTTCAACTTCCAGCTCTGTTCCTACTGCTTCTTCACCGGCATCCTCTACGGCCTGCAGGTCTCCTTCTTTCTCTGTCTCTTCATCGATACCGAGCACATCACGGGCCTGCTCTCCGAAGAATACTACTCTGATGTTGCCTGTGCCGTCGTCCAGTACTCCTGAAAGTGCCAGTCGGTGGCCTGGTTCCTCTACAACATCTCCATCGTCTGTTACGTATTCTCCGTCGTCGTTCTCTCTTACTGTGTCGCCGGTTTCAGGGTCGACACGGTAGAAAGGATTGTTGGTGTATACAGCCATCAGCATACCGCTGATCCTGTAAGAGGAGTTCTCCGAGTTAACTTCTCTGATCGAGGCCTCTTCTGTATCTGATCCGCCGGTCTCTACTTCCGGTACGTCTTCTTCGTCAGCCATTGCGACCTTTGCGGAGTCGCCTAGCCGGATCTCTGCGTTTCCGCGGTCGTCTTCCATGGTGTAGGCTCCGGTTATCTCGATAGGGTCGCCTTCGTCGATCTTGTCCGCTATATCTGTCTGTTCGTCCCAGAGGGTCATTCTGATAGTTCCTGTGTCGTCACCGAGGACAACGTTCTGGACACGGCCATCTTCCTCTTCATCATCTCTCTCGAAAGTATTCATGTCGGATATATTTACTACGCGGGCCTTGAAGTTGACTTTACGCATGTCTGGTACAATATTTTCTATTTTGAGGTCTTCGCTCATTTCCTGGCCTACGTTAACTCCGTGTTCCTTGGCAACCAGGTGGACTGCGCCCTCTTCCGATACAAGGCCTTCGAACTCGTCCATTTTAGCTTCTACTTTTTCCTTTACTTCGTCTTCATCGAGTTCTGTCTCTTCGACTATTTTCTCTATAATTTCCTCGGTGTCCATACTGTAAGAAGTGAATGGAAATCTTAAATCCTCTTTCGTGTGAGAGTTCAAAAATAGAAAAATAATAGGTAGCAGGAGTTATCGAAGAGCCTTCTTGACGTCTTCTTTCCTTACTGTCTTGCGGTCGTCTTCCTTAGCGACTGCGATTGCTTCCTCTGCTACGTCGCCGGCGAATGTTTCCAGGATCTCTCCCAGTCTTTCGGCGCTTTCCTCGGAAACTCTTTTGTCTCCTTGGCCTTTGATCATTTCCTTCATTTTAGCTGTAGAGAATTCCATTGTCACGTTTAGAATAGTGCACAAAACCATTATAAAGTCAAAGATGGACTCTATCACAACCAAAGAGAATATTAACTTAGAACCACAATAAACATGTACAGTTGATATAATGGATGAAAGCGAACAGGAGTTCTTCCTGCACACCAAGCCCGCCAAGATGATGGTGAGGCTGGCTGATCCCTCCGCAGAAAACTATGCATCTGCCTTGTCCTCCAACATTGACTGCACTTACTCCCATGCTGTAAGGATAATACAGAAGCTTGAGGAAATAGGCCTGATTGAGACCCGGAAAAAAGGCAGGAAAAAGTATATCGAACTCACATCACGAGGCCAGGATGTAGCCCACGCACTTAACGATCTGATGAAGTTGCTTGACTGAGAAAATCTACCGTAATTTCTGCGACCTCTCCTTCGTGACCTTCAAAGGAGTGACCGGTATCTTCGATAACTCTCACATCGCCATCCGGCAACTGATCGGCTATCCTTCTTGAGTTCTCTACTTCAACTACCTGATCGTTCTCTCCATGTATCAGAAGAGTCTCTACGTCAAGGCCTTCAAGCTCTGATATGTCGATGGAGATATCTGTAGCTGTAGAGGCCTGCCTAAGAGCAGTAGATCTCCACTTTTCCACATTGTTCTCACCAAGGCCTACTGCTGGAGCCCACAGAACCATTGAATCAAAACTCACATTCTCTGGATAGGTTAATGCAAGCTGGCCTCCGAAGGACTTGCCCAGCACATGTATCCCTTCGCAGCCCAGATCTCTCAATCTCTCCACGGCGCCTTCAACTATCTCATGTAGATCTCTCAGTGTCATATCCTCCAGGTCTCTTGCATCATCCCATGCGTCAACCCTCACAACACTGCAGTATTCACTCATCTCATCCACTACTTCATCGAAAGGACTGCCGAAAGGCCCACTACTGATACCAGGCACTACCAGAAGGCCATGACCTGCATCAGGATTCTCCTCAACTACCAGGCCGTTGCTCATACCTTACAGTATTCGGCTAGGTACTGAAGAATTTTTCCTCCTTCAGAGGCCCTGTTCTACTCACATCTCGTTTCAGGGTGTTCGATTTCTGTGAACAATACACTGTTAAAGAAAGACGAACATTCAATGTCTTTTAAAAGCTGTTGTTTGTACTGAAGAGTTAATTCATGGTTGTTGAGTGTTCAAACTATGCGAACACCCATTCTTTTTGACTGATGGCCTCGAAAAATACGTTATGAGAGTTTACAAAATACAGGACGATGGAAGCAAGTTTATTCTACACGGAGAAACAGGCCTCTACTCCAGGCTAAAGGAGGTATTCGATAATACAGGCCTAGGAATATCGGTTACTGAATCAGAAGACGCCACTGCGAATATTCTTTATACAGAGAATAACAGAGATATTGTGCTTCAATTGCTAAATGAACACACAGAAAAGGCCTAATAGGGTTATAACCAGTAAATTTTTATCTATTGGGTAACAACTATTATTTGAGGTGGTGAAAATGGAATCAGAAGAAGCGTACATAGAAATTAACGAGGAAATTGCTCCAATAATGGAGGAAAGAGCTAGAGCCTTGGGCAATAGCGAATTTGCGGATTTGATCGCTGCTGAGACAGGAGACTACACTATCAGCGACTACCTATCTCCTGATCGCGATGATCTGAATGGGGCGACAGCCGGTGCAGCAGCAGGCGGAGGCACATTCTCCTACATGTCTGGAGGAGGCCCAGAAGAGTTCGCAGCTGTAGCTGTGGGTGCTGCACTAAGCGGATACCTGAAGGAGAGGTGGAGCAACAGGGATCTAGGCCGTCAGGCAGCGGAAAACTCCTTCGAGTACTGGAGTGAACGACTTGAAGGCCTCAGAGAATAAACTTTTTCTCCATATTTTCTTCTCAATGAGTATGAAGACCGGCCGAACTTTCCTGATTTTCTGGCAATATTCTAGAAATGCTCATAACAAAGGAGGTATAATAGAGACCAGTGAATTGGACCTGGTCATTCAGCAAGGTGAAAATATACCTTCTTTATTATATGGCTGATCTATGGCGCGACCCCAAGCTAAAGCACCAAGAAGATGCCAGAAAACACATGCGGCCTAAGTTGCGATATACCTTCTTTATTATGAGGGTTTTCTGGAATGGGCCTGAAATCAATGGGTGTTTGGTCTTTTTGCACACTCAGTAAGTGTTCTCCTGAAGGTATCCTTGTACCATCTGGACGGCGTTTTCGGTATTAATTTGTTCTCCTACAGAGGCCTCTAACATGGTTTTCAGGCTCTCTCCCATGAAAATCTCACCTTCTATTCTTTCGAGTTCTTCGGCGCCTTCGTGATCTCCTTCCAGGAACTGGCCTAGTGCAACAGCTGCCTGCTGATCTTCCCAGTAGTCTATCTGGTCGTCTAACGCCTCTTCTATATGCTCATAGGCCTGTTCTGTGAGAGTGTTCATGCTGTCTGAACTCTCGTAGGGTTGTGTCATAACTCATAAGTTGTCTCAAAACCTATTAAAAAATATTGAATGTTCGCTATAAATTAACACGGCTGTGTGGTATGGTGTTCGATAATTTTGAACAATCGGGCCTTTGTTGTGAGTATTATCGAGGTCTGAGAGGGAGAAATATAGAGGGGAAGTGAAAATGTATGTTATCTTTCTGCGTCGTAGTGCTGGTAGAGGTCGTGGCTGTCCCAGTCTTTGGCCTCGTCAGGGTTGTAGCCCAGGTCTTCGATGGCTTCTGTGAGTTCCTGCTGTGTCGGGGCCTCGATTTCCAGTAGTGCTGGTATGTCCGGGTACCAGTCGATGACGTATTCTATTCGGCCGTGATGCCATTTGGCTCTGGTTTTCTCACTGGAGTGTATCTGTTCAAGGCCGAGTGATGTGAGTAGTGCACGGGCTTCATCCATATCGCCGACCTCGAACTCGATCTCTTCCATGACTTTTGCTCCGTCCTGATTTTCTTCATCTGTTTTCCGGGTGAGAATGGTCTCCGACCCTAGCCTTCGGAGCCGAAGTATGCCGTTTTCCTCGATACGGCCGTCTTCGTAGTCGTAGAACTCTGACTGTACTTTGCCCTCGAATTTTTTCTCAGCGTTCATTTCCTGCATTTTTCGACGGATTTCTGCAGGATCTACTTCCAGGATTTTGGCCTCGATCTCCTTCATGTGAGTATAGTTGGTTCTGGAGAATTAAAGAAGAAAGCGTTGGAGGAGTTATTCTTCCGGTGTGGCTGCAGGCCTTGCAAGTATCTCTACTTCGTAGCCTTCAGGATCTTTGACGAATGCGTAGTCGCCGGGACATTCTTCTGGAGGCCTGTAGTCTTCTCCGCCGGCCTCTACTGCGTTGTCGTATGCTTCCTGCAGTGTCATGTCCTCTGGTGTGTGGATTGCGATGTGGCCGAATCCTTCACCTTTCCCGTATTTGTCGTCCTGGCCGTGGTTGTATGTGAGTTCGAGTTCTGCTGTCTGGCCTGGGTGTCCGAGGAAGTAAAGTGTGAAGGAGTCTTGTTCTGACTTTCTCTTCAGTTCCATGTCGAAGGCCTCTTTGTAGAACTCGATTACCTCTTCTGGGTTACCTACTCTAAGCATTGTGTGCGCTAATTTCATCTCTGATACACCATGTATCTGTTTCGTGGCGATAACATTTACATTTTTCTAGGAGATAATTGCTCTTCTACATAATAGTCGAAAAACCATGTGTGCGTACGTAAACCTATATCATTATTTATTTTTCAGTTCGCAGCTCCTGATGCCATATAATGAGCATTACCACTGTAAGAGTAAAGGCTAAACTTATATCTCCAGGGATATTTACTCTTAGCTGAAGTAGAAATTCTATTATAGAAGTAATTAAGATTATGGCAGATACTGCTAGAACAGCATAGGAAGTGAATCTTAAGCTGTCTAGCTCCGAAATTTCTGGCAATATTTCTCTTAGACAGTAGATCTCCAATATAGTCGGAACCAGTAAGAATCCGGCATCAGCGAACACATAATTTAGGTCAGAAAGCCCGTTAAAGATTATACCTGTTATAAAAAATAGCATAACTGCAATTACAGAATAAATAGTATACTCCTTAAATCGCTCTATATCTATACCTGTTGGAAATCTCTTATAAACTAAAAATATGGAAGTGCTTTCAAGTAAACTAACTACTGGGCCAGCTAGTAAAGATTCGATATTATTTGCCCATGATACACCTATTATTAAGTCGTGGAAAACCCAAGATATGTTAAGTAATAACCAAATCGAAGCTACAGAAATGCCGTACCGTAAACCCTCCTTAATACTCTGATAACTATCTAAAACATACTTAATAACTAAAATTTCTATTAAAAAACCAGTTAGGCCGATTAATATGTCAGTAACAAAGTTAAAAGGAACTAAACTCAGGAAAGATGTGATAACAAATTTATAGAACACTGCTTGAAGCACAACAACAGCTACAGCTGCAGCTAATAAACGAGAATCGGGAATCCATGTCTCTTTCTCCCTATATTCTTGTTTCAGGAAATCCATTCAGGAAGGACTTGATACTACAAAAGTAAAAATCTTTTTCCCAAAAAATTTGCTTTTTAACAGATTAGACCTTTAGAAAACAAAAACAACCTATTAAACACCAAATACCGCCTTTGTCCCTCGGAAGGAATACTAAAACTATTATCCTCTAATTTGCTGGGAAGAATCTCTTGTTTCACTTGACAGCTACCAAGTTATTTCATTTTTGGTCTTGTGGCAGCATGTTGACTGAGTCTGTGTGTTTGCTTCCTTCAAGTTCGTTGTAGAACTCTATTACTTTGCTGGCTGTGCCGTTGGTGTGGAATACTTTGAGGCATCGGCCTCCGCTGAGCTTGCTGTGCAGCTGGGTGGTTACTACTTCATCGAATTCGTGTGATATCTTGGCTACTTCCTGCTCTTTCTGATATGGGTGCCGGGCTACGATCACTGCATTGAGTTCGCCCTCCAGTTTCTGGTTCTCCATTGTCTCTTGGTGAAGCCTTTCGATGGCCTTTCTGACCAGTTCGCTTCTTCCGTTAAAATTTCCTTCTTCCTGTATTTCTTCGATTTTCTCCAGTGTCTCTTCGTCTACTGAAAGGCTTACAATCTCCATAAAAGAAAAATTAATAGAATAGTTTAAAAAATTATTAACTGAGCTGGATTGCTTCTACCCGATGAAGTCCTTGACTGTCTCGAAGAAAGTCTTTGATTCCTCGTCTTCCTGTCGGAGCTCTTCCAGCGTTTCTCTCTGCTCCTCGGTCAAGTCCTCCGGTATCTCAACATCCACCTTGATGAACAGATCTCCGTAGCCACGGCCCCGTCTAGAAGGCATTCCTTTCCCGCTGACTCTGAGTACCTGCCCTGGCTGAGTGCCTTCAGGGATCTCTACCTGTATCTCCGAGTCCGGAGTTGGTACCGTGATCTCTGTTCCAAGAGCTACGTCTCCGATACCGACCTTTGCAGTAGTAAACAAGTCGTTATCTCTGCGCTCAAGTGAGTCGTGAGGCTCCACGCTGACACGGATTATCAGGTCGCCAGGCCTTCCTCTGGCCTCATTACCTTTGCCGGCAACCTTCAGTCTCTGGCCGTCCTTCACTCCTGCAGGAATATCAACTGTTATCTGCTCCTCCTGCTCAGTTACTCCTTCGCCACTGCATTCGCTGCATTTCTCTTCAGGAACTTCGCCTGTTCCATTACACGTAGGACACTCTGTAACTGTCTGTGTACGGCCGAAAGGCGTTCTCTGGACCTGTCGAACTCTACCCTGGCCATCACACTCTGTACATGTAGATGTATTACCATTTTCAGCTCCAGAACCATTACATTCAGGACACTCTTTATTCCTGGCAACCTCAAAACTTTTCTCAACTCCTTTATAGGCCTCTTCCAGGGTTACAGCTGTCTGGATTCTCAGGTTTTCCCCGGAGTTTCTGCCGCGGCGACCGCCACGACCTCCGCCTCCGAACAGATGCTCGAAGATATCCTGGAAGTTCTGCGAGGCCCTCTGCTGACCTGCCCGGGCGTTACCTTCAACACCTTGCTTGCCAAATCTGTCGTACTTCTTTCTTTTTTCCTCATCGCTGAGAACATCGTAGGCCTTGTTAATCTTCTTGAACTTCTCCTCGTCAGCACTATCAGAGTTGCTGTCCGGATGGTATTTTTTGGCCTTCTTCCTGTAGGCCTTCTTGATTTCCTCCTGACTTGCGTCTTCGCTTACTCCTAGAAGTTCGTAGTATTCCTTGCTCATAGTTTTTATTCGTCCTCCTGTACTTTCTGTGTATGTCTTTAACTGATTACCTTGATTTCGAGCTCGATAGATCGAAAAGGAAGATCATCTGGGCCGTATGCCTGAGCATGATGTATCTTGGAGGCATTCTCCAGTTTTACTCAGATAACTCAACTCTCGCTTTCAGTTCATTTGCGCTGGCCGTAATCTTCACAGTCCTCGCATATCAGGATATAACGGAGAGGGAATAAAGGAGTTTTTACTCCTCTTTCCCTTCTTCTCCTGATTCTTCTTCTGTCTCTACTTCTTCGTAGTCTGCATCGACTACATCATCTCCGCCTTGCTGAGGTCCTCCGGCACCGCCCATGTTCTGAGCGGCTTCTTTAAGATCTTCCTCGGACATGTTGGAAGGATCGAAACCTGCTCCTCCCATTCCGCCGGGACCTCCTTGCTGGCCGTCGTACATTTCCTGGCCGATCTCCTGAAGCTCCTCCTCAAGGCCTTCAATCGCTTCTTCAATCTCTTCTTTGGCCTCTTCGAGATCTTCAATCTCTTCTGCTTCTTCACGGGCCTCTCTGACATCTTCAATTGCTTCTTCTATTTCTTCGATCACTTCTTCGTCGACCTGGTCTTCAAAGTTCTCGATCTGTGTCTCTGCCTGGGAGATCATCTGATCGGCCTTGTTCTTGGCCTCGATAAACTCGCGTTTCTTGCGGTCTTGTTCCTCGTGTTTCTCGGCCTCTTCCTTCATTTCCTCGATTTCATCTTCGTCAAGCCGGGAGGTATCGTCAATTGAAATTGAGGCCTCTTCTCCACTCTGCTGTTCCTCTGCAGATACCTGTAGAATTCCGTCTGCGTCGATCTCGAATGTTACTTCGATCTGTGGCTGTCCGGCTGGAGCAGGAGGGATGCCCTGTAGATTGAACTCTCCTAGAGATTTGTTGTCTTCTGCCATCTCGCGTTCTCCCTGCACTACGTTGATGGTTACTGCGGTCTGGTTGTCCATCGCGGTAGTGAAGGTCTTGGACTCTTCGGCTGGTACTGTCGTGTTTTTCTCAATTAGTGTCTCTGTAAGGCCTCCTTTAACCTCAACTCCGAGGCTGAGAGGTGCTACATCGAGCAGAAGAATGTCGTCCATCTCTCCTGTGATGGATCCGGCCTGAATTGCTGCGCCCTGTGCTACGGCCTCTGCAGGATTGACCTCCTGGTTTGGTTCCTGGGCGGTGATTGCCTGGACATGTTCTCTGACGGCTGGAACTCTCGTGGTTCCTCCGACAAGGATAACTTCGTCAATGTCTGACTTTTCGATACCTGCGTCTTCTATGGCTGTCTCGGTAGGCTCTGTCGTCCTCTGAACGAGATCCTCGATAAGATCCTCGAACTTGGAGCGTGTCAGCTCGTAGTCAATATTGTATGTCTCGCCGTCCTCCTGATGGATGAACGGAATGTTTATCTTGGCCTGTTTCCGGCTGGAAAGCTCTTTTTTCGCTTCCTCGGCTTTTTCTCTGATTCTCTGCATCGCTTCGTCCTTATCCGAGAGGTCGATTCTGTTTTCGTCCTCAAACTTTTCCAGCACCCAGTCGACTATCTCTTCGTCGAAATCGTCGCCTCCCAGATCGTTGTCTCCTTCAGTGGACTGGACCTCGTAGATTCCGTCTCCCATCTCGAGCACGGTGACGTCGAATGTTCCGCCTCCGAAATCGTATACAAGAACAGTCTGATCGTTCTCATCGTCAAGGCCGTACGCGAGAGCTGCAGCGGTCGGCTCGTTCAGAATTCTCTCAACTTCAAGGCCTGCGATCTCTCCAGCATCCTTCGTGGCCTGTCTCTGGGTGTCGTCGAAGTGAGCGGGAACAGTGATAACGGCCTTCTCTACATCGTTGCCGAGCTTGTCTTCAGCATCTGTTTTCAGCTTCTGCAGGATCATTGAGGAAATTTCCTGCGGGGTGTAGTCCTCTCCTTCAAGTTCTACAGTATAATCTTCGCCCATGTGGCGCTTGATGGATTTAACAGTATTTTCTTCGTTCGTCACCATCTGGTTCTTGGCCTGTTTTCCGACCAGTCTCTCTTCATCGTCAAAGGCCACTATTGAGGGAGTGATTCTCTCTCCTTCGTTGTTTTCCAGAATTTTTGGCTCTCCGTCCTGGATTGCTGCCATTGCGCTTCTTGTCGTACCTAGATCGATGCCGATAATCTTGTTGTTCTCGCTCATAGAATTTATTCACCTGGAATGGTTGTCAACTATTTTTTGATTACATGAATAAAAATTTTTAAATCAGTTCCACAAAAACTCTACTCCTCTTCTTTACCGACTACAACCTCTGCCTCCCGAAGTACCTCTTCATCGAACATATAGCCCTTTCTCTTCTGCCGCAGAACTTTGTTGTGAGTACCTTCCTCGGTCTCTACGGCCTTGTGCAGTTCAGGATCGAACTCCTCTCCCTCTGCATCTATTCTTTCAAGGCCTTTTTTCTCCAGTGTCTCGTATAGCTGATCGGCAACCATCTTCACTCCCTGTACAACGGTAGAGTCTTCATCTGCTGATAGAATAGCTCTCTCCAGGTTATCAAGTACTTCGATCAGGTCTTCCGCGAGTTTCTGCTGGGCCTCGATCTGCCACTGTTCTTTTCTCTCCTGTTCTCTTTTCTTGTAGTTCTCGAAGTCGGCCTTGACCTTCTTCGCCAGTTCCTCTTTATCATCTCTTTCCTGCTGTGCTTCTTCAAGTTCTCTTTCTACCTGTTGCAGGGCCTCGACTAGTTCTTCTCGGGAGAGTTCTTCGTAGCTCATAGTGAAATCAGTGGAAGGTCAAGTTTCAAAAAATAAATTTCCTAGTTGAGACAGCGGTAGGTGAACTGGTTGTTCCGGCCCTGAATCTCCACCACCTGCGATCTGTTCAGATTTCTGCCGTCTATCCTCAGCCTGAAATCTCTCTGAGGATCCACAACGGTCGGAGTGAAGCTATATTCGGAGTCTGATACAGGCCTGCTGTTTATATACACGCTGAGTTCGCTCGTGTTTATTGCCATGGTGTTGCTGTTCCTGACGTAGAGAATGCTTCTGGCAGAGTTGCTGTTGCAGGCCTCGATAGTTAGCCTTGACTGCTCGAATATATCAGAGGTTCCTCCTCTCGCGGCCTGTTGAGCGCCCTCTATCTGGTAGTAGAGTGTTCCGGTAGCGGCTACAGTTATGCTGATGAGAAGTGTTACTGCCACTACAGGGGTGATTCCTTTACGCTGGTTCATGTATAATTAGTTGTTCTGTCCTGCTTTATCACTTTCCGGTTCTTTGATATACCTCCTTTGTTAAACACCTGTTATGTCGGAGAATGATGAGGAGCACCCTTTTGTAGATGAAGAGGCCCGTAAATCTACTACTATAGTTACTAAGAACTCGATCGCTATTCCGCGCGACAGTCAGAAGTACAGGAAGTCTGATCGTGCATGGAACTGGGAGAAGATCGTTGACCTGTTTTTCCCTCAGGAGCAGTCTCCGAAGAGGAATAAGTACGCAAAGATATTTCTGCGCGAGTTAAAGGATGAAGGAGAGATAGACTCCGAGAAGTTGAATAATTTCGGCGAATGGGGTCATGAGAAAGGCCTTTCAAACTTGAAGAACAATATTCTGCCTAAGTTGAGAAGGATTGGTGTTATACAGTATGAATACCTGGAGTATCGTGGCCAGCGTGAGGGCAAGCAGGGCCGTCGAAAGGTTGTGAAGCCGGCGCGTTCGTTTACTTCGATACTTGATTCTATGGCTAATGGCTGGGCTGCATTCGAGTCGGCAGCGTATCAGCAAGACGAATAGCTCCCGCTAGAGCGGTTTCTAGGGTCTGCGGAAGTTCTCTATTATTCTTTCTCAGAGAGTTTGAACTGCGACGACGTTTGCTTCAGGATGTACCTGTGCCTGAGTTTCCTCTTCCTCAAGCTGGGCCTGAAGTTCTACTTCGAAATGCCGCGCGTTTGCGTCCATTGGTGTTGTCACCTGGCGTGTTGTGTTTTTCGGTTCGACTTGTGTTTGATCAGTCAGTAAGTTGAATAGGTAACCGTGAGGTACACTGCACCTTGCAAGCACAGCATACCTCCGATTCCAAAACTCTACCCTATGTTCCACAGAGGTAGAAGAATTGGAATCCTATTTTCCAGAAGCCTTGAGTATTCGCGGTCGGCGCTTGACTCCAGTAGGAGCCAAGGCTTCATCCCGCTTTACTCTGCCAGGAAGTTAATAATTGAGAATTTAGCCTTGGCCCTGGTCAGATGGGTATAGCAGTAGCTCACGGAATCCATCCACATGTTTTCCGGAGCCGGTGTATTTTGTACCAAGGCCATTTTCATCTGAAAGTTGGGATCAGTCGTTTTTAAGTCTATCGTTCGGAAGGCCTGTGAGGCTCAAACACTTCGCCCGTTAAGCGCTCATGCACTATCTCAAGAAGGCTCTCAAGGTTTCTGGCATCGTACTGGTTGTACTTGACCAGCTTATCCAGTGCCTCCTGATTGCCGTTATTCTCGTACTGCTTCCAGAGCCGGACAGCTTCTCGTCCATCGATATCCTCCAGCTCTCTGTCAACATCCAGCTGTTTCTCGATCTTTTTCAGGCCGCCGGAGTAGCCGATACGTTTGAATAGGTACATGAGATCGATATGCGGAACGTTGATATCCATGTCAAAGCTCTGTTCGAGGAACGGCTGGTCGAAACGTTTTCCGTTGAACGATACAAGTATCTTTGATTCGAACATCTCTTCCTCAAGTCTTTCCTTTGTCAGGTCCTGGCCCTGTATCAAGGTCCGTGAATCTCCGTCGCGGTGGAAGCTGACGGTTGTAACCTTGTTCTTTTTCTTGTCGAGGCCGGTGGTCTCGATATCGAAGAAGCAGGCCTTTTCCTCGAAGTTGCGGTAAAGTCTCCAGAGGCTTTTGTTAGGGAGGTTTTCCTGGAAGAACACTGAGTTCTCTACTTCAAGGTTTTTCCGGGCCTTCTGTACAAAGCTGGATATTTTTTCCTGTTTCCGGCTGCTTACTTCGTTAGTATTCTCTATATGGTCCCAGTGTGTTATTCCTTTTTTCCAGAGTTTCTTCTCAGTCTTCTCTCCTACTCCGGGTGCGAGAATAAAGCTGTTTTCAATCCTCATCTAGTTCACTCAAGAAAAATAAGAAAGGTAATAGGTAAAAACTCGTTGGCCGAGAAAGGACTTACTGTGAAGCCTTTACGTCGTCGGCCTGTACAGTCTTTCTGCCAGCGTGCTGAGCGTACTCTTTAGCTTCTCGTGCTCGGTCGCTAGCGTATCCTTCCAGTTCATCTCTTAGTTCCTCTACTGCATCTTCGGAAACTCTGGAAGCTCCGGACTGTTTGATAATTCTCTTTACAGGTGCTAGTGGTAGTTCTGCCATGGTAATTGTCACCTCCTTTTGGAAAAAACTATATCTTCTATGATAGTTATTGTTTGAATCCCTATAAAAACCTTAGGATTAATGCGGGCCTTATTCTGTGTTTCAAAGCTTAGAAAAGCCTGCATTAGAACTAGAGGTTTACATCCGGCACCTTGATTGAAATCAGGCAGCAGTTACCTATGCAACAACAACTACCCTGATTTTCAGGCCCGAAAACCAGGATAACCTGTTCACGAGATATTACACATCCCTCTTTCAGAGGCTGCTGCTGGACAGGTACTTAATTTTTCGATCCGCAGACCAGTATATGGAAATTGAAACCCAGGTACTGGATATTGATTACAGGACGGAGAACGACGAAGTCTACCTCCGGCTGTTCTGCAAATCCGGCGACAGCAATGTTATAGGTTACGACAGGGATTTCAGACCTTACTTCTATGCGCTCCCATCCGAGGAGGCGGACGCCGAGGAACTGGAGGATGAGATAGAAGGCCAGGAGTTTAAGGAAGACGGGGAAGATGATGGCGATTATCTTCCGGTAGAGGAGACTGAGATAGTTGAGCGGGAAGTAGGTCAGGAGCAGAGAAAGGCCGTAAAGATATACACTACGGTGCCGGCGAACGTACCTAAACTGAAGAACCAGGTCTGGGACCTGCCGGAAACAGAGAGATGCAGAGAGTTCGACATACCTTTCTACCGCAGATACCTGATTGATGAAGGAATCCGGCCAGGTAAAACAGTAAGACTCGAAGGAGAGGAAGTCGAGGCCGAAGAATTCGACAGGGCTCTCAATATTGATGAAGTAGACACAGAGGTAGAGG
Organism: Candidatus Nanohaloarchaea archaeon; assembly: GCA_013343275.1. Lineage (GTDB taxonomy): Archaea > Nanohalarchaeota > Nanosalinia > Nanosalinales > Nanosalinaceae > Nanohalovita. The sequence goes on along the minus strand of CP046106.1, from coordinate 703,355 downwards.
AAAGAGATCAGGAGTACAGTACCATGGCCTTCGACCTCGAAGTATATCAGGAGAGAATTATAATGACCTCAATGAAGTCAGAAGGCTTTCAGAAAGTGCTTTCTCTTTCAGAGGTTGACAGGTCTTTCGTTGAACATGTAGAGGATGAAGAAGAGCTGTTAAACAGGTTTGTAGAGATAATAAGAGAGGAAGACGTAGATATACTTACTGGATACAACACTGATGAGTTCGATTTCTCCATGCTGAGAGATGCAGCGGAGAGGAACAATGTAACTCTGGCCCTGGGTAGAGACGGCGAGCGTATGAAGTTTAACAGGAGAGGCCGGTTCTCAGCAGCCCGTCTGAAAGGCAGGGCGCACCTGGATCTGTATCCTTTTGTCGACCATGTGCTTTCTCCGGGAATGGATGCAGAGAATCTCGATCTGGATTCGGTGGCGGAGGAGCTCCTTGGAGAGAAGAAGGACGAGATGACATGGGAGGAGATGAAAGACTCATGGAAGAACCAGGAAGACCTCGAGAAGTTCGCCGACTACTGCCTCAAAGACTCTGAACTCGCACTGAAGCTCTCTGACGAGATCGTGCCACAGATCATGGAGCTTTCAAAACTGGTTGGTACAATACCTTTCGACACCTGCAGACTTACCTACGGCCAGCTCACAGAAAACTTCCTGCTCAGAGAAGCATACAGCAGAGAAATACTTGCACCTAACAGGCCTTCACAGCAGAAAAGACAGGACAGGAGACAGGAAGGGGCCTACGCAGGAGGATTTGTTTACACGCCGGAGTCGGGCCTGCATGAAAATATCGCGTTGTTCGACTTCCGATCGCTGTACCCTACGGTGATGGTAGCTCACAATATCTCTCCGGATACACTGAATCTCGACGAATGCAGTGAGAGATTTACGCTGGAGGAGTTTGACTACGACTTCTGCCAGGACGAACAAGGTTTCTTCCCCGAGCTGATCGAAGGCCTTGTAGAAGAGCGGTACGAGTTGAAGAGCGAGATGAAGGAGAAAGATGAAGGAACCGCGGAGTACCAGAGCCTTTACAACCGGCAGCAGGCCGAGAAAATCCTGGCGAACTCCTTCTACGGTTATCTAGGATATAACGGCGCCCGCTGGTATTCAAGAGAGTCTGCGGAGGCCACGACGTTTATGGGTCGGAAGTATATCGAAGATACCATCGATACTGCCGAAGAACTCGGTTTAGAGGTCGTATATGGAGATACTGACTCGGTATTCCTCAAGGGGGAGGATATCCGTGAAAGGATGGATGGCTTCCTGGATGAGGTGAACGATGACCTGCCGGAGTTCATGGAGCTGGAGTTCGAAGGTTTCTTCAGTAGAGGCCTGTTTACCTCAACAGAATCGGGAGAGGGCGCCAAGAAGAAGTATGCACTGATCGATGAAGACGGCAGTATGAAGATTACAGGCTTCGAGCAGGTTCGACGGGACTGGAGTCCTATCGCCAAGGATACTCAGAAGAAGGTTCTCCGCGCAGTACTGGAGAATGACGTCGATAAAGCAGTGGAGATAGTGGAAGACACTATTGACAGGCTTCAGGACGGGGAAGTGCCGATCGAGAAACTGAAGATCTATACTACTCTAACCAAGCCCCCCGAAGAGTACGGCTCGACTGCTCCTCACGTAGAAGCTGCCAAGAAAGCCAAGAAGAGAGGTGACGAAATCCCGCCAGAGACAACCATCACCTATGTTATAACCTCTGGAGGAGGAAGCATCTCCTCTCGCGCAAGACTTCTGAAGTACGCGGACAGCTACGACTCGGAGTACTACGTCGACAACCAGGTCCTGCCTGTTGCACTACGTGTTCTTAAGGTGTTCGGATACACAGAAGACCAGCTGAAAGGGAAAGGCAAGCAGAGCGGCCTTGACAGGTTCAGCTAACTCACCTGATTTTTTAACTACTGTAAAGAAACTTACTATAGAAGACCTATGAACTACAGGAAGAACTTTTCCGCAGGCCTCTCCAGTCTATACCTGGCGGGGACGGCTGCAGCACACTCCGCCCATGAAAGCCACTCCTCCGGTATTTTAAGCGGAGTGTCAGCTGATACATGGATTCTTTCCGCTGTTGCTACAGGCGCAGCAATATCAGTGGCAGGAATCTATCTCAGTGTAAAGAAACATTACAGATTGAAAAATTAAGGCTAGTTGATATCCAGGTGTTTATCGTACATAAGGGCCACGTCTTCATCGAGCTTAGCCAGCACTTCCTCTACCTTCTCCGCTAACTCTTTCGTGGTAACTACATTATCCTCATGCTCGGTAATCCACGTCATCAGTCTTTCCTTGGCCTCGTCCGCCAGTTCAACGGCTTCTTCTTTCTGGTAGTGGTTCTCCTTCGCCGGATTGTACAGGGAGTTCCACAGCTTGCCTTCATCCAGTTCTTCTTTCGTTCCGTCTCTTTTTGCGACTTTGATCATTTTTATCAGCCTCTTATCCGAATCTGACCGTTCCTGTTGCCAGAAGCAGCAGGATCCAGCCTAGGAATACCATGAGAAGGCCTGCTGCCATTCTCATCCGTGCTTTGTTCATGTGTTTCCATTCTTTCATCTCGCTGACCTTGTAGCTTCCGAGGTAGGACATTACCACTATTACGATTAACGGCATTACGAAGATCAGGTTGTACAGCGCCATCAATCCCAGTGCAATCAGTGGAACGTGGAATCCGAAGATATTGATCATCATTGCTGTCGAGGCCGTTGCAGGCGCCACGATTGTCTGATGGATAACTGTCAGGATCGCGAGGTAAGGGCCTCCTGTGCAGGGAAGCTCTACTGCGGCAACAAAGATTCCCAGGAGGATTGCTGCTGGGGTAGTGATGTTCTCCATCTTGTCGGCGATCTTCTCCGAGTACTGCTCTGGTATCATTAGCGAGCTGCCTTCTCCGTACCAGAAGAAGTCCTTAATCTCCAGTATGCCTCCCGTGATAACTATCAGCGATACAAACACGGTTATATAGTTAGCTACCTGTGTTGAAACGCTGGTTAGCCCGAAAAGTATGCCGAGACCTGCGAACAGGTATGTCAGGTATACAAATGTTATGTAGATAGCGCCAACTTTCAGTATTTCGCTTCTCCTGTCCTGTTTGACGAGAGTGGCTACAAGTAGAAGAGCTACTCCAATAGCACATGGGTTTATCGAGTCTACTGCTGCAGTAACTATTACTGCGCCCAGCGTTGGAAGTGTTGCCGTTACCATTAGAAACCTTCACCCTCCTTGCTCAGGCCTATACTCTGGTATTTTCCATCTTCCTGGAGGTCTTCCAGTGCCTGTTCAGAGGTACTGGAATCGTAGATAATGAATATATCGTCCAGGCTAGGCCCTTTCTTGTGCGGTGAAATTATGTATTCTGAAGGAGATGTTGCAAGTTCTCCGGTGTAAGGATTTACACAGGTGTTTTCTTTGGAGGCCTGATCTCCTACTATACACCAGTGCCTGCTCCCGCCTGTTCCTCTGTTTACTATTATTTTCAGGTTCTTATCTGCGTTCTCAGTTACTTCTACCGTTCTGTTGTTGGTTGGATATACCATTCGTGTGTTTGAGAGCTCTCCGTGGAATGTTTCGAAGTAAGCGGCCAGTGTAGCATCCTCTCTTTCTTTGAATATCCCTTCCAGGTGTATACGGTTATCGTTGTGCTCGTGGTACTTTGTAATTCCTGTTCTGTCGTTCAGCTTGCACATAAGAGTTGACTGTGTGGTTGCGCTACTGCAGTAGTTTGTAGGATCTACAAGGTCAAGAGTATGTAGGTTCCCGCTGGTATTGACTATTACCTCGTAGTCTGCGTGATAATGGATCTCTCCGCCACTCCAGGATGTCTGGCTTTCATGCAGGAACGCTCCCGCTGTATAGAGGCTTGGAACAAGTATTGCTACAAGAAAAGCATTCATCAGCACGTTCTTGTCGTGCATAGTCAAATCGTCTTCTCTGTAGAAAGCTATCGATCCGAGGGCCAGTGTGGCGATAAAACCAAGGCCTATAAGTTTGGTAGAGTATGCTGTGAAGCTGGTTTCCGGATAATACTTTATAGCTGCTGCTGTAAGGACAAAAGCTACCGGGAATGAGTAAAGTGTTCTCCTGAGGACGTTCATCTTTCAGCAGAACTGACAGATTTCTTCTTTATCATCGGATTTTTCCTCGTCCTCGTACTGCTGTTTGCAGTCCTCACAACAGAACTTCTTCCCGTCTTCCTCTATGGCGTCATCTCCTAATTCCTTGCCACAGACATAACATTCTTCCTCTGAACTTCCTAGCAGAGACATAACTGTAGCTTTGAAACGCTCGGTTTTAAACCCTACTAAAGAAGTGGATCTATGTTACTCTTCGGGGAAGACCCGGTCGTACAGATTGATCATGCCTAGGGTGAAGACTACGAAGGCGGTAACTGCTCCGCCAATTGCAGCCCACTCAGGAACTCCGAGCGGTGTAACTTCGAAGTACTTGTGCAGAGGAGTGTAGATTACCATCAGCTGTAGCAGGATAGATGATCCGATAGCAGCAACCAGCCATCTGTTGGAGAGGAAGGACTGCTCGTAGCGCTGTCTGATAGTCTGAATTCTCACAAGCTCGATCATTACGAAGAATGTGAAGAGCATAGTCTGCGCTCCTGCCAGGCTGTATCCGGCCTCAATTCTGGAGAAGAACAGTGTAAGGCCTGTGGCTGCCATGATTATACCTATCCCTACCATAGAGGCTACCATTCTTTTGTTGATAACTGGTTCATCAGTACCTCTAGGCTTTCGGTTCATTATACCTTCTGACTTATCGTCAGAGCCTATAGCAAGAGCTGGAAGGCCATCAGTAACAAAGTTGAACCATATAAGCATGATAGGTGTCATTATAACGGCCTCGGTGGTGTTCTGGAATAGTGAAGGGAAGAACATTGCTCCTAGCAGTATTCCAAAGAAAACTGTCAGCACTTCTCCTGCGTTAGCTGAGAGCAGGTAGTTCACGAACTTTCTGATGTTATCGAATATTCCGCGACCCTCTGCGATAGCATCTCGTATAGTTACAAAGTTGTCGTCCTGTAAAACCATGTCGGATGATTGCTTGGCGACATCGGTTCCTCTCTTACCCATTGCGATTCCTACAGAGGATTTCTTCAGTGCCGGTGCGTCATTTACTCCATCTCCGGTCATTGCGACTTTCCGGCCATTATCTTCTAGCGCTTCGAGTATCATTACCTTGTGTCGGGGTTCAACCCGTGCGAATATCTCGGTCTCCTTCACTTCTTCCTGGAGTTCCTCATCGCTCATCTCCTCTATCTCCTGACCTGTTACCACTCTGTCTGCGTTAAATCCTATCTCTTCTCCGATAGCCTGTGCAGTCTCCGCGCGATCACCGGTAGCCATGGTAACATGGATGCCTGCCTCTCTACAGTCCTGAACGGCCTCTCCAACTTCCTGCCGTGGAGGATCGATCATACCCTGAAGGCCGAGGAAGACCATGTTGGATTCCACTTCTTCGCTGTCCGCGTCTACATCTTGGACATCTTTCTTTGCGAATCCGAGAACTCTCAAAGCGCTGGAGGCCATTTCATTGTTCTTATCCTTTATCTCCTGTCTTAAATCGTCAGTCATCTCGACTTCTTTCTCTCCGTCCCAGAACCTGTCGCATCTCTCCAGGACAGTTTCCGGAGCCCCCTTCATGTAGGCCTCGTTTTCGCCGGTTACTACTGTCATCCTCTTCCTATCAGATGAGAAAGGAATCTCTCTTTCCCTCTCTACATCAGGGTTCAGGCCTGCTTTCAGTCCTGATACGAGTAGTGCTATCTCAGTCGGTTCTCCATAGTAGTCTTTCTCCTCTTCTTCAGGTGCTTTCTCTGCGTTGTTGCATACCAGGCCGCACCTGAGTAGAGGGGTTAGGTAGTCTACATCTGTGCCGTGACCGTCTTTGTGGAACTCGCCGTCTATACTTGTTCCGCTACCGGTGACTTCGAACTCTTCGCTGCCGAAGTAGAGTTTTTCCACAGTCATCAGGTCTTCGGTCAGAGTACCGGTTTTGTCGGTTACAATAGTATCTATAGAGCCTAGACTTTCTACAACTGATAGTCTGCGCACCAGGGCATCTTTTTCCAGCATTTTACGTGAGCCTAGGGCTAGTGTAAGAGTAACTACAGCTGGTAAACTTACTGGCACTGCTGCAACGGCCAGGCTTACAGCCATGAGGAATATAGTGACAATAGAGGCGGAAGTAAATGAGAACTCGACTACGGCCACCATCAGTATTACCGCGACAATTCCGTAACCTATCTTCCGCCCCATCTCGTCGACTTCCTTCTGGAAATCTGTTTTCTCATCTTCTGATCCCTGCAGCTGCTCTGCAATATCTCCTACCTCTGTATTCATTCCTGTCTCGACAACCACGGCTTTTCCACGACCTTTGACAACAGAAGTATTCTTGAAAACCATGTTGGAGCGCTCAGCTACCGTTGAATCCTCTTCAACTTCTCCAGGTGACTTGGAGACGTTCTCGCTCTCACCGGTCAACGCCGACTCATCTGTGTAAAGACTCTCTGACTCAACCAGACGTGCGTCCGCAGGTATAGAGTCGCCCTGATTCAGTATTATTACATCGCCGGGAACAATGTCTGAGGAACTTACCTCGATCTTCTTTCCATCTCTCAAAACAGTAATATCGGGCTTCGAAAGCTCCTTCAAGGCCTCTATAGATTTCTCGGCCTTGTAATCCTGGAAGAACCCGAAGATCCCGGTCAGGAAAACAATAATCAGTATGAGCGCAGCATTTACATATTCGGGCTCGTGGCCTGGGAAGAAACCTATTGCAATAGATACTATGGCTGCGAAGAAAAGCAGGTAGATCAGGAAGTCCTTGAACTGGCCCAGAAATATTTCAAGAGGATGAACTTCCTCCCCCTTCTCGATCTCGTTAGCTCCTTCCTCTTCAAGCCTTTTTTCTGCTTCTTCAGAAGCAAGGCCTTCCTCTGTGCTGGTATCGAGCTTCTGTACAACTTCATCCAGTTTTTTGCTGTGCCAGTTCGTCATAAATATTCTTCAGTAATTTTTCAGGCTTTGTGTATTGATTTATCCAGTGCATCCTCACAGGCCTCTCCCAATGCTTCAGGGAAGGTGGGGTGTGCATGTATTGTATTTGCTACGTCGCTTAAATAGGCCTGCATTTCTAGGGCCAGCGTAGCTTCTGCGATCATGTCGGACGCCCGCGCACCTACTATCTGCACTCCCGCCATCTTTCCGTCTTCTCTCGCAACTACACGTACAAAGCCGTCAGTCTTTGTCGTGGTCAATGCCCTACCGGATGCTGTGAATGGAAATTTTCCGGTCGTCACTTCGCCGTATTTTTCTTCGGCCTCTTCAGGTGTAAGGCCTACTGTTGCGACTTCTGGGTCGGTGTACATGGCCTTTGGTATGTACTGGTTGTCGAAGGCAGATTTCTTGCCTGCAGCTACTTCTGCAGCAACTTTACCTTCTCTGTAGGCCTTGTGTGCGAGCATCGGCTGTCCTACAGCATCTCCTACTGCGAAAATATTGCTGTCACCGGTCTTCATCTGTTTGTCGGCCTGTATAAATCCTTCTTCAACTTCGACATCTGTTTTGTCAAGTTCAAGGCTTTCGAGGTTTGGTTCTGCTGTTCTGCCTGCGGCCACCAGTATGTAGTCTCCCTCAATCTCTAGCTGTTCTCCATCCTGTTCTGCCACCAGTACGGCCTTGTCGTCTTCATATCTCACTTCCTGTGCCTCTGCAGAGGTATAGATTTCGTCGCTGTACTCGTCTGTAACTTCCTGGAGATGGTTGACTATTTCCTCATCGAAGTTCGCCAGGACTCTATCCCGGGCCTCAACGACTTTGACAGTGGCGCCGAACTTGCAGAACTTGGTTACGGCCTCCATACCAATGTATCCTCCGCCAACGACTACTATCTCATCAGGTACTTCTTTCAGGTTCAGGAGTTCGCGGGAGGAGATCACCTTGTCTTTATCGAACTCGAGGCCCGGAATCTCTATCGGGGAGCTGCCGGTTGCAATTATTGCGTTATCGAACTCTATCTTGTCGGTACGGTGCTCTTCCTCAATTCTGACAGTGTTAGAATCAATGAACTTGGCCTCCCCCTGCTTGTACTCCACGTTTTCGTGATCAAGGATTTGCTCAACACCTCTGTCCAGCTTCTCCACTATTTCATCCTTCCATTCTGCGATATCCTCGAACTTGATGTGTTCGCATTCTGCCTTGATACCTATCTCGTTCCAGTGCTGGATATCCTCGTGGAACTTCGAGGCATGGATAAAGGCCTTTGCAGGAATACATCCCCGGTTCAAACATGTTCCCCCAATCTTCTCCTTATCCACAAGCATGACGTCGAGGCCTTCCTGTGCGGCTCTTATTGCTGCCGAATACCCTCCAGGCCCTGCTCCTATAACTACAAGATCTGTTCCTGTTGCTATATCTCCTACGACCATTTTACAGATTCACCATCAACTCTTCAGGCTTCTCCAGATTTTCCACTACATCGTTCATGAACTTGGCAGCGGTTGCTCCGTCGACAACTCTGTGGTCATAGCTTAATGACAGCTTGACAGTAGTCCTTGGCTTTACCTCGCCATCAACCACTTCTGCAGTCTCTCCAATCTTCCCGATCCCCAGTATAGCTACCTGAGGATAGTTAATAATTGGTGTGAACTCCTCTCCGCCGATAACACCGAGGTTTGTGATTGAGAAGGTGCCGGGCTTCATCTCTTCCTGGCTCAGCTCCCCGGCACGAGCGGCCTCTGCCTTCTCAACAATATCCTGCGCAAGTTCAACCATGTTATTCTCCTTAACAGAATCAATACGCGGCACTAGAAGGCCATCATCGGTATCAACAGCGATATTGAAATCGTAGTACTTTTTCTGTACAACTGTATCATTTTCTTCGTCCAGTTCCGAGTTCAGCGATGGATAGTCCTGAAGGGCCTTGGTACAGGCCTTCATCACGAAAGGAAGGTATGTGAGGTGTGCATCGACTTCGTTCTTGACTTTGTCTCTTAACTCGGCTAGCTCCGTTATATCTGCTTTCTCTACATGGGTGACGTGCGGTGCTGTGAAACGCGACTTCTCCATCTTGCTGGCAATACTTTTCCTTATGCCAGACATCTCCACACGCTCTACCTCTCCAGAGTAATCTTCTCCACTGCTCTGACCGGTAGGCGGTTCTTCTCTCGTAGAGGCCTCTTCTTCAGATGTTTCTTCTGTTTCTGTAGCATCCAGCACGTCCTGCCGGGTAACTTTACCTCCGCGACCGCTACCTTCAACTGACTGTATATCAACCTCTTTTTCGCGGGCTAACTGCCGGACAGACGGCGATGCATTTACCTCCTCTGTACCAGCTTCGGAAACTGTCTCTCCGGACACCTCTGTTTCCTGGCTCCCTTCTCCGCTGGCTGCCTGCAAGACCTCTTCTTCGGTAATTCTCTCACCTGTCTTGATAGAGGCCAGTTCTACCCCTTTTTCCTCAGCCAGCTTTCTGACCTTCGGCAGTGCAAGTATATCGCCTTCAGAACTTTCGTTATCGGAGGCCTTCTCGTCCTCTTCTGGTTCTTCTGACTCTTCGTTTTCGGTGTCTTTTTCTTCTGTTTCCTTGGCCTCGCTCTGTTCCTCCGGGGAGTTATTACTTTCTTCTGAGGAGCTTTCGTTACTTCCTCTGGTATCAAGCTCCATGATTGCATCGCCGACCTCTACACGGTCGCCAGGCGAGGCCATAAGCTCTTTAACTGTTCCATCAGCAGGTGCAGGAATTTCAACTACGGCCTTGTCTGTCTCGGCCTCTCCTACTACCTGATCTTCCTCTACTTTGTCACCTACATCTATCTTCCATTCCAGGAACTTTCCTTCAGTTACTCCTTCGCCGGTATCAGGGAACTCGAATTTAATCGAACTCACCTACAGAGTTCGATCATGTGAAGCCGGATAAACCGGCTTTCGATTCTTGATTTTATTTTTCATTTTTAATCACCTAGAAGTTGAGTACTCTCTCAAGGCCTTTCACAGCTCTTTCCTTGTTCGGCATGTAGAAGTCTTCAAGAGTGTAAAGTGGGTAAGGAGTATCTGGTGCTGTAACTCTTTCTACAGGAGCCTCCATCTTCAAGATTTCGTTTTCCTGTATGCGTGTAGCGATCTCTGCTCCAAAACCGACACTCTTTGGGGCCTCGTGTAGTACCATTGCGCGCCCGGTTTTCTCCACTGATTCGTATATCGTATCGAAGTCCGCGGGGTAAATTGTGCGGGGATCGATTATCTCGACATCGGCATCGATCTCTTCGGCTGCGTCCTCTGCTACAGGAACCATTGCGCCCCATGCAATCAGGGTTACGTCCTCTCCTTCCTGTACTATACGGGCTTGTTCTAGATCTACTTCTTTCTCTGTATCGACTTCCTCTTTGAAGGCTCTGTAGATTTTCTTCGGTTCAAGGAAGACTACAGGGTCATCCATCTGAATTGATTTACGGAGCAGAGAGTAGGTGTCCTGCGGTGTACTTGGGATTACAACATGCAGGCCCTGTGAATGGGCGAAGAACGTCTCTGGCGATTCCTGGTGGTGTTCCAGTGCTGAAATTCCTCCTCCGTACGGTGCACGAACTGTAAGCGGCACGTTGTAGTCGCCACGGGATCTGATTCTCATCCTGGATGCGTGTTCTTTGATCTGGTAGAACGCCAGGTACGAGAACCCGGAGAACTGCATCTCAACTACCGGCCGGAAACCGTACAGGCTCATCCCGATAGCAGTTCCGGCAATCCCTGACTCGGCCAGAGGACTCGAAAAACAGCGATCCTCTCCGAACTCGTCCTGGAGGCCTTCGGTCGCACGGAAAACTCCACCGTCCTCTCCTACATCCTCTCCGTATGCAATTACATTTTCATCTTCGTCCATTTCGTCGTGAAGCGCCTGATTAACGGCCTCAACAATATTCATTTTTTCTCCCATTATTCGAAAACACCTCTGTTTTCGTCTCTGCGAAGATCTGCGATCTTCATCATTCCTTCACCTCTTCTCTGAGCTGTTCTTTTTCCTCCTGTAACAGCTCGGGCATCTCCTCGTATACATAGTCGAACAGTTCGTCGAAGCTTGGGTCGTCTGCTTCTATCGCCTTCTGGGCAGCTTTATCTACTTTTTCCTCGGCCTCTTCCTCGAAGCTTTCCATTTCGTCGTCCCAGATATCGTGTTCTTTCAGGTATTCTCTGAAGCGTTTTAAGGGGTCTTTCTCCTTCCATTCTTCTACTTCCTCCTCATCTCTGTAACGTGTCGAATCGTCGGAAGTAGTGTGATCCTCCAGCCTGTAAGTTATGGCCTCTACGAGGACTGGCTCTCCTTTACGGGCCTTTTCCAGCGCTTCTTCTACCGCCTTGATCACAGCCAGCAGATCGTTGCCATCGACCTGTATGCCGTCGATCCCGTATGCGATAGCTTTCTGTGCGATCGTCTCGGACCTGGTCTGCTTCTCCCTGGGCATAGAGATCGCGTACTGGTTGTTCTGTACGAAGAATACTGAGTGGCCGCTGAAGACTCCTGAAAAATTCAGGGCCTCGTGGAAATCTCCTTCAGAAGTCGATCCATCGCCTGTGAACCCAAGTACTGCGTTTTCGTCTCCTTTCTTCTCCATAGCCATCCCAAGGCCCGCGGTATGCAGATTCTGCGTTCCTACAGGAATTGCTACAGGTAATGTATTCAGTTCGGAGAGATCTTTCTGGCCGTTGGCATCGCCCATCCATCTCTGAAAGATCTTGTCTAGAGGTGCGCCTCTCTGTATGAATGCCGCTGATTCGCGGAAAGAAGGCACAATCCAGTCATCCTCGTCCAGTGCAAAAACTGCTCCGATCTGAGCGGCCTCCTGTCCTTTATGCGGCGCGTAAGTGGATATTTCGCCTCTTCTCTGCAGTGAGAAGGCCTTTTCATCAAATTTTCTTGCAATCATCATTTTTCTGTAGAGCTCTCTGTACTCATCTTCTTCGATCCAGGGGAAGTCCTCTTCGTCTTCAGTCCCCATTACTTCAATACGCTCAACAGAACCAGAATATACTTCTTCCCGCATTATGATTGAAACAGGCCTCCGGCTGTATATAAAAAATCGTTTGCGACCTCTCGGTGAATTCAACAACCTAAATAACGAGCTTAGACCATTCAAAAACATGAAACTCGATAAACTCTTCAAACCAGAAGATATTGCTGTAGTAGGGGCTTCACGCCATGAAGGCAAGACAGGCCATGAAATCTTCGACAACCTGGCTCATGGATTTGAGGGAGAGATCTATCCTGTCAACCCTAAAGCTGACAAAGTGGAAGGAAAAAAGGCCTTCGATGAGATACCGGAAGGAACAGATCTTGCAGTTATAGCGGTTCCTTCAAAAATTGTTGCTGATGTTATGCAGGATGCCGCGAGCAAAGGAGTAGAGGCCGCGATTATTGTGTCCGCAGGATTCTCTGAGACAGGCAATGAGCAGAGGGAGCAGGAAGTTCTGGATATTGCGAATGAGAACGATATCGCGCTCCTGGGGCCTAACGTCCTCGGCCTTATCAATACCGAGAACTCGATGAATGCGTCCTTTGCATCCAAAATGCCGGAGGAAGGAGATATATCCTTCATGAGCCAGTCCGGAGCTTTCTGCACGGCGATACTGGATTACTCGAAGGCGGAGCATATCGGTTTCCGCCACTTCGTGTCTCTAGGTAACAAGGCTCAGCTTAACGAGGTTGATCTTCTGAAGAAATGGCGCGAAGACGATACTGAATCAATTATCGCCTATACCGAGGGGATTGATAACGGCCGCGAGTTCATGAATGAGGCGGAGAAGACTTCCCGTGAGAAACCGATTGTAATGATTAAATCCGGTCGTACAGATAAAGGAGGATCTGCAGCATCGTCACATACTGGAAGTATTGCTGGCAGCTATCAGGCCTATCAGGCAGCCTTCCGAAAGGCAGGTATTATAGAGGCCGAGTCCAACAGAGAACTGCTGGATTTCGGCCGCGCTTTCTCCTACCAGAAACCTCCTGAAGGCAAGAGAATTGCAATAGTTACTAATGCAGGAGGGCCTGGAGTTATTACCACTGATGAGATATCTCAGAGAGGGATGGAGCTTGCGGAGTTTTCTGAGGAAACAAAGGCCGGGCTTGAGGAGGTAATGCCGGATGAATCAACTCTTCACAACCCGCTTGATGTTATAGGCGACGCAGGCCACCACAGGTACAGACAGGCTCTTGATTCGGTGCTTGATGACAGGAATGTTGATGCTGTTGTAGTGTTACTGACGCCGCAGGCCAATACAGAGATCGATAAAACCGCGAAAGCGATAGTTGAGGCAGATCAGAATTCGGAGAAACCGGTTTTTGCCTCTTTCATGGGAGAGGAAGATGTTGCTTCAGGCAAGGAGATACTGGAAGATAACAGGATTCCTGAGTTCGAGGATCCTGTAGATGCGATAAAGACTCTGAAATCAATGCATAGCTACCGTGAATTCCTTGAAACCGACAGAACATATCAGGATATAGACTTTGACAGGACGAAGGCGGAGAATGCTCTTCAGGATTATTCTGGCTATGAGGAAGGCCATCAACTATTTGAGGCCTACGGTTTTGATCTTCCTCTTACCGAGGTCGAGAGCGCCCCTGGCAATGCGGAGGATGCAGCCTCCAGTATCGGCTACCCTCTGGTTATGAAGATTGATTCGCCGGAAATATCGCATAAGACCGATGTGGGCGGTGTTAAAACCGGTGTTGAGAACAGGGAAGATGTTCAGGAAAGCTTTAGAGAAATAATTGAAAACGTTCACCACGCGAAGAACGGAGAGGTACCGATCAATGGAATAGTCATACAGGAGGAACTGAACGGTCTCGAAGTTGCTCTGGGAATGAAGAGAGATCCACAGTTCGGCCCGATGATTCTCGTAGGCCTCGGAGGCATCTACATCGAGGCCCTGCATGATATCTCGTTCGGAATCGCACCTATTAGCGAGGAAGAAGCCGAACAGATGATAGAGGAGCTTCAGAGCAGCGACCTGTTCAAAGGGGTTCGTGGAGAAGATCACTCAATGGAGCCCGTGAAAGACGCGATTATCAGACTGGGAGAACTGGCATTAAACCATGAGGAAATCTCCGAGATAGATGTCAACCCTTTGATCCTGAAGAAAGATGAGGCCTTCGTCTCTGATATAGAGCTAGAACTGGAAGAATAAACTTTAGACTGAAGTTTTCGGAGTCTGGCTCTGTAGAGGTCCGTCGACATCTTCTTTCAGAGTAATGTCGTATCTGTTCTCTTCAGGATGCCAGTCAGCCTCCATTCTTGGGTTGGAGATACCAAGATCTTCAAAGATTTCGTCAACAAACGAGCCAATACCTGGTTTTTCGGAGCCATCTTCGAAGGCCACATATATTCTAGCCTCCGGCTGACTGTAATCTACATCTACGCTGGCTCTGTAACGGCCATCATTGTTTTCGTTGAAGAACTCGTTTATCTCTTCTTCCAGGTTTTCTTCTTCCATCATTCTATATTTCGTGGTTAAAGCCTAAATCTTCTTTGGTAGAAAGCTGGAAAAAAGAGAATTAAAGGAAGAAAGAGGCCTTAGTTAAGGCCTACGGTGGTTTCGCCTGAGATCTCTGCATCTGCTGAAGCCTCTGCACTTCCTCCTGAAGTGCTGGTTTCTGTTTCAGTCTCTGCGCCTGCTTCAGCGCTCGCGGTAATTTCTGATGTAAAATCTCCTTCGCTGTCGCCTGACTCAACTTCAACTTCGAATTCGTCGGCCTCTGGGACTGTTACAACGATTTCTCCATCTGCGTTGGTCTGGCCAGCTACTTCGCCGTTAACTTTGACTGTTGCGTTAGCTACGGCCTCTCCTTCCTGCATTGCTTTTACAGTTACGTTGTTTCCGGCTTCGATCTCTCCGGATACATTGACTTCAATCTCTGATGTCGATTCTGTTTCCTCCTGCTGTTTGCTGTCATCTGAGGAGTTGTTTCCTACAGATTCTGCAGCCTGATCGTTGCCTCTGTCTGAGAGGAACGAGCTGATGGCTGCGAAGATTCCTGCCTGGTCTCCTGCACGGGCCTCGGCTGAAACCTTTGCTCCGAGGTTGTCTTTCTGGTTGTTCTGTGCGTGCTCTGGAGGACCTCTATGGCCGTTGGCGTTTACTTCGCCGGTTGCTGTTGTCTGTCCGGCAGCTTCTGCGGAAGCATTAACTTTTGCTTCCAGGGTATTAACTCTCTGCTGCAGCTGATTTATCTGCTGTGTGAGTTCCTGGACCTGGTCTCGCAGGTTGGAAATAGCCTGCGTAATACCTATCTGTGCAGATGCTTGCGCATCTGTTTCTACATTTGAACTGGACTGGGCCTGTGAAGGCTGTGCTGCTGCTGGTGCAGCAAATCCGAGCGCCATTCCTGCGATCAGGAAGAGCGCGGTAAACTTGTTTGAGTAATTCATTCTGTTTTCACCAAGCTGACATACTCGGTCCACCCTTAAATGGCGTATCCAGAAACAGCGGTTTAAACCCGTTCAGCAACCGTTTAAATCCGTTTAATGATTGAGAAAACCTGTTCAGTATTGTTTAACGCTGCTGTTTCCTGATCTCCTCAAAATTAGGTTCAATCAGGTAGGTATTGGCCTTTTTCTTCTTGATAACAAGATCTCTCTCGAAAAGTTCAGATACTGCATTACTTATCGTGGCCTTCGAGACATCGACTTCGTCAGGGAGATCGCTCTGAAGGGTTGGGTCATCCATCACCATGTCAAGAACTTCTTCAGCTCTGCGCGAGAGGCCTATATTATCGATACGGAGATCTTCCTCTTCTTCAGAGGAATCTCCCTGGGCTGAGACCAAGACTTGTCTCAGTTTCCAGATGTATAGGCCTGAGGCAAATGTAAGTGCGATAAAGGCTCCGAGAAGCATGTATATTAGTATTTCCAGCTCTGCTTCAGGGAATGGAACGGCCATAATTACTTCAACTCATTCAGAGAATTAGTATCTGATGATTTGTTGAGCTCCGTATTATTTTTCAGGCTCTCTGTTGGCGAGGTGTCGCCAGCATTTTCTCTGGTAGTGTTCGAGCGTTCGGAGGTGCTGCTATTCTGGTTAGGCACGATTTTATCTACGGAGCTTTCATTAGCTGATGGCTGAGGGGGTTTTCTGGATTTGTTGCTGGTGCTCTCTCCGCCCAGGATTTCATCTATGGATCGGTTTTTAGTTTTTCTACTTACTTTAGGAGCTTTGCCTTCGCCTGGCGCTTCAGGGGGCTGAACTGAGCTATTTCTGCCGGTTATTCCTTCAGGTTTACCTGTCCGGTTTCTTGCAGCTTTTGCCCGTTCTTCAGATTGCTCTATAGCCTTCTGGATCGCATCCTGTGCCTGGGCAGGTACTTTCTCTTTAACCTTCTTCAGCATCTCTACGTTTCTGCTGGAAATGTTGTTTATCCTCTGCTTAAGTCCTTCATTTTGCCCTCTGCTAGCTATTTCAATTGATTCATTGATTGTGTGTGAGTACCTCTCTATCAGCTGTGTAGCTTTACTACTTCTGTTTTTCTCAATAAGCTCTTGAGCTTCAGCAAGCCTTTCCTCGGCATTGTTTGCCATGGCTTTTGCCTTCATATCACTGCCGCCTATCAGGCCTGCTAGCTTGACCTCCAGGTTCTCAGCAAACATCTCAATGCCGTAGAGAGGACTGGCAGGGGTAAGGCCTGCAGAAATATTGCTCTGTGCGGCTCCAGTGTCGCTGGGTTGCGCTGAGGCTATTCCTGTTGTCAGGGTTAAGGCAAGTAGCAGTGCAAGGTATTTTCTCATGTTTCTTCAATAACTTGCTGAAGGTTTTAAACTGGTCTATTAACAATCGTTAAGCTGAGGCAATTTAAATTACTCTTTCTGTGTTTAAAGGCTTTAACTTGTTTAATTCTGTTTTCTATTCCTCCTCCGAGCTGGAGTTTCCTCCTTCTCCAAAACCTGCTGATAGAATTCTTGTTAAGGCCTCTTCGGCTGTTTCATCGGCGTCCTCTATTTTTTCTTCGTCTAGCTCAAGTACAAGGCCTGAAGTTATGTTTGGCGCGGTAGGCATGAATACTATTTCGCGACCATCTTTGGTCTGGTTGCCGGTTTTGAATCCTGTCAGACGGAATCCGCTGTGCTCTACTTTGACAGGCCTTGAGAAGTCTTCGGCGCCGCCCATCACAGTCTCTGTTGTGACTTTTGTCATGTTGTATACGCTGCCTATGAAAGGTATCATGTCGAACATTTCGTCTAGAATTTTCTCAAGTTGAAAACCTCTTTCCGTCCTTACTAGGCGTCCTACACCGGTTACTACAACTGCTGCAACAGTCAGCAGTATAGCCAGCTTGAAGGTCTGATTGAGGTAGTAGATATTCGAGATATTGAAGTACTGGTTGCCGGGAATCTGGCCGATCTTGTTGAAAAGCCAGTTGACCAAAAGAAGAACGACTGCTACGGGAAGAACCACGATAAGGCCGGATACCGCCGGCTTTTTCGGGTTGCCCATTCTCCGAGATACGTTTTCAATAAACTCAGATCTGTTCTGCCGGTAATAGTCAAGTTTCTTGGTCTGCTCCCGCCCTTTCTCTATTCCGGCCTGCATTACCTTCTGAGTTCCCTTCTCCAGATGTTTCTTACCCTCTCTGAAATGTTCTTTAGTGGATTCTTCCTTGTTTTTGTCTTCCATAGGAATTTCTGTAGGAAGGAATCTCTAAAGATTAATGGCGGGGAGTAGTGAAAACTGTTTTAGTCATTTGACTGCCAAGTAATCTACATGGTTGATCGAAAAGAAGCTCTTGAACTTCACAGCAAGAACCCTGGAAAAATTTCTGTAGAACCTTCTGTAGAGATCGAAGGCAAGGAAGATCTCAGCCTGGTATATACTCCCGGAGTTGCGGAGCCATGCAAGGAAATAGAGGAAGAGGTGGAAAAGGCCTACGAATATACCAGTAAAGGCAATCTAGTTGCGGTTGTAAGTGATGGTTCAGCTGTTCTGGGTCTCGGCGATATAGGTGCGGAGGCTGCGATGCCGGTAATGGAGGGTAAAGCTAACTTGATGAAGAAGTTTGGAGATGTAGATGGGTTTCCGGAATGTATCGATACTGATACTGCCGAAGAGATAATTGAGCACGTTGAGCGCATCGAACCTACCTACGGCGCGATAAATCTTGAGGATATCAAGGCACCGAGATGCTTCAAGGTAGAGGAGGCCCTGAAGAAGTCGCTGGATATTCCTGTATTCCACGATGACCAGCACGGAACCGCTATAGTAGTAGGTGCAGCTCTTCGGAATGCACTGGAACTGGCGGAGAGAGATCTGGAGAACTCCAGGATAGTTATCAGCGGGGCAGGAGCCTCAGGTATTGCAGTAGCGAACTTCCTTCTCGACGCCGGCGCCCGAAAGATCGTGCCGGTAGACTCATCAGGTATTCTGAGAACGGACGACGAAAACAGCTACAAGGCCGATCTTGCGGAGAGAACTCTGGCCTCTGAAGAGGAAGGAGATCTTGAAGACGCTATGAAAGACGCTGACGTGCTTATAGGCCTTTCAGCACCAGGGATTGTATCAAAAGAGATGGTTGAGTCCATGGCTGAGGATCCGATCGTCTTTGCACTTGCCAATCCCGAGCCGGAGATCAAGCCTGGAAAGGCAAAAGAGGCCGGTGCCTACATTACTGCTACCGGCAGATCCGACTTCGAGAATCAGGTAAATAACTCACTGGCTTTCCCAGGGGTTTTCAGGGGCGCGCTCGATGTTCGGGCCTCGGATATAAATGAGGAGATGAAGATTGCGGCCTCTGAAGCTATAAGAGGGTTTATCGAGCCGGAGAAGGACAATATTGTGCCGGAGACTCTGGACAAGGAGCTGGCTATGGAGATCGCTGACCGAGTTGCGGAGGCGGCGAAGAACTCAGGGGTTGCCAGAGAATAGGTTTTTCACTTTTCTCTACCTTTTCTATTTCTATGAATCAGGAAGAACGCGAAAACTATGTCCGAGCTGGAGAAGTAATCCAGAAGGCCAGGAAACATGCAAGAGAAGTAGCAACCCCGGGAACAAATCTCAAGACTATTGCAGATGAGATTGAAGGACTTATCAGAGATGAAGGCCTTGAACCAGCATTTCCTGTAAACCTGTCTATCGGTGAAGAGGCCGCGCACTACTCTCCGGGCATCTCTGAGGACAGAGAGTTGAAGGAGAACGATGTATTGAAGATCGATATAGGCGCACATTCTGAAGGATACATCGCAGATACTGCTCTTACTGTAAATCCTTCTGGTAGCGAGGAGGAAATGATTGAAGTAGTTGAAGAGGTTCTGGAAGAGGCCCTTGAATTCTTGGAGCCGGGTGTTACTGTTGGAGAGTTCGGTGCTTTTGTTCAGAGACAGATTCCGGATGAGTACTCTGCTATCAGAAACTTGACAGGCCATTACCTTGGCAAGTACACTCAGCACGCCGGTGTATCTATCCCGAACGTGGACAACGGGTCAGACCATGTTATCCAGGAAGGAGATGCTGTTGCGATAGAGCCTTTCCTGACCGACGGCTCCGGAAAGATCAAGAACGGAAAACAA
The DNA here is from genome assembly GCA_013343275.1 of Candidatus Nanohaloarchaea archaeon. Classification (GTDB taxonomy): domain Archaea; phylum Nanohalarchaeota; class Nanosalinia; order Nanosalinales; family Nanosalinaceae; genus Nanohalovita. The sequence continues at coordinate 683,789 of CP046106.1, read as the reverse complement.
GGGAATATCTACAAGCTGGAGACTGATCGGAATGTTAGAGGTCGTCATGAGAGAAAACTTCTTGGAGAGATCAAGGAGTTCCAGGGCCTACCGTTCAGCCCGCGGTGGTTCGATGATTTCGGGGCCCGACAGAAGATGGCGCTGAACAAGCTAGTACAGGCCGATATAGTGCATTCCTATCCTGTCCTGAAAGAGGTTGAAGGAGGAACTGTTGTACAGGCCGAGCACACTGTTCTCGTAGGTGCTGGCGAGGACGGCGAGAATATCGTCACTACCAGAAACTAGATTTTACAGGCCTTTAGACCGATCTGGTTCAGAGTATAGACTGTTGAGCCAGCGAGCAGTATTATGGCCAGTATTCTGATTATGTAGCCTGAGAACGGAATAAGAGCTACAGCACTGGAAATTCCTGTCAGGCCTACAACTGCTCCAGCGCATGCAGTACATGCCGGTGCCAGCGTTGCGATTCCCGCCCCGGTTAGAGAGGTGGCGTTTTCTCTACCGAACTCCGATAGTTCAAGAAGCCGGAATATAGCGAGTGTAATGTTGAGGCCCACCAGTGCAGAGATCGTTACTACCAGCAGTATTTCGGCGCTGGGAAGTGTTTCAAAGTACCTGATAGATATTGCAGGTATTAGTGCGAACACCAGGGAGAAATCTCCGTCCAGAATGTATCTGCTTAAAACGCTGAAATTGTTCAGAAGGCTGTAGACGGTGAGTGCTGTGAGAGATATTAGAATAGAGAAGGAAAAATATCTGGGCCTTTTCAGTATACCCGCTAGCTTTTCCAGTTGTTCTGCTACGTCTGTCATCTCAGTTTGAGTTCTGAAGCTCCTGATCGATAATTTTGCTGAAGGTACTGTACGTCTGCGCACCGCTAATCTTAACGTACCCGTTCTCCTCGTTTCCGATGAAGAAGAGCGGTGTTCCAATCTTACTGACCTTGCTGGACACTAGCTGTACATCGTTCTGGATTTCTGTAGTTCCTGTATTGTTGACACACTGCAGTACGCTAGTAGTGTTGATCCCTACATTCTGTGAAATTGATCTAATCGTTTCTACAGGTCTGTCGGCGCCGGATCTTCCTCCAAGCCAATCTTCCCTTCTCTCATATAGCTTTATGCTGAAATCCCCGTAAAGGCTTTTATCCTGTTCATATACGCAGTTTGCGGCTTTATGCATCTTTAAGGCGTTTGGATGTGCAGGATAATCAAGTACCGTCATCTTGACTTTGCCGGTGTCTATGTAGTTGTTTTTGATTCTCTGGTAGGTCTGTGTCTGATCGATATTTCTGCTTGGGATTGCGTTGACTCCCATCCATTCTGCGCACCATGGACATCCGTAGTCTGTAACCATGACCACTCTAACCGGAGCGTCTGCGGAGCCTAGAGTAGGGTCGTTGGAGAAGTTGCTGGGAGAGAACTGGATTCTATCAGAGCCTGAATCATTATTATCTGAAGGAAGGCCTATATCCTGTGAGTTCAATGCGTTGAGACCTCCGATAAGGAATCCTCCTACGAGAACACCTATCAGAAAGCTTGCGTATAGAGTTTTCTTCGAGTTGAACTGGAAAACTGCCTTCATCCGGCCCTCTTCTTCTCCAGTATCTTCTTCCTCAGAGCTGTTGTCTGAGTCTTCCTCTTCTTTATGCGCCCGGCTCTGGTGTATATGTAGAGCTCTTTCAGAATCAAATTCTCGGCCACATTCTTCACAGGTTAAGGTATCGCTCATGGTAAATCATTGAGAAAGCAGAATTAATAAGGAAAAGGGAAAGGGAGAGGAGGCCTGATTATGCGTAGTAATCAGGAATCTCTTCCTCTGTCTCCAGTTCTCTCATCTTCTCCGTCATAGCCTTGTAGTTCTCTACGTTCTCATCGGTAGCAGTAGGCCTGGTACCGCTCATTGCTTCCTCAAAGTCTTCCATGGTTACTTCATCGCTTTCTGTATCTGAACGCAGAGCGTTCATGCCGGCTTCTCTGCAGATCGACTCGATATCACTGCCTACACAGTTATCTGCTTTCTCAGCTAACTCGTCGAGATCTACATCATCTGCAAGAGGCATATCTTCTGTATGAACCTCGAAGATCTTTCTGCGGGCCTCCATGTCTGGAATAGGGATTTCCACGCTACGATCAATCCTTCCTGTACGCATAATAGCTGGATCAATCATGTCAGGTCTGTTGGTTGCTGCAATAACTGTTACTCCTTCAAGGGCCTCGATTCCGTCGAGCTCTGTCAGTAATTGGTTGACTACGCGGTCTCCTACACCGGAATCTGAGTTACGGCCTCCTCTGCGTGGTGCGATTGCATCGATTTCGTCGATGAACAGGATGCAGGGTGCTACCTGGCGGGCCTTCTTGAAGATTTCTCTGACAGATTCCTCTGATTCTCCGACGTACTTGGAGAAAATCTCCGGGCCTTTGATTGAGATGAAGTTTGAGTCTGATTCGTTTGCTACGGCCTTGGCAAGCATGGTTTTTCCTGTTCCCGGCATTCCATAGAGCAGGATGCCTTTTGGTACGTCGATTCCCATGCGTTCGAATCTTTCAGGGTATTTCTGCGGCCATTCAACCATTTCACGTAGGCGCTCTTTTGTTTCGTTGAGGCCTCCGATGTCGTCCCAGCTGGTCTTCGGTACTTCGACCATGACTTCTCTCATCTGCGATGGCTCTACCATCCGCATTCCTTCGACCATTGCGTCTCTGTCAACAACGAGTTGCTCCAGTACCTCGCTTGGAATTTCTTCGTCCATATCGATCTCTGGAAGCACGCCCCGTATCACGCTCATAGCAGCTTCTTTGCACAGCGCTTCGAGGTCAGCTCCTACGTATCCGTGGGTCATGTCTGCGATCTCGTCAAGGTCGACGTCGTCATCCATCGGCATGTTGCGTGTATGGACTTGCATGATCTCTTTACGGCCTTCGCGGTTTGGAACCCCTATCTCGATCTCTCTGTCGAAACGGCCTCCTCTACGCAGTGCTGGATCGATGTGGTCAACGCGGTTAGTTGCTGCGATGACGATAACGTTTTCTCTTTCTTCCAGGCCATCCATCTCGCTGAGCAAGGTTGAGACTACCCTGCGTTCTACTTCTCCGCCCGAGTCACTTCTCTTCGGTGCGATTGCATCGATTTCGTCGATGAAGATGATTGCTGGCGCTCCTTCCTGAGCTTCCTCGAACTTTTCGCGCAGCTGTTTCTCTGATTCTCCGTAGTATTTGGACATGATTTCCGGGCCGTCGATTGAGAGGAAGGTTGCGTCGGCCTCGTTTGCTACAGCCTTTGCAAGAAGTGTTTTTCCTGTTCCTGGCGGGCCGTGCAGTAGCACTCCACTTGGTGCGCTGATTCCCAGTTGCTGGAATACTTCCGGGTGTTTGAGAGGTAGCTCGATCATTTCTCTGACTTTCTGTACTTCTTCGTCGAGACCTCCGATATCTTCGTAGGTTACCTCTGGTACGCTTACTTCTGTCTGGCTTGGTTCTACTGCTTGTTGTTTCATTTCGATCTCCGTTTCGTCTGTAATCTTGACTGCGCCTTTCGGCTTTGTGTTTACAACTGAAAGTTTGAGGTCTCCGAATCCGAACCTCATGTTGTCGGCGCCTCCGCCCATAAACTCGTCAAAGAGGCTTGGTGACATATCTCTGTTGGATCCTGGTACTACGATGTCTCCTTTCATCAGGATCCGGCCTCCTAATCCGCGTTTGAAGTAGTTCGGGTTGGATACCTGCATCATTACGCCTTCCTCGGCTGGCGCCAGCACTACTTTGTCGGCTTCTTCTACTTCGGCAGGGCTGACTGTTACGTTTTCTCCCAGGCTGGTTCCTGCGTTTTTCCTCATGTATCCGTCCATTCGGGCGATTCCGAGACCTTTGTCTGCAGGATAGCTTCTGGCGACTACTCCTGCTGTTTCGCGGTCTCCTTCTACTATTACTCCGTCGCCTTCTCTGACGCCTAGTTCTTCCATGATTTTGCTGTCTATCCTGATCACTCCTTTGCCCACGTCTTGCTGGGCGTTTGGAGGGACTTCGCCAACCCGTAGTTTTACTTCGTTGTCGTTATCTGCCATCTTGTTCTTCACCTTCTGTTTCGTCTGGTTGAATCTTCTGAATTATGTTCTGGTCCTGGAGAAGGACCTTGAAAATATGGTGTGATACCTTCTCTCCCCAGTCTGTAAAGTATGCCTCTACACGTTTAACATCTTGATTTGACAGGATAAAAACAGAGTCATCGATACGGACGTTCGGAATCTCATCCATCAAACCGTCTTTCTCGTACTCGTATTTCTTCCCGTTCCGCTTCACTGTCTGGGTATATCCGAACAGCCCGCGGTAAAACTTGTTTCTCTCGTACACGGACTCGAACTTATCGCGTTCCGTGTTGTACGTGAGGAGAGAGGCCTCTTCTGACATAGTATAACAGTAGTCAGTGAAAGTTTAAATGGATTTTTGTTTACGTCCGTAAAAAAGTAGTTTTTCCTCAAGAGTAACGATAAAAGATTTCCAACCAGATGTTTCCTGTGAAAGTCGAGCGAGTGTCCACTCGGTGTGAATCCGTCGACAAGTTACTGAACGGCGGGATAGAGAAAGGGATCATCACCAACTTCTACGGAGGATCCGGAACCGGGAAGACCAACGTATGCATACAGATAGCAGCCACGGTCGCAGAAAACGGTGGAAAAGTAATATACATCGATACAGAAGGAGGATTCTCGCCTGAAAGATTCGAACAGGTAGCATCAGAGAAGGCCCTCGAAAATCTTTTACTGAGAGATCCTGTAGACTTCGAGGAGCAGGAAGAGGCCATAGATTCTCTGGCAGATGTTGTAGAATCTGAGAACGTGGAGCTCGTTATAGTGGATTCAGCGGTTTCCCTGTACCGGTTACAGGTTAACGGCGAAAACGCGTCCGAGATCAACCAGAGGCTTTCACGCCAGCTATCCGAACTCTCCAAGATAGCAAGGACTCATGAAATCCCTGTAGTCATAACCAACCAGGTCTACACAAGCTTTGATGACGACGAACTGGAACTCGTAGGAAGAGACGTGCCAAAATACTGGTCGAAGGCCCTACTCCAGCTCTCCGAGAAATCCGACGGCACCAGAAAGATCAAAGTCGCCAAACACCGTTCAATACCTGAAGGAAGATCCACACAGTTCGATATAACCAACGACGGCCTTGAAACACCGGAGAACAAAGGCCTCTTCTAGAGTCCTCCTGAAAGATTTAACAGGTTTGACAAGAAAAACAACGGTATGCACACAGGAGGCAGGAAAAAATGGTGAAGGTCGCACTTCTAGGCCCTTCCGGAACTTACACACATCAAGCAGCTGAAAAATACTTTGACAACCTTGAAACACAGTTCTGCTCAACTATAAGAGAGGTTTTCGAATCAGAAGCCGAGAAAAAATTTGTACCAATCGAGAACTCGCTGGGCGGAGGGGTAACAGATACCATCGATCTCCTGGAAGAACGCGACGAAAAAATCACTGGCGAAGTAATTCTAGGAATTCAACACGCACTGATCTCCGACGAAAAAGATATTTCAGATATTGAGAAAGTGAAATCTCACCCACAGGCCCTTGCACAGTGCAAAGAAATAATTAACGAGTATGGATGGGAAACAGAAGAGGCCAATTCGACGGCCGACGCAGTTGAAAATCTTGGAAGTGGCGAGGCAGCACTGGCCTCGGAGATCGCAGCAGAGCTGAACGGAAAAAACATTTTGAGGAAATCCGTACAGGACAGGGATGTGAATGTCACCAGATTCCTTGTGCTTAACGGAGAGCCAGAGGCCGAGGAGAAAACTTCGCTGATACTGAAACCTGGAGAGGACAGGCCGGGCCTGCTTCACTCGATGCTGTCGTGTTTTTCTGGCCACGAGATTAACCTGAGCCACATACAGTCACGGCCTACGAAGGAAAAACTTGGAGAGTACTTCTTCTATGTTGAGGCCGAGACAGCGAATGGCCGGCTGCAAAAGGCCTTAAAGTGCCTTGAAACCTACGGAGAGGTCCAAAATCTTGGAAGTTACAGTTCGGCGGAGATGCCGGAGTAGATCAAAAAATGCGAGAACGAATACAGAACATCAATCTTTCAATAAGAAAAATTTCGGAAAAAGCAGCAAAACAGGACGACATCGTCAGGTTCGACATAGGCCAGCCATCATTCGACACGCCAGAACATGTTAAAGAAGCAGCTAGAGAAGGCCTGGAAGAGAAACAGGGATACTCTCCGATGCTGGGCCTCGAAGAGCTTAGAGAAGCTGTTGCAGAGGAAGAATCGGGCAAGAAAGGGCTTAATGTCTCCGGTGAAGAGGTAATGGTTACTACCGGTGGTATGGGTGCTCTCTACGCGATAATGGCGGCCCGACTTGGTGCTGAGGATAAAGCAGTTTTCAATGATCCATGCTGGGGACCTTACAAGATGATCTCCGAGGTCTCGGAAAATGAATGGAGCCAGGTACAGTACTGGAACGACGACAGAGAACTTAGAGAAGAAGCCAGAGAGGAAATTGCAGAGGCCGACCTTGTGATCGTTAACACGCCTGGAAATCCTACTGGATACGTTCTTAACGAGGATCAGGCCCGCAAAATTGCGGAGGTAGCTGAAGAAAATGATACTTTTCTGGTTTCCGATGAGGTATACCATAGACTGACTTACGGCCGTGAACATTTCTCACCTGCAGCTTACGCGGAGAACGCGGCGATAATCGGTTCGGCCTCGAAAAATCATGCGATGACCGGCTGGAGAGTTGGCTGGCTGGTCGATGATCCGGAAAATATCGAAGAATACGCAAAAGTCTCTCGAGCCTCTACTGCATGCCCTCCAAGAATTTCACAGTATGCGGCGATAGAAGCTCTCCAAAATGATTCTCATGTAGAGGAGATGAGAGAGGCCTATGAGGGCCGCAGAGATCTTCTTGTAGAACGGATGAATGATCTTGGATGGGACTTTGTCGCACCAGAGGGAGCAATCTATGCATTCCCTGAGGTCGGAGAGGATTCCTGGGATTTCTGCATGGAGATGATTGAACAAGGAGTTGCAATGGTGCCCGGCGAGCCGATGGGGCCTGACAGCGATCAAAACGTCAGAATCTGTTTCGGCTCAACTACGATAGAGGAAATCGACAAGGCCTTTGACAGGCTTGAAGAAAGAGGTGATTTCGAGTGATCCGAAAATCTGATATTTTCTGGTCACACAGAAATCGAGGCGATTTCGAGTGATTGATAGAAAGATCGCGATTGTTGGAGGTACAGGACAGTTCGGCCGGCATCTGGGAGAAAGAATGGATGAGAAAAACGAGATCTTCATCTCCGGCAAGACTGTAGAGGATGCACAAGAAGTTGCAGAGGAAAGAGGCTGGAGCTACGGCCCGAGCACCGAAATAGTTGAAGATGCTGATGTAGTTATTATCGCAGTTCCGATCGCAGTTACGGAAGAAGTTATACATGAGGTAGGGCCTCATGTCCCCGATGATGCGCTTTTATGTGATATTACCAGTGTGAAGCAGATGCCGACGGAGGCCATGAGGGAGTATTCGGATGAGGTTCTTGGTATGCATCCGATGTATGCTCCGAGCAACTCGGTTAAAGGCCAGAAAGTTGTTATGTGTCCTGAGAGAGGGAAGAAGTGGTCTGAGATGGAGGAGTTCTGGGAGGAGCACGGCGCTGATCTCCACTTCACTGAGCCAGAGGTTCATGATAAGGCCATGAGCTTGGTTCAGGGATTGATGCATTTCTCTGAGCTGGTTGTTGCCGATGTTATCAGGAAGTCGGAGCTTTCCGGCGACGACATGGAGGAGTTCTCCTCTCCGGTCTATCAGCTGATTACCGATCTGACTGCGAGGATGCTGAACCAGAAGCCAGGTCTGTACGGCAGTATTCAGGCCGAGAACCCGGAGAACGAGGACGTTCGTGAACGATTCATTGATTCTGCGGAGGATATCAGAGAGATTGTTGGTGATGAGGAGGCCTTTGCAGAGAAGTTCGATGAGCTTGGCGACGAGTTTGATCTGGAGGGTGCTCAGAACAGGACTGATCTGGTTATCGAGTTCCTGTCTGATGAGGTCCGGTAGGATGCGTAAATTTGAAGTTCAGAGAGTTTCAAGGTGTAAGGTATGACCGATCTGCTTGAAGACGCGAGACAGAATATCGATGAAATCAATAGAGAAATTGCTGATAAGGTTGCCGACAGGATGGAAGAGGTCGTCAAAGTAGTTGAGTACAAGGAAGAGAACGATATGAACGTCAAAGATGAGGACAGAGAGGAACAGGTTATGCAGCAGTTCGGCGATCTCTTCGAGAAAAGAGATTTACCAAGGGAGCGAGGACGCCAGCTAGGCCGTCTTCTGATCGACACTGCTGTTGATGCAGAGAGAACGATGATGGACAAGTAATCTACCAGTCATCTTTACTAGCGCAGTCAGGGTCGATACACATCTGGTAGTCACGGCCCTTCTTCCTCTGCACATCGATCATAGGCTTACCACATGTCTCACATTCTTTATCAAGACTGGAAATCTTCCCGTTGTTCGGAAGAGGATAAGTGTTCTCACAGTCCGGATAGTTGGAGCAGCCTACAAACTTGCTGCCGTTAGACTTGATAATCCTCAGCTTCCCGTCTTCACGGCCTTCTTCCTCACATTTCTCACACGGCCCTAGAGTTCTCCTTCTCTTCCTCTCGGAATCGATGGTATCTACGAGCTGTGCACCAATCTTGGCCTCGTTCTCCTTGAAGTTCTCAAGAGTCTCCTTCAACTCCTCGCGGGCCTTCGAAAGAACTTCCTCTCGGGAATCTTCCTCGTTTCTGATAGCCTGCATGTTCTCCTCGAACTCACGGGTTAATTCTTCGCTTAGGAGGCTTGGAGAGTACTCCTCCAGAGTCTTGACGATGGTCAGCCCTAGATCAGATACCTCGATAGGATCTTCCTCAATGTAGTTCCTGTTGTAAAGTCGATCAACTACCTGAGCTCTTGTGGCCTTTGTACCCAGATTTTTCTTCTCCAGCTCGGAGACAATACCTGACTGAGAGTACCTTCTAGGTGGCTGAGTCTCTTTCTCATCCAGTCTGAAATCCTCGATGTCAAGAACCTCTCCTTCTTCAAGGCCTGGAAGCTCTGCCTCCTCCACATTAACATATGGATCGTAGAGATCGAACCAGTTACGTTCCTTGGTGACCTTCGACTTCGCCTTGAACTCGTGGCCTTCGACATCAAGGGTTAGAGTCAGCGACTGTCTCTGAGCGGCCTCACCGAAGACCGCGAAGAAACGCTTCGCAATCAAGTCATAGACTTGGCCTTCTCTCTTCGAAAGGCCTGAAGGATGCTCGCCTGTAGGATAGATTGCAGGGTGCGCATCGTCCTCTTTCTTACCCTGCCGGGTGTACAGATCATCGTCATCCTTGTCCAGAACCTTCTTGGCAGGTTCTTCCAGCTTGTCCTGCTTCTTCAGCTTGTTAAGTATATTTTTGTACCCGATCTTCGGCGGCAGCTTCTGTGACTCGGTACGAGGATAACTGATCAGGCCGTTCTCGTAAAGTGTCTGTGCAATAGCCTGAGTCTGTTTAGGGTTGATGTTGAACTGCGAAGAGGCCTCTTTCTGAAGGCCTGTCAGGTTGAAAGGGATTGGCGGGTTGTGCTTGTAGTTATTGATTTTGATGTTGGAGACGTGAGTCTTTTTCGCATCCTTGACTCTGTTGAATACCCCTTCAGCTACGTCTTCGTTCCAGATACGGTCTTCGTCGTCCTCCCACTGGGCCTCGAACTCTTCGTGGATCAGGTAGATCTCCCAGTAAGGATCCGGTTCGAACTCCATGATCTCGCGCTCTCTGTCCGCAAGAACCTTTAATGCCGGGCCCTGCACTCGTCCGGTGGACAAGGTCTTGTACCGATCGTTCTCTCTGACAGCCTGCATCAGTGCTCTCGAAACATTTACACCATAGTAGAAATCCAGATAGTGTCTTGTAAATCCAGCCTCGGTCATTCCTCTGTCGTAGTCCTCCAGGTTGTCGTAGGCCTCCTGCAGATCGCTTGGAGTCAGTGTTGAGAACTTCATCCTCTTGATTCTTTCTTCGGGCGCGTCAGCGATCTGTTTGATAACGTTGGCTCCGATGACGGATCCTTCAAGGTCAAAGTCGCATGCGTTGATGTATTCGTCGGCCTTTTCGATCTGGTCTCGTAGATTGTTGTAGTATTTTTTCATGTAGTCAGCAGAATCATCGGTTTCAAAAGTTGGAACCCATTCAACGTCGAATACAGGGTAGTCCCATCCTTCGCTGATCTGTTCGAGATTGAAGATATGGCCTACTGCTGGTGCAATAATTATTCTGTCGTTCCCCCCTTTGTCGATTACGTAGTTCTTCACTCCACGGTTCTCTTTTATGGAATAATCTCCCAGTGCCTGGGCTATACGGCTTGCTACCTTGGGTTTCTCACCAATCATTACTGTCGTTGCCATTGATTTATCCATGAACTGAGAAGCTTAAAAGAAGAAAGGGTTTGTTTGAAAGGAAGAAAAAATTGGAAAAGGAAGTTTTTACTGCGGAATTTTACTACCTCATTGAACCCGACAGCATAGATGCTGCTACCAGCAGTGCTGCTGAAAGGACTGCGAAGTCTCCGCTCGGTGCGTAACCTGCCAGATCTGCTCCGTACTTCACTATGAATACGGTTACAAAGAAGGATACTACTCCCAGCAGAATCATTACTACATAGGCCACTACACTTTCCAGTAGCTCGGAAAGAGCTTCCATAACGCTCATAGTGTCTTCACCTTAAAACCTATTTGTTGCTCCGCATTCACTTTGTTTAGGTTGTAGGCGAGAACAGAGGTTTTATAAGAACTATCCTTCAAAGTAGTCCTATGAACGCAGACACGACTTCAGGTGGTTGTTTTGTGCCTAAGGGTGGATGCGTTCTGCTACGATAGCTTTTTCTCTAACTCCAAAGCTTCTGTGGAACTTGTGGCTCTACTGCTGCTAGTTCTACTGCTGTAAAAATTCTAAAAGGTGACAATACACATGAAACAACTACAACACAACTCTATGGTATTCAACCATTTAAAATCAGTAGAAAAAACAGGAGGCCGGTACTGATGGTAGATAGAAAACCTGAGTACGCCAAGACAAACGAAGAATTCTGGCAAGACAGATTTGAGAGTCCTGACGATATTGATATTCCAGAAGACGAACCAGCAGTCTATATAGGGGAAGAAAGATACGACTCAGTAGAAGAAGCTGCTGAAGATGTCGGAGTTGAACCTGAAGAGCTTAGAGATGTGCTCTACGGCTCCGAAGAATCCGAAATTTCCTCGCCAGTTGATCTGGATAAAGATCCAAGGGTTGTAGAATTTGAAAGAGTCGCAGGAGTAACAATGGACAGGCCGGGCAACAATCCTTCGCACTACGATCAAAATGGTCAGAGACCTGAAGATAAAGAACCTCACACAGAAGGCCCGGAATACGATAGATGGGCCACAGGTTTTGAAAGCGAAGAAGCCATGAATGCTTTCTCGGGACTCTTCAATGATGAAGAAAGCAAAGAGATCGTAGGCCATTCATCCAGCGAAGGCGACCGCGCATTCGGAAGCAACTACGACGCAGGCCTCCAGTAAAAGAAAGGGAATAAGAGAGGAATATTTTTACTCCTCCTCTATTCTCCTGATCTTCTATCTAAACTTCCAGGTACTCTTTCCCACCCATGTAATCCTGTAATGCCTCTGGAATCTTCACTCCTTTCTCAGTCATATTGTTCTCAATAATTGCCGTGATGATCCTCTGAGGTACGAGACCGGTCGCATAGACTGTGTAAGGAACTTTTCTGTCGCCTTGCTCACGGTATCTGGTATCGAACTCGCGGGCCTGGTAATCGGTACATGACCCGTAGCTACCAACTTCTCCGTACTCTCCGAGAGGAGGCCTCCATACCTCGATATCGTACTGCTTGAAGGTCTTGTTCGAGATGTCGCCGTCGCAGATATCGACTACTCGGTATGGAAGACCTAGCTCCTGCATGATCTCCTCTGCATTGCCAAGAGTCTCCTGGAGTATATCCAGGTGGTTTTCTGGTTTGCAGAATGCGAACTGCTCTACTTTCTCGAACTGGTGGACTCTCCAGAGACCTCTGGTCTGTTTACCGTGTTTACCGGCCTCTCTCCGGAAGTTTGTGGAGTATCCTCCAAGTTTGAGTGGTAGGTCTTGTTCTATTACTTCCCCCTGATATTTCGCGGCCAGTGCATGTTCTGCGGTACCTATCAGGTATCTGTCGTTTTCGTTTACCTGGTAGAGCTGGTCTTCGAATGTTTCCAGATCTACAGCTGCAGAGATCGACTTCTCCTCCAGCATGTACGGCACCTGATAGACTCCAAAGTCTTTCTCTTTCAGGAAGTCGATCGAGAAGTTGATCAGGGCCTGGCTCAGCTGTAGCAATTCCGGTGATAGGTAGTATGCGCGTTCTCCTCCTACCTCTGTGGCCTTCTCCGCTGACAGAAGATCGTTTTCTTCAAGGAAGTCTGCAGCAAGTTTTGAGTCCTCTTTCATCCCTTCCTCCGGCTCCCATGTCCGGAGTTCTGGGTTGTCTTCCTCTCCCTCTCCTTCAGGAACATCGTCGGCTAGCAGGTTGCCTACCTGGTAGCGGACTTCGTCACGTTCCTCTTTCAGATCGTCGACTTCGTCCTCCAGCTCGCTGATTCTCTGTTTTACTTCCTGCATGCGTTCAATTTTATCGGAGGCATCTTCTCCTTCCTGTTTAAGCTCCGCGATCTTATCCCCTACTTCGTTTCTCTCCTGCTGAAGAGATTCAAGCTCCTGCAGTTTCTCTCTCCATTCTCTGTCGAGTTCAACTACTTTATCTACTTTCTCAGGGTCTTTTCCTCTACGTCTCTGTGCGTCTTTAATCTCCTCAGGATTATCGCGGAAGACTTCTATAGCAATCATACGTAACCACTTACGTAGAAATTTTTATCTAGAATAGGTTTTAGATCTAACTGGCTCTCATCGAGCCTGGTTGGTTGCAAAATGTGTCCGGTGAGAAAAGTCTGGAAATCGCAGATTTCCTTTGACTCCAGAAAATCTCCGATTTTCAGAGGGACGTCCACCTTTCATTGTAACCAGAAATTCTGCAAGCAGAGTTAAAAACTTATTTCTCTAGCTGTAGCAGTTTCCGTTTCACTTCACTATCGCTTTCTCCAAGATACCCTCCTACAGAGTTTTTACCTACTACTCTGTGGCAGGGAACGATTAGAGGGAGAGGGTTCTTGCTGCAGGCCTGACCTACAGCTATAGGAATGCTGTCTACTTTATCAGCAATTTCTCCATAGGTCTTGGTCTCCCCGTAGTCTATTTTCTGGATCTCGCGGAGAACACTGCCGACAAATCCTTCAGGAATATCGTACTCAAGGTCAAAGATTTCCCGGTCTCCGTTGAAGTATTCGTTAAGCTGGTCGTTAACTTCTTTCTGCGGTTCATCGATCAACTGCTCGTAGACGTTGAGCGTGCGGCCGTAGATAGTGATCTTCACACCTTAAATTGTAACTTGTTTCTTTTTAGTTCAATCCTGTTGATGTCGAGATATCATAAAGATGCCTGTCCCATAGGTATACATGAAAGAAGTAGCTGGATACGAGTTCGATGAAACACATCCCACCGAACTCAAGGAAAAAGTAGTAACAGAAAAAGAATTCGACAAGATAAAGGAAGCAATGGATCTCGCGGAGAACATCAGGTTTGGCAAAAGGCCTTTCGACGCACCGCCCGGAAAAGTACGTGTCTGGGTAGAAGAAGACGATCCAGAAGAGGAGTAAACTCTCAACTTTACTTCTCTACATTTCAACATACAGTAACTCTATCTGCCAAAGGGGAACTAGCTAGAAAAGAAAAAGTTAGAAGAAGAGAAGGCCTTTACTTCAGATAATCTGGTTTTTCGTGGCCTATCTCTTCGAGCGGTTCCAGTAGTTCTGGTTCTTCTTTGAACCTTTCTCTTACTGGTTCGAATCTGTCGATTACTTCGTCTGCTACTGCTTCTTTTAGGTCCAGCGGGTGGAGTTCGCCGCTTTCGAAATCTTCTGTCATCTCCTCAAATGTTTCGTAGTGGAGGTCTCCGCCGTATTCTTCTTTTCTCTCGACTGTTAGTTCGCGGTCTGCTCCGAAGATGAAGAACTGGCAGATCTGGATAATCGGGTTGTCTTCTACTTCGCCCTGTGGGCAGTAAGCGTCTTCAAGTACGTCCCTGATGTCTTCTGGGTCTGCGTGCAGTGGGAACATCGTGTTTTTCTTGGATGAAGACATTTTGTCCCCGCTTCCGGCCAGTGATGTGAGTAGAGGCCAGTGCAGGCAGGTTGGTTTCTCGTATCCGAGTTTTGGCAGCTGTTCTCTTGCGAGCATGTGGATTTTTCTCTGCTCGATTCCAGCGACTGCCAGATCAAGGTCTAGGTGGACGATGTCAAGTGCCTGCATCAGTGGGTATGTGATCTGGGAGATGTAGACTTCGTCCTTGTCCCTCAAATCGTGTTGCATTGAGCGTTCTCCACGGTTGATCGTGGTTTTTTGCATCATGGTCAATAAATCGTGGAAGTACTCGTCGTCTTCCTGGAAGTCCCGGCCGTGGACGTACTCTGCGTCAAGGCCTAGAGCTTCGAATGTGGCCTGCCAGTACTCGATCATGTCCTCGATCCAGTCCTCCTCTCCTTTCTTGTTGAGGAAGGTATGCAGATCTGCCCACAGAATTACGGGATCGAATCCTGCTTTCTGGATGTCCAGCATTTTACGGACTGAGATCCAGTGGCCGAGGTGTACAGGCCCTGAGGTCTCGTATCCTACGTAGGCCCGTGGCTCGTCTTTTTCTTCAAGTATCTGTTCCAGTTCTTCTTCCTGGATTATCTCCTCCGAGTTACGGAGAACTAGTTCTTTACGTTTCTCGTTGTCCATTTAGTATCTACCTACGAAGAATTTGTGAGAGAACGCTTAAAGAGCTGTGGCTGGAAGGTTTTACGGCGTTTTCAAACTTCTCGTGGATAAAAGCGTCCACCTTTCATTGGAACAGAGAAGTCTTCGTGCTTAACTGTTAAATTCTTACTGTCGGAGGTTTTGAATGCTGCAGTCAATCTCAACAGTAGGGCGTTACTGTAAATATTTTGCCAGTCATTTAACTTTCTGTGTCGAACGATATCTCTCATAAAGAGCTGTTCTGGGATAGAATTACCCGTGAAAGGATGAGCGAAGTTGGTAGCGACAGGCCTTTCGATATTCTGGTTAGAGGAGAGTATAACGCTGAAACCGAAGATGTAGAGGGTTTCGATCTCGGGAAGAGGCCCGGAGTTAAGGTAGATATGGCTAATTTTGACCTGGAGAACTGTTACCTCCGCATTTACGACGTTGATTTTTCGCCGGCCTCCACGGATTTTGATCCGGGTGCAGAGTTCTCTGAAGGCCGTAAAGTTTCCGGTATAATTCAGGAACTGGATAATGACTGGGGTTATGAGTTGGCCACGATTCCCTACGATAATACCAGGGAGTTGGAGAGGCCTGAAAACTCTCTTCTTGCAGGCACGGTTTACTGGCCTGAGCATCAGGATTTTGCCCGAGATGAGGCCTATGAGGACTTTGTAGATATGGTAGGTTCTGATGTGCTGTCGGAGCTGTAGAAATATTTTTAATCTTGTACTGTGTGATTTTTCTTTAGATGGGAGATCTTGATGCGGCGCAGGCATTAGATAGATATGATATTACAGAGGATGCGCACGCCGTTGTTCTTGAAAATGCTAGTCAGGGCCGTCCATGGACTCCGGAAGTAGTTTCTCAGCCTGGTGTCAGGATAGAGGAAGGTACCTATGTCGAAGGTATTTTGCGTTCTGATCCACGGGAATCTCAGGATCGCCACGACCTGCTGGTTGACGGCCGATTAGATCGTTACGCTGAAAATATCGATCGCGGCAGCAATAAATGGGATCTGGTGCTTACCGAGAGAGATTTCCATGAGAACCCGGGAGATATGTCAGCTTCCGAGCATGAAACTTTGATGGGAGATGCCGACCTTCTTTTCCTGGATCTGGATCGTTACGAGGCCCACATGGTAGAGGTTAAACCTCATGAAGGCTATACAGATGTAAAAAACCGTGGAGAGTTCTCGGATCCTGATCCTGCAGAATGGAGCGAAATAGAGGAGGAGTATCCGGCCGAAGCCCGTTTCTTCATTGAAGAGGAAGAGATGGAAGAACACCAGCTTCTGGACGCTGAGCCTGAAAGAAGAGGTTTCGATCAGTCTAATGCCCAGGATACTGCTGATAATCGTGGCGGAGGCTCGCTCGTTAAGAAGACATCTAGCTGGAGAAAGGCCTGGCAGAGCGTTGTAGATGAGCTTGGAAATGACTGGAGTGTATATGAACCGGAGTTTGTTTTCGGTTCCGAAGTTCTTGATGTAGAACGGCTTTCGTCAAATCCTGAGTACGCGCTACCACCTCAGTACAGCCAGGATCCGGGATATATTCTTGGATCAGATGAAGGGATCAGGAAGGCCGAGAATTCAGATGATCTGGAAGTTCTCAACGAGTTTTTCTTCCGTGATGATATATCGGAGCTGATTGAAGGCGAAAGGCCTGAAATGGAAGGAGAGAAGGTTTTCTGATTACCGCGATACATCAACTACTTCTGCACCGGTAACTTCTTTCAGATCTTCGGTATTGATTGTTACTCCTACTACACGCGATCCTGCCGCTGGCTTAACTTTCTCCTGTTCAAGAATCGATTCCTCCATCAAAACAGGTATATCAAGATCGAAAGGAGATACTCCGCCGACATAGTATCCTGTGGCCTCTGTAACTTCTTCCGGCGAAGCCATCCTGATCTCTGCTTCTAGAATACTCTCTAATTTTGTTTCAGATACTGATGTATGGCCCGGGCAGAGCACAGCCACAGGTTCATCGGCCATGAATACCAGGGTCTTGACAATCTCTTTCTCGTCAATATCTGTGTTTTCTGCTGACTCCTCTACAGTCTCGCTCTTGGCATGAACCATGAAATCTGCGTCAAGGCCTTTTTCTTCAACTGTATCTATTACCCTTCTCACGTTGTCGATGTCGTCTTCTATAAATTCAAGAAATTCTTTCAGTTGTTCTGGAGACTGGGTGAAGTAGTTGCTCATTCTATGTAAAAAACTGTTAGGCCGCTATTTTTGTACTTTTTCAGGCAGCAGGCCTGACTTCTTCAGTCCATTTCTCTGGTAGGTCTTCCTCAAACTCCCAGGCCTCTTCAGGAATCTTTTCCCGTCGAAATCTTTTCTGTACAGGCCTGTAACCGCCTTCAGAGTTTAACTCTTCAGGGATCTCCACGTCGTACATCTGGACATCAGTCTCTGACTGCTCGAAAACCTGGTGCTCGAATATGCGGTCCTTTCCTGCGTCGAAATGCATTGAATGAATTCTTTCATCCCCGAAGCTTGCAAGATGCATGCTTTCACTAGGTAAGGCCTCTGTTCCAGGATCGTGGTTGTTTTTACGACCGCCTAGACCCATGACAACTGTGTTGCCAGCGGTTCTTGCGTATGGCATGTGCAGGTGGTCGTATACAACTACGTCAAGGCCTTTGAGGCTTGGAGGGCTTTTAACCATGTCGTTTTCCCGCAATTCTGGGTTTCCTTCATCAGGCCCGCTTTTCGGGAAATGTTTTTTGTTGTTTTCAGCTTCGTATATCATGCATTCTGCTGTTTTCTCGTTTGTGTGTTTCTCAACGGAGAAAAGATCATCCAGGAAGCTGTCAGGCCTTGGGTCGGGCCGGTTGAGAGAGTTTTCTCTCTTGGATTTTCTCGGATGGTGTGCTGCCTGCACTTTGTTGCCCGCTACTTCTTTTTCGAATCCTTCGTCGAATATCTGGTAGTCTACATCGACATCGAAGGGCTGTAGGCTGTTGATCTGGGTGTAGAATCCTGTGAATTCGTCTGACTTTTCTCCTGGGCCTGGATTTGCGTCTTTCTTGTCTTCATCTCCAGCCACGATTACAACTTCGGGCCCCGGGTTCAGGGTATCCAGGAAGTTGTATACGTCGTCGAAGGTTCCTGTGTCGCCCATTACATGGATTTCGTCGACGTCATATTTTTCGGTGTAGCTGTTGACCTGGCGGGCTACTTCCTGGCTGTAGTTCTCGCTTTCCGCCTCGTTGAACTCCTCGAATGCGTGTATTTCAGAAATCTGCAGAATGTTGTAGTTATCGGGGATATCGAAGTCGTCAGGGAGGTATTCGGGGCCTGAACTGGCGCTCAGATAGAACACCCTGTTTCAGTAAACTGGTTTTCTGGCGTCCTTACACTGTCCGGCCCTACCATCTAATGAAAAACAGGGAGGAGAAATTGAAAAAGTTGTCGGTAGAGGAAAAAGTTTACTCTACCTCGATATCGCGGCCTGATTCCTCTTCGCTGACTTCTGCAGTGACTTTGAGGACTCCGTCCTCGTACTCTGCCCCGACTGTTTCCGGGTCGACAGGTTTAGGCCAGGCGACGGTTCTCTGGAATGTTCTGGAGGATCTCTCTTTTCGGTAGTATTTCTCGTTCTCCTCTTTTACTTCCTGTGAGCTTTCGGCCATGATCTCGATCTTTTCCTCGTCGGCCTTTACATTGATCTCTTCTTTTTCTACTCCTGGTAGATCAGCTTTCACTGTGATGTGTCCGTCTTCCTCTGTCACGTCTACAGGTACTGCGCCTGTGAAGCTAGAGGTCATGTCCTTTCCGAAGTCCTGGAACTGTTCTACGAATTTTTGCATCTGGCTGAATACATCGTCGATATCGTCCTCACGGTCAAGTCTTCTCATTTGTTTCAAGCACCTCATTTTTGTTGATGTCGATAAAAATATTTAATCTTTTTCCTCAATTCTCTCCATCTGTTCTTCAAGGAACTCTATCTGTTCGTGTATCTCGTTCAGCAGGTTTTCGGCCTGAACTTCCTTGTCGCTTTTCTCATCGCTATTGCTCTCTATCTCGGAGAACTCGTCCTCGACCTGCTCGACCTCAGTCTCCAGTTCATTCAAGGCGTCCTCGTAATCCGTCATAGTAACATTTTAACGCCTCCAGAGTTTAAAGCTGTGTATGAGGCGTGGAGAAAAAGTACTTGAACAGGCCCAGAGTATGATCGACAACGGCCGTAAACCTTCGGCCACGGTTCTCTCGCAGGAACTGGGATGGCCTGAAAATGATGTACATCGGTGTCTGAACTCGCTGGAGAAAAAAGGAAAGATCGAGACGTATACAAAGGCCTTTATGGGGCGCAAGCACCGTTTAATTGGTGTGAAGAGATAGTTTACTGTTCTACCTGTGGTGTAGGTACCGGTGGCAGAAGGTTCAGCGTGTCTGCTACTCCTACGGCCTCTGAGATCAGTTTTCTGTACATGTCGTTCATCAGAGGTGCGTTGATGCTTTCCGGCAGCCTGTTGTCGTCTTCCCAGGCCTTTACTATTTCTTCTGTGTTTCCTTTCCAGAGTACGTTTCCTGAGAGCTTGATCTGTGCGCCTGTCTGGCCGTTTGCATCGTAGTCTACTGTGAAGCTGTAGTAGATTTTAGCTACCGGTTCTTCGAATGCGTTGACATCTGCCGTCTCCACATCTTCTATTTCCGGGGTGTAATTGATCTGAAGATCTCCCTGTACGTTTTCCTCCTGTGAAGCTTCGAGCTCCGTGACGTTGAATCCTACTATCATGTATGGATTGTGGACCGGCAAGTCCTTTATTTGTTTCCGAACAATACCTAGACATGGGATTCGTAGAGAAATACGGTACAGCAATTATAGCAATACTTATCGGCGGCGGATTCGCTTTCGGAGGAATCGCATCATACTCCGGCCTTACCGGTGGAGGCGGAGGAACAAACAATAATCAACAGCAGCAGGCACCTGAACTACCTAACCAGACCTTCTCCCGGGGATCTTTAGGTCTCACTACGCGTGAGAAAAGCTATCTTGCTGCGGTGAACGACGTGGTCTTTGTTACAGGATACTACAACACTTCGGAAGGCCGCCAGCAGCTTGAAGCAGTAAAAACAGTTCAGAACAACTTTGGAGACAAGATGTACCTGAACTACGTCAACACAAGTAATATACCTGCCCAGACACAGCTTGAGAAAACCCCGGCCGTACATGTAGTAGGGGCAGTAGTCCGGAACAGGAGAGCTGTACCTCAGCAGAGCGTAATCTACAACATAACCGAACAGAACGTTGCATCCTCCACCTGCAGCTACATCAGACAGCTACCGGATTCAGCAGTCGTCTACTGCTTCGGCTAGAGATCGAAGGCCTTCGCAAACTCGGAGTCCCCCTGCACGTTCTCCGAGTACTTCTCTAATTTTTCTTCCGCACTTTCATCTGTCTGAGACGCAGAAACAGCACCTTTCTCACCGATCAAAGTGACGCAGGCCTGATGCTTCCGCGAGAGTTTCTGAGCAACCTGAATAAGAAGGCCTACATTCTCAGTTGGTACCTCGAGCTCTATTTCCTGTTGATCTTCAAGTTCTTCCTCTATAACGTTCTCTATCTGGTCTTCAAGGTTCTCAACTTTCTTCTCCAAGTCTTTCCTCAGTTCGTAGAGTTTTCGGGCCTTCTCAACAGTATTTTTCTCCTCTATCTCTGCTTTCTCTGCCTCAGTGTCGAGGAATTTGGATAGCTTCTCAATTTTCTGCCTGTAATCTTCTATCTCATCAATAAATCTCTGTACAGTGTCTTCAAGATGTTCTGGCTGAACTGAAAGGATGTTACAGAGTTCTCTCTGTACTGTTCTAGGCCTCGACTTCGACTCCGTATCGAGAAGTTCCTCTACTTTCTCTACTCTCTCCTCAATCGCGTTGATGTATTCTTCTGCGGCCTCTCCAGCCACATATTCCAGTCGGATGACGCCGTCCTGAATCCTCTTCGAGCCCTTGATGAAGAACTTTTCAGCATGAGAAGTCGCTGTCAGGTGTGTTCCCCCACAGGCCTCGATATCGACGTCCTCGATTTCTATGAGCCTGATCGTGTTGCCTGGTGGTGCGCCTCCCTGGTAGATTCTGAAGCCGTACTGCTGTTCGGCCTCGCTTTTCGGCATCTCAATTACGTTGATATCGTGGTCTTCGTTGATTATCTTTCTGACGCGGGCCTCGATTTCGTCCAGGTCTTCTCGTGAAAGTTTCTCGTAATGTGTGATATCAAGCCTGGCTTTTTCCAGTGTCTTGTTGGCGCCGGCCTGGTAGATATGTTCGCCGAGCTCTTCACGTGCTGCAGCGTTAACCATGTGGGTTGTGGAGTGGTGCTGGGTCAACTGTTTCCTTTTCTCACCATTGACGACACCTTTCACACGCTTCCCTTCTTCAAGTTCGTGCTCTGGCGTTCGATGGAGTACCACGTTGCCCTGTTTCTGAACTTCCTCTACCTGATGGCCGTTAATCTTTCCGACATCGTACCGCTGGCCTCCGCCCTGAGGATAGAACATGGTTCTGTCAAGGACAACCCATTCCTCGTCAACTATATCGACAACTTCGGCCTTGAAATTGAAATGCCGGGTTTCTCCGTTCTGCCGATAAGGTTCACGTCGTTCGTAGTAAAGTTTCTCTGTATCTGGAAGGCCTTCAACATCGAATTTTTCTTCAACAGCCGTCACTGTCTCATCTTCCTCGCTTACCAGTGTGTAGAAGTCTTCCGGCACGTCGAGGCCGTACTCCTCCATCATCTCTGGAGAGACTCCGTGGCTTTCGTAAAGTTCGATCATTTCGTCTAGAGATGGCTGACCTTCGACTTTTTCCAGCTGTTCGCGGGCTTTTTCCCGTGCCTTCTCGTATTTTTCTTTCTCCACTCTGAGAATTTCCTCTATCTCGTTCATTGAGGCCAGGAGCTCTGGGAACATATCCTCAAGTTCTTCTGCGTTCCATCTGGCGACTTCAACCATGTCGAGATCCCAGTCGTACTTCTCGATGAAGTCCTGAGCCCTTCTGTAGATCATTCTCAGGTTGTAGCCTCCTCCAGTGTTTGAAGGAATCTTTCCATCAGCCAGCGCGAAAATAAGTGCTCTGGTGTGTTCTGCTACCGAGTAGAGGCCTGCTGCTGGCTTAATCTCGGCCTTAAGTTCGTCAACGTCTTCATCTATTTTATCTGCTATCTCACTCCATTTTTCGTCGATATCCTCTACCTCATCGATGTTGAGTTCGGAGCTGTGCGGCAGGAATTTCCCCCATACTTCCTGATCTATTTTCAGGCCTGTTTTCTCTTTCATCTTCTTCAGTGTTTCCGGCATGACTGATTCGTAGCTTGTTTCTGTGCCGTTGCTGATCCAGGTGATTCTTTCGTGGCCCATTCCCATGTCCAGTACTTTGAGGTCTAGCTCTTCGTAGCCGTCTGGAGTTTGCTCGTAGAACATGTAGACCTGGTTAAACAGCTCGAGGCCGTCGACGAAGAACTCCATGCATGCTCCCAGGTTTCCTCCTCCGCCCCAGCTGTCTTCGTGCAGTATAAGTTTTTCTTCAGGTATTCCAAGGCCTTCTACCGTAAATTCGAACATGTCACGGAAGTAACGGTCCTGATCGTATTCGTCGCCTTCCTTGAAGCACGTCTGACCGATCATCGTGAAGTTGGTGTAGTGTCTTCCGGTTATTCCGACGTTGTCGACGTCGTTGAATCTCAGACTTGGCTGAGGTATGATTAATTCATCTGCTGGTGGTTCTGCTTCTCCGCTTACGACGTAGGGCTGGAAGCAGTAAATGCTCGCGCCTGTGAATTCTACGTCGTCTCTCCAGCGGGCCACTACCGGGTATCTGTCGATTGACCTGTATCCGCGATCGACCATGAACTCCTCGAATAGCTCCCAGGATTCGGTATGTGTCAGCGTCTCTGATGTTGGGGAGTCGTTGATGAATGTGTATCCGTCGCCACATTCCGGTTCGCCGCAGATCTCTCTATCTTCATCTTTGGCCCAGAAATACATTCCACAGTTAGAGCATTGGCCTCGAGTGAATCCTTTTTCTCTCAGTACGTCTGTTGCGAAGAATTTCTCGGGATTGTCGGATGCTTCCTGTTTGATTTCTTCTTTGAGTTCGTCGAGGCCTTTCATACAGCAGGGTTTGTTCGAGAATTTTTTTATCTGCTGTGAGAAGAAAAAAAGAAAGAAGAAAGGAAGAAAGGTCTTTACTCAAGTCTTTCGTTCAGTTCTGTCATCAGTGCCAGGTTGTAGAAGGCTCCGATAAGGGCTCCCAGGAGGTAGATGATCATTCCGATCACTCCTTCCTGGAACATGCCTCCGAATGCTACAGCCATGAGCAGGACAAATGGGATGAATGAGACCATTACTCTGAGTCTGTTTCCGCTGGTGAACTGCACGCTTTCGTCCAGTCCCTGGAAAAGCCTGCTGTCGTTAACTGCGATTCTTGGCAGTGCAAGCACCAGACTTGCGAATACGTAGAGCGAAAGCAGTAGAGCGATTAGTGCTCCGACACCCATCAGAGGCGCAAGGCCTGCCATCATGGATGTTGCTGCGGCTCCGGTCATTGCGGTACTCATAGACGCCACTGATCCCATCATGCCTACAAGCAGTAGTGGGTAAAGGACGACGTACAGGATTGCAATGATGAATGCCTGCGTCGTGATGTTCGCTCCTAGAATTCTGAGGAAAGGCCACAGAATGTTTTCTGTGAACATTTCCTTGCGGATTGTTTCTTCATCGAAGGCCCTTAACGCGCCTACGGTGAGCATTCCTGCTCCTGCAATGTATGCGACAAATGTTAATAGCATTACAAGTCCTCCAAGAACTCCGCTGACAGTCGATAGTGCACCGCCTAGCATAAATCCTGCTGCAAGAAATACGAGCAGTGCGAGGCCTGCACCTATAACGCCTAGCGTGGCTTTGGAGTAAATTCGTTCGAAGCTGGACAGAACTGTGTCTGTAATATCTAGCTTCATTGTAGAAAGAGATATGCGTTAAATTAATAAAAAAGAAATGGTAGGCCTGAAAGGCCTTTAGAACATTGATCCTAGGCCTTCAGCAGCTTCCTCTTCGGAAGATTCGTCCTCTTCTTCGGCTTCCTCTTCCTCTTCTTCAGCTGCTTCTTCTCCGCCTTCTTCTGCGGATTCTGATGCTGCTGGTGCTGCGCCTGTAGCGACAGCTGTCTCCATTGCCTCTTCAATGTCGACGTCTTCCAGTGCTGCAACTAGAGCCTTGATCTCAGTATCTTCGATGTCAAGACCTGCTGCATCTACAATGTCCTGTAGATTGTCTTCGTTAACTTCTTTTCCAGCTTCGTGTAGTGCCAGTGCTGCGTAAACTAGTTCCATTAATTAATTCACCAATACCTCAGTATCGGAGACCAACCCTTAAAAACCTCTCCTGCATAATTGAATACAAATGAGATTGAAGTTCGAGGATCTGCCAGATCAGACCCGAGTGAAGCTGACGGAGAAAGGCCGCGAAGATCTCTGGCACAGGGTAGACGAATTCGGTGGAGTCAAACAGCTTTCGGAGGCATTCGACTTCTCCAGCTCGAAAATGTACAACTGGCGATCCAAAAACTCATTCATGCCGATAAGCTTCATTCGAAGGTTGATGGGACAGAACCCTCCGGAAATTTCCGCTGTGAAAGGTAAAGGCCGGGGAAAGGTCTGGGAAATAGATCTGCCGGTCGAAATAGATGAAGAGCTTCTGACTCGGGTAGAGGCCTCGGTAACAGTTAATCGAAAAGGCACACCGGTCTATATTACAGATGAGAAATCTCTGGCCTCGAGATTCATCGATCTGCTGGAAAAAATAGGTGTAGAACAGAGCTTCTACAACCGTGAAGGCCGCTACGAAGTCCGATACTCGAAGTACTCGCATAGAGTACTCTCAAGCCTTGAGTTCGATAGAGAATTTTCTGCTCTTGTAGATGAAGAAGGGGAGATTTCCGATGAAAAAGTAAAGGCCTCCGATAGAGAAATTCCTGCTGAAGAGTTCGATGCAGAACTTTACTCACGCAGCAAGACCTTTGATCTGGCGCTGGCCCGTGGAGATAAGGAAAAAATTCAGGAATTGATTGCTGAAGAATCAAGTAAAGTCAGAAATTTAGTAGGTTAAGAAAATTTAGAAGGAAAAAGTAGGGTAAGAGGAATTTATTCCTCTTCCTTGTCCGAATCTTCTTCAGATTCTTCTGACTCTTCCGATCCCTCTTCGGATTCGGTGTCTTCCTCTTCAGTCTCTGTCTCTTCTTCTGTGTCCTCCTCTTCGGAAGATTGCTCCTCGGAAGATTCTTCATCTCCTTCTTCTAGGTCGACTGATTCGAGGTCTACCTGGGAGTCGAGGCCGTCTGCGTTGGATTTGGCGTAGGCCAGTGCTTCTTCGATTGTTTCTTCGACTGGTAGGCCTTCGCTTGTTGCCAGGTTCTTGGCTTTGCGGACTGCCTGCTGGACGAGTGTCTCTGAGGTTGTCTCGTTGACGATTCCTGCGTTGACTGCGAGGTTGAATGCTCCGCTTGCTGCGGATTTGACATCTGTTCTGTACTGTTCTGTGTCGATGTCTAGTTCGTCAGCTGTGAACAGTTCTCCTTCGCTGTATGCTACGTCCAGGTCGAGTCCGATTTCCAGTGGTTCGATTCCGAGCTGGTTGAGGATTTCTGCATCGTCTGCAGTGATTTCCTCTCCTTTCTCGATGATGACGCCTGGTTCCTGTACGTGGATGGAACCTTCCTGGACCTGCACCTGTAGGCCTCTCTGCTGGAGTTTTCCAAGCATTGGTCCTGGCCCGATTCCTGTGTCTCCGTCAGGGACTTCGATATCGTTCGGTGCGGTTTCTCCTCCCTGAGCTGCTGCACTGGTCTTGTTCTGTTTGATCAGTGAGTAGAGCTGGAAAGGATCTTTCTCTGAGAAGATGAATGCTGGCTGGATTGCATCGTTGTCTTCCAGCTGTTCGATATCCTCTTTATCTGCTTTCTCGATGGCGATCTCCATCAAGGTCTTTCGAGACATTCGAACCTTCGCGAACTCCTTCATCTCTTTCTTGATCTGCTGGAGCTGCTTCGCCGGAAGGTTGTGCATGTCCAGGATCCCGATTACTGGATTCGATTCGATCTCTTCCTTGAAGTACTCAACCTTCTGTTCTTTCTCTTCTCGTGAGAGTTTCTTCGGCTTTGGCTGCACCATCTTAATTCACCTCCACTGTAGGACCCATAGTGGTCTTTATCAGTACGGATTTGATGTTGTTCTGGCCCTGAGGAAGCTGGCTCTCCACGAAATCGTAGACTGCGGATGCGTTCCTTGCGGCCTCTTCCAGATCTCTGTCCTCGTTACCAATCTTGATCTGCATCAAAGGATCTTCACGAAGTCTGAGAGTAACTGTGTTCCTCAAGTCCTCGATCTCGTCTGTAGGATCGCTTCCTGGAGGCATTGGATCCGGCATCATATTGCGCGGTCCGAACACCTGTCCCAGCTGAGAACCAATCTTAGGCATCAGTGGCGCCTCAGCAATCAGGAACGAGTACTCGTCTGCAAGATCTTTTGCGTTCTTAGGGTTGTCAAAGTATTCTTCCTCAAGCTCGTCCTCTGTAATCTCCAGATCGGCATTTTCTGCATTCTTCGCAAGAGTATCTCCGATGACTGCAACTTTTACATCTTCGTCAGCCTGGAAAGGAAGCTTGAAGTCCTCGTTGAATCTGTTGTCAGGATCTGAAAGATCAAGGCCTGTAAAGTTAATTATTAGATCGATACTTTCTGTAAAGCCTCTTTCCTCTGCCTGTTCAACGGCTTCGTTAACTGCGTCTTCAAAGTTCATTCTTGTTCACCTCTAAATTCCTTCCTCTGCTTCCAGTTTGTCGTCGTATTTTCCTTCGTCGATTTCCTGTGCAACGTCGTACGCGTCTTTACCGTCAATGGTAACTCCCATTGAGTGAGCTGTTCCGATAATCTCCTTTACAGCTCCGCGTAGATCCATTGCAAGCAGGTCGGAGGCCTTCATTCTTGCAACTTTGCAAGCTGTCTCGAAGTCCATGTCGGCAACCTTGTTCTTGTTAGGCTCACCGGACCCGGACTCGATACCCAGTTCATCCTTGATCAGGACTGCTGCTGGTGGCTTTCCGACTTCTATCTCGAAGTCGCCTGTTTCTTCGTCGATGATGACGTCAACAGGAACCTCCATTCCCTGGAAGTCTGCTGTTTCTTCGTTAATTGATTTTACAACCTCTCCAACGTCAGTTGGTAGAGGCCCAAGTTCTGGTCCTAGCGGAGGGCCTGCTGATGCAGATCCACCCTCGACTAGTGTCGAAATCGTTTTTTTGTCTCCCATAAATTGATCACTCTAGATTTTTAGCTAGATAGTATTGTTTTAGTCTTGCTGAGCTTTCTTCCGCACCATGTCTGCGTCGACTGTTGTAGGGATCGGTACTGCTGCGTCGATAAGTTCGATGGTGACTTCTCTGTTGGTTTCGTCAACCCTGTTGATTTTAGCTTCTTCGCCTTTGAAAGGCCCGCCGATTACTTCTACGACGTCTCCTTCCTCGATCTTGATCTCTTCCTGTTCTTCGCTCAGGTATTTCTCGATCTCGTCAACCTCTACTTCTTCATCGATGATCCCGTTGATATTTCGGGTATCGTTCGCGAGTGTCCTGATATCGGCCTCGTTTCCTTCGATGAAGATATATCCCTGGAGGTCTTCTGGATGGAAAACCGCTCTTACATCTATATCTTTGCCTTTAACTTTGCTTTCCAGAGAGTTTATTGCGGTCTTCTCACGGCCTCTTGTCGTTCTTGCGGTAAGTATCATTGTAGATCACAGGTAGTTCGGAATCAGGTTTGAAAGCAGGTAGAACACGAAACCTATCAGCCCGATGATGATCATTCCGGCGCCGGTAACCTTGGCGCTCATCTCGAACTCTTCTCTATCAGGTTTCTCAGATATCTTGAGCACTCTACGGTACTCTCTAAGCTTATCTACTGCATGCTGCTTCCATTCTCCGGGGTTTAGTTCCATGGCTAAATTACACCTATACCCGTATTTAGAGAGAACTAGTCCAAAAAGACTTGGCCTCCCTCCCAGCAAAGCTGGTCCATACGGGCGATACTAAAACAGAGATAGAAGACAAGATTTAAAAGACAAATGTAGCGTGATCTATAGCGCTCTTTTGATATCAGCCTTTACCTGCTCAGGATCTTTAACGTAATCTATCTGGAAAATGCCTTCATCAGTAGTCAGACAAACCTTTCCGACACCTAAAATGCGGCCTATAACTCCTTCGCTTATATAGGCGTCTCCTACCTCGCTTAGGTTTACTGATGACTCATTTCTACCAAGAAATGTCTCTACCTCTCTTACCTCCGATCCTTGAAGCGTGTATTCCTTTTTCTTCAGGCTGAGATAGGTTGCTATAGGAATAGAAATGACAACGCCTAGTATTGAAACCAGTGCCAGCAGCTGTAGAATAGGGTTTGTAGGACGGTAACCTGCCAGGAAAAATATTGGTACGGCCGCGACCAACATCAACCGGAAGAAGTACGGCGGAAATCTTGCATCGCTGATTGAGAAAACCGAGATATTGTCGGCAACCGATAGAAACAGGCCTTCCCAGAGCCGAGCGAAGGTACCTCTCAAGGCATCAGGCTTCATAGGTAGCTATTTCGGATTGCTGTTTAAAATTATACTGTCTTTGCTGGCTGAAATTAAAGGAGAAAAGAAAAAGAATTCTGTGAGAAGGCCTTGGCTTCTAGATAAACTCTACGCCAAGCTCCTGCTCGATCTCTTCCTCGTACTCGTCCTGATGCGTGTTGTCGGGCCCGTAGATCTGAGGACTGTCGACTCCTGTGACTATGATCATAGCCTGGAGTGCGTCGCTCATGTCTTCTCTGACCTGTGCTCCCCAGATGATCTTTGCAGAGTCATCAAGCTTTCCTGAAACTGTGTTGACAACTTCCTGGGCTTCGTTGAGGGATAGTGATGATCCTCCTGTTACGTTTACGAGTGCTCCTTCTCCACCTGCGATGTCTACGTCGAGTAGAGGGTTGGATAGTGCTTTCTGCACTGCTTCGTTTGCTCTGGAGTCTGTATCGGATTGGCCCATTCCGATCATTGCGATCCCTCCTTCTCCCATGACTGCGCGGATGTCTGCGAAGTCGAGGTTGACTAGGCCTGGTTTGGTGACAAGTTCTGTTACGCCTTTGACTGCGTTTACAAGTATTTCATCTGCAATCTTGAATGCTGTGTTAAGCGATACGTCTGGAACGATTTCGAGGAGCTTGTCGTTTGGAATTACGATTAGTGTGTCGACTACTTCTTCCAACCGTTCTAGGCCGTATTCTGCGTTTTCCTGACGAGAAGTTCCTTCCATTTCGAATGGCAGTGTTACGATTCCGACTGTTAGTGCGCCTTCTTTTTTGGCCTGTTCTGCGATTACGTGTGCTGATCCGGTTCCTGTTCCTCCTCCGAGGCCGCAGGTGATGAATACCATGTCGCTTCCTTTGACCTGTTCCTTGATCTTTTGTTGGGACTCTTTTGCGGATTCCTCTCCTACTTTTGGATCGGCTCCTGCTCCGAGGCCCTGTGTAAGTTCTTTTCCGATCAGTACTTTCTGGTCAGCGTTTGCGTATAGAAGATCCTGTGCGTCGGTGTTCATTGCGACTGTGTCGCATCCTTCGATTCCAACGTCTACGAGGCGGGAAATAGTATTGTTTCCTGCTCCTCCTGTTCCGATAACCTTGATGTCAGCTTTTCTCTGCTCTATCAAGTTTTCGAGTTCTTCGTCGATGTCGTGGCTTTTCTGACTTGATTGAGGTACTCCGCCTTCGTCGTTTCTCTTTGCCTGTTCGATCTGATCTTCCATCTTGCGACCACTCTTGTTATGTATAAGAAGTAATCACCAACGTATATAAAAATGGCTGAAGGCCGGAGAAAACCCGGCCAGAAGTTTAACTACTGGAAAATTCTACTCGTCGAACTCGACGTTCTCGTACTTCGTGTATTCCGTGATCTCTCTGCTGATCGCGTCCTTCAGCTGCTCAGGTAGTTCGTGCTGATGGCCTTCTTCGTCGTGCTCGTGGACAATAGTTACTTTTTCTCCGTCGAACTCGATTTCTCCGTGGCCCAGTCTGTAGTCGAAGATTGTACGGGCCTTCTCCTCGTCGTCCTCGACTTTCTCAACTACTTTTACCCAGTAGTCAAGTTCTTTGCCTGCAAGAGGGTGGTTGAAATCGATTCTTACGCGACCTGATCCTTTGGAAATTACGCGGCCCTGTCTGCGTCCTACCATCAGTGTGTCGCCGACACTGACATTTACGTCCTGCTTGTTGAACTCTTTCTCAGGGTAGGTTTCGATATCTTCAGACTTTCTCTCGCCGTAACCTTTCTCAGGAGAGACTTCGAACTCTTTCTCCTCTCCTACTTCCATATCCTTTACTGCTTCCTCGAATCCAGGGATAACGTACTCCTCTCCAACCAGTACAGGTACTGGTTCGAACTCCATCTGGCTGGTGTCAAGGCCTTCTTCCTCTGCTTTTTCCTTGTTTGAAAGGTCGAATATTTCTCCGTTCGCACGGCCTACATAGTCAACTAGAACTAGATCTCCTTTTTCCATTGTTAATTCACAGAAAGTAACTGCTTGTAAACCATTAAAACTTCCACCGCTCCAGACATCGTTAAAAGATTTCTATACGAAAAATCGTTCCATGAGCTGGAGAAAAGAACTTCCCTCCAAGTTAAAGAACTCTCTGCAGTCACTTCTCAGATCAGTAGACCGGCACGAAGACGTATACACACAGGCAGAAAATGTATCCATAGGCCAGATATGGGTCGCAATGGCAGTCATGAACCGCAGACTTGAAAAAATAGAGAAGATGGCTCGCGCACAGAGGAAGGCCCTGCAGGAAATAGAGGCCGACGTCGACGTAGACAAACACCTCAGCGAGAACCTGGAAGAAAGCCTGAAGAAATACTAGAAGTTAGTCCAGGAGAAGATTCAGTAAATTGGCTAGAGAGTTCGGATTTCGAGCCTGTAAATCTGCCTCGTTTTCTCCTGAGATGTATATAGTTTTGAACCCTGCTTCTTTTGCTGGTTCTATGTCTTCTTCATAGGTATCTCCAATGTAAATGTAATTATCGGCCTGTAACCTGTCTTTTGCTATCTGGAAAATCTCCTGGTCTGGCTTTCTGCTACCTACTTCATTAGAAATTATTATGTCGTCGGCTACGTCTGATATCTCGTGTTTTTTCACTTTCTTTTTCTGTACCCTGCCTTCTCCGTTGGTGAGAATTCCTACACTATGTTCTTCGGAAAGCTTCTTCATGAGGTTGTACAGGTTTTGATTTAGTTCTGTAGCATTAAGTTCTATCTCAATATATTTTTCTGCTGCCTTATCTGCGTCAAAGCTTATGTCGGAGACCTTTTCTGCCTCCCTAAACGCTTTCTGGTATGGTGAGTCTTCAAGATTCTCTATACTCTGGAAGAGTTTGTCTACATATAGATCGAAAACTTCGTCGGACACTGTGGATCCGATAGATTCTTCAAAAAGCGTCCGGAAATCCTCGGGATAGGTTATCAAGGTTCCATCTAGGTCGAAGAATATTGCTACGCTCATTCTATCACTATTGCAGGCCTTCCTGGCTCAGCTCTGGAGGCTTTTTCTTCTGAGGACTCGTCTTCTGTCTCAACCTCGATCTCGGCGTCGAACTCCTCGGCCCATCGCCCAACGTTTTCTCCAAGAGCATCAGTCTCAGCAGCCTTCTTCATGAACTGTTCCTGGAACTTGCCAGGATTTTCAACGGCCTCCACAACCATCTGGTTGATGTCCTGTGCGTGCTGCTTCAGTTCGCCGTTGAGAACTTCATCCATGATATCTCCGACATCTCTAAGCTCCAGGTTATCGATAATACTGGAGAAGGCCTCGTACTTCCAGTCAGCAGCCTGTATAATCTTGACCTTTTCAGGTTCGCCGTCGATCATTTCCTCAATATCTCTTATATCGCTGGATACTCTGTCAAAGTACTCGTCGATTCTCTCGGCCTGTTCATCAAGCAGCTGTTCATCTACTTCAGGCCATTCTCCGTTCCATAGGTATTCATCGTTTCCTAGATCTCTCCATAATTCGTCCGCAAGGTGAGGGGAGAAAGGCGCGATGAGCTTGACAAGTGTTTCTACTCCGTGCGTGAAGATTGCAGGGTCTGGATTTCTCTGTTTGTACCAGTAAAGCTTTGTCAACAGTTTGTCAGCTTCTCCAGCGGCAAGATTGAACTCGTAATTTTCTATATACTCTGTGGCTTTCTCCTTTGCTCTCTGAATTCTGCTCGAGACAATCCTATCCTGAAGGTCTGAATCCTCGAGACTTGCATCTTCTTCTGCGATCAGTTCTTCATTTTCTGTTATAAGCCGGTTGATCCTTTCAAGCATTTCTTCTGAGGCCTTTACTCCGTCCTTTGACCAGTCGAGTTCTTTAGTAGGGTGTGAGGCCCTGAGGATGAAAAGCCTGGCTGTGTCTGCCCCGTGACGTTCAACAAGTTCTGAAGGCCTGACGACGTTGTTCTTCGACTTGCTCATCTTCATCATCTCTGTCTCGACCTCTTTCCCGCATTTACTGCAGGTTTCCTGATTTTCTACTTCTTCAGGATAAAGCCAGCCGTGTTCAGGGCATTTGTAGGCTGGATGGTTGACCATCCCTTGTGTCAAGAGTTTTTCGAAAGGCTCATCTTCTTCAACAAGACCTTCGTCTCTGAGGAATTTCTGGAAGAATCTTGCATAGAGAAGGTGCATTACTGCGTGCTCTACACCACCGACGTACTGATCTACGTTCATCCAGTAGTTGGCCTTCTCTTCATCGAAAGGAGCTTCCTCAAAATCTGGTGAACAGTATCTGAGGAAGTACCAAGAAGAGTTGATGAATGTATCCATCGTGTCGGTCTCTCTTCGGGCCTCTTCTCCACATTCAGGACATTCTGTATGCTCGAAATGATCTGAAGTCTTCATAGGGTTACCTTGGCCTGTGAACTCCACGTCTTCCGGTAGCTCGACAGGAAGATCTTCTTCAGGAACCGGTACTGTGCCGCATTCATCACAGTAGATAACAGGGATCGGTGTTCCCCAGTAGCGCTGTCGTGAGATCAGCCAGTCACGTAGCTTGTAGTTAACGTCTTCCTCTCCGAGTCCTTCATCTTCGAGGTATTCAATTATCTTTTCTATTCCCTCGTCCTTATCGAGGCCGTTAAGGAACTCCGAGTTTACGTGGTCGCCGTCTCCTTCGTAGGCCTCTTCCTGGAAACTGTGGTCTCCTTCTGGTTCTACAACTTTCTGTATTTCTATTCCGTGCTCCTGTGCAAATTCAAAGTCTCTCTGGTCGTGTGCAGGAACGGCCATGATTGCTCCAGTACCGTAGTCTGGAAGAACGAACTCTGCTACGTAAATAGGGATTTCTTCGCCTGTTACAGGATTTTCTGCATATCTTCCTGTAAATACTCCTGCCTTGGATTTCTCCTCGCGTTCTTCATCGTCTTTCTTCTTGGCCTCTTCGATATAATCTGCTACATCATTATTTTCTTCCGCTACTTCTTCAGCCAGCTTGTGTTCCGGCGCCAGAGCCATGAATGTTGCTCCGAAGATAGTATCAGGCCTTGTGGTGAATACTTCGAGTTCTCCGCCATCTTTGACCGGGAAGTTGATTTCTGCGCCTGTGCTTTTTCCGATCCAGTCGTGCTGCATCTTTCTGACTTTGTCAGGCCATCCATCAAGCTGTTCAAGATCTTCAAGAAGTTCGTCAGCATACTCTGTGATTCCGAGCTTCCACTGCTTCATGTCTTTGTTCTCGACTACGGTGTCACATCTCCAGCACAGGCCGTCCTCAACCTGCTCGTCGGCGAGAACAGTCTCGCAGCTTGGGCACCAGTTGACTTCTGCCTCGTCTCTGTATGCTAGGCCTTCTTCCAGCATTTTCTGGAAGATCCACTGGTCCCATTTGTAGTATTCTGGTTTACAGGTTGTTACTTCACGGCTCCAGTCAAGTGAGAAACCTAGTCGTTTGAACTCTTCTTTCATGTCGCTGATACAGTCGAAAGTCCACTCTCCTGGATCAACGTTTCTGTCAATTGCTGCGTTCTCCGCTGGCATGCCGAATGCGTCCCAGCCCATCGGATGCATGACATTGAAGCCCTGCATTGACTTGTAACGAGCGTATGCGTCAGCTAGAGAGAATGCGCGACCGTGGCCCATGTGCATTTTTCCGGAAGGGTATGGAAACATATCCAGTACGTAGCATTTTTCCTGGTCTTCGTCTTTCTCGGCCTCGTAAAGGCCTTCCTTTTCCCATTTTTTCTGCCATTTTTCTTCGATCTGTTTGAGCTCTTCCGCGAATTCTTGGGCCATGTCGGGTTTTTGGGATCCAAGTTATTTTAATCTGAAGAAAATCTCTGAGCGGTTTGTTTCTGTTGCAGGAAAGTGAGGGAATGGGAGGCCTCATAGATAATTTAAATGCGTGGAGTAAACAGTTTGATACGATGACCCGATTGATCTGTGTGACTAGTGGAAAGGGAGGGGTCGGAAAGACCACAGTAACTTCAAATCTTGGAGCAGCGCTGACGAATTTCGGCGCGGATACAGTGGTGCTCGATGCAAATCTTACTAACCCAAACCTCGGATTCCACATAGGCATCCCGCTATACCCTAAGACGCTTCACGACGTTCTCAAGGGAGATGCCCACATCACAGAGGCCATGTATATCCATGATTCCGGCCTCCGTGTCGTTCCAGCAGGTCTATCGGTAGAGGATCTGGAAGATACTGATCCAGCAAATCTTTCGGATGTGCTTCTTGATGCTGTCGGAGAACCGGACTTTGTACTGGTTGATTCCGCAGCAGGCCTTGGCAATGAATCGATTAATGCTATCGAGGCATCTGATGAAGTTCTTGTTGTAACAAATCCAAATCTTCCAGCAGTTACAGATGCCTTGAAGACTGTTAATATTGCTGAGGAAGCTGGAACTGATGTCAGAGGAGTTATTTTGAACATGGTGAAAGGTCATGACTCGGAGCTCGATACTGAAGAGGTTGAGTCGATGATAGGCCATCCTGTGATGATGGAGATTCCGCATCACGAGAAGGTTGAGGAAGCTCTCTCAATGAAGAAACCGGTGGTCCATCATGAGCCGGATCACCATGTATCGGAGCGGTTCAAGGCTGTTGCAGGTGATCTTGCAGGTGTAGAGTATGAGGCAGATCTCTCGGAGCCAGGTCTTTTCTCGAAGATTATGGACCGGTTCAAGTAAGCCCACCTTTTTAACTCGATAAAACCAATTTTTCTTCAATGACCAGGGTTATCTCTGTCGTATCTGGCAAAGGTGGTGTCGGAAAAACCACTGTAACATCTAATCTGGGAACAGCGCTTTCCCGGCAGGGAGAGGACGTACTGATTATTGACGGTAACTTCTCTGGTGCGAACCTGGCCCAGCATTTCGGACTCGGGTTTTCAGAAGTAACATTTAACGATGTACTCAACGGCGATGCGTATATTACACAGGCTGTTTCCAAACATCCTGAAGGAGTATCTATTATACCGGCCTCTGTTCTGGAGTTCAGCTCCAACGCAGAGCAGCTTAAGCACTCTCTGGTTGAATTTCTGGGAGATAAAGATTTTGTATTCATAGATGCGGCAGCAGGTATTGGAGAGGAAGTTGAGGCAGCAATAGAGGCCTCTGATGAAGTTCTCCTGGTATCTGAACCCGAACTTCCGGCACTAACTAACTGTCTGGGCGCGAAGAAGCTGGCAGAAGAACTGGATAGAGAAGTACTAGGTCTTGTGGTTAACGGCGTTAAAGACGAGAAATCCGAGGTAAGTCTTGAGGACGCAGAGGATCTGATGGAGACAGATATTATAGGAAAAGTACCTGACCACAAACATGTCAGAGAATCCATCGCACTCAGAAAGCCTGTGGTAGCGCACAAACCACAATCAAAGGCCTCGCTTGCGATAAAAGATGTAGCTCACCGTATGAAAGGGAATGAACCTCCTGAGAGAGGCCTGACGGTCAGGCTGAAATCGAATCTTCACGACCTGAATCCTTTCTGATTTTCCTTGCTACTCGCTAATCTTAAATTCCATTCTTACTAATTCTACGTTATGACTGATTTGAAGCCGTACGAGCAGTATCTCTGGAGTCCAAAAAGATCGGAATACGAGGCCAAGGAGGTGCCAGAGGATATAGACTGTATCTTCTGCGCGCAGGTCGAAGGCGATGACCGAGTCTCCAAGCTAGCCGTGTATGAGGATGACTTCCTCATGGTGGAGCTGAATATATTTCCGTACAATACAGGCCATTTGATGGTTGTTCCGAAGCGTCATGTCAATGATCTAGCTGATCTGGAGGATGAGGAACGCGACCGACTTTTCGCAATGGTGCAGAAAGTTGAGGAGCTGCAGGAGGAAGTTATGGAGCCTGCAGGGATCGACATCGGTATGAATATTGGTAAGGCCGCAGGAGAGTCAATTCCACACCTCCACGTTCAACTGGTTCCGATCTTCGAGAAGGACAGAGGATTTATGGAGACCTCGCTCGACACCAAGGTCATGAAGAAATCGCTGCCTGACGTACAGGACGAATACAAAGAGAGAACAGACATACTTGAAGACTACTGGGGGTGATCGGTGATGACCTCTTTCTTCCACTCTTACGATCTCAGAGGAACCTATCCTGATGAAATCTCTGAAGAAGAGGCAGAAAAAGTAGGCAAGGCCTACGGAACATTCATCGATTCGGAAAAAGTTCTAGTCGGCAGGGACGGCAGAGAGCATGGAGAAGAAGTAGCCGAGGCCTTTATCGAAGGAGTCAAGTCCACAGGTACTGATGTGGCCCATGCTGGCATGGTTCCAACGCCTGTGGTATACTATGGCCAGGTAGAGGGAGATTATGGCTCATCTGCTGTTGTAACGGCCTCGCATAATCCTCCTGAGTACACCGGTTTCAAGTTCTGCCTGGAGAACGCTCTCGCAATGTCCCGTGACGGAGGCATGGAGGAGATAGAGAGCATCTACGAGTCCGGAGAGTTTGAGACAGGTGAAGGAGAGGAGGAAGAAGTCGAAATACTATCAGAATATACTGAAGCTGTCAGGGACGAGATAGGTGAACTGGACCTGAAGCTAGCCATCAACTGTGGAAACGGAGTAACAGGATCCATGGCCCGTGCACTGTTTGAAGAGCTCGGCGCAGAGGTCAAAATGGTTAATGAAGAAATCGACGGCAGCTTCCCGAACCATCTGCCAGCCCCAGGAGAGGAAGAGGCTCAGGAACAGCTTGAGGAAGCTATGAGCGATGAACATCTAGGTATAATATTTGATGGCGATGGCGATCGCGCAGGATTTATTCTTCCTGGATACGGCTATGTAGAGGAGGATAAAGTGATTGCGCTTCTTGCAGAGGAGAGTTTGAATGAGGAGAAAGGTTCTGTAGTTCACGATCTCAGAGCCTCCAAACTTGTACCTGAGAAAATCCAGGAGCACGGTGGAGAAGCAGTGGAGACCCGTGTAGGCCATACATTTATCTCGGAGAAAATACACGAGGACTCTGAAGTAGTGTTTGCTGGAGAGCTTTCAGGCCACTACTACTTCCCGGCCTTCGACTTTCCGTGGGACGACGGCCTGTTCACTGCAGCGCTTATGTCGAAGATTGTATCTGAGACCGATGTCGTGGAGGAGCTTTACTCCTGGCCTGAATACCCAGTCTCTCCAGAGTTAAGAATTGACTGCCCTGAAGAGGCCAAGCAGCCCGTAATTGAATCTGTCAAGCAGAAGTACTCTGACCATGAACTTGCAACAGTTGATGGGGTCAAGGTATACTTCGAGAATGGATGGGCGCTAGTCAGGCCTTCCAACACTGAGGAGAAGATGAGTGTAAGGTGTGAGGCTGATACTGAAGAGGATCTGGATGAGATTCTTGAAAGGGTTGAAGGCGATGTCAGGGAGTTTATAGAGGAGGCTAGTTAACCTCTTTCACAAAGCTTCCTGCCGATATTACGTCGCCCATTCCGACCAGTCTCTCTGGATCCTCGTGGATAACCGGAGGAATAGCCACAACGTTGTATCCTTCTACTTTTCCTATTCCCTCTCTGGTGAACTCCTCGAGGCCCAGAAATTCCTCGAAGTTCTCGAGATCATCCAGTTTCTTCACGTGCTTGTTATCGAAGTCCAGTGTATCGACATCTTCAGGTATTTCTCCTTCATCCGCCATCTGTACTGCACAGGTCTCACCGTAGAGCATGCTTTCCCTGATCTTCTCAGGTGAAACTCCATAGTTCTCTGTCGTCACGTTTACATGGTATCCATAGGTATGGATATGAACTCGATCAAGCCCGAACTCCTCTATAAAGAACTTCGCAAACTGGAAGGCCTCGCCAAGTGAAGGCTCTTCACCATCTAGCTGTACATCCAGAGCTTCCTCAAGAGCCTTCATCTCGTACTCATCCAGGCCTATACTCTGCACATGAGGGAAGATATACTTCTCCAGCAGATTCAGCTTGCTGCTTAGATCCACGTACTCCATGTGGACTGGTGTACTGAACTTCTCGAGCTGCTGAGAGGCCTTCTTCAACTTTGCCTCTATGTTGCCATCTGCGTTGTGGAATCCGGAGAGAAGAACTCTGTCAAGGTCTTCGTCTAGCTGCTGGATATGGTCCTCGACTCCTTTGCGGAAGTAAGGGCCGAAACCCCGCAGCTTGTCCGATAGAATCAGTCTGCCGGTTTTCTCGCCGTCGAACTCGAATATATGGTTGACTTTTGTCCTGTCGGTGTTCGCTGCCTGCTCTATCTTCTCTAACTCGAGGCCTTCGCCCGAGTTAACAGGGTATTTCAGTTCAGGCTCCAGGTTCTCCGCAAGCCTGTCGGAGAGGAAAGGTGTGTAGAAGACCGTGCTGTTGCCGGTTCCGCATAGAAAGTTCGCCATAATACCTGCCTGGCCGCCTATTTCCTCTTTATCGGCTTCGATACCTGGTTCGAAGTTCTGGTAGTTCACCTCCTTGTTCTCTCCGTTCTCTATACAGTACTTTAACAGTGAGAGAAACTCCTCCCTGCTATCGGCCTCTTCAACCTCTTCAGGATCAACTCTCTCCAGTTCTCCTGATAACTGGCTGACATCGTATTTTGCATCTATATTAGCGTTAAAACCAGTTAGAACATCTGCTTCAGGAGAACCTGTATCTATATCCTGGTACCTCTCACGCCATACATTTTTCAAAGACCTTTCACCAGTTCCTCAACTGCCTCACCAGGTTTTTCAGCTTTTACAACTCCTGAAGCTACAAGCACGCCTTCACATCCATGCTCTAGACTTTTGCTTACGTCTTCCGCTGTTTTAATCCCGGCACCGGTTAAAGCAGGTACGGGAGCGGAGGCCTCGACAGCCTCTTCTATGATCTCAGGTTCCGCCTCTGCAACAGAAGTATCTCCGCCGATCAGCTCCGGCGGTTCAAACGCGATATAATCTGGCTCGAACTCCTTGAACTCTCTGCATTCCTCAGGGCTCTGAGCGCATACTACCGTGTTCAGGCCTAGTTCTTTCGCTTTCTCTACGGAGGCCTTGATCTGTTCACTTTCCAGTCTGTTCTCTGAGTGGTTGAGAAGAGTTCCTGATGCACCTGCCTCTACTATGCCTTCTCCAAGGATACTACCTGTATGGCTTCCGGGCTCTACTGGATCCAGGTGCTGGGCAAATACCTCTACATCTGTTTCCTCCAGTCTCAGGAGGTCCTCCGGCTGAACTGAAAATATCAGGTTCTCTGGATCGACCATTTCTGTACAGGTTTTGACCAGTTGCTCTAAGTCCTTTCCAACGCCTTTTCTGTAGGCCTTTGTGTTGATGATTATCATTTCTGCTCTCCTCCTTCAAGTATCTCTATATCCGGTGAGTTCAGTACTTCGAAGCTGTCTTCTCTGAACTCTATATCTAGGTACTCGTCGCCGATCCTCTTCCTGGTTCTGCGGCCCTCAGCTTTTTCCGATGGATTAATTCTTACAGTCTCTGGGTCGACTACCTCTATGCCTAGCAGGTATCGGTCTACAGTGTGCACGTAAATTCCAGCGCTCCAGGCCTGTTCGCCGCATCCGAGCAGGTGACCGTTCTCGGCATCTACTACTTCTGGGAAGCCTCCTACCTGGTTTCTCATCGTAAACTTGTTCAGCTTCTCCAGAAAGTTCATGCCCTGAACATCTCTGTCCTGTCTGAAGTTTGCTGCTGCAGCCCATCCTGTTGTTAAACCCCAGACGCTGCCTGTATGATATCCTTCTGCATCGTAACCAGGATCAACTACGGACAGTGTTCTGGCCCCGTGACGTGAGGAGAACTCTGCGTTTATATCCTCGATGTAGCTTTCCGGAACCTGTCCGAACATCAGCGCCACAGCAGGATTGATTGTCAGGCCTGGATTGTCGCCCATGTGATCCAGGATGCGATCTCCCTCAAGGAATTTTTTCATACCTGTTTCAAGACTATTCTTTAACTCTGTTCTATCCTCTGCATCAGCGGCTTTCAGCCACAGGGCCTGGATATCTACTGCCGAAGGCCTTCTTATGGTATCCATCCATGTTCCGCATGGTTTATGCTGTACTACTCCGTCCTCAGTCTCGAGTTCTTCGAAGGCCTCCTCTATCTTGTCCTCTATTTCATCGCTGACCTTCCAGTGTCTTCTCAGCTTGTCAGCGGCTATAACGAAGAGAGGGGCGGCATCGGAGGTTGGAGTATCTACTTCTTCGTCCTCGAGAAGTATCTGATCCGGGAAGCCGTCCTCTTCTGCAAAGTTCTCAAGTATGTCGTGACTCAGCTCGAAGTATCCGGCATCGATAAGGCCGAGAAGCGTCCAGTATGTGTCTCGGGCCCAGTAATTCTGGAACCAGGGGTGGCCTGCGATCACTCCTTTTCCATCCCTGTCGTAAACCATGTTCTCCATACTCTTGACGGCTGCAGAGAAACCCTGGCCCAGCTGGATGTTTTCGAAATGTGTTTTCTGGGATTCAAGACTGTCAAAGCTACCTGAGGTTGTTGAGGCCTCCATCTTTACGCTTTCAGAGGAATTGGCCTCTATCTCCTTGCGGTATATTAGGTTTGCCGGTATGAAGCACTCCTGTTTCTCTCCTCCCGGGTGATGTGTCTTATAGTCATCTCTCTCCTCTATCTCCATGCCTTCTCCACACATCATTATCTTTCTGCCATTTCTCGAAACTGCTATCTTGTCCTGTCCTTTTTCGACATCGTACTCTCCGGCAACTACGTCTTCTGACTTGGATCGGATATCTACAGCTGGTTCTATAACTATATGAGCAGCTTTTTTGCTTTCCTCGCTGTTTGTTATCTCAAGTTCGATCTCGAAACCAGGAACAGAGTCGGGGGTTCTTACCTCCTCCTTTATCTCCAGGCCTCCGGCCTTGTGGTAGAAAACCATCTTGTCGCCGTACTCCACGTTCCTGACTGTTGAATCGTCCAGCCAGATACCGTTAACCTTTATCGCGTAGTAGTCGAGGAACTTGTAGGGCGGCGCCCAGTAACCGCTCCATTTCGTCTTGAAACCGGTGTCGAAATGTCTGTTGAGAAAACCGTGGAGGTTGGAAATTACTCCGTACTTCTCCGAGAGATCCTGGTTTAAACTGTACATAGAAAATAAACGGCCTGCGCTCAGGTATAAAACCTTTATTTTAACCGGTAGGTAGTAATCTATCCGGCCATTGGTTTTTATACTGAGCGAGGAGAACTAACTCATTATGCGGCCGGAAAATGTAGTTGAGGTATCTTTTGAAGTAGCAAACAAAGTCGGAGGAATATACCAGGTCCTGAGTTCAAAGGCCGGAAAAATGCAGGACTTCTACGGCGACAGCTACCTCACAATAGGATATTACGACGAAGAAAAGGCACGTGACGACTTCATATCAAGAGAGTTCTCCGACTTCGGATTCCTGGAGGAGCTTGAAGATGAAGGGATAGAATGCCATCTAGGAGTATGGAATATCTCAAGCTCTCCACGCACAATACTTGTAGATCCTTCAGGCCTGGAGAAATCTGTAGACGAGATCAAAGAGTATCTCTGGGAAGAGCACGGAATCGACTCAATGAATGCGGGAGACGACTTTGATGAACCGGTGAAATGGAGCTACGCAGTCGGCCGTGTTCTAGAGAAGATAGAGGAAATGTGGCAGGGTGAAACTGTTTTCCACTGCCATGAATGGCTTTCCGGTCCTGCGATGTTTGGGCTGGACAGCCCAACTGTTTTCACAACTCACGCGACTGTTCTGGGGAGAGCACTCTCTGATTCGGACTACGATCTGGAGGCGGCGGTAGATAGCGGTCATGTAGATGATTCAAAGGCCGAAGAGTACGGTGTTAAACCAAAGCATCAGGTTGAGAAGGCTGCAGCAACTGAGGCAGATGTATTCACAACTGTAAGTAAAAATACTGGAGAAGAGGCCGCAGCAGTGCTTGACACAGAACCTGATAGGATTCTGCCGAATGGTTTCAACGTTGAAGACTTTCCTAGCCTTGAAGAGCTGTCTTACCAGCATAAGGAGAAGAAAAAGGAAATGAAACAGTTCCTGAGGGCTTATTTCGAACCTTACTACGGTGTTGAGCTGGAGGATGATCCAAGGATAATGTTTGTATCGGGCAGGTACGAGTTCCACAACAAAGGCCTGGATCTGTTCATAGATGCTCTGGCAGAGGTGAACGAGCAGGAGGGGGATGACTTCTTCGTGTTCTTCTTTGTACCGAGCGACACTTCAGGACCGAAAAGAGAGGTCCTCGACAATATGGCTTTGTATGAGGAACTTGAGGACTACATTGACTCAATTATTCCACAGGTCAGGAACCGTGTACTTGATTCAGTAACTGCAGGAGAAAATCCTGATGGTCTGGAGGATATAGTCGAGAGCTCGACACTTGAATCGCTGCAGAGAAACTTCCACGCCAAGAAATCGGAGGAAGCGCCGCTCTGCGCGTTTGATCTAAACTATGATAACGACAACATACTTGAAAGACTGAGGGAGAGAGGAATAACGAATAGTGAAGACGACAGAGTCAAGGTGGTCTTCTATCCGACCTATCTCTCTGTGGGAGACCGCCTGCTATCAATGAGCTACAAGGATGCCATGGTGGCATCATCAGCAGGTATATTCCCAAGTTACTACGAGCCATGGGGTTACACGCCTGTGGAAACAGCGGCCAACGGTGCAATGTCTATAACAACTGATATGGCTGGTTTCGGCCACTTCCTGATGGATAATACTGAAGAAGGGGAGCGCAAAGGAATAAAGGTTCTCAGAAGGCAGAACTTCTCTGACGAAGAGGCCGCACAGAACCTTGCAGATATGATACAGGAACTAACCGAGTACTCGAAGACAGAGATAACGGAGAGGAAGCATAATGCCAGGAAGCTTGCGCAGATGACTTCTTGGGAGAAACTCGGAGAGAACTATCTAGAGGCCCATAAAGAAGCGGTGAGAAACCATCAATGAGCCTGGGACTTGAGATACAGAATATAGACAGAGAGGTAGATACAGAATTTTCCGACGTAGATAAACCTGGGTTCTCTGAGGTAGAGCCTGATATAGATGAGATTCTTGAGAAGGCCGAAAGACAGGACTGCGAAAGCCTGGTTGTAATAGGTAACGGTGGCTCAATAACCTCTTTCCGAGCTCTATACTATGCTTTCATCGATGAGGTTGAGATCGATGTCCATATGGTGACAACTCAGGAGCCAGACTACCTGCATCGTGTGGCCTCCAGTACTGACAGCGAAAACACACTGGTCATGCCGATAAGCAAATCCGGCAGAACAACAAGTGTGCTTGAATCGCTGCTGTATTTCATAGAAAGAGACTATCCTGTGTTCGCAGTAACATCCGATAACGATGGAACTCTCCGAGAAGTAGTTGATAGAAACGACTATGAATGGATAGAGCACAAGGATGTAGGAGGACGGTTTTCGGGCCTTACAGAAACCGCCCTGATGCCTGCAGCAGTATGCGGCATAGATGTAGATGAAGTAAGAGCAGGAGGGGAAGAAATATACGATAAGTTCAACCAGGGACCTAACCCTGCATGGAAACTGGCACAATCGCTTTACAGCGCAGAAAAAGAAGGATACGACCAGATACTTACACCTTTCTATACCACAAGACTCTTCGGGTTCTACCCCTTGACTGTACAGCTAATGCACGAGACAGTGTGCAAAGAGGGAGAGGGACAGTCCGTATTTGGAGATCTAGGCCCGGAGTACCAGCATCACACCAATCAGAGGCTTTTCGGCGGGGAAAGAGATATTGTGCCTCTTTTCGTCAAGAGCAACGCGCACAGGCACAGCAAACTCGAAGTACCTGAGAATTTACAGGATATAGATCTCAGAGGCCGCGATCTTGGAGAGCTGGATGGAGAGACGTTCGGGTCAGCACTTGAATCCGAGTACACCGGAGTGAAGCATGCTCTCCAGGATGAAGAAAGGCCTTTCACTGTTCTTTCAGCTGAAAGTGTAGATTACAGGAATGTCGGCAGGTTAATGGCGTTCCTGCAGTATCTTGCTGTCTACTCGGCAGAGCTGCGCGGCGTTGATCCTTACAGTCAGCCAGACGTGGAGAAAAGCAAGGAAAAAGGTTTCCAGATGAGGTTCAAGTAATGAAAGTACTTCTGCTTGCCAAAGAGTTTAGAGATGGAGAAGGTGTGTCAGAGTACTGTAAGAACCTGGCAGAATATCTTGTTGATCAGGGCCATCAAGCAACTATAGTTTCCTTCGATGATATGGCCGAGTATCACGTCGATGATAGAGTGGATGTTCAGAAAGTGCCTCTGCCTTTTGAAGGTGACAATATTTACAACTGGGCTATGATGATGAACAACGAGTTGAAGAACAGGGCCAGAGAGATTATAGAGGCAGAGAATTATGATATTATACACTGCAACGACTGGATTACAGTTCCTGGAGGGGTATCTCTGCAGAAACATCTTGAGCTTCCCCTGGCAGTTACCATTCACTCGACTGAAAATGAGAGAGGTTTTGAAGGAGA
The DNA here is from genome assembly GCA_013343275.1 of Candidatus Nanohaloarchaea archaeon. Classification (GTDB taxonomy): domain Archaea; phylum Nanohalarchaeota; class Nanosalinia; order Nanosalinales; family Nanosalinaceae; genus Nanohalovita. Next base: position 638,854 of record CP046106.1, on the reverse strand, counting down.
TCATGCAGAGCTTATCTCTGAGCTGGAGTGGCAGGGAACCTTCGAGGCCGACAAGGTGTTTGTAACAAAAGAAGATACCAAGAACTCGGTTTTATTCGACTTAGATGTCCCAGAGGAAAAGCTGAAGGCTGTAGACCCTTACAGCCATGACTGGCAGTCAAGAATTTTAAACGAATACAAGCAAATAGTTAAACAAGAGGAAAAAGCGGTTCAGGAGAACTAGATACATATGAGGCCTTTATTTATCACATGGGAGTACCCGCCGTATAAGGCAGGAGGTATAGCAGCTCACTGCGAAGACCTAGCCACTACCATGGCCTCGCAAGGACACGATCCCGTAGTTATTTCGTATGGAGACACAGAGGAATCTGAGTACCGTGATGGCGTCGAGATTCACAGGGTTCCGGCGACGGACTCTGCCAGCGATACAATCTCCTGGGCGATGCATCTAGGCCACCAGATGGAGAAAAAAGCCATCGAGCTGAGCAAGAAGAAGGATTTCGACTTGGTGCATGCGCATGACTGGATGGCGGTTCCTGGCGCTACAGGTATCAAGAAGACTCTGAATCTTCCGATGGTTTTCACAGTTCACTCCACACAGGAAGGCCGTGACGGCAGGGACTCGGAGTATCAGGAGACTATTCACAATCTGGAGTGGTACGGTACCTATGAGGCCTCTCAGGTGATAACTGTTGGAAGAGAGTTCTCTGAAGAGGTTAAACATCTTTACGATGTTCCGGAGAACAAGATAAACTATATTCCGAATGGCGTCGATCTTGAGAAGTTTGACAACCATTCTCACAGTATAAATCACAATGATTACGCGCTGGACTGGGAGAAAATAGTTCTTTTCGTAGGCCGCATGTATCCTCAGAAAGGCCCAGGCCATCTTATAGAGGCCATGCCGCAGATAACGGATCAGTACGAGGAGGCCAAGTTTGTCATGTGTGGCAGCGGTGCAACAGAGTACTACAGGGATATGGCCAAGTCAAAGATGGGCGACAAAGTACATTTCCCAGGCTACGTATCTGATAGAGAGCTTCTAGGCCTTATGAAGCATGCTGAAATGATGGTGACGCCGAGCGTCTACGAACCGTTCGGTATCGTGCCTCTGGAAGCTGCGGCATCTGAAACAATGACTGTCGGCAGCTACGTAGGCGGAATGAAAGATACAATCGTTCATGAATACACGGGCCTTCACTCCTATCCTGCTGACCCTAACTCGATTGCTCACCAGGTCAACCGCGCGCTGGAAGATCCTGGATGGAACAACTGGATGGGCGACAACGCCCGTGAAAGAGTCGAAGAGAACTTCCAGTGGGAGCAGATCTCTGCCTGGACAACTGGCATCTACCAGGATGCGCTTAGATAAATTAAAGGTTCTCTAGCCAGGAGAACATCATGTCCTGCATCTTTGCTTCTCCATCATCGCTTAGAGAGTGCTTCTCACCTTTCAGCTTGTAAAGCAGGGCTTCGCCATCTAACTCTTTAACAGCCTTGGCAGAGTTCTCGAAGTGAACTGTGGTATCGGCACCGCCATGGAAAATAGCTACTGGAACGTCGAGGCCTTCAACTGCTTCACGGAAGTCGTAAGTATCTAGATCTGTGTAGAAATCTGCTGTAATTGTTTTATCTTCGAACAACGTGAACTCTCCATTCTCCTCAACGGCCTCCCGGAACTTATCCATCACAGAGTTGTAGGTTACCGGAGACTTGCCGACAACGACCTCAGCATCCACATCTCTGGCCGCGTGGAATACCACTTTCCCACCGAAGCTCATACCGAAGAGAAGAACTCTGTCCGGATCAAAATACTCAACACAGGCCTTGAGATCATCTATTTTGTCGCTAAGGAACTGTTCCTTGAAACAGCCATCGCTCTCACCGTTACCTCTGAAATCAAATCTTGCCGCGTTAAATCCTTCTTCAACAGCTCTCTCAGCACGGGCCTCATAGCTACCTTCCTTGTTGCTTCCGAATCCATGGCAGAAGAAAATCCATTTGTCAGAATCTGATTTGTGGTGTACTGCGGAGATTTCTTCTCCGTTTTCAACCTCTATCTGATGTTTCTCTGTTGTCACGTCTAATTTGTCTAAGCCAGATTTTTTATTTCTAGATTTTTCAATACTATGCTAGTAAATAGCGCTTAATAGAATTTTGCCATCTCTAAATTCATCTTACCTATTCAATCTCCTTAATAGAGCTTAACTTGCTGGATATCAACTACAACTGCTCTCGGCAAGTTAATAAGTTTCCCAACTAAATTTCTTTTTCGAGAAGGCGAATTTTTCATGGTTAAGCAAGAAGAGGTTAAGTTTTATCTCGAAGAACAGTTTGATGGAAATATTTCGGTTCTCGATAGGAAGACAGGCTACAGCAACTGGAACTTCACTGTCGAAATAGATGGGGACTATTTTGTCTACCGCTGTAACCGGCCTGATATTGAAGAGGAGAATAGACTAGAAATAGAGTACAGGGTACTAGAGGCTCTTGAATGCTTGAACTTTGGTTATTCTCCTGAACCTGTAAGATACTTCTCGGAAAAAGAAACTGAACTCATAGAGTATATAGAGGGAGATGTTATTGATCCTCAAGAACTGCCTCCGGAAAGACTGGCACAGATCTTTGCTGATATTCACTCTTTAGACACTGAAGCACTGCAGAGAAAGATTCCTGAAGATATACTGAGAAACACTAATACTCCGGAAGAAGATGTTGAGCAGTTTGGGGTACAGCGGTACGAAGATATTGAGGGAAATAAATTCTCTTCTGACTTCATGGACTGGATCTCCGAACAGCTTGAAGCAGTGAAGAAGGAGGCTGGGAAAATTCCGTCGGGAAGAACTGGGTTCGTTCATGGAGATATCTCGAGCTCTCTTATCGGTTCGCCTCAAGATCCCCGGTTAATTGACTGGGAGAGAGCTGGTCTAAACAATAATCCTGAGGGAGAAATAGTATTCATGTATATACACGAAGGTCTAGATAGAGACTTCTATAAAGAGACTCTTCGGGATTACGCTGACAAGATGGAAGTGAGAAAAGAAGAGATATTTTCTGTAGCTGAATTCAAAGAGCGAGCAATATTGCTGAATGATATCATAAACTGGGCGAAGAACTGGGAAGTAAGCGCTGAATCAGGTAACAACGAAGAATTTAAGGAGAAAGTGGATAGTTATGTGGAGTTATATGGAGATTTGTTTCCAGAGGAAGGTTTCGATAATAATCAAATATTTTTGAATGATTCTAGAGACTAACTAGGATAATAAGCTACTCTCTTAACTTTTTCTCGACCTGCTGCTGGAAATCCATTATGTGTTCTGTGATAACTGCGAAACCTTGGTGTGGGTGATCGAAGTATGAGAAGTAGTTATGCACTGAACCGTCGTCCATGGTTTTTGTCGCGATATGGTGCAGATGATCGGAGGTGAGGAATTTTCTCCAGACATCCTTGACTTCGGGATCGTCAAGATCTTTTACTTTGTCCTCAAGTTCCTGAAGTTTTTCGAAGAGCATCTTCTGCATAGGGTTTCCAAGCCAGGCGGAGGCGTCCATCTCCTGGTCGGCCCAGGAAACGGTGTTGTATTCGAAGGCATCGAACTCGCCGACAGGTTCTTTCTCAGCTACTTCGCGCACTTTCCTGAACTGAAGGTCCTCCCTATCTGCTACCTCATGCGGCAGATCTTCCAGGAACCACAGTATTCCGGTTCCCTCCCAGTGATGCTCTCCAAATGTTTCGTAGTCCATGAACAGGTTGATCATGTCGCCTTCCTCTTCGTCAAGCCAGGCTGCGTATTTGTCAGCGGTCAGCGGGTATTCGCTCCACCACTCCGCAGAGAAACGGTAGCCAACATCGTCTGTAAGCTCACGGTTTCTCAGCAAGATGCTGGTTTTCTCTCCATCCATGAAATCTGGCTGAGTGTACGCGTGGTTAGGAGATCTCCAGCCCAGTATTCTTTCAGCGCCCTCCGTAAAAATGCCTTCGTAGCCTTCCTCTGCGGCAACTTTACCTATCTCGTTGTGGTAGATTAGCTCGGTGTTGGTCATGACCTGAGGCCTTACGCCGAACTTCTCCTCAATGATGTCGCGGTGCCTGTTGATCTGCCACCTGAACTCCTCTTTGTCGAAGAAAAGGCCTGCAAGGCTGTGGTAGTGGGCCTGCCCGATGAAATCTATGCTGTCCTCAGGGAACTTGTTCAGCATGTCGATCAGTTCCGGGTGATATTTCTCTGCCTGTTCGATCCAGGAGCTGGAGATCGAGAAGTTCACAACCAGCTCGTTTTCTGTACCTTCCAGCTCTCTGGCCGCCCTCAAAAGCCTCTCGGTTGCAGGAAAGTAGCAGTTCTCGGCCACATCCTTGAAGAAGTGCTCATTCATTTCGTCATCGAAATACCTGTCGTAGAGGTCTTCTGCATCCTCTTTTACTCCGTCGATCCTCAATCTGTGAGGCTGATGCACTTCGAATGAAAGGGTTAGATCTGTCATAGAAAGGTTTTCTTTAACCTCGTTTAAATCGGCCACGGTCGTTAAAAACTGCCGTGAAGTATAACTTCTTATGGATGTCCGGATACAGGAAACAGAGAAAGGAAGCCAGATCGACATTCACACCGACAGGAAGATAGCGGTAGCGGTAGAAGGCGAAGAAGAGAGGATCTACCTGCCTGAAGAATCAGATAACAATACAAGTTACTATGCTGAAAGCTATGAAGGCCTCAGAAGCACTGATTTCGGCTATCAGTTGGTGCATGAAGGCGAAATATCGGATTTCGAAATACTGGGATAGATTTGCTACAGATCCCTGTAAACTTCGAGTGTTTCCTCTGCAACTTCTTCCCAGCTCCGGCCCTCTATACTGCTGATCTCTTTATCTAAGGCCTCTGAAATACCCGCACTTATCTCGCTGGAGTCAGGCTCGACTTTGATGATAGTATTGTCGGGCAGTATCTCTTCAGCCCCGCTTTCAGCAGCAACTACAGGAGTCTGGTGCTCTAGGGCCTCGGTAAGAGTAAGTCCGAAAGGTTCGTTCAGCGAAGGGGAGACAAATACATCTGCAGAACTGTAGTAGTCTCCTAGATCTCCTTCAGGGATAAAGCCAGGGAACAGTACTTTTTCATCTATACCAAGTATCTCTGCGAAGTCCTGTAGCGCTTCACTCATGTGGCCTTCGCCTCCAAGCACAAGCACTCCGTCTTCCTCCTCCAAGAACTTCTTAAATCCATATAGCAGGTGTTCGAGACCTTTTTGCTCTGCATGCCGGCCTACAAAGAAAATCATGTTGTTTTCTATTCCTAGTTCTTCTTTCATGTCTCTACCTTTTTTCTTCTTGCTTGAGAATCCGTTGTGGATTACCTGGGCCGAAGTGTTGAACTCTGATTTAACCTCTTCAGCTAGCTTGTTGCTCACAGTTATCAGGGTGTCAGATTTCTCTGCTGCCGCTCTCTCCAGCTTCAGGCCTTCCTCATTTGTGCTCCTTGATCTCTGGCTGCTTAGTGAGTGCAGGGTCGAAACCCATTTCACGCCCGAGTACTTCTTTGACTTGAGACCGGCCTCGCTTCCAAACCAGTCGTGGGTATGAACTATATCGTAGTCCTTGGCCAGTTCTGCAACCTTTGAGGAGATCTCCCGTGACTGCGGCAGAATATGCTCTGACTCTGTCTCCAGCGCGGTAACATCATTCATGGCTGGTGCGTACTCCTCTGGCAGCGCCAGATCTACATCGATATCCTTCTTCCGCAGCTCCTCGAATAGATGTGCTACATGTATGTCAAGACCGCCCTCTATCTTCGGAGGGAATCCCCAGCCAAGCATCAAGATTTTCCTGTCCACAGTTCAGAATAGATAGATGAGAAATAAAATAGGAAAGGTGAATAGGACTACTCGATACCCATCGAGTCGTTGGTCATCTCGATACTAGTCTCCTGGTCCTCCGTCTCGAACATGGCCCGGATAGCATCGATGTTCTCGGGTACCACAATTGCCTCCTGATGCACCATGTGGATCCAGTACAGGGTGCCGTCCTCTACAGTAATGGTTTCCTCCCAGACAGCGGCCTCCTGCATATCGCTTCTCTTCCGGCCCAGATCCCTCATCTTCTCGTGGATCTTCGCGGTAGAGTCATATCCTTCGCCCGCGCTGAGAACTTCGACACGAGGCTGCTCTCTGAATGCAGCTTTCACATCTTCTTCTGAAGGATTGCTCTCCAGCTCCGCTGTCACCATATGCACGTGGCCGTACGTCGTAGGAACTTTCACAGCCAGCGTCTTGATATCTAAATCCGGCATCACTTCCTGTACATCAGGCCCGTGGTGTGAAGGAACCTCTGTAACTGGGATTGTGGAGTTGATAGGGCCTCTGGAGTCCTGAGGGATGTCGCCCCCTCTTCTGACCAGATTCGCAGTTGCTTTCTCTATCTCAAAGCTTGATTCAACTGCATCCATGGTCCTGGAGAGTGAAGTGGTGTTGCAGGATACAACTCTTACAAAGTCCTCTCCGCGGGCCTCGTCGTAGTTGGCATCTGCGTTAAAGGATACTGGTGCTATTTCAGAGTCGGCTCCGCCCTCGAAGATCGCCTTGATATTGTTCGGCTCGTACAGGTTTTCCTTGTTCATCTGGTCGACTCCTGAAGGGGTGCAGTCAACTACTACATCTATTTCATCGACTTCCTCCTCCAACAGGCCTTCTACATGCATTCCAGCATCTGACAGGTTTTCAAGCCCGTCCTGATTGGATGCATAGAGCGGGGTTCCATGAAGGCCTCCTTCCTCGCTTAATTCATCTTTTAACTGTCCTGATGGAGAGACATCTGCAATACCGTAAAGCTGCATGTCTTCCTGTTTTCTGACGGCCTCGGCAACTCTCTTGCCGATAGTACCTATTCCGTTTACAACGACTTTTACCATAATATCACGTAACACAATTTCTCCAGCCTGAATAAAAAGAATTACTTGAAGACTGGTACAGCTTTTTCAGCAGAGAACTGTAAATAATACGTGTTTATGGAACAGCTTCTGCAGAAAATTCATAGAGATTCAGGATCTCATAAGGGTCAGAACGGCAAGGTACTCGTGATAGGAGGCAGTGAGAAGTACACTGGTGCACCAGCTCTTGCAGCTCAGGCCGCTCTCAGATCAGGAGCCGACCTCGTGAAGGTTCTGACCTCGGAAGATGCAAAACCTGTAGTACAGGGTTTCTCTGAAAACCTGATTGTGGAGAGCTATGGAGAAACTTTCGATGAAGGATCTCTTAGGAAGGCCTGGGAGCTTGAAGAATGGGCCGATACAACTGTTGTAGGGGCTGGACTGGTAGATTTCGATCCTGTAACTCTCAAGGAGTTCGCCGAGGAGGCAGGAAGACTTGTTGTGGATGCAGCAGCTATAGAGCCGTTGCTCGAGTTCACGGATAATATTTTTACTCCTCATTCTGGAGAAGCAGAGGCAATAAGACAGGAGTACGGTTCAGAGAAAGACTTTGCAGCTGAAACAGGTAGTACCGTGCTTCTGAAAGGAGAGGTCGATAAAGTTTTCTCCGAGGAAACTGTTTTCGAGAACGACACTGGCTGCGCAGGAATGACTGTTGGAGGAACAGGTGATGTACTGGCGGGGCTAGTTGCTGGTTTCAGGTCTCAAGACCTTGCTGATGTAGAGGCCTCAAGATTGGCTGCCTATGTAAATGGCCGTGCTGGAGAAAAAGTCTTTGAAGAGCACGGTAATGGCCTTGTAGCTACTGATCTGCTGGATTTTATCCCTGCAGTTCTTAAAGAGTGACTATTTTTCGTATGTGTCGTGGTAGGAGTTCTTAGGCTCCCATCCTGGCTCGAACTCGTACTGTATTCCGGACTCCTTTATCTTCTCGATCTTTTCGGCGATTCTGTCCTCTGCACATCCAGGTACAAGATATCTCCATTCCTCGCCGGACTTTATCCTCCTCCGTACCTCGGTCCCTGAGTAGATGCTGGGCTCATGCATATCCTGTTCTACAAGCTCCAGCTCGCCGTCTTCTCGAACCAGTCTCTTGACAAGGTTATTCTGGGAAATAACTTTCTCAGCAGAAGTATTTTCCTTCAATTCCTTCAGCCATCTGAAGTTGCCTTCCTCGTCCTCATCAAAGTCTTCCAGGCCAACCACCTCTATTTCAGGGTAGCAGGCTCTGATGATTTCTTTTCTCTCCTCGAAGCTAAGAGGGTTTTCCTCGGAGCCTTCCTCGTTGGCACTGCCGATAGCGATAGCTAGTTCGTGCTCATCTATGTATTCCTCAACTACTTCTCTGTGGCCCTGGTGAAAGGGCTGGAATCTGCCGACTAGAACTGCTTTATCGCTCATATTTCTACCTTTTCGCGTTTTCTGAGGTTTTTTGAAAAGACTGGAGTTGTAAGTAAGAACTGGAGGGCAAGATGTTTAACCCTTAAACTGAGAGGTGCTTCCAGGAATGAAAAACAAAGAAGTAGCTGACAAACTGTACGAAATAGCTGACTACCTCGAGATGCAGGAAGTTGAATGGAAGCCGCGGGCATACAGGAGAGCAGCCAGGAACATCGAGGCCCTATCAGAAAGTATAGAAGACATCCATGAGAGGGGAGAGCTCGAGGAAATTGATGGCGTAGGAGAAAATATAGCCAAGAAGATCGCAGAATACCTGGATACCGGGGAAATGGAGTACTATCAGCAGCTGAGAGAGGAACTGCCTGTAGATATAGAGGCCTTAACCTCTGTCGAAAGCCTGGGACCGAAAAGAGTGAAGAAACTGTACAAAGCTCTCGAAGTTACTGATCTCGATGAACTTGAGCAAGCGGCGGAAGAAGGAAAGATAGAAGAGGTAGAGGATTTCGGGAAAAAATCACAGGGGAAGATCCTGGGGCACATAGAACAGGCAAAAGAAGGTCAGGAAAGGATGCTTATAGGAAAGGCCTTCCCGATCGCCCAGAACCTCAGGGAAGAAATGGAAGAGTCTGAAAAATACAATAGAGTGACCATAGTTGGATCATTCCGCAGGAGAAGGCCTACAGTAGGAGATATTGATATCCTTGCGACAGCAGATGACGCAATGGAGGCAATGGAGGATTTCACCTCTGGAAGTGATGTAAAAGAAGTAATGGTAGAAGGAGAGACCAAGTCCTCAATAAAGGTTTCCGGAGGCCTACAGGTAGATCTAAGAATAGTTGATGATGAAAGCTACGGCGCAGCTCTACAGTACTTCACCGGATCCAAAGACCACAACGTAACGGTAAGAACAATCGCAACCAGGAAAGACTGGAAACTGAATGAATACGGCCTCTTCGACTCCGATGAAAACAAGCTCGCTGGAGAAACTGAGGAAGGAATCTACAACAAGCTGCAGATGAACTACATAGAACCAGAACTGAGGGAAGATACTGGAGAAGTAGAAGCCGCCCAGAAAGAAAACTTACCGGATCTTGTGGAGCGAGAAGAGGTTAAAGGAGATCTTCAGATGCACTCAAAGTACAGCGACGGCAGAGACAGTATAGAGGAACTGGCGGAGAAAGCGGAAGAACTAGGCCACGAATACATACTGATTACAGATCATGGGCCTTCCCTGCAGATCGCAAACGGCCTGGAAGAAGACGAAATAGATGAACAGAGAGAAGAAATCAAAGAAATAAACGAAAAGTACGATGTAGAAGTTCTCCACGGGATTGAAGCAAATATAACAGATGAAGGCCTTGATGTCTCGAAAGAGGCCTGCGGAGAGTTCGATCTTGTTGTTGTAGCGATGCATAACCCTACAGAAAATCCTACGGAAGATCTCATCTGGGTTATGGAGGATTACCCTGTTGATATCATTGCACATCCACAGAACAGGAAGATCAATGAGAGAGAGCCACTTGATCTGGATCTCGACAGAGTTGTAGAGAAGGCCTCGGAGGAAGATGTGGCGTTGGAAATCAATTCGCAGCCGGCAAGACTTGACCTGGACTGGGCCAATGTAAAGGAATACCGCGATAAAGTAAAGTACGTTATCTCAACAGACGCACACTCCACCTCAGAGATGGAACTACTGCACCTGGGAGTATCACAGGCCCGCCGCGGCTGGTGCGAGAAAGAAAACATAATCAATACAGAAAACCTGGAAGACCTCCTGGACTACTTCCGTGGTTAGATGAAAGAGCCCGAAGACAACCCCTACATCCGGGACCTGGAACTCGAGTTCAAAGACATAGAGGAGATGACGGAGGAGGAAGCTGAACAACAGGTAGAGCTTCTCCGAGAAGCTGTAGAGTACCACGACTACAGATACTACGTGCAGAGCAACCCTGTCATCTCAGATAAGGCCTACGACCAGCTTTTTGATAGATTAGAAAAACTGGAAAAAGAGTTCAACCTTCAGACCGAGAACTCTCCTACTCAAAGAGTTGGTGGCGAACCCGTAGATGAGTTAGAGACCAGAGAACATGTAACCGAGATGCTGAGCCTGGATTCCTCAGAAGAGGAGGAAGAAGTAAGAGAATTTGCTGATAGAGTAAGGGAAGGAGTCGAAGAGGCCCAGTACCATTTAGAGCCGAAGTTTGACGGCCTTTCAGTCGAGTTCGTGTACAGAGACGGCGAGTTAGAGGCTGCAGTAACCCGTGGAAACGGGGTAGAAGGCGATGATATAACTCAGAATGCCAGAACCATCAACTCAGTACCTCTCAAACTGCATCAAGCACCTGATCTACTGGTTGTCAGAGGAGAGGTTTACATGCCAAGAGACGGTTTCCAGGAACTGAACAAGGAAAGAGTAGAGAAAGGAAAAGAACCGTTCGCTAACCCGAGAAATGCAGCAGCTGGTACAGTCCGCCAGCTAGACCCAAGTGTAGTGGCAGACAGGCCTATGGACGTATTCTTCTACGATATAATGGAGACATCAGCAGATCCACAGACACAGAAAGAAGCCATGGATTTAATGGAGAAAGTAGGCCTCAAAGTAAACGAATACAACCAGCTGGTTAACGATATAGATGAGTTCATCGAGTACAGGAACGACATGATGGAGCGCAGAGAAGACCTGAACTATGATATAGATGGAGTAGTTGCAAAGGTCAATGATTTCGATAAAAGGGATAAATTGGGCTTTACAGCTACTCATCCTCGCTGGGCCTTCGCCTACAAATTCCCAGCAAAAACAGGCACAACAAAGGTTAGAGACATCGCCGTACAGGTAGGCCGTACAGGAAAACTCACGCCAGTAGCACTTCTCGAACCAGTAGATGTCAAAGGCGTAACGATCTCTAGAGCAAGTTTACATAACGAGAAACAGGCCCAGAAACTCGGAATATCCGAAGGAGCAAGAGTAAAAGTCGAGCGCGCAGGAGATGTCATACCACAGATACAGGAAGTCATAGAGGAAGGGAAAGAGGTATTTGAAATGCCTGAAACCTGTCCTGTATGTGGTTCAGAAGTAGTAGGAGAAAAAGAACACCACTTCTGTACAGGAGGCCTCGCATGCCCCGCACAGCTCAAAAGAAAACTCCAGTACTTCGCCTCAGAAGAAGCAATGGACATAGAAGGCCTTGGAGAAAAAGTCGCCGAACAACTGGTAGAACAAGGCCTAATAGAGGGAATACCTGACCTCTACAGACTTGAAAAACAAGATTTACTCGAGCTGGAGAAGTTTGCGGAGAAATCAGCAAACAACCTGTTGGAGGAAATCGGGGCCTCAAAAAACATAGACCTGGCGAGTTTCCTCACAGCGTTAGGAATCCGGCATGTAGGGAAAGAGACGGCTAGAGATCTTTCCAAAGAATTTAGGCTGGAAGAACTCATGAAGGCCTCAGAGGAAGATCTGAAGGAGATAGAGGACATAGGGCCTGAAGTAGCGGAAAACATCGTATCCTTCTTCGACGGCGCAGGAAAGGAACTTGTCAAGGATCTTCTGGATGAAGGAGTAAATCCGCAGAGGGAAGAGGTAGGAGAGGAACTTGAAGGCCTTAAACTGGTAATCACAGGCTCGATAGAGGGATATACTAGAGAAGAGTTGATAGAGTTGCTTGAGAGGCACGGCGCTGATGTTACCTCTTCTGTAAGCTCCGAGACTGATTATCTTGTGGTAGGGGAGAATCCTGGCGAGTCGAAGATGGAAGCAGCTGAGGAGGAAGGTGTTGAGGAGTTGGATGAGGGAAGGTTCAGGGATGAAGTTCTTTCGCAGATATAGTAAAAAGGCCTAAAAGATTCCTGCGGTAAATAGGGTCTATGTACGATAAAATTCTGGTGCCTACGGATGGCAGCGACCGTTCTGAGAAAGCGCTTGAGATGGCTGAGACTGTCGCCGAAACCCACAGCGCCGAACTACATATAGTGAACGTCATAGATCAGAGAAACGACAACCTCAATGGAATGGCTCCTTCAGCAGTTAACCAGCTGGAGAAGGCCAGGATTGAAATGGTGGAGGATCAGCAGGAAGAGGCCGAAGAGGAAGGCCTTGATGTGAAAGCTGATGTAGTACATGGCGTGCCGCATGAGGAGATAGCTGATTACGTCGAAGAGCATGATATTGACGGCATAATTATAGGTTCTACAGGAAATACTGGCATTGATAATCTTCTGCTTGGAAGTACTGCTGACAAAGTCCTGAGAACGACTGACGTGCCAGTGACAGTTGTATAAAAAAGAAGAGAGCAGGAAAGGTTTGTTACTTGTATAGCTCTTCTGGGTAGGCCTGACTGGTTTCATCTCGCTGGGCCTGCTGCATTTTCTCCGCCAGCTTCTTCTTCTGCTCCTTTATCTGCTCGGCGGTTTCAGCTAACTGCTGGGTATCAAGATCTATACCTGTTATCGGTTCAATAGCTTCTTCAATAAGAGTCCGGGCGGCTTCAGGATCCGGAAGCTGTTCAGCACAGCTAACAGTCAATCCTATACTCGAAATCTCTTCTTCCTGAGAACGCTCAAGTACTGCTCCCGTTGGCCCTGAAATACCTCCTACAGTCTCAGGCTTAGGTACTTCTGCTGCATCCAATTCTTTCTCAGCATCGCCGATGGAAACTCCGAAAACTTTTTTCTCGTCGCTTCTGGAAGGGATTCCGAGCTGGTAGATAGGGGTGATGTTGTTTCCATCAATCCAGTCTGTCAGTCCGGAGATAAAACCATCTGCCTTCGCAGAGACAGGGGCATCACACTTGAGAACCAGTAACTCATTCTCTGGATCAGCGTATATACAGACAGCAGGCTTCAGATTTCTGCTTCCCTGCTCAAAGACAGAGATACTCGGTATTTCCTCGCTGTAAACCTCTGCGTAAAGATCCATATCCAGATGATCCTTGATGTAGTCAGCGGAGATCTTGGCTACAAGGCCTGTACCAGGAAAACCCTCTACAAGAGTGAACCCTTCAGGATCGATGCTGTCGTCCACTTCTTTAATTCGGGTCATCAGTTACTCACCGACCTCTCTGATCTACCAGTTCGAACAACTCCTGCTCTACCTCTGGCTCGAAGTTATCTCTCAGATCCTGGAACTCACCGCCAGGAACTATCTCCTGAAGGAAGTCCACTATCTCTCTGGCATGGTATGCTGCATCGGCCTCATCCAGTCCATCTTCTCTGGCGCTGACTCTTTCAACAAACTCCGACCAGTCCATGCGCTGGCCGCTTTCCGCGTTCAAAACATAGAAATCTATCTCCATTGGAAGGCTTCCAGCCAGATCCTCGTCTTCTCCTTCCTGCAGGTACTCTCCTATAGTTGTCAGCACTGCACGGCTTGACCGAACTGCTTCTGCTTTTGAACCCTGTTCCAAACGATTCTGAACCTCGCCCACGAAGTCATCAAACTGCATTTTGTTAAAACACCTCGTTCTCAAACTGCTCGAAGCATTCCTATTATAGATGCTTAACCTTTTCTAATCTTCGGTAGAGCTTGCGATCCGCTGAAAAACCAGCTATGCCTCTAATCTCTGAAAATACGGTCTCCAGCATCCAGCAGATCTGACATAGTCAGCTCAGGGAAGTTTTTCAGGCCGTGAACCTCTTCCAGCTCCTCAGCCAGGTAATAGGCCAGACTGAAGCCGTAGTAACTCATCTCCTCAGTTTCCTCTACAAGAGATAGCTGAACTTCTTCGCGCAGAACAGGCCAGTTCTCGGCAACTTCATCTTTTGGATCAAGTTCCGGCTGCTTCTCAGTGATGTTCTCCGCGAAACGCAGAGAATGACCCAGCATCAACAGCTCCTCCCAGTGATAGGAGTTAGACTTGTACTCCAGGAACCAGGACTGGGCATATGCCTGAGCAACCGTCTGCTTAAGTTCTTCCTTCCAGCCCTCTCCAACAGAGACATTAATCCGGGCCTCGTCCTCAGAGAAAACATTGGGGCTGTTGCTGTCGCCCCAGCTCAGGTTTACCTTCAAATCAGAATCCTTGGAGAGAACCGCGCTACAGGTCTGCAAAATACCTTCTACAGTATCACGGACCTCACGAAAATTCTCCGCCGACGGCTCAATAGTATAATCCATTTTTCAATCGCCTAGTACCTCTATTAATGCCCGAATATTTTATTCCCTGCCTCAACTTCCTTGGCTGAGAACACTTTTTCTTTATTCTTTCCACTTGATTGAGCATCCTACAGGTTCTTCGTGGGCCTCTGGTGGATCCTGTTTTTTCAGCATTTTCTGTATTGCTTCTTTCATATACCTGTCTTCGACTTCGTCGTCCGGGCCGGCCTTGTCGTTGAGTTTGCTGTGGTAGAAAAGCCGGTGGCGCATGTCTAAGAGGAATGGGTCGGGTGTGCATTCGGCTCCGAACTCTTTGGCAACTTCCTGATCAGGGTCTGAAAGGTAGTAGAAGTGCGGAGAGTCAAGGCCTTTCTCCTCGACGAACTCCGGCATTTTCTTCTCGGAGTCCATTGGATGAGTCTCTGCATTGGGGTTGATACCGACGATTGCGATAGAAGAGAACTCATCGTTCAGTTTCTTGATCTCCGGTACCTCGGCCTGTACATATGGACAGTGGTTGCACATGAATATTACCAGCACTCCATCGTAGTTATCGAGGTCGGAGAGAGCAACTGTCTGGCCCTGGTAGTCTTCAAGTTCAAATCTTGGCGCTTTCTGGCCCTGTTCAAGAGTTGTCATGTATTGGTATTTGGTGGTTTAGGATTTTAAACTTGGAAATAAAGTACTTCTTTAATGATGAAAGGCCAGTCCTCTATCGAGTTGATCATGGTTATAGGTATGGCCATGGTTCTTGCATCCCCGTTTATATTGACCTCCCAGGATGCTGTACTTGATCTCCAGACTGGTTCAAAGCTTCTAAGGGTTGAAAGTTCTCTTGATAAAATTGAGAGCGGCGTTAATTTTGTTTCAAAGTACTCTGCCCCCACTAAAACTACTTTCCGGGTTGACATCCCTTCTAGTGTAGTTGATGTACGGTCAAAGCAGTTTGCGGACAGGTCTGCTATAATATTTAATGTACAGCAGAGGGGTGAAATGACTAACAGGAGCAGGATCTTTGACAGGAGAGTGGTCCTGCAGAACGCGAGCGAACTGGAAGGAGAAGGCAAGCCGAAGGTAGCAGTCCAACTCTGGAAAGACCAGATTAATGTGTCGGTGGTTGGATGAAAGGCCAGGTAAGCGTAGAGTTTATCGCATATCTTTCCTTCACGCTTTTCGTATCCGCAGTTCTGATGGGTGTTCTGCAGGATAAACAGGCGAATTATCTTCAGACCGAGGAGGAAAGAGAGGCCGAAGAACTTGCCTCTAGGGTTTCGTATATTGCAGAATATGCCCTTACGAAGAAAAATACCTCTTTCAACGTCAGACTTCCTCTACAGATCTCTTCGGAGGACTACAGTATAACAGTTGAATCTGGTACGACAAGAATATTGATAGGAGGAGAGGTAGTCAGGTCTCTCAACAATTACGAAGGCCGCGTTATCCAGATAAAATCAGGAGGAAGATATGAGGTGGTTAACAATGGAAGTGTCTATTTCCAGGAAAGATAAAGGACAGGTATTCCTGCCAGACTTCATCTCTAGCGTAGTCATCTTCTCATTTATACTATTCTTCTTCATGATAAGCTGGAATAATCTGGTGGAGAGCAATTTTTCCCAAGGTAGAGAAGACCTAGTTAATAATGCTCAGAGAACCAAGACGCTATTACTTGAAACGCAGGGCTATCCAAGTGACTGGAATGAATCTAATGTCATGGTTCCTGGCCTGAAAGAGTCTGGTTATATCGATGCAGGCAAGTTTCTGGATCTAAAGAATATAAGTGCTACCCGGAGGAACAGAATGTTCAAGAACGCTTTCTACAACCTGACATTCATGAATAATGGATCTGTAGCAAGTTTCAAGGGACAGAAAATGACTATAGGCTCGGAAATAAATCAGTCCGGTGATATAGTTACCTTGAGAGAAACTGTGGCTGTAAATAAATCTGGGGAAATAGCATTAATGGAGGCGGTTTATTCCGAATGGAGCTGAAATCTAAAGGCTTTTACTTTTCCCTTGACGCACTGCTCGCACTCATGGTGCTCTCTGCATTGATACTGCTGGTCTTCAGAACCTATGCAATAGAAAACATGGGGCCAACAGTTGACGAAGGAGAGAACAGTGCTATCAACGCTCTTAAACAGCCTGTAGGCGAACTGAATGACTCTATAATCTATAAAGACCTAAATGACTCTGTGATTGTAGCAATCAGAAATACCTATGCTCGAGGCGATACTTCTCTATCCCGTGATATTGCGAGACAGTACTTAAAGCAGTTCAGCTATGAGGCCTCGCTGTACCTCTCTAACAGTACGGGCAACAGGCTGGTATACAATACTTCAACTATGGCCGGCGCCGAGGAGATAAGAGCGCATACAGTATTTATCCCTTACAGAAGCTCCTCTAAAACTGTTTACAACTCTGCTAAAGTGGTGGTCTGGGATTAAAGGCCTCGCATACACTCCATTCGCTCTTGTAGCAGCAGTAGTTATGCTCGGCCTGATAACAGTTCCTGGAGGCCTTGAGAAACAGGATACAGACTACGCATCGAGTAATGTACTGGACAGTTACCGGGTATCGTGGCGCCAGAATCAAGGTCTGTTCGCTCAGACTGCGCTTCGAAACCTCGCCAACTACTCTATCTCCAATAGTATTGTTGTTGATAATGTAGAGAACGCCTCGGAGAATGTGTTTGTATCCGGTACTTTCAATGGCGATAGAGTATCTAATTATACCTTTAATCAGTGGGAGTCTCGATCAGAGGCCTTGGCTGAAAACTCAGGATTCAGACTTTCCTCTCAACTATCTCAGGTATCGGTGGAAATCTCCAATCTCACGCTGAGAGTGGAAACAGCTCTGAGTATAAATTATAATGGGAGGGAAAGGCAAACTATAGTTAACTCTACTTTTGACACTTCCAGGCCTATTACTAGTGTTAGAGATCCTTATCTTGTTTCCAGGGGTTACGAAGCTAGCTTCAACAAGTGTGGCTTCAGTTCTCCTATCTCAGAATCCCTAACTATTTCTGCCTCTGACTATAATGGAACAGGCTACGGTAGAGCAGCTGTTGAGCCTTCTATGGCCTCTATATCTGATCCTATAGAGAGGGTGCTTGTGACATCTAATCCTTCGAACTACACTACATCAGAAACGGATGGGTTTGCAGCTATAGTTACCAGCCAGTCAAGTATTTCAGGTTCCTACAACTCTGTATATGCATCCAACGTAAATATCAGTACTATCGATGATTCTGAACCTCTTATTGTGCACGAAGGTGAAGTATACAGATCTCACTTTAGAGAGATTATTTCAGAAAGCTGCTACCTAGCTGTCTCAGGATATCCTGGCGTTGAGGAACGCTTCGCGAACAATACTGTAAATTACAATGGCTCGGTCGCCACTTTCATCAACGAGACAGAAATATCAGCTAGTAACTCCACATCCTCAGTCGGCTATGAATACTTCAACGGCGCGGGCACTCTAGTGGAAGTAGCAGGTGTCAGTTACGGTCGGGGCAATATGATTCCTTGGTTCCGGTTGAGTGATAGTATCGCGAGTAGACTTGGGATTTCGGGATTAGCTAGATAAGAATAAAGAAAAAGGATATTTAATTCTAGTTGGTTGTCATAGTACCTGTGATTGTACCCGATACTATTAGGTCTGGTATACCGCCGCTGTCGTAAACTACGTCAACATTGTAGGTTCTTTGGGTGTTGCCCTCTGTGAAGTTATCGAACTGGACAGTCTTGGTTTCTCCGACAGGAATGGTTATGCTTAACCCTGTCCTGTTCATCCCATTTGTTGGAGTACCTTCTTCGGTGATATTTACTTGGTTGATTGTTACTGCCTGTGATGCAGCAGCCCTAAATTCAACTGATAGCCCGTCAGAAGTCATTCCAAATTGGGAGATTCTCACGTCTGCGTTAGAGAAACCAGACGAGTTTGAGATATTTGTCTGTCCCTGTACTGTTGTGAAGATTGCTCCTCCTACAATAGCGACGACCAAAAGCATCCAACCGTAAGTGGTCAGATACTCAATTGCGGACTGACCTTTACGGGTCTGGTTGAAATAGTCCATGGTCATGTCTTATTCTAGGTTTAGCTCCTTTATATTATTCATCCGAGAGCTGTGGTTACAGCAGTCTTAACACCCAGGAATATAGCTACGGATATAGTGACTGTGAAGGGTATGTATTTAGCACCTTCACGTATGTTTCCGTTTTTGATCTGCGAAATTATCATTCCTGCAAAGCTGTTGGATATTATGAGGGCAGCAATCGAGAAGAAGATCAGGAATTCTGTGTTTACCTGTGGCTGTGAGAAGGAGAGACCTCCGGTTCCCCCTGATGCGAACTGGTTGGCATCCTGCAGATTGGTCTGCTCCCACATCTGACTGGTAGTCTGGGACATGTATACGGTGATTGAGAAGAGGATTGGTGCGCCAACTACTGCAGCCATAAGGATAAACATGACGTACATACGGATACTGGACTGTATTTCCTCTCTAAGCTCTAGAGAGCTCCTTATATCATCTGCACTTGACTCCAGCAGCTCTGCTGTATTACCTCCTGACTCAAGAGCATCTGAAAGTACTTTCAGAGTATCTGCGAACAGTTCTGACTTAACTCTTTCTCTCATGGAGTCAAGTGCTTCTGTAACTGACTTACCTCCGGAGATTTCTATTGCAGTCTTCCTTAGTTCATCTGCAAGAGGCCCAAACTCGTCTCTCGCGCTGATAAGGAATGCACGGTTAATGCTGGAGCCTGACTTCAGGTTTGTACTTATGAGGAGCAGTGCATCTGGTAGGACTCTCTCCATCTCGTTCTTTCTCTTCTGAGCCAGTAGAGATATTACAATATAAGGGGTAAAGAAGTAGGATATACTTCCCAGGCCTATAAATATGCCTGCTTTGACCTTGAGCGACATAGGTATCAGGGCAGCAATTACTCCTGATATAAATATCCCTAGGAGGCTGAGGTACAGGCTTGTGTGCTCGTAGTCCTCTATGTCTGCGTACTTTGCCTCTTCTTCAACAGTGTCCTTGAAGGCCTGAGGATTTAGCTCAAATATGCCTTTGATAAGTGATCTGCTCATGCTTTTACCTCCGGTCTCTTGGATTTAATCAGGTTGAGGAAGAACAGCTGGAAGACTATCATTCCTCCAAGTATTCCTGCGTATGTAGTTGTTCCTACTTTGGTGCCTGTGAAGCTGGAGATTACGATCAGGCCTGTAATTCCTAGGCTAGGCCCAATAACAGCGATTAGCAGGTAGATAAGGATATATGGATTAAGTTCTTTACCGTATTTCTTGATCTGCAGCTTCTGTTTCTTGATAATAGAATCTACGATCGAATCCAGCGCCAGGGCCACATCTGTCCCGGATTTTATAGAGTTGTTGAGCTGCCACATGGCCCGGCGGTACTCCTCACTAGGGTTTCTAACAATGGATTCTTCAAGGGCCTTTACCATTGATTTACCTCCGTCAATATCTCTTACAATCCTCTGGAACTCTTCGGAGGCCTCCCCATATCCCTCTGTAACGGTCTGCATTGCATCGTATAATGGGATGCCTGATTTAACTTCGATAAGCATGTCTCTAAGTGCGTATGGAAGGTCCTTTTCGAGTTTACGGGTTCTCTTGTTAGTCTGGATTTTCGGGTAGTTGGCAAAAGTCAGGAAGGCCATTATCGTCAGCAGAGGTAGTGCCGCTGCACCCATCAGCATCATTGTCTGGTTGCTTATGTTGTAGCCAGCGAATAACAGGCTGAGGCCTGAAGGTATGCCGACTTTGAATGACTTGGAGATTGCATCTGAAAGGTATTCTTCTGGCTCCTGATCAATCCTTGCCGTCATCAGATCTCTTTCAAGCTGTGGAACAGCTTTGTGTGACTTCTGGGCCAGCGGTAGAAGAAGTTTTTCGGAGTTAAGCTCCATACGTCAGCCCCCGCGTGTAATCTCCGATGGATCTTTGTTTTGCTCGGCTGCCTCAACGACTTTGTCCTGGTGGGAGTAGTACTCTGCCACTACACGGCCTACTCCTTCCACAGAGTCTACCTCGTGTTCTATCATCCAGGAGAGAACCTGCCGTTTCTCCCGCAGGTTATCCATCAGTTCGTCCTGATCCAGGCCGGTAAGCATCTCAAGTTTATCCATGATCTCCTTGGAGTCGTTCTCTCTATGTATTTCATCCTCTTTTGAGTCCCAGGTGTAGAGTTTGTTCGCGTCTAGGCCTTCCTCTTCGTCATCTTCAAGTATCTCCGCCACTTCAAGTACACGTCGGAAGTTTCTTCTACGGTCACGGAACATGACTACGTTCAGGTCGACAGCCTCTACAACTGTCTCAGGTACATCTATTGGGGGGTTGGTCATTCTCTTGATTGTGGTCTCTGCAGTGTCTGCGTGCAGCGTTGAGTATACTGAGTGGCCGGTCTGCATTGCTTCGAAAAGTACTTCCGCCTGTTTCTTACGTCGGATCTCTCCTACCAGTATGCGGTCTGGACGCATACGCAGAGAGTTTACAAGCAGATCCTGCATTGACACCTCTCCCTGGCCCTCTGGATTTGCCTCTCTCGTCGTTAGAGGCACCCAGTGAAGGAACTCTGGTAGCGAGATCTCTCTTGTGTCCTCGATGGATACAATTCTCTGGTTTGGCGGTATGAAAGGCGTCAGAACGTTTAGCAGTGATGTCTTACCGGCTCCTGTACCTCCTGATACAATTATGTTCATTTCGTACTGTATGCATAGCCAGAGAAATGCTGCTACGTCTTTATCGATGGTCCCTATATCGATGAAGTCGGTGATTGTCCATGGATCGCGTGCAAACTTTCTGATTGTGACTGTGTTCCCCTGTGTGGAGATCGGACTTATTGTAGCATTTGTTCTGTCTCCAGAAGGCAGGTGAGCGTCTAACAGTGGATGTAGTGAGGAAATATTCTTACCTACTCCTCTTCCGATCTCTGAGGCGTAGTTGTAGATCTCCTCCTCGCTCTCGAACGTGATATCTGTCTTCATCCATCCAAGCTCCTTGTGATATACCCAGGCTGGCTCCTCGCTGCTGTTAATTACGATTTCCTCGAGATGGTTATCGTTCAGGAGAATCTCCACGTCTCCAAGGCCGAGCATGCTATGTATGAGATTGCCGACCATAGCCTCAATTCTCTCGTCATCTGTCTCCGGGAGCTCCTCTTTGAGCAGTTCTTCAGCTTTATCCCGGAAGATCTCTCTGGTCTTGCTAAGGTTCTCCGAGTCATCCAGCTGATCGGTATTAATATCAACCTTGTTAATTACCTCTTCTCTAACGCTGTCAAGTAGTGCCTCTGTAGCTACGCTGGGTTGCGGCCTCTTTAACCTATACCTAAGGACGTACTCCTCAGGTTCCTCTTCTATAGTAATTTCCGCAGGTACATGATCTGCTATTACTTCATACTGTTGCTTTACTTCTCCCATTATTCATCCACCTTCTGTATCCCTATAGCATTAACAAATTTAGCCAGATAAGCCTTGATAGTACGTATTAAAGACTTCAAACGGTTTCTGAGGCTTCCGGACTCACTAATCTTCTTGTTTAAGGTCTCGATCGTTTCCGTAATATCGTCCCTGAGCTCCTCCTCGTTATCCCTTTCTGAAAGAGGCTTCTCCTTCAACTTGTCCTTCAGCACCTCTGTCTGATAGTCTATCCTATCATATACCTCATCGTCATCTACCTCTGGGTCTGTAAGCAGATCCGATAGCTCCTTTATATTCTGATCCACTTCCTGAATATTCTCGCCAGGATTCCAGTCAATATCCTCCTCAGAACTGTACTTTCCAGAACTCTTACTCTTGATATGAGATAGATCAGAATCTATCTTATCAGAAACCTCGCTCTCTCCGGAACTCTGGCTTCCAGAATCCTTCTGGACAGTGTTTTCTCCTTCGCCAGATCGGGATTTTTCGGAAGACTTGCTCTTAGAACTATCTTTGCTTTTTCCTTTAAGCTTGTTCAGCATGGCCTTCTTGGCCTTCATAGTAACTCCGGGGCTGTCGGACTCCCCGGAATCGCTCTCTTCGGCTGAAATATCTACATCAGGACCTTCTCCTGCTGGAGAACCATTAGTATCATCTTTGCTTTTTTCGGTTCCTTCGTGCTCTCCTTCCGGGCCAAATTCTATACTCTGATCTTCCTGGCTGCTATCTGACCCAGGTTCATCTGACTCCTGATCTCCGGAATCTGTTGCAGAAGGTTTGCTGCTCTCAGAGGAATCTTCACTAGTATCTTTCCCTTCTGTATCTTCCTCTTCTCCTTCATCTTTCTCTACGAAGCCAGCCTCGCTGCTGTTTCCGCTGCTCTCAACTTCGCCCTCCTCTTCCTCAATCTCCTCTACATTGATTTCAACGCTATCTGTCTCCAGCGAAAGCTCGTGTCTACCTCTGTTAAGTTCTTCTACAGACTTATCGGAGGCATATTCCAGAACCATGCCCTTTATCGCGGAGTAATCAATGCTTACAAGGCCGCTTTTCTCGAGAGCTTTTGCCCATCTCTCCACCTGATCCTCTGGTATACCGAGATCTTCAGAAATCTGTGAGACAGGGTATTTTGACTTCTCTTCCAGGAAATCCAGTAATGTGTCTGCGCCTGTCTCTATATCAGGTTCGTAATCGGAGTCGGGCATCGTTAAGATAAATTTGGCTCTAGCTAGATTTTAAAGATTGGTAAAAAGGCAGGAATATCACGGGCCTCCGCAAGATTAAAATTCAGCCAAACGTAATACTTCGTATTATGAAATTCGATAACGATACTATCTTCCGCAATGGTAACTCCCTAATCCTGGCTTATGACCATGGAACAGAGCATGGGCCTACGGATTTCGAACCGCAGCCTGAAAGTGCTGATCCAAGACACGTTTTCGAGGTCGGCCGCCACGATGCTGTAACATGTGTGGCGGTTCAGAAGGGAGTAGCGGAGACATACTATCCGGAGTACCGCGACGAAGTAAATCTGCTTCTCAAGTTAAACGGTAACTCGGCCCTGCCAGAAAGAGAGGACTACTACAGTCCGAAACAGTGCAGCGTGGAGTATGCGGTCGAAGAACTGGGAGCTGACGCAGTGGGATACACGATGTACGCAGGAAGCATTCACGAGGACCAGATGTGGAAGGAGTTCCGAGAAGTACAGGAAGAGGCCCGGAAATACGGTGTACCGGTAGTAATGTGGGCCTATCCAAGAGGAAAAGGAGTTCAGAACTCCGACTACTCCGGCCAGAAAGACCCTGATCTAATTGCGTACGCAGCAAGGCTCGGCCTTGAGCTTGGCGCAGACATGGTAAAATGCAAGTACCCGGGCAAACAGGAGCACTGGGAGGAAGTTGAACGTGTAACCGGTGAGATGAAAACAGTTATGTCTGGAGGATCCAAGAGAAGCGACGAGGCCTTCATTGAAGATGTTCAGAGCGTGATAGACGCGGGCGGAAACGGCCTTGCTGTCGGAAGGAATATCTTCCAGCGTGAGAACCCGGAAGAACTGCTTGACCAGCTTGAGGAAGTAATCTTCGAGGATTAAAATGGAAAAAGAAGATGTGGTCGACGAATTAATCCAGAAAGTAGCCGAGGCCGTACCACATATTTCCTCGGGCCTGATGCACCGCAGAGAGTACGTTGGGGAAGAAAATCCTTCGGATGAGAAAATGATGGAGGCCGATGTATGGGCCAACGAATTTTTCAAGGAGAAGATAACCTCTATCGAAGGAGTAGGCCAGTTTGCATCGGAGGAAGAGCATGAAGTAACTGATTGTGGTGAAGGCCTTTCCGTGGCCATCGATCCACTGGATGGCTCTTCTAACATTCCGACAAATAATCTTGTAGGAACAATTGTCGGTATCTACGATGGAGTGCTACCCTGCAGCGGTGAGGATCTTGTAGCTGCATTTTACATTCTCTACGGACCTCTGACAACTGTTACTGTCGCAAGGAACGGCCAGGTAGATGAGTACGTTGTTGAGGAAAGTTCTGGTGATGAAGTTAATCTCTATCTGGCGAGCGAGGATGTAGAGATTGAAGGCAAGAAGACGTACGGTTTCGGCGGTAACAAGTCCTGGTTTGAAAGTTTCGAGGAGTTAGAAGAAGAGTTCTCGGATGAGTTCAAGCTCCGTTACGGTGGCTCGCTCGTCGGCGACTTCAACCAGATGCTGCACCACGGCGGGGTATTTGGCTATCCTGCGAAGGAAGGCTACGATAACGGCAAGTACCGGATACTTTTCGAGGGCAACCCGATGGCTTTCATTGCTGAGACTGCAGGAAGCGCCTCAAGTAACGGTGATAGATCGGTGCTGGATGTACAGGTTGACGATATTCATCAGAGAACCCCTTTCTTCGCCGGCCACCCCGACATGGTTGAAAGGATAGAGGAGAGGGCTTTATAGGCCTCTAGCAAGCTTCTTTCTGCTCTATCTGCCAACTAACTTAAGGTTGGCGGCCTATACTTTTTCTTGCTATATTGGTGCAAACCTATGGAAAATTCGACAGGAACTTTCGGTAATGTATTCAAACTTTCCGCAATGGCCTTTTCTTTCGCTTTGCTTGCGGGCCTTGCAACTTCAGCAACTTTCGGCGATGCCAGCCTTGAACCGGCGAATCCAGTGCCTGGCGAGACTGTAAGCAACCAGGAAGTTGTCTTCGACGTTAACAATCTGAGTGCTGATGGAGATACAGATACATTCTACATCCATTTCCCGGAGGTCCTTGAAGGCAATATCTCTGTCAACCAGGCCTCTATCAAGAACGTCTCGATCAGCAGCTCGGCGGAACTGGTTAACGGAGTCGACAACGACACAGTTACAGAGACAGTAACTTTCTCCGTAAGTCCAAGCGACGCAGACAACGTCGATACAACAGCTTCTGTAGATGTTACAGTAACTTATCCTAACGAGAGTATGGAGCTATCATTTACAGGTACAGTTGAGGACAGCAGGACAGGAACCTCGACCTCGACACTTCTGACAACATATCTTGGACAGAAGGACACAGATTCAGAAGATACAACTACAGACAACGAGATAGACACAACCCGGGACTCACAGACACAGGACTCTACAGATCAAAACACGTCAGAACAGTCCACTGACGACACAACCAGCGACGACACCACTTCTGATCAGACAACCAACGAGACAGCTGACTCAACAGAAGAGGGCAACCAGACAGAACAGGAACAGACACAGGATTCAACCAATGCAACAGAAGACACAAAGAGCACAGGAAATGAATCCTACACCCCTGAAAAAGGCAACGCGACAGGAAACAAGACTGAGAAAGACAGTCAATCCGCCGACTCAGGAATTGTCGTAGCGATCGTAGATTTCTTCACGGGCCTACTCTAGAAAAGGCCCTCCTTATTTACTCTTTACTTCTTTTTCTGGGGCGAAAGATAGAAAAATTTCTGTTGTTACATGGTTTAATATGTCGAACTGGAGCGAGTACTCATTGAAAAGCTATCAGCAGCCTCTGAATCTTGTACCTGAGGACCAGTTAGGTGAATATGTCTCTGTGCTGGAAGGTATTCTCGATGAGAGGCTGGAGGAACTGGATGATCCGGATACGGCGGCAGTGTTCCGAGATACGGAAAGAGAGGTGTACGAATCGCTCCTGGAGTCTCTGGATGAGGTAGATGACAAGCTTGATCTTTACTTCGAGAGCGAGCAAGCAGTGGAAACAGAATCTATTTTCCCAGAGCCTTTCGACCATCTAGGCCTATGGTCAAATACACAGGAGTTCCTGAAATCAGATTATCTTGAAGAGGTATTTGATGAAGCGCAGAACTCTCTGGAGGACAGAAGACGTTTTACTCGAAATAATCCATAATGTTCTCGCGATCAAAGATATTCTCCTCGCCGACCTGTTTCTTCAGCTTCTTCGCAGTCCGCTTACCGATCAACTTCTTCAACTTCTCAAAACCAACTTCACGGATATCCTCTTTATCCCTGACACCGTTATCGTACAGCTTCCGGGCCCGCACCCTACCAATCTGATCGTACTTCACAAGGCCCAGTAACTCCTCCTTGATACCATGCTTCAGACGTATTCTGAGCTTTTCCAGGTCTTTACCGGTATCTATATCCTCTGTACGGGCCAGCTCTTTCGCAGCGTACACCAGCCAGTCAGCGTTACGCATCTTCGCCCGGATACCGCCAGGCGCAATATTGAACTCGTTCATCAACTTCTCCTCATCGTTCTCACCAATCCAGGCCTGCATCATCGCCGCAGTCTTCATAGAGTTCATGAAAGCCTCGTACTCGACATCCCACTCATTAGGCACCGACTCAAGCAGGTAATCCTGAGCATCCATCAACATCTGCTCGTAATCGCTCCATTCATCATCCTTAACCCGCAGAGGAGGATTCATCTCCGAAGTACGGGCCAACATGAAAAGATAGGAGATAGGCCTCGTCTCATCCATTTGTTCGGCCTTCTCCAGAGACTCCAGCATTCTATGCGCAGAATCCGGATCGATATACAGCTCTGAAACTCTCCTGCCAACCTTTGTAGCCTCCAGATCGCTTTCCTCGGCCTCCATGAACCCGTAATCTATCAGCTGGTCGACAACATCCTGAATCTGGGCCTCAACTTCTGAGAGTTCCTCGAACTGGTGCGCGTAGAAAGTCTTCTTGTAAAAGCTCAACAGCTCATCCATATCAGTACAGAACTTCGAGGCCACGAGAGAAAGAGTATGCATCCTGAGAACCGGTTCAACAGCCAGCTTCGACTGAATCCTCTCCGGCTCACCCAGGATATACCTCTCCAGAATCTCATCCTTCATACCAGGATTCTTCGCAATACTGATAGCCTCCCCACGATCATCGTACTTCGGCCTCCCAGCACGGCCTGTCATCTGCTCATACTCCAGAACAGGGATAAAGTCCATACCGCTACCTGTATAACGCTTTAGATCACGGATGATAACTCTGAAAGCCGGGAGATTAACTCCAGCAGCCAGAGTAGGAGTAGCAGAAACAGTCCTGATCAATCCTTCTCTGAATGCTTCCTCAACTAGAGATCTTTGCTTTTGAGTCAATCCTGCATGATGAAAGGCTGCGCCCTGCCGAACATTCTCAGCCAGCCGCTTGCACTGGGAGGTGGGCGAACCAAGAACGTTCAAAATCCTGTCTGCATACTCCTCCAGGTCCTGACGCTCCTGATAGCTGATATCGTTGTCTGTAACTTCTGCAGCCCGGTCAGAGCTTTTTTCCGCACCTTTCCGTGAGTTACAGAACACAATGGCCTGTTTTTCTTTCTCAAGAGTATCTTCAATAATATTTGTAACGCCGCGGCCGTGCACATCATCGATAAACTCGGTACGGCCTTCCTCTTTCACATCTTCCTGTTCCTTTACCTCTGCCCCGGTCTTGAAGCCTTCAGGAGCATCTGAACTGTCTTCAGCCTGATCTATGTCCTCGTCGCCGGTGAAGAACTCTACCTCGTTCTGCCAGTAGACTCCATGCTCCAGATCTACAGGCCTGTAGCTTGATTCGACAAGCTCTGCATCCAGCCACTTGGCCAGCTCGGAGGAGTTGGAGATCGTAGCGGAAAGTCCCAGCATCTGGAAATCTAAGAGTTCGCGCAGCCTCGTCAATGTAACCTCTAGAGTAGGCCCTCTCTCGGGAGAAGTCAGTAAATGGATTTCGTCCGTTACTACAAGGCCTATGTTGTGAATCCAGCTCGGGTTATGTCTCAGCATGGAATCCAGCTTCTCAGAGGTAGTTACCACTATATCTGCGTTGTCAAGGCCTTTACCTTCATCGTCGAGGTCGCCTACAGAGATCCTGACGTTCAGATTCTCGTAGCGTTCGCTGAAATCCTGGTACTTCTCAGAGGCCAGAGCCTTCAACGGCACGATGTATACAGCGGTTTTGTCCTGCTTGACAACCTGGTTAACCATCGCTAATTCCGCGATAAAGGTTTTCCCGGAGGCCGTCGGCGCTGCGACAATCATATCGCTACCCGCCATAAGGCCTGAGTTAATGGCTTGTCTCTGTGGAGGATTCAGCTCTGTAATTCCCTCCTCGATGTAGTCCTGCTTGATTCTCTCAGGAATATCAAGGTCTTCAACCTTCACTTCCTCCGATTTTGAATTGCCCACACATAGGATAGGTGTGCAAAACTCTTATGACTCACCGAAGATACTGGTTGTCGTAGCCGTGCTCCAGTACACGGGCAGGGTAGATTTCCGGAAAGTTCCTGAGAAACTTGGTAACTACCGCGAGTAAGTCACGAAGTCAAATCCTTCGTGTTCCTCTCTTTCGATTTCTCTCCACTTTTCTTCATCAAACTCCGGGAAGTATGTATCTCCGTCGACTTCTCTATGCACTTCTGTCAGAACCATTCTGTCGGCATCAGGTAAGGCCTGTTTGTAGACGGAAGCACCGCCTATGATGAAGGCCTTGTCGTCGATCTCTTCTGCGATGCTGTAGGCCTCTTCAAGGCTTTCAGCAACTCTGATGTCTTCTCTATCGATCCCTGATTTCGTGAGTACTATGTTGGTACGAGAAGGTAGGGGCCTGTAATCTTCTGGCAGTGATTCGAATGTTTTACGGCCCATGATTACCGGATGGCCTGTAGTTTTCTCCTTGAAATGTTTCAGGTCTTCTGGGATATGCCAGGGTATCTCTCCATCCTTCCCGATTACATTGTTCTCTGCTACTGCTGCTATAATGATTCTCTCCATTTTTAACCCTCTAATGTGAATTTTTTCTGTTCGGAAATGTATTCGACATCTCTGTATTCCTTGAAATTCTGGAATAGCTCTCCATTTCTCTGCATTCTGGCGCCCATCGTCTCCAGATCTATATGATTGTTTAACTCTCTACGAACCTCTTTCTCAGATAGCTCGTCATCTTCCTCAAGCATGCTGTAAACTTCGTCAAATCCATCTCTTTCTGATTCTTCATCCTCCTCTTGACCCTCATCTAGTAGCAGTCTGTAGGCCTCACCTATATGGAAAATCTCAAGGTACTCTGCATTTTCATTCCTCTCCGGGGAGATATCTTCCAGTTCTTCGTCAGGAACCTGGAAAACGTAAGGAAAGCGATCTACAACCTCTATGCTGTAGGCCTCTTTATCCGCTGCTGACTTCAGTTTATGGCCGAGGCCCTGAGGAGAGTAACTACTTAGAGAACTTAGATCTCTTGCACGGAACTCATTTCTACCGAAACTCCTTATCAAAGGCCTTATCTCGTTCTCGTAATCCGGATCCCTGCTGTCCGACATCACTCCGCCACCGAAAACTCAAGGCCTTCATGAGGATCATAGCTTTCCAGTTCAAAGTCCTCGTACTCCAGTTCTTCAATGCTTTTCCCAGGAAGATTGATCGAAGGCCTTTTCCTTGGTTCTCGGGAGAGTTGCTTCAACAGGTTTGGAACATGGTCATAGTTTTTCTCCTGCTCCGGAGCGTTTTCTATTATCCATTCTCTGATCTGGAGGAAATCTTCTTTTTCAGAGGCCTCTGAAACTTTCTCTTTGAGTTTCTCGAGGTTTTCCTCGTACCACTGGCCTCTTTCTCCTTTTCCACAGTATATGTGGGAGTCTACGATCGTGTGGGAGAACTTTCCTGGCTCCAGATCAGTCTGCTTCGCTATGATCTTGGTTATCAGTGCGTATGCGGCTATATTGAACGGTATTCCGAGCGCGGTATCGCCTGACCGCTGTGTGAGGTGTGTGTTCAGTTTTCCGTTCTGTACGTTGAGAACCCAGGTGAAGTGGCATGGTGGAAGCTTTGAGACTGCTGCGTTGGCCGGGTGCCATGCGTTGATAATCAGTCTCCTCGAGTTCTTGGATCTATATGGGTGGTCGCCATTCAAAGTATCGATTACGTACTGGATCTGGTCGAAAGTTTTTCTTCCATCTTCCTCTTCGTTTATCCACTGGCTGATTCCTTCTCTGATCTCATCCTCGCTGAGATCGTACTGGTCTTCTGCTTTTTCGATCCATTCGTCGGTATTTGTCGGCCACCACTCTCCCTCAAGCAAATCTTCGTCTTCAGGGATCGGGTATCTCCTCCAGAAACGGCCGTATGCTGTCGGTAGAAGGCCTTGTTCGTCGGCCCATGCGTCCCAGATCTTGGTGTGCTCTCTTAAGTTCTTGATGTGTTCTTCTCCTGAGAAGTACCAAAGTAGTTCATGGATCAAAGAGTTCCACCTGTAGCCAGACATGTCTTTAGTCGTCAGCAGCGGAAATCCTTCCTGCAAGTCGACTTTGAAGTGCTGTGAGAAAGTGCTTAAAGTGTCGACTCCTGTCCTGTTAGGCCTGTAGTTTGCGTTTTCGAGAATGTTCTCTACCAGTTCGTGGTACTGTTCCAAGAATTCAACCCCTCCAAGATTCGATTCGAGTTGAGTTATTTTATATTTTGAGAACCATGTTTGAGAAGTGGAAGAAAATACTTTGTACCTGAACGAGGAACGTATGGGAGATCTTTCAGTAGACCAGAGAGTGACTGGTAAAACAGAAGAGGAGTCTATCCATGTGTCAAGGCCTCTGAGTTCTATGTACGATTTCGAGTACGGTATGACCTGTCTGCTTACCGACAACCACTACGATTTCTGTCTGGATGAAGAACCTGACTGGGATGACTTCGATTTTGGAGACATGTACCGCTAGATCTCGACATCTGAATCCTCGTACAGAGGAAAATCGTCAAGCAACTCTGAAACTCTCTCCTGTATCTCCGACTTCAGGCCTTCATCTTCAGGGTTCTTCACTATTTTTCCGATCATCTCTCCGATCTCACTTAGCTCTTCTTCCTCCATTCCCCGGGTTGTCAGTGCAGGGGCTCCGATCCTGATACCGGAGGTAACCATAGGGGGTTTGGGATCGTAAGGCACAGCGTTCTTGTTAACAACTATATCTGCCTCCTCCAGGGCCTCTTCAGCTTCCTTTCCGCTTACCTCTTCGTCTCTCAGGTCGACAAGCACCAGGTGATTATCCGTACCGCCTGAAACCATTTTCAGACCTTCTTCACGAAGGCCTTCCGCCAGCGCCTTCGTGTTCTTCTTGATTTGCTCTGCGTAATCCTTGAACTCTGATTTCTGAGCTTCTTTCAGGCATACAGCTTTTCCTGCGATCTGATGCATCAGAGGCCCTCCCTGGCTGTACGGAAATACTGCTGAATCTACATCATCAGCGAATTCCTCCTTGCACAGGATCATTCCTCCGCGGGCGCCTCTAATAGACTTGTGAGTGGTAGTTGTGACTATGTCGCACTGTGGGAATGGATTTGGGTGCTCTCCAGCAGCTACAAGGCCTGAGATATGAGCGATATCACACATGAGTAATGATCCGACTTCGTCAGCGACATCTCTGAACATCTCGAAATCTATCTCGCGTGGGTAGGCAGAGTATCCACAGACGATTAGATCCGGATTGTGTTCCTTTGCGGCCTCCATTACGTCTTCTTTCTCAAATCTCTCCGTTTCATCGTTGATTCCGTAGGTCTCGAAGTTGAACAGGTCGCCTGAGAAGTTTACGCCGTGTCCGTGCGTTAAATGTCCCCCGTGGGATAGTACTGGCCCCAGTATTTTGTCGCCGGCCTCGAGCTGTGAGAAATATGCTGCAAAGTTGGCCTGAGAACCTGAATGCGGCTGAACATTCGCGTGATCTGCATCGAATATTTCGCAGGCCCGTTCCCGCGCTAAGTTTTCAACACGGTCGTGGTGCTCGCATCCGGCGTAGTATCTGTTTCCGGGATAACCTTCTGCGTACTTGTTCGTCAGTACTGATCCCTGGGCCTGGAGCACCTGTTTCGGCACAAAGTTTTCGGACGCGATCATCTCAAGGGACTCGCTTTCCTGCCTCTCAATCTCGTTCTTCAGTGCTTTGTGGACTTCGGGATCGGCCTCGGAGAGATCTCGGTGCTTCATGTTACAGTATTCTGCTTTAAGTCATAACTGTCTTTCGATTCAGCCGAGGAAGCCCATGAACCATCTACCGGTCAGAAAAACCCGCGGCCCTGTTCAGAGGCCCTTTTCCCGGTTCTTTCTCCTCTCCTGATTTCTTCTCTGCTGAGGCCTTTCCTTCGGCTTTTGCTGATGCTTTTCCGTTCCCTGTCTCAATAGATGCGTTGGCACCTGCTTTCGCCTCTGCGTCACTACCTCTCTTCTTGCCTTGTTTTTCTCTGGACTGGTTCTTCTTTCCTGCTTCCGGACTCCTTGCTTCTGTAGCGTTTCTGGCTTTTGAAGATCCTCGATCCTTATCTGAAGTTTCCGAGCTGTTTTTGGCCTTTCCGGGTTTTTTCTCAAGGTTAGGAGATTTGCTGTTAGCCTGTTCGAGATTACTGCCTTTTTCTTCCGTTTTCTGCGCTTTCTTTCCTGGTTTCTGGTCTTTCTGTCCGACGGGTTTTCCTGATCTGCTTTCTGTGGCTTTCTGGGCCTGTTCTGGGTTCTCTGTTTTTGGACTTCTTTTCTTTTCCGGCTGCTGTTTCTGCTGGCCCAGACCTATACTCTGGCTGATCCCCTGGAAGAAGTTGCCAGGGAATGAGAAATCAGGTCTCAGGAATGCTGGTAAGCCCCACTGGAATGCTGGAGGCTTTTCTTCCTTCTTTCTGATTCCTGGAGGGAGAGGCCCGGTCACATTTTCAGTCCGGTTGCTTTCTTCCCTAATTTCTGTGCTGAAGGTCTTTACAGCTGTTCGGCTTGTGTTAATGCCGTCTGTTGTCCCAGCACTCCAGTTGTATGTGGTGTTGGCGCTGAGATTCGTGGCTGTGTAGGTCGTAACTCCGTAGCCTTCGACCTTGGATCTGAGCTCTCCGTCAATGTAGAAAGATGTGTTTAGAGAGCTGTTGTCTGGGTCTGAGACGTTAACTTTGAGTTCAGCTGTTATTTCTCCTGTTGTGTTTACGGTTGAACCTACTACGCTGATTGAAGGGGCGTTGTTTTCCGAGCTTCCAGTCTGATTTGGTTCAGTGACGGCCTGATATGCTGCGTACACGTTCAGTCGGCCGCTACCCTGCGCATCATCAGGATACTCCAGATCCGTGGCTGTGTAGGTGGTTATGTTCTTAACTTCTCTTGGTGTCAGGCCTGACTTCTCCGCCAGCAGGATCGCTGCTGCACCTGCCACGTGAGGTGTGGCCATTGAAGTACCTGAAAGAGTGTTGAACTGCGGGCTGTTCCCGGAGTTCTTCCAGAGTGAGGTAATACGTTCTCCTGGGGCAACTAGATCTGGTTTTGTACGGCCGTCAGCTGTAGGGCCTCTGCTGGAGAACTCGGAGACTTCGCCGTTGCTACTGGAGCCTACGGTAAGCGCCCGTTCCGCACATCCTGGAGCTGTAATCGTCTGATCTTCCGGCCCTGCGTTCCCTGCGGCGACAGTTACGACAAGACCTTTCTCGACGGCGTTGTTTACTGCTTCTGAGAGTGCGCTTGAACCGTCACATGTCTCTACTTGTGCGCCAAGGCTTAATGTAGCGATTTCAGCGCCGTTGTTGACTGCGTACTCCAGGCCTTCGATCACGTCTGATGCGGATCCAGTTCCTTCGCTTTCAAGTACTTTAACGTCGAACAGATCTGCTCCGGGGGCTACGCCTGTGTATCTTTCGTTTGGTGAGGCTACTATCCCTGCGACGTGTGTTCCGTGACCGTTCAGGTCGTCAGTATCGCTTCCGGCGTAGTAAACCTGCTTTTCCACATCAAGTATGGTGTTATCTTCGATTCCGGTATCCAGTACGGCCACATCGATGTTCTCTCCTGTCGCGTTTTTGTTCCAGACTTTCTCTGCGTTTACTGTCTGTGTGCTTTCGCTTAGAACTGTCTCTACCTTGAAGTCAGGCTGTATCTCCCGGACAAAATCTTTGCTGGCCAGGTTTTCCGCTGCTACCTCTGGTATACTAACTGCCACTCCGTTTATCAAGTTGAATTCATGTTTAACGTTTCCTCCGGCCTGCCTAACTGCTTTCTTCGCCTGATCGCTGGCGTTCCTGGCTGTTAAAATTATGACATCGACTCTTTCGGTGCCGGGTGTTTGAGAGAGTTTTTCCTGCAGGCTGTCGCTGATCTGTGCTGATGCTGCTGGGAGGGTTAGAAGTACGATTAGTGCTGCGGCTAGAGCTTTATGCTTCATGTAACACAGATGGTTTTTCCTCCTGTTTAAGCTTTCAGGTTATAGAAAAAAGGAATAGGGGGAAGATGTTATCTGTCGGCCATCATCTCGATAACTAGCTGGAGGATCTGGACGAAGACTCCCATGAAGGCCACGTAGATACCGATGCCGTTGAGGTAGATGCTGGAGGGCCTCTGTTTCATATCCCAGATTTCGTAGACCAGGTAGGTTATGAATCCGAGCAGTGCAAGGATGAAGGCCAGGATTGCCAGTGGTGCGGTGAATGTTCCTATGAGGGCCATGAGGAATACTCCCATGAAAAGGTAGTTTGAGTATCGCTGCCATGAGGAGAAGTTGTGGTCTGTCAGGTAGACTGCCAGGCCGCTGATAACTGTTATTCCTGTTGTTATTACTGCTGTGGCTCCAAGTGCGAGGGCCTGTGTTTTCGGGCCTACCATGCTGAGTACTCCGGCTCCGAATATGCCGTAGGCGAACTGCAGTACTCCTGTGCCTGTCCAGGCCTTTTTGCTGTCGCTGTTTCTTATCCCGCTCTTTGCGAGGTGTACTCCTGCTGTCAGAAGTATTCCGTAGAATATTACTCCGAGGATAAGGTGTGTGAATACTATTTCAGAGATTTGTGAGAGCGGTGTGAACGCGAAGACCCACATTACTGCGATATTTGCCAGTATGAGTGCTGCGCTGAGGCCTATGCTCTTGAGCTCATCTGTTTTCATATTCAGGACTTCAGGTCGTAACTGTTTAAACCTGGCGGATGGATAGGTACAAAAAGCTCTCAGAAGTAATTTCTCGGTGTGAGATCAGAGGACTTTCCTGGAACTTTTATCGTGGTTGAAGGTGCTGACGGCGCTGGTACCACGACGCAGTCGAAGAAACTGGCTGAAGAGCTTGACGCTTTCTGGACGCATGAACCTGCAGCTAACTCTGTAGGTGAGAAAGTTGACGAAATGATTTCCTCAGATGAGTACTCTCCGGAGGCCATTGCATTAGGTTTTGCGGCAGATAGAATGGTGCATCTGGAGGAGGAAGTAATCCCGAGGCTGATGGAAGGCCAGACTGTTGTATGTGATCGGTACTATCACTCTTCTCTGGTTTACCAGCCTGTTCTCGGAGCAGAGTTCGGCTGGGTGAAGGAATTGAACAGTGAGGCCTTGAGACCCGACTTAACTGTTGTACTGGATGTTTCTGCTGAGATAGGTATGGAACGGGTTGATGATAGAGGCCGTGACGGCAATATATTTGAGGAGCTGGATTTCCAGGAGAAAGTGGTTGTCAGATACAGAGAGCTGGTTGATGAACTGGATGAAAGTATTTTTCTTGTGGATGCGTCGCAGTCTAAAGAAACTGTTTTCTCCGATCTGATGGATAAGGTCTCTGAACCGTAAAGGTTAATAGACGCCTGCATCTTCTACATGGTATAGATGGCGGAAGATGAGGACTCTGTGAATGAGACTAACTCTGGCGTTAAGAAAAACGGAAACTGGAAGGAGATAGCCGAGTTCGGGGAAGAAGTAGAAGATATAATGGAGAAATCCGGCTCGGAGGCCGAGTCTCTGGAGAAGTTCGGAGAATGGAGGCCGAAGGTAGAGGAATCTGAGAGCGATGTCAAGCGGAAAACTGTTGACGAAGCAGTTATGAAGGAGAAGAAGCTGGAGAAGGAAAGCGACGGAGTTAGGAACGACCTGAAAGAGGCCTCCGGTAAAATGGCAGAGGCAGGTCAGAAGGCTGCGAAGAAACAGGTTCCGGACAAGGAAATAATTGAAGCATCTGAAGAAGCTGCCAAACCCTTTTACTCTCGCATTGCAGGCCTGCTCAGGAAGATAGAGTCTGCGATCTACTCATGGATAACTCTGAGATTTAACCCTTACTATCTGGATACAGAGGACTTCTCAGTCGATATAAAGGACAAGAAGAACGGCAAGTTCGAGATGGATGTAGCAGTGCCAGAAGAAGAGAAAAGAGAAGGCCTGAAAGAAAACTTTAGAGAGGAAGAATAATGCAGGAACTCCTCTACGTATCAGCGCTCGCGGCCTCAATCTTTATGGGGATATCTATCGGCGCCTCTACAGTAGCATCGGCTTTCGGCCCGGTTAACAGCGCTCGATCAGCTAACGTTCTGCGCTCCGCACTTTTCGCCGGCTTCTTCGCTTTTCTCGGGGCTTTAACTCAGGGTCAGAACGTTACATCAACTGTCGGCTCCGGAATAATAGGAGGTCAGATTCAGACAGCTCAGGCCGCACTGATACTTTTCGTAGCTGCCGGCCTGGTTATAATATCGGTTATGGGAGACTACCCTATGCCTACAGCCTTTACAGTTATAGGAGCGGTTATAGGGAGCGGCCTGGCGTTCGGCAACCCGATACTGCTTTCCGGGATAAGCAAGATCTTTGCGTACTGGATAGCAATACCTTTCCTCTCGGTAGGCCTCAGCTACACTATCGCCAAACTCCTCAGGAAATATGTCTCGAAGGAAGACTCGGAAAGAGAGATCCGACTACTGCTACTTCTCACAGGGAGCTACGTAGCCTACTCCGCAGGAGCATCAGCAGTCGGCCTTGCAGTAGGCCCCTTGACAGGACTGATATCTTCAACCAGCGCCCTGCTGCTGATGGGCGGCCTCTCAATCCTGATGGGTGCCTGGCTGTACAGTCCACGGATAATCAGAGCTATATCATTCGACTACTCCAATATCGGGCCTCGAAGAAGTGTTGCAGCCCTTGGAACAGCAGCTATACTTGCCCAGATAGGAATATTCTACGGAATACCGATCTCCTTCAACGAAGCAGTCATAGCATCTGTTATAGGATCAGGCCTTGTAGAAGGAAAATCCAACACAGATCCGAAGAAGATCGGCAGGACGGCAGCCGCATGGATAGGAGCATTCCTTCTTTCAATGGCCTTGACTGCCGGTATAGGTATGATGGTTGTCTAGGAGGTTGATTTCTTATGGAGTTCGATTTATCTGATTTGCAGCTGCCTGAACGAACTCGAGAATATCTGGAAGAGCTGTCTGAAGTGGTTGAAAGGTATGAGGTGTCTTCTGTTCAGGCATATGGTAGTGGCGTGCGTGGAGAAGTATCTGAATCAAGCGATCTGGATCTCCTGCTGGTGCTGGAAGGAAACCCAGATAAAGAGGTTATTCAGCAGGTTGAGAAAGAAATAGCTGATTTTGAGAGACAGTTTTTCGATGTATCCTCCCGGCAGTACTGGTTTGAGAGAGCAGCAGGCATATTTGTCTGGACGCAGGTAACTTCACAGGAAAGGCTCAAGAAACCTGTCCACCACAGAATTTTTGGTTTACCGTTTTTTGTCGACTACTTTATCGCAGACGAAGTGCTGCTTAAAGGTATATTTGGTCAGATGAAATCGATATATGGTTCTGAACTTGATATAGAATGGCTGGGCAAACTTGAACCTGAAAGGCACTGGCCTTCACAGCTTTTCGGAAGCATGTTTAACTCCATGCTTCTCGCAGTACCTCAGCCGGTTTACAGAATATTCTCACAGAGGGCAGTTGACTACGCGATGGAGGCGCAGAAAATGTCGTACTACAACTGCTATGCTCTCACTACTGGAAATGCGCCCGAATTGGAGGAGGCCACAGAGATCGTTCCAAGCTTCTCTGGACAGAAGAAACTTTTCTTCAAAGCTCGAGAAGACAGGTTGCACAGACCTTACCTGTTCACTCTGAACGCTCTCGCGAATATCCCGCTACAGCATCTCTGGGTTTTGAAAAGAAAAATCATTTGATGGCAGGGCCGCGATTTGAACGCGGGTCCGTACCGCCCCGGGGTACGATGATAGTCCACTACACTACCCCGCCGAAAAATTCAAACTTTTCTGTGGGCACAGAAACTCCGAGAGGAGTTTCGCACCCCGCCGAACTTCTGAAAGTTCGATCATCACAAGCCACACAGGGTGGCTTCTGGTAAGAGGTAACTCTCTGGAGAATTTTTTAGTTTTTGATTTCTGATTTTCCGGGCGGTAGTGAGCGGATTATGTAGTCGAGATCCAGATCTTTGTTGAGGCCTGACTGTATCTTTTTGGCGATCTCTGATTTCTTGGTGTGGCCTGGTTGTAGGGTTATATATTCGTCGCAGTGTTCGGAGATTGCTGATTCCGGGCCGCACATCGGCACCCGAGAGTCTTCTATCTGGTATGCTCCTACTGAGGCCTCTACTGAGATGTTTCTCATGTATTCTCTTTCGCCGCGAATGACAAATGCACCTTTCTGCAGGTACTCTCCGGATTCAGGGTTTTCTGTGACTTGTTCGGGATCGACGTAGTATACATCGTCTGCACCTATGCCAGCTTTCCATGTCTTTGAAAACGTGACAGCAGCTTTCGCAGCCTCTTCACGAGTGGCCTCTCCGCAGTCCTGACCTTCCTTGACTACGACACTGGGTGCGCCGTCAAAGTCGGCGTGGAAGTAGAGATCATCGTTTTCCATGTGCTTGTTTACCAGCATTTCATTGGTCTGAGCGTCTCTACCTGCGATCACCAGATAATCTTCTGAGGAGTAGAACCAGCGGTACTTCTCGAACCACTTTTTCGACCGCTTCTGTGACTTGTCCTCGAGTTCCTCCTCGTAGTCGAACTCTTCCTCGCTGAGTTCATCTATCTTCTCCTGAGTCTTCTCCAGGGCCTTCTCCACGCTCTCCATCTTTGACTCCGAATCTTTGGCCTTGTCGTAGTAGGAAGATGCAATTGCCTCAAGGCTCTCATCGGGTTCTAGTTTGATGCTGTAACCGTCGACGCTGACTGAGAAAAACTCTTCTCTTTCGTTCAGCGAGTTGACGTGTTCAGAAAGCTCTGTCTCGGCCTCTTTCAGTTTCTCCTGGGTTTCCTTCCAGCCGTGTTCTTCGATGGATTCTTCCAGGCTGTCCTTGATCTTCTGAAGCAGCTGATAGTTCTCATAAATTATCTCGGCCTTCTCCCGGTTCTGCTCCGACGACTTCTGGAGGCCCTGCAGCTTGCGCTCCTGCTGTTCTTTCTGAGCCTCCAGTCCCTGGAGCTTCTCCTGGAAGGCCTCCTTCTTCTCTTTTTCTTTCTTCTGCCGTGTTCTGCGGTAGTAGTACTCATCTAGAGCTTCGGAAAAGGTCTCCATTTCCTCTCTTTCCAGGTCCTCGTATTTTTCCAGAGGGAAAGGTGCAGCTCTCTCAGGGAGCTCATCGATGTACAGTACAGGCCTTATCTCGTCTTCCTGTTCCAGTATTTTATCGATCTCCTCTCTGACTCTGTCTCTTTCATCCTCGCTGAGTTCCTCTATTACAGTGTCTTTCTCTATTTCTGCTCTGTGGCACAGTTCTTCTGCGTATGTTCCCCCGAAACTTAGCTTGGAGGCTATATCTCTTACTATTTCGCTTTCTTCGTCCATCAATGAGAAGTAGTCGTCAACCTCTCGTGGATCCTCTGTCGGTTCGGGATATTCGTATTCTTCTCCGACTCTGATAGATCTATCGGCCCATTCCTGTTCTCGTAGAGCTCCAATTATTTTTCCCTCGTCTAGAAGTATGAAGTTCCCTTTTCCGAACATCTCTGCGATAAACTTCTTGTCGCCGGCATCTATCTCAAGTATACGATCGAAACCGCTTTGCTCTATACTGTCGATACGGCCCAGATGTTTCCTCAGCTCCATGCAGAAACCTGGAGGTCTCTCTGGATTATCTCGCTTATATTTCGATATGAAGCATCTGTCTGTTCCGATCACCAGTCTCTTTTTCTCGTCTCCTGGCACGTAAACCTCTATCGTTAGTTCTTCTCCGCGCTGGTATACTTTCTGCACAAACCCTTTTTCCAGCTGCTTCAGCTCTTTCATCAGTATTGAGAGGTCTAGACTGGTTAACTCCATAACTCGAACTTGGTTCCGAATTGTTAAAATAACAGGAACTCTCAGATGTTCAGCTTATTCGCTCTTCCTCAACATGGCAGGGTTTATATTTGACCTATCGAAAAAAGTCAGATAGACACTACATGTCGGGGGAGGGAGCATTTCTTAACCACTACATGTAGTAAATCAGCGGTTGTTGTAGCTGCTGCTATATCTGAAGAGGTGTGTTCCACATTATGATCGAACAGAGGAGTAAAGAGAAAGATATTCGGGAGGAAAAAGGTTCCAAAACAGTTAGAGAAATTTTTGATCAGGCTCTGGAGAACGCGCAGCCGGATCTTAAAACGGAGAAGCTGGTGACAGAAGTCAATGAAGGCCTTGACGACAGAAGCTCGCAGGAAGAGATCTTCGAGGCCTGTCTGGAAGCTTCCAAATCCTACATTGGTGCAGATCCTGCGATGAGAGAGGTTGCGGCAGATATCTTGCTTCAGAAAGAGGATCTCAGAGAACCAGGTGATTTCTTCGAGCTGTACGTCGAGGAGTGCTCACATGCAGGCCTTGAATAGTTCTCTTTACTCCTCTATCTCCATATCTTCTTCCAGGCCTTCCTTGAACTCGTCGACTGAGTCGATATCGAAGTAGTCCAGGAAGAAGTTTGTAACGTCTAGTATTGCTGTACGGCCGTCTTTCTCTTTCTCGATGAATCCGCGGTTTACTAGTTCTTTTACGTGCTGGTAGGCCCGGTTTCCACGGATTTCGACGAGATCTGCCTGTTCCAGCGGTGCATTGTATGCTATAAGAGAGAGTGTCCTGAGCTGGCCTTCGTTGAGGTCTTGGTGCGGGGCTAGATGTGATACGTGTTCCAGATGGTCTTTTTTGACTTTCAGCTCGTAGCCTGCGTCCGTCTCGATCAGTTCAAATCCTCTGTGCTCGTCTTTGAGGTCTTCCTTGAACTCATCGATCAGCATATCTACGTATCCCATGCTTCCAAGGTTGAGAACATCTGCTATCTCTTTGCTGTCTACTGGCTCCTCTGAAAGATACAGTGCGGCCTCCAGTCTTGCTTTCTTTCCGTCTTCCATTTTTGATCACTTAGTTTGTAACATAGTTTTCGTCCTCGTTTCCAGGTTTTTCAGCTTCCGGCCTCACCTTGAGGTCGTCGAAGAACTCTTCCTGTATTACATCTACTTTCCTGTCGTTTTCAAGATGCAGTATGTGTTTGAACTTCTCGATCTTCTCCTCGGTATCATTTGATTCGACGATCTTTTCGAACTCGACTTCTTCCTTGGTCTCCTCTGAAATCATGCCTTTGATACGGTTGAAAAGAGAATCGATCTTGCTGGTTAAATCCTCTTTATCCATCTCGAAGACATCGTCCATCTCGGCCCTTTCCTGCTGCCGTTCCTCACGCTGCTCTTTAACCTCCAGCGCAGAACGCAGAGAACTCTTCAGCTCCTCAAGCTGTACACGCCTCTTAGGTTTCGCCTTAACAGGCATATCAAGCTCAGGCCCCATCTCAAGATCAGGATCACGGCCCTGATCCTCCTCCATCATTTCCTCATCTTCAAAGGCCATAGGATCTTCCATTGGTTCCTCTTCCTGCTCGTTTTCGTCTTCAAAGTACACTGCGGTAGCTTTCATCTTTAGAAGCGCTGCGCAGACTCTTATTGCGCGGGCCGGTACTTTAAGATCGTACTGCTGCAGCTGGTCGATGTACTCCTTGTAACGGTCTGTTAGAACACATATATCTACTTCCTCAGCAGGCATATCGGCTGTCAAGGCGTTAAGTGTTTCTTCCCAGGGCTGCTCTGCAAGCATCTGAATATCGTACTGATCCATTATTACAACTCTTGCTGTTTACCCCTCATCTGGCCCCCGTGTTGAGTTTTTGTACTAACTCATTAAAATAAACAGGTACTGGCGGCCTTAGATTTAAGTTCTGGTTAGGCTAATCTTTTTGCCATGAGTGAAGCTGAGGAGGAGATGGTTGAGGAAACAGTGGAGAAGACACATGAAGAGTCCTCTGATATGGTTGGACGGCTTGCAGAGATCTCTGAGAGAGGTATGAACTATCTTCAGCTAGGTGTAGCATATATTTTGCTGGTTTTATTTGCTTTTGCTGTGTTTGATCTGGCAGTCATGCTTTTCCAGACTATGATGTCGGGAGCAATTTTCAACCCCTCAAA
Organism: Candidatus Nanohaloarchaea archaeon; assembly: GCA_013343275.1. GTDB lineage: Archaea > Nanohalarchaeota > Nanosalinia > Nanosalinales > Nanosalinaceae > Nanohalovita. The sequence continues at coordinate 596,360 of CP046106.1, read as the reverse complement.
TATTATAGGAATTCTTGAAACAGCACTGCTTCTCTTCCTGATAGTCGAGGTTTTCAGGACTTCGGTAGCGCATCTTGAGGGCCTTGCGGTTCTACCACTGGTCGTTGATGTCGCAATAATTGGTGTTGTCCGAAGTCTGATCACCTACAGGGTTGAGGCGTACGCGACTAAAACTGATGCATTGCTTGCCGGCGCAGCCTACTCGCTGATACTTGTCGTCCTGGTGGCTGCTTTCTACGTTGTACATAAACAGGAGAGAAGAGAACTGGTTCATCACAAGTCCCATGCCGAAGAAAATTGATCCAAGAGTTAGAAAAGGTGCCGAGCTAGCTCACAGAGCAATGAGAAAGCTGCAGGTAATATTTGCAGTTCTACTATCTATAGCCTTTGCCGCAGCAGTATCAGGCCTTGCGGCAGGTTTCTTCTCTAAAATAATACCTGTTTCTGGACCTGCACAGCTAATAGCCTTCCTGAGTACGGTGCTGATGGTTTCTCTGGTTGGATCAGTAGCGGGAGAGATATTGAAGGAAAACCGGGAGTTAAGGCCTCAACTCTTCATAGGTCTGGCACTAGTAGGAAGTACTATAGGGGTTCTTGAGGACTGGCTTGGCCCGGCCAGTGTATCTGGAAGTCCTAATGCCGAGATATCTGTAGCTCTTTCTCTGGTATTGCTTGCACTATTAATTGCATTATCTGTTACTGCTTCCAAGAAAAGCTAGGCATCCAGTTCGATACTCCGCATCTTTGTAACGCCGTCCCGCATCGAAACTCCGTAGGCCCTCTCTGCGTGCCGTACAGTGATGTCGTTGTGGCTGATGACTATGAACTGGTTGTCCTCTGCGTAATCCTTCAGTAATTCAGAAAGCTTGCGGGAGTTGTCCTTGTCAAGCGCGGCGTCGATCTCGTCCATGATGTAGAAAGGACTTTCCTCGTACTCCAGGATCGCAAAGATGAAGGAGATCGCGGTCATGGTCTTTTCTCCTCCGGAAAGCGATGAAATGATATGCGGATCCTTTCCCGGAGGTGCGACCTTGAACTGGAGGCCTTTCTCGATATCGTCGTCCTCCAGAACCAGTTTGCCTTCGCCACCTTCAAACAGTTTCTGGAATATCTCCTCGAAGCTGTCCTGCACGTCTTCCAGGGTATCCATAAATCGCTCGCGTTTCTCTGACTCTATCTCCTCGATCCAGTCCTCGATCTCAAGCTTCTCCTGCCTGATCTCAGATACCTTCTCCTTGAACTCCTCAAACTCCTCCTTCTTCTCCTTGTACTCATCGATGGCTCGCATGTTCACAGGCCCCATATTGTTCTGCTTCCGTACAATCTTCTTCTTTTTCTTCTTCAGGTCCTCAGGAGAGGCCTCCAGAGAGAGCTCATCTTCATCGTATTCAAAGTCCTCAAGGTCCTCCTTCACATTCTCCAGTTCGGCTTTCAGATTGGCTTTCTTCTGGCCTACGCTGTCGATCTTGCTCTTCAGCTTCTGCTTCTCAGAGTACTTCTCCTGCCTTTCATCCCTCAACTCGTTAAGATCTTCGCGCAGCTGCTTTTTCTCCTCACGAAGCTCTTCATCAGTCTCTTCTTCCTCTTCTTTGCGTTCCTTCATGTTTTTCAGTTCGGCAATATCTTTCTGCAGGTCCTCTATCTCGTCCTCAAGTTCTTCCTTCTCCTTCTTTTTCTTCTTTGGATCAAGTCGGCCGGAAGAAGAGCTGCTGGAACTGGAACGACTTCTTTTCTTCTTACCACCTGTCATTGCTCCTCCTCTGCTCATGACGTCGCCGTCAAGAGTAACCACGCGGACACCATCGATATCTTTCACGGAGTCCAGATCTTCGGCAATAAGTGTATCGGAGAAAACGTTGCTGACAGCTTTGTCGAACTTGGAGTCGTTGTCCACAAGCTCGGATGCATAGCCGATTACGCCTTTCCGCTTCTTCGCCATCTGGCTTTTTGCGGACTTTGATCGGTCCTTGATCTTGTCCAGAGGCAGGAAACGGGCCCGGCCGATGTTCTCACGTTTCAGGTAGTTAATCATGTCAACAGAGGTCTGCTTATCTTCCACAACGACGTCGTTCATGTGGCCTCCTGCCGCAGTCTGGATGGCTGTAGAGAATCGGTCTTCGTATGAGATAAGGTCCTGGAACATGCCGTTGACAGAATCGTTATCCATGTTCAGTACTGCGTCAACTGCCTTGGAGCCTGTGCTGCGGTTGTTCTGCATACGCTCCAACTCCTTGATCGTCTCTTCCAGGTCCTTGACCTTATCACGCTTGTTCTCGATCTTACCCTCCTTCTTCTCAATCCTGTTCTGAAGGTGCTGAATATCATTATTACCGCCTTGACTCTCCTCGATCTCCTCTATACGGGCCTGTTTCTCATCGATCTCCTCATCTATCTCCTCCAGCTCTTCCTCCAGTTCTTCAATCCTCTCCTTCTTCTCATCTGTATCGGTATTAATATTCGCCAGCTGGTTAGACAGTGCTCTCTTACGGACCTCCAGGATAGAGGCCTGCAGCTTGTCCTTCCGCTCATCGAGCTCCCTGTACTTTATCGCCGCATCTTTCTGATCTTCAAGACTTTCCAAGTATTCTTTTTTCTCATCAAGCAGTATCTCCTGCTCCTGAAGCTTCTGCTCGACCTCTTCAAGCTCCTCCATCGCCTCATCCTTTTTCTCATCGAACTCTGCCACGCCGGAAAGCTCGTCGATAATCTTCCTTCTCTCAGTCGGGCTCTGCTCAACGATCTCCGTGATCTGGCCCTGCCTGACAAAGTGATATCCATCCGGATCGATACCAGCCTTCCGAGATAATTCGTCAATCTTGCTTCTCTTGCAGTTAGTGCCCTGGAACTTGTACATGGAGGAACCTGCACGGGTAATTTTGCGACCTACAGTAACTTCGTCAGGGCTTCCCTCTTCTTCATCCTCGATAAACTCATCGAAAACTCCGGAGGTATTGTCCAGGTAAACTGTTACATGAGCATGATCTGCGGCCTTACGGTTATCTCCACCGTTGAAAATCAGCTGCTCAAGCTTTTCTGCACGGAGCTGAGAAGACCTCTTGCCGAAAACAAAACTGATCGCATCCAGAATATTCGACTTGCCGTTACCGTTCTCCCCTACAACAGCTGTAAGGCCTTTATAGAACGGTATTGAGGTTTTTCTCTGGAAGCTCTTGAATCCTTTACAGGTGACCTTGTTGATCTTTGTCTGGGCCTTCCTGCCTTCATCTTCTTTCTGCACGGTTTCTGTTTCTGCGGCCATAACAATACATTTTTGTGCGTCTTACTTGATTAAAAAGTGCGGTGTAGAAATGAGAAGGAGGAAAAATGGAGGTCTTTACGGTGTTAACCGTTCTGGTGTCCTTGGGAACAGGATTGCTTCCTTGACGTTGTCAAGTTCTGCGACCTGCTTGACAAGCCTGTCGATTCCAAGGCCGTATCCACCGTGTGGAGGCATTCCGAACTTGAAAGACTCCAGATAGAAGCTTATGTCGTCGGGATCGATACCTTCCTCCTCGATCGCGGCCATTAGTCGGTCCATGTCATGCTCTCTCTGACCTCCTGATGCGAGCTCAAGGCCTTTGTAGATCAGGTCGAACCGTCTGGATCCGTACTCATCGCCTTCACGGGCCTCCATGTAGTAGAATTTCTCGCCAGGATAACCTATTACGAAGAACGCAGGATGACCCTGTTCCTCGAAGTACTCTCCGAGAAGCTTCTCTCCCTTGGTGTCGAGATCTCCTTCGTCCTCTGGTACGTGATCGTACTCTTCCTTCAGGATTTCGCGGGCCTTCTCGAAGCTGATTCTCGGGAAGTCATCTTCCGGTACTTCAAGATCTACTCCGAGAGTTTCCAGTTCGGAGGCGGCTTCTTTCTCGACTTCCTGCAGTGTATGCCGCAGAGATTCCTCTAGCACATCCATTACATCTTCCTGGCTGTCGATAAATGCCAGCTCAACATCGAACATGGAGATTTCTGAGAGGTGGCGTGAAGTTGCGAACTCTTCAGCTCTGAAAGCGGTGCCTGTCTCGTAGACCTTGTCGAATCCTGCTGCCATCAGCATCTGCTTGTAAAGCTGAGGGCTCTGGGAAAGGAAAGCCTCTTCACCATAGTATACTACAGGGAAGAGCTCTGCTCCTCCTTCTGCACCCATTTTTGCAATATTAGGCGTCTGGATGTTGATGTATTCGTTCTCATCGAACCAGTCCTCCATCGCATCTAGGAGATGGGATCTAAGTGAGAAGATTGCATGCTTCTCAGGCCTTCTGAGATCCATGAATCTGTTGTCAAGTCTGGTGGACATCTCTGATTCGACTTCGCTGGAGATATCCATAGGCAGAGGAGATTCAGCCTCTCCAATAATCTTCAGTTCTTCAGGGTGAAGCTCTCTGTCGCCAGGAGCCTGTTCGTTCGCCTGTACTACACCTTTGGCCCAGATAACGTCTTCTTTACCTATATTCTGTGCATTTTCGAAAAGTTCTTCGTCTTCGTCTTCCTTGAATGTTAGCTGTATCTGGCCTTTTCTGTCCCGCAGAACTACGAAGGTTATTCCTCCGAGATCGCGGATCTCGTGAGCCCATCCGGAAACAGCGACTGTCTCGCCGTCCTGATCGGCTGTAACTTTGTTGGTGTAGGTTCTTTCAATCATTTTATATCAACACTACAGAGTTTCTCCGATGAATTTTTTATGCGCTTCCCATCCACACAAGCAGAGAACTCAAAACCAGGCTGTACGACACGAAGAAACCGAGCATGGCCTCGGTCAAGGTATGCCTTCTCAGCATTATACGCGACCAGCCTACGAAGACAGAGGCAAGGAAAAAGGCGAGGCCTAGCATTCCGAAGATGCCTGTGAAGATAGCTGTAAGCACTCCCATGCCTGTTGTATGCAGGCTTATCTTCACCTCTCTATTAACCAGGAAGTTAACGACAGCCACGCCAACCATTCCGGGATAGAGTGAAACTATAATCTCCGGGCCGTTGAGTAGACTGGTTAGAGCTGCGAAAATCGACAGAAGCAGTATTGCCGGGGGATACATGATATGGCGGTCCTTCTGGATATCCATATCGAGGCCTCTATACCTTGGAATCCGGAGGAGTGCGTACAGTACTGCCGTTAAAGTTGCTATAGGGATGACTGCGAAGTAAAGTATTTCTCCTGCTGTAAGGCCATACATGTAGAGGGCAGTGATTGCTGCAGGTGTCTCGATTACAGCAGGGTGGAAGATCTGGGAGATTCGGTACGCCAACTGTTTCCTGTCCATTTACTCAATGTTTTCTCTAGAAAGACCTTATTAAATTCGGAGGGTTATCTTTGACCTGTGCGATGATGAGGAATTTTTCGACATCGTCTGAACCTCGAACAGAGGGTTGATGACAACTGAACACCTCTGAGCCCTGTTTTTATCCCTTACAGGACTTGCCGATTTTCGCGATTGGGTTGATCAGTATTTTTAATAAGCAGCTTTCTCCACTGTACCATTATGGACTCCGAACAGGACCAGCTTTACGTCAAACTGGATGGATACAGAGAACTTCTCAATGACCTGGACTCGGTAGAGGATACGATTTCCAATATTGAAGAGGCAATGGAGGTCCTTAGACAGGTCAGACAGGTGAAGCAGACTGCAATAGATACGGTAAATGATAATATAGAACGCCTGAACAACGAGCTGGGCGAAGTAGCAGGCCAGATGCCTGAGTTAGAGGATAACATGCCTGAAGAAGAACTTAACGACCGCCAGAGCGCGCAGACTTCCTCTCCACAGAATAATCAGCAGATGGAGGCAAACAGTACCGCTAACCTTGACCAGAACCTAGATATCGACTCCGCTCAGAACCCGGAGATGGATAACTCGATAGAAGAGCTGAGAAGCGAGCTTGATAACCTTCAAAACGAGCTTTCAGATCTGAAATAGGATACAGGTCTTCTAACCGTTTCTTCTCTTAGAAAAAAGCATCTAAAATGTCTTAATATTTCTATTGAAACTGCCTTAGATAAGGATTGCCGGGGACAAGATTTGAACTTGCGAACCCCTGCGGGAATGGATCTTGAGTCCATCGCCTTTGGCCACTTGGCTACCCCGGCATAAAGAGTCTGTCGAAGACCAGAGAGTTTCTGGCCTTCACACTTTCGGTTAAATTTAGAATTTGCTGGAAACTTTTTGAATATATTTTTACGAGAAGCGGATGCTTTGTCTTTCCCCATTAGTCTCGGGGTTAGGCTTCACAATGTTGTATGTTGGGTCTCTGATCTCGGCGAATCTGCCGCATTCCGGGCATTTAGTGTATCCATCGTGGCCTTCATCTGCTTTCTCGGTAAATCCACAACCACATGTTACAACAGGATCAATTTTCTCCACGTCCAGGTCGATCCTCTCAAGAATTGTTCCGCGGGTAAAGTAGCCGAATAATGTCTCAAACTCTTCAGGGCTGCAGACAGTGCTGTTTACCTCTATATGAGCCTCTCCGTTTGTGGAGGTTCTCGAAAGTTCCTGCATTACATTGATCAGTATGTTTCCAAGTTTCTGCATTTGCTGTTTTTACACCTGTCTGGTACCATCTACCCCTACGCCCCCACGTAAGTATACAATCCTCAACAACCTTATTTAAATTAACGACTCTTCCAGCCGGAAATAGGGACTGTTCACGGCACCTTCAAATTAGCTAAAAAGCTGGTAATAGATCTTCCAGCCTGAAAGACTAATTCTGAATTATTGCTAGATATCTGGGCGGTTAATTTGATGTCGAAGAGTCTATGTAGTTTTGTAGAATGCTCTGATCCTAGGTAGAGAGAATTTCAAGCAAGTTTGATATGCGGGTTTGATAGCGGGGCGTGGATTTGAACCACGGACCTCCGGGTTATGAGCCCGACGAGCACTCCTGGCTGCTCCACCCCGCTCTCTAACTATCAGATAAAGTCCTACTCTTTTAAACTGTTGATGTTGGTTGGGCCAGGCAGTCTTCCGGGCCGGTAAACTCTGGTTCTGTTATCGTCCTCTGTAACTACTGTCCAGCCTCTAGCGTTCAGAAGCCGGGTTACTGATCTATCTATCTTGCTTTTATCCAGTTTTCCTGATCTAACTGCCTGAGCGACAAACTTTACCATCTCTTTCTTGTCTTGCTCGTTGCCAGCCAGATTCAGGATGAAGTCGTTACCGGCCCTGAAGAGCGCAAGATATTTTTTCTTCTCGCTCTCGTAGTACTTGTCAATACCGCCCATGTTGATAGCATCTGTGACTATAAGGCCTTTGAATCCGTATTCTTCTCTCAGGGTTCTCACTACGTTTCTGGAGACTGAGGCAGGCTTGCCGTTTGAGTCTATCACGCCGGTAGTTATCTGGTGTGATATCATGATGGCGGAGACGTTGCATTCAACGGCCTTCCTGAAGGGGTAGGTGTCTTCCTTTGTGAGGTTGACGTGTTTTATCTTGTTATGAGGATCCTTGCCTGTCAAGGTCTCTCCTGGGAAGTGTTTGGCGGTAGCCATTACTCCCTCGCTCTGAAGACCTCTTATGTATGCACATCCTTTCTCCGCGGTTTCTCTGTAGTCTCCTTCAAAACTCCGGCATTTCCATATCGTATCGTTAACATCTAGGACGGGGGCGTAGTTGATGTCTACACCTATTTTCCTGAGATGGCTGCCGTGCTTCTCACCAAGTCTACGGGCTGAAGAAACATTTTTGATCTCATCCAGGGACTTGCTTTTCATGAAGCCTGATATAGGGTTTCCACAGCCCTCCATATCCATAGAGACAAGTGGTTCAATCGGCCGGCCCTGACTGTAGTTATGTATAACCTCCATAGTTGACTCCCGTGAACCAAGGCCTCCGAGATGGAAACCACCCATTACATCATCCTGACTGATTCTTCCACTGTTAAGCCTCCAGGTTTCCGTCATCAAACCTATCTTCTGCTTGAGGCCTATCGAATCCAGATAGATGGTCCTGTTTTCTTCGTAAAGTCTGATCCCCTGGTATCCGGTAAGGTCGTAGGCCTTTTCGCTTGTATTGGTTTCATTTGAAGTAGTGTTTGGAGTCTCGGTTTTTACACTGGCTGTCTGGCCTACTGCCTGAACAGTAACTATGGCGAATACCAGTAGAAAAGTCGCTGCAAGGTGGTACTTCTTATCCAAGTTCGATCCCTCTTGAACTGCAGTACTCTACTGCTTCATGATTGAGTGTCAGATTTCTGTCTTCCGAGTTGAAACAGGTTACTCCGCTACTGCTGGATACGCATCTTGCCATCTCTCTTGCACTCGGACAGCAGGATCCTACAGGTATCTGCGACACTTCGCCGTCATTCGAAAAATAGCACTGCGGTTCTTGATCAACAGGCTGGCTGTAGAAGCTTCCTGTAAGTTTTGAGGAGCTAGATGGAAGATACGAACTAAGGCTCAATAACAGGACCGCAAGTAGAAGAATGTTAAGTAAATCGATAGTTCTCTTCTCTACCATCAAGACAGAGTTTCCCGAGATAGAACTATATATCTTGGGCGAAATATCAAATCTGTATTCTATGGCCAAGGTTCTAGGAATTGACGAAGCAGGAAGAGGCCCGGTAATAGGCTCGATGTTTATCGGAGGATTCATGATAGACGAAGAAAGAATAGATGAGATCGAGGAACTTGGAGTAAAGGACTCGAAGAAGCTATCTGGGAAGAAGAGAGAATCAATTCGGGATCAGCTGGAAGAGCATGGAGAGGCCTTTCTGAAGGAAGTCAAGGCCGAGGAGATAGATGAGCTTCGAAATGTAATGTCTCTAAACGAGATCGAGGTAAAGGCCTTTACAGATGTAATTGGAAGAACTGATGCGGATAAAGTGATCGTTGATCTCCCGGAACCGAACGCGGAGAGATTTATCAATAAGCTGAAGGATCAGCTACCTGAAAGATTTGCAGATGTAGATTTTGTTGCGGAGCATGGCGCCGATGATACTTTTCCTGTTGTCTCTGCTGCTTCTATTGTGGCGAAGTCTGCAAGGGAGAGTCATGTCGACGATTTGAAGAAGAAGTACGGTTATGACTTTGCCTCGGGATACCCTCATGATAAGCCTACGATTAGTTTCCTGGAGAAGTATGTGGAGGAGAAAGGAGAGCTACCTAAGGAGACAAGGAAGTCGTGGAGTACTGCGGAGCGAATACTGAAGGAGGCCTCGCAGAAAGATCTCGGAAGTTTCTGAAATAGGCCTAAAAGTCTCACGTTCTATTTCTGAATTATGGTTACAGCAAAAATTACTGGTAGCACTGTCAAGGTCTGGGATGAGGAGGATGCGGAAGAGATCCACAGCGAGAAATACTATGGGAAGATCCTGGACGATGGCAGACTTGAACTTTCATTCTCCGAGGCCTTTCACCTCTACGAGAGAGATGAGATAGAGGTCGAAGATGAATCAGGGGAAGAGCTTGGTAGGGATGAGATATTCCAGCGATTCTCCGATATCGATGAGGAGTTCGACCAGAAGTTTACTGTCTACAGCGATCTCCGTGAACGAGGTTACATCGTGAAGAGTGGTTTCAAGTTCGGCTCCCATTTCAGAGTTTACCCACGTGGCGTAAATCCATATGCTGAAGGAGATAAACGGGATAGACAGCATACAAAGTATCTTGTGCATGCTGTACCTGAGAACCATACCATGAGCTTTCAGGAGATGTCTAGAGGTGCTCGACTGGCTCAGAACGTTCGGGCCACAATGCTGTGGGGCGTGGTCGATACAGAGAACGATGTAACTTACTACGAAGTTGAGCGTTCAACTCTCTAGAAACGGGCTATATCAAAGAAACTGTTTTTACGGCCGTACCTGTCCTGAAGCTTTCTGCCGTACCAGAGGCCCACTGCAAGCCCTGTGAGGTGAGCTGAGCTCGCGAACATACCGATTACAGGTAGTGTGGTGCCTGCAAGCTTGAAGGCCAGATTGACGAACTCTATTGCTCCGAAAGCGAGTACCGCAGTTCTGATCTTCATAGGTATGAAGAAGTAGAGCAGTACCTCTGCTTCAGGATAGAGCATAGCTACTATGCCAAGGAATGCAACTACTGCTCCTGAAGCCCCAACTGCTGGGCTGAGAACAGGCAAGCCTCCTACAATTGCAGAATCGTGTATGTAGTAGATTAGATTCCTGAATACCACGAAACCTATGCTTGCTGCAAGGCCTGAAATAAGATATATCTTCAGTGTTTCTTTCGCACCTATAGATCTCTCCACAACGCTTCCGAAGAAGTAGAAAGTAACCATGTTCGCAAAGATATGAAGGAAGCCGCTGTGAAGGAGCATAACTGTCAGAAGAGTCCATGGCTGCTGTACAAGTGTGGTAGTAAGTAAAGTTCCTTCTACCGCCGAATTTGTGGCTTCAACAGCTGCCTGGGTAAGCGCCGGTGAAAGCTGCATGAACTCAACGTATCCCGGCACAGCCTGAAGCATGAAGGAGATAACAGTAACAGTGATTATACCGAAAGTAGCATTTCTACTCAGTGAATTTACCGCGTCGCGGAAAAATGATGACTTCTGCTTCTTTGGCTGGCCATGCTTGGTCTCCTGCTTCAGCTTCTTCTCCTCGAACCATTTACGAGTCTCCTCTTTCTCCTGCTGCACGCCTTCCTCAAGGCCTTCACAGTCATGGTTCTCCGGCAGACGGTGCTCTGAACAGAACTTGTCGTTACAGTAACGGCAGGTGAAAGTCATTGCCTGCTTCCCGCATTTCGAGCACTCTCCCATGCAAAGGCCTTACTCAAGTACCTTTTTATCAATCTTCGTGACTCAGAGAATCTACAATACCGGACATATCGCCGTCGAAACTATCGGCCCACTGCTCAGCATAACCCTCAGGATCATAACCCGGGTTTTCTCGGTTATACTCTCTATCATATGCCTCAGCAAATGATGCAGCATCCTCAAGGGATTCAAAATATTCCTCAACCTCGCTAGCTACCTCCAGGACTTCATCACGGTACCGGTTATCAACACATCCATTCTCTATCTCCTCAACAACATCAAGTACAGACATATGACCTCGATCACAACATAGTTTAGGCCTGCCTAAAAATTAAATTGATTCTGCTCTAATCGGTACCAGAAAAGAAAGAGAGAAGAAAGGAGGATCAGGCCAGGTAATCGGCCAGATCTGAGATCTCCACACGTTCCTGATCCGTCGAGTCACGATCCCTGACAGTTACGGTCTCAGGCTCATCTTCAAGTGTCTCATAATCGATTGTTACGCAGACAGGTGTGCCGACTTCGTCCTGCCTTCTGTAACGCTTACCGATATTTCCGGTATCATCGTACTTGACGGAGAAACCTTCTTCACGCAGCTTGTCCGCTACTTCCTGTGCTTTCTCGCCAAGGCCTTCTTTATCCATTAGAGGGAAGACAGCGACCTCTGTCGGAGCAACCTCTTCGTTGAACCGCATAACAGTTCTCTCCTCATCGTCGACCTCGTCCTCATCGTAGGCATGAGCCAGAACTGTGTAAACCATCCTGTCGATACCGAATGAAGGCTCGACAACGTGAGGGAGAATATGCTCGCCGTTCTCAGTGACTTCTTCGACGCTGAAGTTGCATTTATCAGCGGGAACGGAGTATTCCTCGCCGTCCACTTCGACAAATACCTTGTCTGCTTCAAAGGCTTCAGGTTCGTTCTCTGCGATCTCCTCAAGCTTCTCTGCAATCTTGCCTGCCTTATCACCGAACTCAGGGCCTAGATAACCCATGTCCGGGCTGACTGTATTCTTCTCTACGGTCTTTGGTTCGTCGTACTCTTTGAAGATCTTGTAGTCTTCTCGGCTGTACTGGTCGTGCTTCTTCAGATCGTAGCAGCCTCTGTACGCGAAACCGGTGATCTCGATCCAGTCGCCGTCGACCTGGCTCTCTGCGTCCCAGCAGTCGCTTGCGTAGTGGGAGAGTTCATCGTTTTGATGCTGGCGGAACCGGAAGCGCTCCATATCGACTCCGATCTCCTCATACCACTGCTTCGCGATACCGAGATAATAGGCAATCCAGTCAGATTCGACAACCTCTTCTTCAACTGCTTCCTTGACGGTCATGAACTGAGGTTCACCGTCTTCAGCATTCTGTTGTTCACGGCTGTAAAGCTTCAGCTCGACATCTTCAACTTTCTCAAGCCGTGGTTCGTCTTCTTCCGGATCGATGAAGTGCTCAAGCTCGGCCTGAGTCAGTTCACGGACTCTGACGAGACCTTTCCTCGGTGAAATTTCGTTTCTGTATGCTTTACCAATCTGTGTTATGCCGAACGGTAGCTGGTTTCTTGCGTATTCCTTCAGCCGTGGGAACTCTACGAATATTCCCTGTGCGGTTTCCGGCCTGAGGTATCCTGTCTGGCCTGATCCTGGGCCGATGCTTGTCTCGAACATCAGGTTGAAGTCCTCTACTGCTACGTTACTGAGGTCTTCTCCGCAGCTTGGGCATTCAAGGTTGTGTTCCTTGATCAAGGCCTCTACCTGCTCGTGTGAGAAGCTTTCTGCTTCTTCGATATCTGTGTTATCTTCCACGAGATGGTCGGCTCTGCTTGATGTTCCGCATTCCGGGCATTCTATTATCATGTCGTCGAACGTGTCTAGATGCCCTGAGGCCTCGAAAACCGGCTCCGGCATAATGGTCGGGGCCTCGATCTCTCGATGGCCTAGGCTGTCGGAGAATGTTTCTCTCCAGCTGTTTTCGATGTTTCTCTTGAGTTCTGCGCCTTCGGGGCCGAAGGTCTGGAAACCTGCGACACCACCGTAGGCCTCTGAAGACTGGAAGAAGAATCCTCTTCTCTTCGCCAGCTCAGAAAGTTTTTCTGTAAGTGACTTGCTCATGCAGAAACACTCTCGTGGAAATTTTTATAGTCAGAACTAGAAGGTTTTAGATTATTGAATACTTTGCCGTGTGACTGCCTCTGAGGACAGTCCAAAACATCCACCTTTCATTGTATGGAGAAGTTTTGACCGGAATCTTAAATGCTGCTTGGAAAAGTTAAAAACCTGGAAGTATTACATCGTAATACAGCAGCCATGAACTCTATAGATGATATTGATATTCAGGGCCAGGAAGTTCTTCTCAGAACTGATCTAAACCTTCCGATTGAGGACGGCGAACCACAGAAAACTGTAAGATTCAAGAGGTACCTTGAGACGGTAGAGGAGCTTTCTGATAGAGGCGCGAAGACAGTGGTGATGGCTCACCAGGGCCGACCAGGTAGAAACGATTTCATGTCGCTGAAAAAGCATTCAGAGATCCTATCTGATTCTCTCGGGAATGAAGTAGAATTTATTCCGGGTTTCTTCGGGCCTGAACTTGCTGAAGCTGTTGAAGACATGGATGAAGGAGGTGTAGCGCTGCTGGAGAATGTAAGGTTTCTTTCAGAGGAGCTCAGAAATGCCTCGGCAGAACAACACGCCGAAGATATATTTGTGAAAAGGATTGCACCAGAATTTGATCTCTACGTCGATGATGCGTTCTCCGCAGCTCACAGGAGCCATGGCTCCATGGTAGGGTTTACCAAGAAACTGGATTCTTACGCAGGCCCTGTCATGGAGAAGGAGCTTGAGAGCTGTGGAAAAGTTAGAGACAGGTTTGATAACGGGGTGCTTGTTCTCGGTGGGGAGAAACCTTCCGACCTGATCGGTATACTGGATGAAATGATAGAATCTGTGGATAAAGTCCTACTGGGGGGAATTCCTGGAGAACTCGCTCTCATTATAGAAGGCCACGATCTGGGAGAGAAGAAGCAGTGGATTGAAGACCACGGCCTTGACTCAAAGAAAGGAGAACTTGAGAGAGTAATCAATAACTACAGCGAGAAGGTAGTGCTCCCGGAGGACGTCAGAACGGATTCTGGAGAGTACAGGGTAGAGGAAATACCGGACGAAATGACGTGGGATATAGGCCCTGAAACTGCAGAAAAATTTGCTGAAGAGATCAGGGATGCGGAATCCGTAGTTATGAAAGGGCCTATGGGTGCTTTCGAAGAACATCCGGAAGGAACGCGGAAAATAGTCAAGGCCATGGCAGAGTCCGATGCCTACACTGTTCTTGGAGGAGGCCACACGTCCTCGCTTGTACAGAGATTTAACTACGAACTGGAAGATTTCTCACATGTCTCTATAGCAGGAGGAGCCTTTGTCAGGTATCTGAGTGGAGAGAAACTGGCGGCCGTAGAGGCCCTGAGATAGGTGAAATCTTTTTGAATTACCTTCGAAGAATTTTCTTTTTATGAAGGTAGTGAGAAGAGGAGATGGAGAGCCTGAATTTACTGTAATGGGCTCGGTTCACGGTGATGAGCCGGCAGGCAAGAAAGCGATCGAGAAGTTTCTATCGGAGGAAAGAGAGTTCCGTAAACCGGTCCAGTTTGTGATCGGAAACGAAAAAGCGCTTCTTGAAGGTCAGAGATTTCTCGAGTCAGACCTGAACAGATCCTTTCCTGGAGATCCTGAGTCAGAGAGGTACGAGGAGAGGTTGGCCTCGAAGATAATCGATGCTGTAGAAGGCACAAAGCTTCTGGACATACACACTACGCATTCCTATCCGCTACCTTTCGCAACCTGCTCAACTCTGAACGACGAAATCCGGGACATGCTTGCATCGACAGGAGCAAAGAATGCAGCGCATTTCCCTGGTAAAGAAGGGAAGCTTCACGAACACGTAGAAGGAGTGGTTGTAGAGGCGGGATTCCAGGGAACAGATCAGGCCGTTGAAAACGCGCTAGGTGTAATCAAAAACTTCCTAGCTTCCCAGAACGTTATAGACGGTAAGGCCCGGAAATCAAGTCCACAGTTATTCGAGGTATTTGATAAGGTAGAAGGTGACTGGAGCTTCCAGGCCGAGAACTTCAAGAAAGTGGAGGAAGGTGAAGTCTACGCTACCAGAGGAGACGAGAGTTTAAGTGCTGAAAAACCGTTCTACCCGGTTCTCATGTCAACAAATGGATACAATGGAACGCTTGGCTACCGGGCCCAGAGAAAAGAATTTTAACAGTGAACCTTCAACATCTCAACATGGCTCAGAAAGGTGGATGCTTTTGGCCTCCTGCACAGAAATAATTCTCTGAGCCACAGCTATCTACAGATCTCCTCAATCAAGAACTTCTCATGGCCTTAACTCCACATACGTTTTATTTTAGCTTTGCCAGTATTACTCCAGGTTAAACTTATCTCTACAGCTTCAGCTATCTCTAAAAACCAGGTAGAAGCTCTGTAAGCTATTTAAAGCTTTTCTGGCAATCTTTGCTTACGTGATTTGACTTATGGAACAGACTGAAAACTATTCGACATCGGAAGCCCGAGAACAGGGTGGACGTTTTTGGAAGCCTTGAGATAGAGGTACATCAAAATCCAGAAGAATTTCTAGAGGCCAACTCCGAGGCCGAACAACAGCTTGTTGACGTCGCGCAGAACGCTTTCTCCAAGGAAGGTGTCCCAACCGATCAGGACGCAAGAGACCACCTCAGAGTACCTACACTCGTCACAGCAAAAGACGAGGACGGAGAGTACGTAGCATTCTCAGGCCTATCCCGGATGGACGACACTGTCTACGAGGTAGGTCTTGCGGTTGACGATAGCCTGCAGGGAAGATGCGTCGGCAGTACACTACTCAGCAGAGGAGTGGTGGAGGAGGCGGAGGGAGACGAGCTTTTCGGCTATAGAACGCAGAACCCGAACATGTACGCCTGCGCAGACAACTGCTTCGAAGTATACCCACAGCCAGGAAAAGAAGAGGAGATGCTGGAAGAAGTACAGGATCTGGGAGAAGCGATCGACGTCGACAAAGAAATGGAAGGCCCGGTAATGAGAGAGGCCTACGCAGACATCTACGATGGAGGAATGTACTCCAGCATACCGGAGAACGATGATTTCCAGGACTTTATGTATGGAGAAGAAGGCCTCAACATGTCCTTCGAGGATGGCGATGCCCTGGTTGTAGCAGGAGAGGTCAGCGAATCGGAGGCCGCACACAGCCTGGGAAGAGCAGCCAGGAAGTCCGACTACGAATTCACTGAAGGAGGCGAGAGAATGGCATGAATATAGAGGAAATGACTGAAGAACTGGTAAAACTCAGGACGGTAGAAGGAAACCTAGGAGAAATAGAGAAAGGCCTTCAACTGGTTGAGAAAGAACTGCCAGAAGACTTTGATATACAGAGATTCGAGGAGGAAGGAGAAAAATCTCTACTGGCTACGAGGGGTGAACCGCAAATTCTCCTCCACGGCCATATCGATGTGGTAGATGCAAAAGACTCGCTCTTCCGACCAGAAAGGCGTAACGGCCGAATTTACGGCCGAGGAACAGCCGACATGAAGTCAGGGATTGCCTGTATCATCGAAGCTGCCCAGAAAGTTGAGGCCGAGAATCTAGGAATCCTAATTACATCTGACGAGGAAAGAGGAGGATTTAACGGCACAGGCCACGTAACTGAAGAAACAGGGATTGAACCGGAACTGGTAATTTCAGCGGAGCCCGATGACTCAGGTCATTTCCCATCAATAGTCACAGAGCAGAAAGGGGTTCTCCAGCTCGAGTTAAAGGCCTCAGGGGAGAACGCTCACGCGTCCAAACCTGATAGAGGCGAGAACGCGGCCGAAAAACTCCTCAAAAAGTACATGGAGTTCAGATCAGGATTTAACCATGAGGCCGAGTTTGGAACCACGATCAACCTGGGCAATATCTCCGCTGAAGGACCTGTCAACCAGATACCTGACAAGGCCTCTCTACAGGTAGATATCCGGTACTCAAACCAGTACCCGAAGGAGGAAGTTCTGAGAGATCTAGAAGAAATGGGAGGCCTGGAGTACGAAGTCCTGGCGGAGGCCCCGATGCTGGAGACTTCGGAGGAAAATTCTGGAGCTCAGGCCCTGAAAACTTCAGCTGAGGAAGTTTCTGGAGAAACGGTTGATTTCAGGAGGGAGAACTTTGCGAGCGACATGAGGTTCTTCACCGAGAAAGGTGTTCCTGCGGTCTGTTTCGGCCCGGAAGGCTACAATCTTCACGCTGAAGACGAGTATGTGGAGGTTGAAAGCCTGGAAGCATACTGTGAAATCTTGAAAAGCTTTCTTCGATCAGAACTTAACTAGGAGGACGATAAAAACTATGGCAGAGGATTTTGATGTGACGCCTTTCGATGTGGAGGGTCAGGTAGACTACGATAGACTAATAGATAAATTCGGAACCGAGGAGATCGACGAGGAGTTGAAGGAGAGATTCTTCGATCTGGCTGGAGATGAGAACCTCTACATGAAGAGAGACTTCATCTACTCCCACAGAGGCCTTGACAAGGCGCTTGATGAGTACGAGGAAGAAGACGGCTTCTTCCTGTATACCGGTATCGGGCCTAGCGGCAAGATGCATATAGGCCATATTATCAGTTTCTACTTCACGAAGTGGATTCAGGAGAAGTTCGATGTCAACGTGTATATACAGGTTACTGACGACGAGAAGTACTGGGACCGCGATATAACAGATGAGGAAATCGATAAGTACGCAGAGGATAATATCAGGGAGATCGCAGCTGTTGGCTTTGATCCTGACAAGACATTCATCTTCCGAAACAGAGAATACATGGGTCACATGTATGATGGAATCGTGAAGATTGCCGAAAAAATCAATAATTCACAGGCCCAGAGCGTTTTCGGCTTTGAAGGCTCGACCAATATTGGAATGAATTTCTGGCCTGCTATACAGAATATTCCGACATTCTTCGAGGACAAGCGGTGCGTTATCCCGGCTGCGATCGATCAGGATCCGTACTGGAGGATCCAGAGGGATATTGCCGAGAAGTTCGGCCACAAGAAGACAGCGGCGATCCACTCCAAGTTTATCCCGGCGTTGACAGGGCCTGAGGGGAAGATGAGTTCCTCGAAGCCGAAGACCGCGATCATGCTGGATGACAGCCCTGAAGAGGTCGAGGAGAAGGTCAAGAAGCATGCTTACTCAGGTGGAGGCGATACTCTGGAAGAACACCGTGAGGAAGGCGCTGATCTGGCAGTTGATACCTCTTTCCAGTGGTTGAGAAACCTTTTGATGGAGGACGATGAGAGAATCCGGGAGATCGCTGAGAAGTACTCCTCCGGCGAGATGATGACTGGCGAGATCAAGGAAATACTGGTAGAAGAGTTGAACGAGTTCCTTCAGGAGCACCAGGAGAGAAAGGAGAATGCAGATGAGCTGGTGCAGCAGATGATGTACGACGGCGAACTGGCCCAGGAAATGTGGGACAGAAACATCGATCTAGAACTCCAGAGATAGTTCTGGAAAACCGGTTTAAACCACCTACCATCATTTCTTCTTTATGCTGCCGGAACTTATTCTGAGGGAGGAGAAACAGGGAAGTCTTTTATTCGTAGCCCTGCTAGGCCTTATATCTGGCTTAACAGGATTTGCTGTAGCTAAAATAGTTTTTCCGGGCCAGACATCTGTTCTTTCTGTAGTTTTTGCATCTATACCTCTCGTATATCCATTGACCAGGGTCTTCCTTGATGATGAAGATAGGGGAAGGCCTCACAGCGATGAAATAGAGTTTTATGGGTCATTATTCCTGGGAGAGTTCGTAGCATTCCTCTCGCTAGGCCTGTTCTTCACCAAGGACTTTGCTATGCAGACTGCTGTTTTCAGCGAACAGGCCGCCCAGCTAGGCCTCGCAGGAAATGCGGTAATACCTGATATTTTCTTTGTAGTATTATCTAATAACCTGGTGCTGTATCTTTCGATATTCGCTGTATCAGCGATTATAGGTTCTGCAGGAGCTTTCATACTTACCTGGAATGCCTCTGTTCTCGGAGTTTTCATCGCCCAGCTTGTCTCAGAGCTCAAAGGTATAGCAGAGCTGATTATGGGTTCAGGTAAGACTCCATCACCAGTAGCCTATGTTCCACATGCAACCCTTGAAATGGCAGGTTTCGTAGTGGCAGGTATCTGCGGAAGCCTGGTGTCGGCAGCGATGTACAGAGAACATTTCGACCTTGACACCTGGAAAGACCTGACAAAACTCTTCCTGACAGGTGTGCTGTTTATAGTTCTGGGAGCGGTTCTGGAATCGGCCTAGAAATTATCTATTTAAGATTCCGTTGAGTAAAACCGCGTTGTGAGACTCTCAACTCAGGCCATAGATATACTTGAACAACTGAAAAAACAGGGTAAGCAGACAGTAGAGGAGTTGGAGAAGAAAGGATTCGACCAGTCAATGGTCAACCGCTCAGCAATGGAACTGCAGGAAAAAGGCCTGATAGAAGTAGAAGAAGAGGAAGAAATAACCCGATACCTGACAGAGACAGGGAAAGAAGTAGCAGCAAAAGGATCTCCAGAACACAAACTGATTGAAAGAGTAGACGAAGGAGACAAATCCCTCGCCAATCTTCAGGACCTCAACCTGGACGTAGCGCTGGGGAAGGCCCGGCAGAAGGACTGGATAGAGATAGAAGGAGGATCAGTAGCACTTACAGACAAAGGGAAAGAAGCACTGGAAGAAGACAAACTCAAGACTCGGCTAAATGAGAAAGATTTCATGCAGAAAGACGAGGACAGAGGCCTTGTCGATATAGATACTGAGGTAACGAGAATACTTGTTCTTACTGAGAAAGGCGAAGATCTGGATGTAGAAGAGGTTGAAGAAGACTTTAATGTCGAGGCTCGGGTCCAGACGCCACGGATAGGTAAAAAGCATTTCTACAAGGAAATTCTCGGATTTGCGAGAGAAAAATTCGTCGAGATGGGATTCCAGCAGATGACCGGAGACTTCGTGGTTCCAAGCTTCCTGAACTTCGATGCACTTTACACTGCTCAGGACCATCCGGCCCGTGACCTGCACGATACATTCTTTATGGAGACTCCGGCAGAGACCGATCTCTCCGAGTACGGCGAAAAAGTGCAGCACGTTAAGGAGACGCATGAAGATGGCTGGACAACCGGAAGCAGAGGATGGGGCTATGACTGGAGCGAGGATGAGGCCTCGAGAAACGTGCTTAGAACACATACTACAGCTGTCAGCGCAAGAAGACTGCATGAAATCGATATCAATGAGGAGGAACTACCGAAGAAACTGTTTGTAATTGGCCGCAATTTCAGGAACGAAACAGTTGACCGCACCCATCTTCCCGGGTTTATACAGCTAGATGGAATCGTAGTCGGCGAGGACCTCAACTACACACATCTGAAAGGATACCTCAGTGAGTTCTTCGAGAAAATGGGTTACGAAGAGTTCCGCCTCATTCCTTCCTACTATCCTTACACCGAGATGAGCACAGAAGTACAGGTATGGGACGACGAAGAAGAGGAATGGATGGGCCTCGGAGGAGCAGGCCTGTTCCGTCCGGAAGTCGTTAAACCGATGCTAGGATTCGAGGCCACTGTTCTCGCATGGGGACTAGGTCTTGGAAGGGTGGCTATGAAAGCCGCAGAGATACAGGACATCCGAGAGCTTTATAGGAATGATATTGAAATCTTGGAGGAAACTCCTAAATGGAGGCCAAGCAATGGAGGAGATCGATAATGCCAAATATTGAAGTTGATAAGAGAGAGTTCGACGAACTTGTAGGAGAAGAGATCGAAAACGAAAGAATGATTGAAGAGGGTTCGATGCTTGGAGCGCACTGGCACCGCATCGACGGCAACGTCTGCGAAGTCGAAACATATCCGAACAGGCCCGACCTGCTTTCAGTAGAAGGCCTTGCCAGAGCATACAGAGGATTCTTCGACATAGAAACAGGTAGGAAAGATTACAGCGTAGATGACGGCTTTGTCGAGGTAGAAGTTGATGAATCGGTCGAAGATGTAAGGCCTTTCATCGGAGGAGCTGTTGTCCGCGGACTTGACCTATCTGAGAAGAAAATTAACGGTTTGATACAGCTACAGGAGAAGATGCACGAGACTATGGGCCGCAGGAGAGATAAACTGGCGATAGGCCTTCATGATCTGTCTACAGTCGAGGAACCATTTACTTACAAAGCTGTAGAGCCGGAAAAGGTCTCGTTCAAGCCACTGGAGTACGATAGGCATATGCAGCTTGGAGAGATCCTAGATGAACATGAGAAAGGTCAGAAGTATGCCTGGATTCTGGAGAATGAAGAAAAGTATCCTATAATTGAAGATAGTGAAGGGAAGGTTCTCAGTTTCCCGCCGATTATTAACAACCAGTTGACTGAGGTTGATACAGGGACACAGGATATATTTATCGACGTTACGGGTAAAGATCGTGAAACGGTACTGAAGGCACTGAATATTCTCTCCACAGCTCTCGCAGAGAGAGGCGGTCAGGTAGAGTCTGTAATGGTTGATGGACAGGAGTTTCCTGATCTCTCACCGGATGAGATGACTCTGGATGTTGAATACTTCAGGGAGATTTCAGGTCTCGATCTATCCATGGAAGAAGTAGTTGAGCGCTTGAAAATGATGAAGTACGGCATCCGGAAAAAGAATAACGGCAAGATCAAGGTAGAGATACCCTGTTATCGAACGGACCTCATGCATCAGTATGATCTGATCGAAGATGTAGTCATAGCGCACAGATACGACAATATAGAGCCTGAGGTGCCGGATGTCGATCAGATGGCTTCTATTAAACCACTTCAGGACTTCGAGGATCGGATCAGAGATGTAATGGCTGGAGCTGGCGCACTTGAGACCAACACGTACTACCTGTCCAGCAAAGAGAAAATCTTCGACAGGATGGAGGTTGAAGAAGACGATGTAGCAGAGGTAGCGAACGCGGCAGGAAGAGAACAGGAAGTAGTCAGAAACTGGCTGCTACCCTCACTATTCCAGACACTGCACGACAACAGACACCACAGCTACCCACAGGAATTCTTCGAAGTAGCAGATGTAGTACAGCTCGATAGCTCCAGTACAGGAGCCTCTAACCAGAAAAAACTAGCCTACATAGCAACAGGCAACGAAAAAGACTATACAGACGCAAGAGCAGTACTGCAGACTCTTGAAAGAGACCTAGGCCTGGAATTCAACTTACAGGAAAAATACCGCGGCTGCTTCAAGGAATCGCGGTCGGCTGCAATCTACTTCAAGGACAAGAGGGTAGGAATAATCGGCGAGTTCTCAGAGAAGGTAATGCAGAACTGGGACCTGAAATATCCAGCTGCAGGCCTGGAAATCAATATAGAGAAGGTACATGACCTGAAAGAATAAGAAAAATAGAGGGCGGATGATGAACCCTGCGGGACCGAACTTCTGAAATTTCGATCATCAGAAGCAGCATCGCTGCGCTCAACTGCTTTCAGAGGTTTGATTTTGAGTGCTGACGTCCTCGGTAATTATTCTTCGTCTTCTGGTTCTTCGTGCTGGCTCTGATCTACTTCCACGTTCTCGCGGTCTTTAACCTCGCTTTCGGAAGGGATGATCAGCCATGCGATCAGATAGAGTAGAGGACTTACTCCGGTAATTATCAGTAGTAGAGTAATCAACCGGACTACGGAAGGATCAAAGTCGTATACTTCTGCGATACCTCCGCATACTCCTCCCAGGATTCTATCTGTCTCTGAACGGTAAAGTCTATTATCTGCCATAAATAATCACAGTAGAAAAATTCGTCGTTAAGGATTAAATCATTTCCGTGAACTGCAGAAGAAAAAATTGGAGAAAAGAATGAGGAAAGACGGGTTTTACCGAACCCATTCTTCCTGAGCGGTCTCGAACTCGTGGATCTCATCGTCCTCAAACCAGATGCTGATCTCCTTCTCAGCTTCCTCTGGCTCGGCCGATGCGTGAATCAGGTTCTTGTGAAGCCTTCCGGAACCATCCGCATGAGCGAACGAGATATGGCCGTAAGTACCTCTGATAGTTGAAGGATCGGCCTCAGTAGGATCGGTCTCTCCAACGATCTTCCGGATGTTCTCAACAGCATTAACGCCTTCAAGAACCATCGCAACGACAGGCCCTTTCTTCATGTACTCTGCAAGCCTCTCGTAGAAATCTTTCTCTACGTGCTCCTCGTAATGCTCTTCGAGAAGCTCATCTGTGGCCCATACCATCTTCATACCGCAGATCTTGAAACCTGCATCCTCGAAACGGGAGATAATATCGCCGATAAGGCCTCTCTTAACAGTATCAGGTTTTAAAGCAACGAAAGTCTTTTCTACATGTTCAAACTCTTCAGACATATTTACACCTTCTATAGAAAACTTTAGGGAAAGGAAATTTTTTTAACTCGAGGTATCCTCTGGAAGAGGCCTGAAGAAAGTCTTCTCACATGGAAGCAGGGTCACGTTCTCATTCTGCATCCACTCTGTCGCAGTCCTGTTACGGTAAGAGGCCTCGTCAGTCCAGGCCATGCCATTCATCTTCTCATCGCAGATATTGTAGGCCTGCATCATGAGCTCGGATTCAACTCTCCGGTAGAAGTTCGCGGTACCTGGCTCGACTTCAGTATAGTTATCGTAGTTGTAAGTAGTATGAGTCTGTTTCTGCATACCAAGACAGAAACCGCCAGCGTTGACTCCAAGACACTGTACATCGATCTCGGTGTAACCTACTTTCTGATCGCTGTCAGGAGCAAGCAGGTTATGGCCAGCAAGCAGTACAACAAGTATCGCAAATGAAATACCTACATACTTGAGCTGTTCCTGAAGTTCCTCTGAGATCTCCTGGCCCATTACTTCCATACTCAGAAATCTGTTGACTATCTTCTTAAAACCCACTCCGGCCTAATTATCGAGTATTTTATCAATATTCGACTCGGCTGATTATACACGATGCAGCTAGGAACAATCGAAGGAGAAGTCACCACCTCATCATTCAAATTCCGAGCAGTAGAAGAAGTAAGAAAATTCGACTTCATATCAGTAAAGAGCAACGAAAAATGGATACTAGGCCAGGTCGACGAAGTAACCAAAAAACCAGACGGCGAAACAATGGCCCACGCCAACATAATCGGATACAGAGACAAAGGCCTCACAAAAGCGCCAAGAAGGGTAATAGAACCGGACTCAATAGTATACAAAGCAGACCAGGAACTCATCTCCGACACACTAGGCCTCAAAGACGACGGCCTCCGCATCGGCTCCCTAGAAACCAACCCTGGTATCGACATCCACGTCAATGCAGAAGACTTCTACAAGCACTTCGCAGTACTTGCACAGACTGGAGCTGGAAAATCGTATTTAACGGGAGTCTTAATCGAGGAGATGCTGGAAGATGACTTCCCTGTGCTTATACTTGATCCTCACGGAGAATACTCCTCGCTCCGCCAGGAAAATCCGGAGAACGACGAAGAGCAACAGGCCTATAATATCAAGGAGTTCTCACCTAACACTGATATCAACTCTGACGCTGTACCTCTCCGTTTCTCCTCGAAGAACTTCGAGAAAAAAGAGCTCACGACTCTGATCCCTGACTCTCTGACTAACTCACAGATGGGAGTACTTTACAACGCGCTGAAACGGTTACAGGAGAAAGACGAGGATTATAACCTCAACGATCTGATGGATGCAGTATCTAACGAGGACTCAACTGCTAAATGGAACTTGCTGAACTATCTGGAGCAGCTGGATGATTCCGGCCTTTTCTCCGATAATCCGATGGATCTGGAAAATCTTGTAGAGCCAGGAAGAGCCACGATCATCAATCTTAGAGCTGTTGAGCCGGATACGGCGGAGATGACTGCATATCTGCTAGCGAAGAAGCTGTTTGATCTCAGGAAGAAGAATCAGATTCCTCCGTTCATAACGGTGATAGAGGAGGCCCACAACTTCACACCGGAGAAAGGTTTCGGCCAGACAATATCAAATCCAATACTTAGAAAAATTGCTTCGGAGGGCCGTAAATTCGGCTTGGGTCTAGGAGTGATCAGTCAGAGGCCCGCAAGGATCGACAAAAACGTTCTTTCGCAGGCCAATACTCAGTTTATCCTTCGAGTAACTAATCCAAACGATCTCAAGGCCATATCCAAGTCCTTCGAGGGGATAACCAGTGAGGTAGAGGACATGATAAAATCATTGCCTCCTGGAGTGGCCTTTGTGCTTGGAAACGAGTATCCTGTCATGACAGATGTTAGGACACGTAAATCGAAGCATGGAGGAGAGACACAGACCTCTGACAGCTACGTCGAGAAGGAGAGCGTAGATGTATTCGAGACAAAGAAATCACGCGGCGAGCTGGAGTCTGAAACGGGTGAAAAGTATTCGCCGGCCTACTATCCTCTCTACCTGCTTGAAAACGATGAGAAGAAGGTTCTAGTCGATGGAGTGAAGAATAATGTGAAGGCTGAAAGGCCTAAGGTCTCAGGTACTGAGAGGGAGGTCTACAGCATGCTGAAAGAGGGAAGAGAGAAGTCAGGGATACTTGAGGAGCTTGATATCGATCTCTCGAAGTTTACTGCAGTGATAGATACTTTGCGAGATAAAGGCCTTGTCCAGGAGGACTCAAATGAGGTAACTGAGTCCGTGCTGGATCTTGAGGTAGATGAGCAGAGTGTTGAGGCCGAAGAGCTGATCGATTACGAGGTATCGGAGGAAGAGGCCCGTTCCCATCTGCAGGGTTCGGAAGTGTCGAGAGTAAGGTATCCGTACTTTTCGAAGGGAGAAACTGTTTACGATCCGATTCTCGGCAAGGAAATCTGATCCGTTCCTATTTTAAGAATTACTTCTCCCTATTTACAATGCGGATAGGCCACTGTTCCGGAAGTCGGAATGCTGAGAGAGGGTTCGTGGTCTAGTTGGTTATGACGTCGCCCTTACAAGGCGAAGATCCCCAGTTCGAATCTGGGCGAACCCATAGTTCCTATAGAACCTGATCCTGGCAGATAACCTTGCTCGGAAAGGAAATCTGCTACCTGTCTACAGGCAAAAATCATAATTCGAAACCACGCCCTCCCAGCCCTGTGGTGTTGTCACCAAAAGGTAAATAAAGATTGGTTGGGTATTGTAGTGGTGTGGACGCAGTTTCCCTATTTAATAAATCCGAAAAACAAAATCTGATAACATGACGGAGTACAAACAGGCCATAGTTCTGAAAGAGGACCTCGGTATGTCCAGAGGCAAGTCTATTGCACAGGCCTGTCATGCCTCCCTTAATGCCTACAAGAGGGCTGATGGGGAGGATAAAAAGGAATGGGAGTCCCGGGGTTCGAAGAAGATTGCTCTGGATATCGGAGATAAAGATATTAAGTCTCGGTTTCAGAAAGCTAAAGAGGAAGGCTTGCCGGCTTATCTTGTGAAAGATGCTGGTCTGACCGAGGTACAGTCAGGCACGGTAACTGCTCTGGGAATTGGGCCGGCCCCGGAGTCTAAAATCGATAGTATAACAGGAGATCTTAACTTGATTGAATAAGAGGTTTTGAGAAGATGGAAATGGAAAATACTACGGTAAACTTGTCGGAAATGGATTGGGAGTACTATACAGATACTTTTGGTATAGACGGTGCTCTAAAAGAACAGGTAAACGATTTTGTAGTTAGAGAGCTTGCGAGCCACGAGACAGGGGAAGGAGATCACCTCATAGTCAAGCTCAGGAAACAGAACATGACGACAATGGATGCTATAGACAAGCTGTCTAGCATGCTCCATATTTCGAAGGACAGGATAGGTTACGCTGGTAACAAGGACAAGAAAGCGGTTACAGAACAGTATATCTCTGTGAAAGGAGTAGATCCAGAGGATATCCGCGGAATATATACTGACGAATTTGATCTGGAAGTAGTAGGATACGGCCACAAGATAGGAGTAGGCAACCTGTCTGCAAACAGGTTTGAGATCACTATCAGGGATTTGAACCTGCCGATAGAGGATCTCAGGAACAGAACACTGAAGATAGTAGATGAAATGGATGGAAAGTTCCCTAACTACTTCGGCCCTCAGAGATTTGGTTCCACACGACCTATCACGCATCAGGTAGGCCGCCATCTTCTGAAAGGAAACTATGAAGAGGCCGTCTGGACGTATATCGCCAAGCCTTATGACCAGGAGTACAAGAGCATCAGAAAGACCAGGGAAGAGCTGTGGGAAACCAGAGAGGTCGAAGGTGCTGCAGAGAAATTCCCGAAGAAGTATCGGTACGAGAAGACACTGCTGTACCACCTGACCAAGCACCCGGAAGACTATCAAGGTGCGATCAAAAGGCTGCCTGAAGGCCTGCAGACACTTTTCATACACGCATATCAATCATGGGTTTACAACCGCGTTCTCTCACAGCTTCTCGCTGACGGATGGTACGAAGAGGACTATGAGATCCCTCTTGTAGGTTACAAAACAGATCTGAAGGATGAGAAACCGGAGAACCTGATGGAGGAAGTTCTGGAGGAAGAAGGTGTTTCACAGGACGACTTCAGACTTTCAGACCTTCCAGAACTCCGGTCTGAAGGGAGTTACCGGCGTGCCTTCGCTGACTTCCGGAACTTTGAGATACTGGATATCGGGGATGACTCTCTGAACATGGCGAAGAACAAGATGACGGTCAAGTTCGACCTGCCAAAAGGTTCGTACGCCACAGTATTCCTCAGAGAGATACAGAAAGAGTAAAATCTTCTTACAAAAACCCATCTTCTCTCCTTTGATGGGCGCAGGATTTATGTGGGTTACTGCAGAAATTCTTTAACATGCCTGCAGATCGTCAGATCTTCGAGAACATCAGGAACTGGATTTACAGTAACAAGGCCTTTACATCGATAATAACTGTTTTTGCTCTAGCACAGCTTTTCATTCTATCCAGAATCTGGACACACCCATTGATATGGGATACAGCTATCTACTGGGGGATGGGCAAAGCACTTTTCTCAGGTGGAAATATCGGGCTGTGGGAGCAGTTCAGGCCTCCAATGCTACCTGTCGTTCTCGGAGCCCTATGGAAACTAGGTATGCCGGCCGAAGGATTCACTAGGCTGCTGGCAGTAACTATCTCAGTAACAGGGCTTACAGGAGTCTACGTAATGGTAAAAGATCTATTCGACAGAAAGACAGCAGCCTACACTGCCGGGATAACTGCAGCCACATTTACATTTGTATACTACACTAACATGCTGCTGACAGGGATACCTGCATCCTTCCTGGTATTCACATCCATCTACCTGGCAACTAAGAAGAAGATCTATCTAGCAGGCCTTTTAGGCGGCCTTGCATTCCTAACCAGGTTCCCTGCAGCAATAGTGGGGCCAGCAGCAGTCTTCTATCTGGTATACTGCAACAGAGAGGAATTAATGGAGGCCTTCAAGGCTTCGGCAGTCTATACTGCAGGATTTTTCACACTGGCCACACCTTACCTCTTAGCCAACAAATATGTCTATGGAAGCTTTCTGCAGCCTTTCATACGTGGCTTTTCGATACCAGCCTCTACAGAAAGCTCGTACATGTACGGCCTGTACTACATGTTCAACGGCGTAAAAGTAAATCCATTCCTAATCCTTCTGCCTGTAGGCCTTTACTTCATAGTGAAGTACAGGAAAAGCAGTTACTATGGGTTTACATCAGCTTTCTCGCTGCTCTACCTATTCTTCGCCTCGTTCCCGAGGAAGGAGACCCGCTTCATGCTGCTGTTCCTTCCTCTGATGGCCTTGATCTCCGCAGAAGGATTGAAACAGTTGATGGATGGAGAGTTAATGGATAGAGTTAGCTTTGACAGGAAAAATCTCGCTGTAACAGGCCTTCTGGTCCTGGCGGTTCTGATCTCTGCAGGTATTACTTACGGCCAGAACCGGTACGTAAATGAGGCCCGAGTGGACTTCTATCAGGCTCACAGCAACCTGACAGGTACTGTGGCTGCGAACGATGCTGGAATAATGCCTTACGGCGATTTCAAGTACTATCCTCTACCTCCATTGACACTGAACAGCAGTTATCAGGCCGCCCAGAGAACAGCAGATTATATCTCCGTAAACAGCTGTGCCTGGTACTGTTTCCCGGGAGACAAGGACTGCAAGGCCTCAATACAGGCCTTCGAGCAGAGTGTGGAGAGGAATTATATGAATGTTTATCAAGATAAAGGTGAAAGCTGTAACTACAGTATATACAGAGTGAATTAGCGATGAGAGAAATACAGAAATACCGTTACCTGTTTGCAGCGCTGCTGACTGTACTAGTGTTTAGTCTGGGAATTCTCTTCAGCAACTTTATGGATGACAGGAGGTCGGAGAGGCTGCAGGCAGAGTTGAATGAGGACGTGGTGGAATTACAGAGCCAGAACCTTCAGCTTACCTATCTGAGATCGAACCAAGTGCAGTCCTGCTCTACTATGGAAGAAGGCCTTACCAACATGATCAAAGACTACAATATGAGGCTGAACAAGGTTCAGGAATACCAGAAGAACAGTATCATGAATGCTGGGAATTTCAAGCAGATAAAGAGGCGTTACGTGCTTTCAGGCCTTCGTTACTGGATGTTTGTAGGAGAATTAAAGAAGGAATGCGACTACAATGCGAATACTGTGCTTTTCTTCACTGAAACTCTTCAGGCATCGGAATGTGGGGCCTGTAAGAGGCAGGGCCAGCAGCTCAGTCTTCTGAAGCAGAAGTATCAGGATGACCTCCTGATTTTCTCGGTTCCTACCAGCATGGATGATGGAATGGTGAGTGTGCTGAAGCACCAGTACAATATCTCTGAGCCTCCGGCCCTGGTTATAAACAGGGAAATGGTTATACATGGTTACAGGTCAAGAGGTTATATTGAAGAGCGGTTTACGAATAGTACAGGTGAATAAATTAATGGAGAAGTTTATGCTGATAACGGCGCTTATTGCAGGAATAGTAGCAGGAGGACTATCCGCAGAGCTAATCTCTGGTAATAGCCAGGAAATGAAGGCAGGTTACTGTGATACTCTTGAGACAAATATAATGCAGAACAAGAGCTTCAAGGGCACGGTAGACTGCTTTACCCCTGAACAGGTTGAGACAGATTTACCGGAAAAGGTAAACGAATCTGCCGAACTGAAATGTGTCTGCAGAAAGAGCTACAACGGTAGCGTAAGATGGTGGAACATAGCAGTAAGCAACTGATCTAGAAACTGTACTTGTCGGAGATCTTAAGCTTGTTACTTCTACCTTCTTTCTCCTTCTCTATAACACCTTTATCTACAAGTTCTGACACTACTCCAGAGACCTTGGCCTTTGAGTACTCTGAACTATCCACTACATCCTTCTGAAGCATGCTACCCTCGTTTTCACGCAGCAATTCCACTATATCTTTCTGATCCTGATCCAGATCTTCGTAGGCCTCTGAAATATCTATCTTGGAGATTCTTCTCCATACTGAGAATCCAAGGAGCAGAATCAGTGCGGCCAAGAGCGCTATACCTATGTACTGTACTAGCCCGAAATCTTCCTCCGGCTCGTTATAAAATATGCTGAATGTGATAGGTTCGCCACCTAGGCGCGGATTCGTCTGCCACTCCACAAAGATTCTCTGGCCATCACTTCCTGTCTGGCCATAGCTCGGGGAGATTACTGGCTGTGAAATGTTCTCGTCGTTAACTATTCCGGAGTCCTCAGGCAGTACTACCTTAAGCCGATAATTATCTGTCGGAACTCTGAAAGCCCGTGTATACTGGAAGTAATTCACGCTCTCTCTGTCCGAGGTAATTCCCGAGGCCTGAAACCGGAAATGAGCAGTGAAGTTGCTTGTTTTATTGGTTCTGCAATGTATCTCCGAACCTATCTGCAGGTCCTTAACGTAGCAACCTGCTTTCTCGCCGTTAATCTTTGCTTCAAGATTATCTATGGGGTATGCAATAACATAGGTCAAACTATCGGAAGTTAACTCCCGGATATCCAAATTCACATCGAAACTGGAGTCCTCGAGATCCACAGTCACGTTCTCATGAGCCACAACGGTCGCTGACGCTGTGGAAATAGATGCTAAGAGCAACAGACAGACCAGTAGTTTCTTCATGCTATCCTTGTCTCTCAAAAACCTTCTATTCTTCTCCTGATTTAGATATAAGTACTCCACCAGCCCCCATCTGAGCATAGTTATGCATAGTGTCGGCAACTTTCTGTAGGGCCTCCTGGCTATCCTTCAGTGTAAGATTGAAGTTCTCAGGGCCTTCTATCTGTACGTAGGTAGGTCCATAGTTGATGGTTATCTCTACAGCCTTGTTGAATGAGTCTGTTTCAAGTACAACTTCTACAATCTTCGAGAAACCTTCGTCTAGGTCAGGGTGAGGGTCTTTAACTTTCGAAGCCTCCTCCCAGTTAACTTCCTGGATCTCAACTTCTTCCTCGCTCTCCAATCCCTCAATGTGTTCATCTAGAGCTTCTTCAACTTTCTCCTGCTCGTTACTAACTGCCTCAAAAACCATCCAGAGTTCGATAGCCATAACTAAAATTTCTCACCTTACCCTTAAAGCTATTACTTAAAACAATATAAAAACATGAAAAACGTTCCCCGCAAACTGAACATAGAACAGGTCCTCAAGATCTCTGCAGCAGTTATAGCCGCAGCAGCCGTATTTCTATTTACACAGGGCCTGACCTACTCAACGGCAACCGGTACCTGCTATACAGAGGTGAAGACCTGCAGAGGCCTACCTTTCAACGGTGGCTGCATAGGTTTAACAGATACAGACAAGGTTTACTGTTAGACCGGTCTTCCCTACGCCGCCTTTACCTGAAATAAGGCCTATTATCCTGCCTTTAGACATCTAACAATTGTTTTCGCTCTCAGGTTAATAAATCTAGGTGAGGGCGGCCTCCAGAAAAACCTTGATGTGTTACTCCGCAGACTTTAAAACTTTTTACTAACAATCGGTAGTTATGAACAGGTTTTGGCTTGTTACGGGAGGGGTTCTAGTTCTTGCACTGGCTTTTCTGGCTCTTGAAACACCATCAGAACAGATTAACTTCACAGATCTGGAGACAGAGTGCCGTTACGATAGAACGACCGGCTTTGATATAAGCTTGAAGCCGGGTAACGTTCTGGCTTTCAGCGGACACTACCCTGTAAACAATACCGAGGCCGATCTTTCCTACAGGTACAGCAGAAGCGGGGACACTATCAAATTGGATATTATAGCAAAGAACGAGACTCAGGCACCGGCCAATTACTTTAACTCATGCCTGGCCTCCGTAGTCTACAAGGCACAGACTTCAAGCATTCCCGATGGCAGGTATGATGTAATTCTGAAGCATGATGGCCAGAGAGTAGAGCATCAGGTAATTGGGATAAAATAAAAGAGTAAGAGAATTTTTGGGAGTAGAGGCCTTATCTCAGAGAGTACTTCTTGCCTTCATCGTCTTCCTCTACCTCTATCTTGCCTTCCTTGGCAAGCCATCCGAGGGCCTGGTTCAGTTTCTTTGAACTGACTCCTGAAGCTGTTTCCAGAATCTTGTTGGCTGTGGTCTTGCCCTGCTGGTTCAGTGTATCGTAGATCTGGCCTGCGGTACTTCCTATATCGGCCTCTACATCCACATCGACTTCCACAGAGCTTCTCTCGTCCTGGTTTTCCTCGATCTCCGCTACTTTCATAATTGTCTCGAGGGCTACGTCCGGTGATACAGAGATTGCGTCGATTCCTGCGTCTACAAGGAATTGGGCGTACTCGTCGTGTGTAGAAGGTGCGTCTCCGCAGATGCCTACGTGCCGGTCTTTACGATGGGCCTTGTTGATCAAGGTTCTGACCGATTTCTTCACGGCCTCGTCTCTCTCATCGAATACATGCGACAGTTTATCGCTGTTGCGGTCGACTCCGAGAGTCAGCTGTGTGAGGTCGTTGGTACCGACCGAGAACCCGTCGAAGGTCTCTGCGAACTCCTCGGCCTGCAGGATATTCGCCGGTATCTCTGCCATGACGTATACCTCGATGTCGCCCTGGTCCAGGCCGTACTCTTTCATCTTTGCACGGACCTTCCTGGCCTCCTCTATTGTACGGCAGAAAGGAACCATAACTGTCAGGTTATCGAGGCCTAGCTCATCGACACATTTACGCAGGGCCTCACACTCCAGTTCGAAGGCCTTGGTGAACTCGTCGTCGTAGTAACGGGAGGCGCCTCTGAAACCAAGCATAGGGTTGGCCTCGTCAGGCTCATATTTTTCTCCTCCTTCAAGCTGTGCGTACTCATCTGACTTGAAATCAGAAAGCCTTACCACTACCTGGTCGGGATAGAATGCGGCCCCGATCTTACCTATGCCGGAACGCAGGGCCTCCACGTATTCGTCGCCTCTGTCCTCCTCGATCAGGTGCAGAGGGTGTTCTCCTACATGTGAGGAGATTATGAACTCTTCTCTTGCAAGGCCTACTCCATCGACCGGTAGCTGGGCAAGGTTGAATACCTCGCTTGGTTCTCCAATATTGATCTGTACGTCGGTATCTGTCTCCGGTATCTCGTCCAGGTGGTGTTCCTCGATGTCGAATTCGAGAGCACCTTCCCAGATCTTTCCTGTAGATGATGATCCATCGACTGTTACGTTCTGGCCGTCGTGTAGTTCTGAGGTTGCGGTTTCGGTTCCGATTACAGCCGGTACTCCCAGCTCTCTGGAGACGATTGCTGCGTGACTGGTTCGGCCTCCTTTGTTCGTGACTATTGCTCCGGCCTTTTTCATGATCGGTTCCCAGTCAGGATCGGTCATATCGGTTACCAGGACCTCTCCCTCCTCGAACTTGTCGATCTGCTTCGGGCTGTCCAGTACGTGGGCCTCTCCGCTTCCGATCTTGGAGCCGATGGCCTCTCCCTCGAGAAGTACTTCAGATTCTTCTTTCAGTTTGTAGTTTTCGATTACGTTTTCGTCTTTCTCGCTCTGTACGGTTTCTGGACGGGCCTGGACTATGTAGAGTTCCTTGGTCTGGCCGTCAAGCACCCATTCAATATCCATGGGTTTTCCGTAGTGCTCTTCGATCTTCATTCCGTACTTCGCGAGTTCTTTCACCTGGTTGTCGGTGATGCAGTATTTTTCACGTTCTTCCTGAGGTACTTTGACTCTTTCATTGTCTTTCCCTTCTTCCTCGCTTCTAACCAGCTTGATTTCCTTGTCGCCGGTCTTTCTTTCAAGTATTCCCATGTTTCTCTTCAGTACTGTGAATTCGTCTGGGTTGACCTCTCCTGCGACAACCAGATCTCCGAGACCGTACGCTGCGTTAATTGTAACTACTTCGTCGAACCCGCTGTCGGGATCGAGTGTGAACATAACTCCTGCGGATCCTGTATCGGAACGGCCCATCTTCTGTACTACAGCAGAAAGCTTGACATCGAAGTGGCTGAATCCTTTATCCTCACGGTAGGAGATCGCTCTGTTGGTGAAAAGTGAGGCAAAGCAGTCTTTGATTTTCTGGATAAGTTCGGTCTCTCCGGAGACGTTTAGATATGTGTCCTGCTGGCCTGCGAATGATGCTCCTGGCAGGTCCTCTGCTGTTGCACTGGAACGTACTGCGACCTTTGGTTCGTCGACGCCAAGCTTCTCCTCCAGTTCTCTGTATGATTTAACGAAGTCCTTTCTCAGGTCTTCTGGCATATCTGCGTCCTGGATATGGCCTCTGATCTTCTCCCCTCTCTTCTGAAGATCGTTTACATCATCGATATCGAGTTCTGAGAGAAGGTTTTCGATAGTATCTTTTAGGCCGGTTTCCTTCATGAACTGCTCGTAGGCACTGGCTGTAGTGGCAAATCCTGGCAGTACAGGTACGTCCACTTCGTTCTGAAGTTCTCCGAGGTTGGCACTCTTACCCCCTACTCTGGAGGTATCGTCTGCTGTAATGTTTTCGAACCATAGTACGTTTGGCATAATATTTTAGAATGGAAAAGCCCTGAATTTAAAGAGAGCGTTATGATTCAAAGGTAAAAATAATGCGAGAAAAGTCTGGGCCTCGTTTTACAGGCCTGAAGAACTATTTTTCGACCAGTACGCGGTCGATCCGGCCTACTTCCGGTCCTGAAGTGTCCTGGCCAGTTAAAACTGCTTTGTCGTTTGCCAGAACCCCTGCGCCAACGAAAGGCGATCCTGTGTTAACGGTCCCGATATCTACGTATTCTACATCCAGAACTTCTTTCACTTTCTCGGCAGTTTCTTCCGAAGTATCTCTGTGAAGGAGTACTCCTCTACTGTTTGCTACCCCGCATGAACCAGGGTTAGGCGTTCCTGCAATATCCATTACTTCGGCCTCTACCTGCAAGGCCTCCTCAATCTTCTCCTTCTGATCTTCCAATGTCTTGCTGATAACTGCGCCTTTGTCGTTCGCCAGCACCAGGTTACCGAGTGCTGTTTCCTGTGCGCTGATCTCTGTGAACTCTATGCCGGCCTTCTCCATCTTTCTCTTCTCTACATCTGTAACTACGTCAGGTACCAGAATGCTGTTGGAGTTGCCTGCGGTGAAAAGGCCTACAAGCCTGGTTCTCGCTACATATGTCTCTATATCTTCAGTATCGAACATCTCTTTCTCCTTGAACTCTGGAGGGAAGATAGCCTGGGAATTGGTTACTGTGGCGTAGAAGCCTATATTCGAGTTGCCGAGGTAGTTGTAGCGAGAAAGTTCCATTTTCTTATCCTTCCATCTTGCCTTCGATAAATTCCTTCAAAGTCTTCCTATCTTTTCCTTCTTTCTCGGCCTCAAGAAGTGCCTCGTAGTCAGGATTCTCCATTTCGGAGATCGCGTCCTTTGCATCTCCTACTGTACCTCCGACTACGTCGCTGTAGTTCTCGGAAGCTGTTTCTTCGGTCGTAGAAGTAGTTTCTTCTCTGCCTTTCTCTTCTGCAGGCCTTGCAACTTTTCTTCCAGCGACTTCTTCAACTTCGACAGCTATCTTGGAGGGGGGATTGCCTCCGCCTTTCTGCCAGATAGCCTGGTTAAGCTCCGGAGATATACTTACCTCTCCTTCTGCGTCCTGCAGTTTCTCGCGCAGGATGCTCATTGCCTTCTTTGAACGCTTGTTCGGGCCTACAACTCTGGCCTTTGAAATGTTGAACTTGTATCTTGTCATTTGTCAAAAACCCGATTACTCGTCGGTGTCGTTTCTTCTCCAGTGCCGGCTCTTACGCGGCTTGATGGACCTCTTCATTGCCCGGTCCATACCGAACGCTTTCAGTGAAACCCATCGTGGAGCGGATTTAGCTGTCTTGTTGGCTTTTGAAAGCCTTTTCTTCTTACCTAGTGACTTGTTTGAACTCATAGTACAGTTTTCACCTCCTGAACTTTATATCTGAACTGTTTTTCTCCTTCTCACTCTGGAAGGATTTCAATATATCTTTAAGCTGGTCATCTGTAACCTTTTCGACCCGTCCTGATCGGCCGAGCCTCGCGATCTGCATCTCGATACTGGAAGCCAAGTCTGGTTGAGCAACACGTATGTTGCCCATTCTCTCCTTCGCGTCCTTTGTCAGGTACTTCGAGGCCTCCTGTTTGACCTGATCTCTCTGATCTTCGAGGGCCTCTTCCTCTGACTGTTGCTGTTCCTGCATCTCTTCTTTTTTCTGTTCGCGAAGTTTCTCCAGTTCGTCTTCGTCCATCGGTCTTTAAAGTTCGTTGGACTTGTTGTCGAGGAAGCTTTTACCTTTCTCCGTGATCTTGCGGCCTTCTCCTTCCTCTGTCTCTACGTAGCCTGCTTCTTCAAGTTTCTGAAGTGCAGTACGGATAATATTTCCTGAAGCCTTTCCGTGGTGCTCAGGGCCGTGTCCGTTGTTCTTCTTTCCTCCGTAGATGGTTCGAAGTCTGGAGACTCCTAGCGGGCCGTCTGTGTAGATCTTTCTCAGGATTGCTGCGGATCTGATGTGGAACCAGTTGTCTTGGTCTGGTGTGCGATCCTTGTGCTGTCCTGTTTTAACGAAATTACTCCATTCTGGGGCCTCGAAGTCGTCTTCGAGTTCCTCTGCTACTTCCATGATCAGAGGCTCCGCTTTTACATCGTATACTGTAGTCATACATTACACCGATGTTCAAAAACTTTTAAATCAAACCGGCGCGAATATCTGCTCTTCTTTCACAGCATCCAGTCTCCGTCTTTCATCACGACTTCTCCATCGAGATAGATTTTTCCTCCATCGCCTTCTGGCTTTCTGAGGTCTTTTACGATGTCCCAGTGGATGGCAGAGTCGTTAGGTTCTTCTCCTTCCGGCATGCTTCCCTTGAATCCGCTTCCCAGTGCAAAGTGGACTGTGCCACCAATTTTCTCGTCTAATCCCATTTCGTTGGTGAACTGGTCTATCTTCCAGTTAGTTCCTATTCCGAACTCTCCGAAGTATCTTGAGCCTTCATCAGTTCTGATCTGTTCTCGGAGAAACTCTTCGTTTTTAGAGGCGCTGAAATCAACCACTCTGCCGTTTTCCAGCTTCAGGTAGACATTTTTCACTTCGTTACCCTGCTTTCTGCCAGGATACGTAAACTCTATCTCTCCTTCGACAGACTCCTTCACCGGTGCGTAGAATACCTCTCCGTCAGGCAAGTTATGTTTCCCCTCACCGGTCATCCCGGTCCGGTTCTCAAGACTGAACTCCAGATCAGTACCTTCCGATACTACTCTTACCTTATCGGCCTGGTCAAACCTCTCCTTAATCTCCGCATTCTTCTCCTCAAGCTTCTCCCAGTCGATGTCGATAGCCTCAAACATGAAGTCTCTGAAACTCTCTGTCGACATTGAGGCCTTCTGCGCCATTCCATGTGTAGGGTAGCGTGTCAAGGCCCATTTCATCTCCCGCCTCATGTCAGCCAGAGCCTTAGTATTTCTCTTCCGGGTCGAAATTTTCTCTGAGTCAATATTATTTAACTCGTTCTCGTTTCTACGGCCTCCTATATTGATGTATGCATCCATCTCCTCGAGCTCCTTTCTCTTGGCCTCGGAGATATGTGATAGCTGTTCATCAGATGCATGCTTCAGCCACTGGTAATCCATTCCAGCCCTTCCAAGCTGAGAATCGTAGATCAGATGCTCGTGAGGATAAGCTCCTTTTTCAATAATGTATCTTCTTACCTCGTCAAACAGAGGAAGCACCTCTGTAGAATAAGCTGCCAGATATACGTTGTCTCCTTCTTCAATTTCCGCTGATCTCTCGACAAGTATCTCTGCAAACTTCTCCAACTGTCCTTGTTTCATGTACAGGAATTGTGTGCCAGAAATTTAACTTTGTTCAAAAAGCGAAAATAGGAAAAAAGTGAGAGGAAGACCTTTACTGGAGGAAGTCGGGCTCCAGTTTTTTCTCCTCAACTTCTTCTCTGAGGGCTTCTCTGAATTCTTCAACTGAGAACCCGCGATCCTCGTTTTCCTCACGGTCTCTAACCGATATTTCTCCTGCTTCTTCCTCGTCGTCGCCCAGGATCAGCATGTAAGGTACGTTGTCGTCGTGTGCGGCCTGAATCTTCTTGCCTACCGTCCAGCTGCGGTCCTCGATCTCTACCCTGAAATCCGAGAGTTCTTCCTTGATCTTCTCCGCGTACTCCATATTGTCGTCGGTTACTGGCAGGATTCTGACCTGTTCAGGCGCCAGCCATGTCGGGAAGTCGCCCGCGAAGTGCTCGATCATAACCCCCATGAACCGTTCGATAGATCCAAGGATTGCCCTGTGGATCATTACTGGGTAGTGCTCCTCGTTGTCCTCTCCTACGTACTTCAGACCGTAGTTACGTGGGATCACGAAGTCGAGCTGAACGGTTCCAAGCTGCCATTCACGTCCGATCGCGTCCTCTACTTCAACACCGATCTTCGGCCCGTAGAAAGCACCTTCCTCAGGTTTGATCTCGAAGTCGTCTACGGTCTGGTTCAACGCGTTCTTAAGAGAGCTTTCGGCCTCATCCCATAGCTCATCCGGTCCCTGAGCCTTTTCCGGCTTTGTCTCCAGTATAAAGTGTGTGTCGAAGCCGAACTCGTCGTACATCTCTATAATTATCTCGAGATGCTTCCTGATCTCCTCCTCAATCTGATCCTTCCGGATATATGCGTGGCCGTCGTCCTGTGTGAAGCCGCGAACGCGTAGAAGGCCTGAAAGCTCTCCGGACTGTTCGTTCCTGTAAACTGTCCCGAACTCGGAAAGCTTGATAGGAAGCTCCTTGTAACTTCTCTTTCCGGAGTCGAAGATGTGGGAGTGGTTCGCACAGTTCATAGGCTTCAGGCCATACTCCGTGTCGTCCTGCTCCCATGCAAACATTTCGCCGTCCTCTTTGAAGGCCTCGTAGTGGCCTGTCTTCTTCCAGAGATCTGCCTTGTTCAGCTCTGGAGTCCAGACTTCCTCGTAGCCCAGCTCCTTGTTCTTCGTTCTTATATATTCTTCCAGCTCTCTCCTGATCTTCATGCCGGCACGGTGATAGTGAGGGCAGCCAGGAGCGTGCTCAGGTACGGAGAACAAGTCCATTTCCTCGCCGATCCTCCGGTGATCACGTTTCTCGGCCTCTTTCTTCTTCTCCAGGAAATCCTCAAGTTCTTCCTCTGAAGGGAAGGCAGTTCCGTAGACACGTGTCAGCATCTCGTTTTCCTCGTTTCCACGCCAGTAGGCGCCTGCGATCTCCAGCAGCTTGAAGGCCTCGACTTCGCCAGTAGATTCTACGTGAGGGCCTTTACACAAATCCTTGAACTCTCCCTGTTTGTAGAATGAGACCTTCTCTCCTTCAGATGCCTCCTCTTCAAGAATCTCCTGCTTGAATCTATTGTCTTCGAAGAACTCCTCTGCTTCTTCTCGGGGCAGCATTTCACGTTCGATATCGAGATCCTCATCTACTATATTTTGCATCTCTTCCTCTATTTCCTCGAAGTCCTCCTGATCCAGATCAACTCCTTTGATATCGTAGTAGAATCCTTCATCTGTCCACGGCCCGATTGTAAGTTTTACTTCGTCGCCGTAGATTCTTTTCAGGGCCTGTGCGAATACGTGTGCGGCGGAGTGTCTGAGCACATCGATGTATTCGTCGCTCTGCGGAGTTACGATCTCTATTTCGTCGCCGTCGCTGACTTTTTCCTCTTTTGCGACTAGTTCGCCGTTGATCTTTCCTGCGACTGTGTCGTCTCCGAGGCCTGTACCTATCTCGTAGGCCACGTCTTCTACTGTTGCGTTTTCGTCTACTTCTAGTGTCGAGCCGTCTGGTAGTTCTACTTCAATACTCATTGAGAATCTCCTGCAAAGTTTCTAATTTTATAGAAAAGGTTTTGACAGCTAAAGTTAAAGCTGGCTTGGTTGCGAAACATGTGGGCCGAAGGTAAAACGTCCACCCTTCATTGTAGAAAAGTTTCTGGGCTCAGCTCTTAATAATCTATCCCAGCAATTCAAGGTTATGATAACAGTTCTCAGGCTAGGCCACCGCAGAGGAAGAGATGACAGAATTTCCACTCATGTAGGCCTTACTGCCCGGCAGTGGGGAGCTGACAGAATAGTCTATTCTGGTGAGAAAGATACTAGTATTCTGGAGTCCCAGAGAGATATAATCGATCGCTGGGGCGGAGATGTAGAAATTGAATACACTGAGGACTGGAAAAAAGTTATACGTGGTTTTGAAGGCCTTTCCGTGCATCTGACTATGTACGGCGAGAAGATTAGCGAGAAAATTGAAGGCCTTAAAGAAGAGTTCGATGAGGCCGGCGATCTTCTTGTCGTTGTAGGTGCTGAGAAGGTACCGAGATGGGTTTACACTCGTGTCGACTACAATATTTCTGTAGGTAATCAGCCTCACAGCGAGATTGCGGCCCTCGCAGTTTTCATGGACCGGATTCAGGAGGACCAGATAAAAGAAGATTTTGAAGGTGCCGGGATCGAGGTTGAGCCGAGTGAGGATCAGAAGCTTACTCGCGAGGTAGATGGAAATGAATAAAAATTCTGGATTTTGTTATTGATCTGTGGCATCAGATTTCAGTATTGATGATGAGCTTGAGAGGCTTGACGAGATAAAGAACAGGGCCTCCCATTCCAGCTGTAAAGGCAACATTCTGGATGAGTGTATGCAGGAAGGCCTTAGAGATAGTTCCCGATATCTGGAGGATGAAGATGTTGACTATGCTGTTATCGGCGGTATAGGAACTCAGTTAGAGGCCTATGCTGTAGGAGGGATGAGCAGTGTTCGGAGAGAGTTCGAGCACCGGTCTACTGATGATATAGATGACCTTGTACGCGACCGGAACTCTGCTTTACAGGCCCTGCATGACAATGAGTACTATAACGGGGTTCGACCTGATGTTCATATTGTAGAGGATGGGCCTATACCAGGTTACAGAGAGGTCGTGGATGAGGCCCGCAGAATTGATTTTGAAGGTTTTGAGGTTTCAATCCCACAGCCGGAGGATGCTGTCTATACGAAGGTGGCTGATCCTAACTTGCTGGAGCGGGATTCTGAAGGGGTTTTCCGCCTGGAGAAAAAGCCTGGTACTTTCTACGACCTTGAGAAAATGTCTGATGCAGGAATGTTTGATATCGATGAGGCCAGGTTAAGAGACAGGGTTAAAGAACTTGGAGTCCAGCCTCAGGACTCATTAGATGTTCTTCGACGCGCAGGATTCGATTTATAGTTATTTTTCAGGCCTATGAGGTTTTACCTCGAATTTTTCTCCGTCTTCAGCAACTTCAGTATTGCTGAATACTTCCTGGGCCTCTTCCCGTAGCTCTTCGGAGTTGTTTCTATATCTCCGTGATAGATGTGTCAGTACCAGTTTCTCAACGTCTGCTTCGTCTGCTATTTCTGCGGCCTGTTTTGCAGAGGTATGTCCCTCTCTCTTGTCGATAATCTCGTGCAGGCAGGTTGCCTCGTGTATCAGGAGATCTGCGTTTTCTGCATGGTCTATCATGTTCTGGCATTTAGCGGTGTCGCCGGAGTAGACAACTTTTCTTCCAGGCATGTCTTCAATTATCTCTTCAGGCTGAACCTCTTTGCCTTCCAGCTCTACTGTCTCTCCCTCCTTCAGCTTGCCGATTTTAGGTGACTGTTCGAGGCCTAGTTCCTGCATCTTGTTCTTGTTTACTTTTCTCTGGTCTTCTTCCTTGAATACAAATCCGAACGCGTTGATTCCATGCTCTACCTCGAAAGGCCTTACTTCGTAGCCTTCACCAACGATGTTGTCGCCTTCTACCAGGTCTTCAACGAATATGTCATAGCTTCTGTTGAAGTAGCCTGTGTCGAGGATTCTGTCGGTGAACTCCTCTGTTCTTGGTGGGCCGTAGATGTATAGCGGTTTTTCCCGGCCTTCCATCTCCATTGTCTGTATTAGTCCGAGGAG
Source organism: Candidatus Nanohaloarchaea archaeon (assembly GCA_013343275.1). Taxonomy (GTDB): domain Archaea; phylum Nanohalarchaeota; class Nanosalinia; order Nanosalinales; family Nanosalinaceae; genus Nanohalovita. The sequence goes on along the minus strand of CP046106.1, from coordinate 554,346 downwards.
GCCGGAGAAGTGGTCGGCATGCCAGTGTGATATGAATATTTTGTTGATTTTCATGAGGCCTAGTTTTTCTGACATCAGGGTTCTCTGTGTGCCTTCTCCGCAGTCGAATAGTATTCTTTCTCCTTTGTAGTTGATCAGGTTTGCTGCGAGCCCTCTTTCGCGCGTAGGTACTGCGCTAGAGGTGCCGACCGTCCATATGTCCATAACAGTGTACTTTTTCTGTAGAGTTTTAAATCGGAGCGGCAGAGCCGAAAGATTGATATAACTGCTCCGTGACAACAACCCTATGGGAGAAAGTTTTCATGAGCTGGAACCGGATCAATACGATGAACTGAATTCTATGCAGCAGGGCCGTTCTCTGGTGGTTTTCGATGCTGACAGACGTAGAGGGGTAGTAGAGATCTCCTATGGCTGGGATGATCTTGATTACACTCTTGATCTGAGCGAGGAGTACGCAGATTCCTCACATCTCGATGCTCTTGATCATATCTCTGAGAACTACGATGATGAAGACCTGCCGGAAAATATCAGAGTTGAAGATGTAGAAAACGTTTCCTCCGCATTCAGCTCTGACAAAATCGGGGTTAACTGGCAGGATGTAATCGAAGTAGGTGGGACTGCCTCCGAACTCGATTACTAGACTACGTACAGGTAGCGCGTAAGAGATTTGTGGACATAGATTTCGTAGTCCGCCGAGTAAGGTCCTACCTCCTCTTCATTGTACATGAAAACTGCCTTGCCATCGAACTCTTCCAGTAAATTGATGAAGCTATCTATAGCATCTTCAGGCTTCTTGGAGGCCTTTCCGTACGGGAGATCTGTAACAACTGCGTCAAAACTCCCATTGAAGATTTCCTCTGCATTATCTACATCTCCCTGAAGGATGCTGTAGCTCAGGATTCCGTACTCTCTCAAGTTCTCCTTAGCTCCGTCTACCATTTCCTCCTGTATATCAAGGCCGTAAACATCGACACCGCAGAGACCGGCCTCGATAAGTATGCCTCCTGTCCCGCAGAAAGGGTCAAGAAGTCTTTCTCCGGCTGAAACCTCCGAAAGATTAACCATCGTCCTCGCAAGCACAGGATCCAGAGAGATAGGAGATGAGAAAGGCCTTTCCTGGTTGACTCTCTTCTGGAAAAGTCCTCTGTCAATATCCTCTACTATCCTGCCTAACAAGATTCCATCTTCGGTGACGTAGGCCTTTATTATCTCTCCAGGATCTTCCAGGTCTACACTGTTACTTTCGGTCTTCAGCTCCTGGCCTATCTCTCTTTCCAGATCCTTGCTCTCAACGTTCTCCTCTCTCAGGTTCTCTACCCTTACTGCGAAGGAGTTCTCAGGCCTGTAGTCTACTTCGATATTTTCCAAGTCTATCTCGGCTATTTTCTCTGCTATTTCATGTGTCAGAGCCAGCCTCTTTAACCGGTCGGGGTGCGATTCTGTCTCCGCTATCCTGCCTTCTCGCTGTAGTTCTTCCTCTATACCCTGGCTCCTGAGAAATCCTCTGAGTTCTGCCTCTGCCAGTTCGAGGTTTTCTCCTGCGAGAAGGTAGAGATAGGTCATTCTGCTCCACCTATGCTTACAAGTGCTCCGTAACCGATTATGAGGCCTGGCCAGTATGTACAGAGTCTGAAAAGTATTCCTGCTACCAGGGCAGTAGCGAAAGGAATTTGAGGGAATATGGCAGCGGGCATTACGGTGATAATGGTTGCAAGCGCGGCCTCGTATGCACCGGATCCTCCAGGGGTTGGTGAGAAGTTGGATAGCGAGGCCAGAGGAAGTATAAAGTAGAGCGGGGTGAAGTCGGGGTAGTAACCAAGTGATGCCAGGATCAGGTAGAGGCAGAAAACCTGGATTATGAAGTATGTATGGGCTATTATTGCGGTTTTAAGCAGGTGTCTTGGCTCTTCACCAATTCTGTTGAATGCTTTCTGCACGTTAACCATTTTCTTCTCAATGCTATCTACACGGACCTTCCCACGGCCTACTGTGTCGGTAATTCTCCTTAACCCTTTGATTATCTTTTTTTCCAGAGTTCCTGACTTGAACCAGAGAAGGTAGGCCAGAGTACCTCCTATCAGGATGATTATTACTGATGCGTAGAGTGTTTGAAGTATTATGTCGTTTAGTGATCCGAAAAGCAGCAGGAATGCTGCGCCTCCGAATATGAATGTGAATATAGGGACTGCGTTTATTATGTCGGAGGAAAGTACTGCTGAGAACCCTTCCTCGTACGTGAGATCCGTATTCTTTTTTATTACGTAGGCCATGAATGGTTCTCCGCCGAACTGGCCTAGAGGTGTTACAGAGTTCATGAAGTTACCTGCCATGAACAGTTTGTAGGTCTCCAGGTAGGAGGTGTCTGCACCCATCTTGTTCAGGAAGCTATGCCATGTATATGTGAATATGAAGAAGGGCGCTATTCCCAGTACCAGTGCAGCGATGAGGTAGTATCCGTTGGCCTGTTGGACTGCATCTATAAACTTGCTTGCGTCGGCGAAGAAAATCAGGGCTGCGATTATTGCTGTTGATACTCCGAACCATGCGATCTGTTTTTTAGTAGCCATATCTATCGATGTTTCCGCATTCTCTGCATTTGTACTCTACCTTTTTCTTATCTGAGTTTAACTTTATCTCGCAGTTATAGCCTGGCTTCAGATAGCTGTAACAGTTACTGCAGAACTTTTTCCGCAGATCTGAAGGTATCGAGACCTCTTCCTTCATACCTATCTTCCGGGCCAGCTCCACGTATCTATCCGCTAGCTCATCTTCACGGCCAATTCTCTTCTCTGCAAGCTGGAAAAGCCGTTCAATCCGTTCCTCTGCGATAGTCTTCGACACAGTTTCATAAGTTTAGCTAACAGTTTTTAAGTTAAGCAGATGAAGGTCAGCCACTACTTCGAATGGGAGGAAATGATCACTGGGGGCCACAAGCAGTCCGTGAAGAACCAGAGAAAGATCATGGACAGAAAAGGAATCGAATACACCACGGAACCTGACCTCGAGGCCGACATCCTCCACCTCAACAATATGGGCCCAAAGTCTATTTACTATGCCAGGAAGGCCCGAAAAAAAGATATTCCTGTGGTAATCCATGCACATCAGACAGCAGAGGATTTCCGCGAAAGCTTCGCGTTCTCCAATATAATTGCAAGGCCCATGAAGCCTTATCTCAAATACGCCTACTCTCTAGCAGACTTGGTAATCTGTCCCTCCGAGCACAATAAGGAAGTTATCGAGGAGTACACTGATGCACCGAAAAAAGTAATCAGCAACGGGTTCGATCCGGAAATGCTGGAAGGTCACCAACAACTCAGAGATGAATACCTGGAGAAATACGATCTGGAGCCTCCGGTAGTCTTCATGGTAGGCCACGTTATCAAGAGGAAAGGCCTCGAAAGCTTCATCGAGACAGCCAGGCAGATGCCAGATACAGACTTTGTATGGTTCGGGTTCCTCAATCCAAGCGGAGAAGACGGGTTCATCGACTCTCTGCTACAGAGTAGAGACACAAAGAAACTGGTCGAATCCGCACCGGAAAACTGTACTTTCACAGGGTACGTAGAGGATATCAGGGGAGCCTATGCTGCAGGAGATATCTTTTTCTTCCCTACAAAGAACGAAAACGAAGGGATGGCCTTGCTTGAGGCGATGGCCTGCGGAAAGCCTCCTGTAGTAAGAGATATCGAAACCTTTCAGTGGCTGGAACACGGTGAGAACTGTCTGAAGTCCGAAAAAGATTTTGTCACGGTTCTGGAGGAAGTTATGTCCGGAGATACAATGGAAAGGATTGGAGAGAACGCGGAGGAGAAAAGCAGAGAGTTCGAGATCGATGCAGTAGCAGACCAGCTCGCGGAAACGTACAGAGAGCTACTGTAAAAGATCTTTACTGTGTTTTACCTGTTTCTGTCTGCGGTTTAAAGGTGGACGGTTTAAAATACTGAATGCTTAATCTTCGTTTACAGGATGAAGATAGGCTTTTTCACAGAAAGCTATTTCCCGGGTCTGGATGGTGTAACGTACACTTTGAAGGCCTGGAAGGAACGTCTCGAGGAGCGAGGCCATGAGGTCTATATTTTCTATCCTTACTCTCCGGAGTATGAGCCTTCGGAAAACGAGATACCGATACATTCTTTCTCCAATCCTTTCTACCAGGGTTACAGGATTCCGATCCCTGTAAGGCCTTCCAGTCTACCTGACCTGGATATAGTTCACTGTCACGGCCCGGCCTCTCTTGGATGGTCTGGCATGGTTTACGCCAAGATGAACAGCATTCCTGCGATCTACACACACCACACACCTATAGAAGAATACTTCCAGAACGCTGTGCAGAACAGAGCGGTACTGAAAGTGGCGAAAGCAATTTACCGCAGAATGGAGACCTATTTTCTGCGCCGGTTCGATGTGGTTACAGCATCCACCAGCCGAATAAACCGTGATATAGATTTCCTGAAGCTACCTGTAGGCCTCGACATGCAGTTTTTCCAGCCCCAAGATGAAAGTATAATAGATGAGATGGATGTCGAGAGGCCTGTAATAGGTTATTCAGGTCGTTTAAGTCCAGAAAAGAATGTTGACAGGACTGTTGAGTTTGCTGAAGAGTTCGATGGATCGGTGGTTATAGTGGGTGAAGGCCCTCAGAAAGAGCAACTGGTGGAGAAGGCTGGGGAAAATGTTTACTTCCATGACTTCCTCGATAGAGAGGATCTGCCTGGTTTCTATTCCGGGCTTGATGCGTTTGTAACGGCCTCTACTGGAGATACTTTAGGTCTTTCTCCTCTGGAGGCCAATGCGTGCGGTACGCCGGTTGTAGCTGCTGACAATCCGCCTTTCGATGAAACTATAGGAGAGGAGAATGGCGAAAGATTTGACCTGGATGATGAGGAAAGTATGGCCAAGGCTATTAGTAAGGCTTTGAACAGTAATTATAGATGTAGAGAGGCTGTTGAGAGATACTCTCTTGCAACTACTATAGAGCAGCTTGAAGATATTTACCGGAGGTTAGATGAAGAAGATGGGAATGGATAACGTGGAGTCTTTTGAATGGATAATTTTCAGAATCCCTGAGGTCAGAACTAGCCTGATCGCGATGACCTTTCTGAGTTTTCTCTACTCTTCCCTCATGTATCTAGGGTTCTCAAAGTTTACTGCAATACCTATAGAGCCAAGCATGGTTTTCTACCTGGCGGTAATGCTGTTTATTCTGCCTGCCCTGGTTGCAGGAGAGATATACACGCTGGTGCTCCCCGACTATCCAAGACACTGGGGGTACTTCCTGGTAGCAGCTAACCAGTTCTTCACATTCGTGTTTGGAATGATACTTACAGGCGCCAACAGCAGCGTAAACGCCTGGAGAATCGTATGGCTGGGCCTGATAACGCTTTTCCTGGTTAACACTCTCGTACTGACACTAACTTTAGGTTCGAAGCATCTCAAGAAGATTGTTCTCGTAAGTTTGATCCAGCCCTTGATAGTTCTACTCGTCGGCAACCACTACCTGTCGCCGTTCCTGCAGTTCAGATGGTGGGACTACGCCTCAAACCTGGGAGTACTACTCTTTACAGGCCTGGTCCTCGGATTACTGCTTCACGTAATACAGTATCTGGTTGGAAGCAACGTATCAAACGTCTCGGCCTTCAACCTTACCTCTGGCCTTCTCCAGAAAAAACAGCAGGCTCTAGATCTTGGCTATCCTGCTAACCCGGAAGTACATACTCTTCAGATAGAGAACGAGGAAGGAAAAGCTACTATAGGTGTTCCATGGGTGCATCCTGGTCCTCTCGGCGCTTTTGGTGGTGGAGAGCTCTCTACTACTGTGATCGAGAAGCTGAATCAGGGTGTTGGAAATGGGTTCTTCATGCACGTCCCTTCCAACCATGAGGCCGATATGGCGGATCCTGACGATGCTGAAAAGATACTGGATGAGGTTGAGAGACCGGAGATGTATGACGAGGCCTCGAAGATGATCAAGAAAGATTACAGCTTGGGTACGCTTTATGGCAGAAGGTTTGATGGTAAGAACCTGGTTTTCATGCAGATTCCGGATTACGATGACTATGAAATGTCTGTTGTGAGAGACTGTGTCGATCTTGACTCTACTCTAGTGGTTGACTTGCATAATCACATCGATGAAGAGACAAGTCAGGTTGTATGGTCTGATACAGCGAAGGCCGAGGAGTTAAGGAGGATGCTCAAGGACTTCGTTTCCGAACTCGAAGATCAGGAGGTTTCAGAGTATAATGCTGGTTTCGACACCGATTTAACAGGCGATATACCGGTGTTTACCTGGGTTGAAGAGGTTGACGGTCAGAGAACGCTTGTATATGGTATAGAAGGTAATGGATCTACTGAGAGACTGCAGGAGCTGCATGAAAGTATTAATGAGGATTTTGATGAAGCAGTTTTCTTCACTACTGACACTCATGCGAGCATCCATGAAATGGCTAAAGGCAGCCGTGTAGATGAGAACAGACTCAGAGAAAGTATTGCAAGGGCAAAAGAGACTCTGGGAGAAGCAGGTATAGGCCTGGGAACTGGGAAGGCTGAAGGAGTAAAGCTTTTACAGTCGGATTACCAAGGCCTTATCTACAGCATAAATATAATGATCCGGCTGCTTCCACTAGCCTTGATCAGTATGTACGTGCTGATGGTGCTGTGGTTGATATGATAAGAGAGATACTTCTGAAGGCCGAGGAAGGCTATCCTTTCGGAGCCGATGACTTCTTCCAGCAGGTGACAGGCAGCGCAATACTGACAGCTCCGTTTCTCTTCACCCAAGAGGTCTGGAGGATGGCCGCAGCTACATCCCTGTTCCAGACATCTCTAAGCATCCTGGTTACTCTTTTCCTGGGTCATGGAATTCTCTACGTTGCTAAACGCGATAGGGATTGGGATAGTGAGAGACAGTTCATGGGTGTAACGGTCCGGTACATCTCACTGATGACTGTCTCCTTCGGTACCGTGCTTTTCCTTCTCAGCATTACTGCAGCTGAAGAGGTCTTCGCACAGAATTCTCTACATCTGCTGAAACTGGTATCAATGATCTCAGTTTTCTCAGTCATAGGTGCAGCGACTGCGGACAACCTGATCTAAAAAGTTTACCTTATAAAATTCGCAGGCCCTTTACACAACTGTAAAGATGGTAACGGAAGAAAGAGTTAGGGAACAGCTGAAAGAAGTAATGGATCCGGAGCTGGATATCAATATAGTGGATCTCGGCCTTATCTACGAGATAGATACTACTGAAGAAGGAGAAGTAGATATACTGATGACCTTGACCACACCAGGGTGCCCTCTTCATGGCGTGTTCGATGAAATGGTGAAAAGAGAGGTAGGTAAGATAGAGGAAGTAAATGAAAGAGATATCGAAGTTGAACTTACCTTTGAACCGCGCTGGAGTCCTGAAAAAATGAGTGATGAAGCTCAGGACGAGCTAGGCCATCTTCCCGGGATGCAAGGTTTCTAGTCTTTGATCTTGATGTGATAGCCTTCCTCAACTTCCTCCTTATGTTCTTCAATCATATGGCCTATCTCGCGGGAGACATTGGTTACTCTGGTTAACTCGCCGTTCTCCTTCACTTCTGGATCGACGAAGCGGGCCTTTGTCTCCACAAGGAAGTCGTAGTCATCCCAGTCAAGCTCTACTTCAAAACCTTCATCCAGAGTTTCCAGCTTCTCCTGGATTTTCTCATCGTCAGATTCTCTTAAGATCTCAAGGACCTCTTCATCAGTCTTGAACAGGTCTTCCTCGTCGATCAGATCTATATCCATAGCTCTGCGGAGGGCCTGCGCAAATATTTCATTGATAGCGACCTCTTTTGGTTCAGCCCACCACTGCCTGTCGGCCTGGATAAATCTTCGGGCAAATCTTTCGCCTACGCCTTCGTCCTCCAGCACGAACTTGTTGTCTTCTACAGTAAGGCCCTCTAGCAGTCCTTGAATATCTTTACCGCCTACAACTTTGCTGTCCCGCAGGAAGTAATCTATCCTGTCAGCACAGAGATCAGGCATATCCCGCTCCAGCAGCTTGAAGTTCGACTCATCCAGTATGTAATCTATATCCAGATCGTGCATCTCCAGAATCTCAGGAATATTTGACTCATAGATCACCTCTTCAAGGAAATCCTCGTGATAATCGTGGTCCTCGGTGTCGTACATGAAATCAACTACGTGAGAGAACGCAGTATGTGGCACATCATGCAGCAGGCCTGCAATCTGCTCCTCCAGGCTTGCACCGTGCTCTCTCAGCAGGAACATAACTCCCAGAGAATGCTCAAACCTTGTAACAGGCTCTTTATCAGTGAAGAATGGCTGAGGGCCTGCCTGATGCACGTCCTTCAATCTCTGGACCGGCTCAGACTTGATAAGCGCTTTGAGAACTTCGTTTTCTACAGTCTGCTCGCCGTAAACAGGATCGTCGAACTTCATAGATAGAAAGTAAATGAATAATGATAAAATTCTTGGGGGCTAGAGCTAGCTCTGAAACAGTTCCTCGGCCTTATCAAGATACTCTCTGTACTGGTCAATGGCCTCGCTAAATGTCTCACTGTCTGGATCTATATCCATCAAATCTAGAGTCTCCAGCGGGAACTCTCTACCGCCAGACTTCAGAATCTCTATATAATCGTCTTTACGGCCGTTCTCGATAACTTCCTCGCGGATATAGGTCGCTATAGAAATACCTGTAGCATACTGGAAGACATAGAAGTTGTAGTAGAAGTGAGGTATTCTCATCCACTCCCTCTTGATTCTGTCATCTATATCGGCGTTCTGATAGTATTTCTGCTTTATCTCGCCGTACTTCTCGTTTAACTGGCCGGAGGTCAGTACCTCACCTTCTTCAACAGATTCATGTATCTCTTTCTCGAACTCAGCGAACATGGTCTGTCTGAATAAGGTGCTGCGGAAGTTTTCGAGCTGGTAATCAAGTACATGCTTCTTCAGAGCGTCATCTTCGACTTCGTTCAACAGATATTCTGTAAGAAGCTGTTCGTTTACTTTTGAGGCGATTTCTGCTAGGAAGATACCGTAGTTGCTGTAGATGTAAGGTTGCTCTTCCTCGGCGAAGTAGGAGTGCATTGAGTGACCGAGTTCGTGGGCCAGCGTGTACATCGACTGGATATCGTTCTGGAAATTCATCAAGATGTAAGGATCGGTGTCGTAAGAGCCTCCGCTGTACCCGCCTGGCCGCTTTCCTTTGTTCTCGTAGACATCAACCCAGCCGGATTCCAAGCCTCTACGAGCTACCTCAACGTACTCATCGCCCAGAGGCTCCAGAGCATTCAAAATGTGTCCCTTGGCCTCCTCGTAACTTATCTCTGTATCGGAGTCTGCCATCGGCATGTAGACGTCCCACATCTTTAGCTCGTCAACACCTAGGACATCTCTCTTCAGATCCTGGTGGCGGTGAAGAGTCCCGAGGTTCGAGTTGACAGTATCCACTAGACTGTTGAAGACATCTACAGGTATGTTCTTGCTGTCGAGAGCTGATTCAAGCGACGAACTGTAGTCTCTTATATCGGCGAACTTGGAGTTGGTACGGGCCTCCTTGTCCAGGCTCTGTGCAACAGTATTATCGAACTCATTAAATCTATCGTAGAACTTCTGGTAGACCTCTTTTCTTAGGCCTCTGTCACTGTTTTTCAGTAGTTTGGTGAAGTTTGACTGTGTTATCTCTACTTCCTCGCCGTCTTTCTCTACAGAGGGGAAGCTCAGGTCTGCATTGGTGAATGTAGAGTAGATATCGCTCGGACTGGATAGGACTTCTCCCAGGTTTGAAAGAATCTGCTCGATCTCTTTAGATCTCGTATGGTCTTTTCTGTCCCTGATCTTCTCAAGGAAGTGAGAGTATTCCTCCGTCTCACTGTCCTCAACTATCTCGCGGTACTCCTCCTCCGAAGCATTCTGTATCTCTATCTCAACAAAACTTGTATCTGATGACAGCTTACTGGAAAGAGAGCTTGCTTTGGCAGCAAGGGACTGGAACTCCTCCCTGCGGGTATCTTCGTCTCTTCTCATGCTTGCATAGGAAGAAAGCCTGCTGACAAGGATCTTGGCCTCGGAGTAATCATCCATAAACTTGGAGAACTCCTCAGGGCTGCTCATAACCCGTCCTTCGTACTCCTTCAGGTCTTCAATTAAGTTTTTCGCTTTCTCAAAGTCTTTCTCCCATTCATCTACAGAACTGTAAACTTTTTCGACATCCCATTTGTACTCGTCCGAGATCTCATCCCTCTCTCTAACTGTCATAACTATATCAGGGAATCTGAAGAGATAAAAAATCAATCTCGCGAATTCTCCTGCAGAAAACTCTCAAGGGCCTCTGACTCAAGCTCCTCTTCAGAGCTTTGGATATCCTCCAGATTCCAGAAACGGGCCTCCTGTGCATCATCTCCTGCAGAAAGCTCTCCCTTAATGCTGGAGATATCGGTGGAAAAGGTTATGACGATCACATACTTGCCGTCAGGATGCTGAACCATCAAGTCGCCGACAAGCTCCAGGTCATCTGTATCAACTTCCAGCGAAGTCTCCTCCCCGAGCTCGCGCGCAGCAGCCTTCACAGGCCGTTCATCCTGCTCAATAAATCCTGCAGGAATGCTCCATGTGCCGATGTTAGGCCAGTTACCTCGCTTAACCAACAGTATCTCACCGGAATCTTTCTGCAGAAGTACACCTGCCGCCGGCTTCGGATTTCTCCAGATTACCTGATCGCAGCTGCTGCAGAAAAGCCTTTTGCGGCCTTCAACTTCTTTATCGCCGAGCTCGGTGCCGCAGACAGGACAGTAATCGGCCTCAGGAACAGTAATCATTGCTCTGGATGATCCTCTTTAACTCCTTCAACTTCCAGCCACGGAACCTCGATCAATGCAGGGATATGTGTCTCGATATGGTGCTCCCAGACCCCCTGCTCGCCAAAGGCCTCTCCATGATCAGAGGTGACAACCACTTTGCCGTCGAGCTCCTGAACCAGCTCTACGACCTGCTCCATAGCCAGCCGCAGGTTCTCCTCGTAGTACTCCTCCAGTGTTTCCCGTGTACCGTTACGGCCTACGGATAGAAGGCTTGAAGGGTCAAGCTCGACCCACATGCCCAGTTTCATCGCCAGAGTGCTGTCCTCAACTATATCCTCGAACTTAGGCCTTACAACATCTCCTACAGTAGAGAGGACGCCGCTTTCTTCGTTATCATTTTCTTCACCGGCCTCTTTAGCCTCCTTGAAGCTTTTCCTGATCTTCTCCACTTTACGGCCTCTACCTTTCGTGATATAAGGTGCGTGGGGCTGCATATAGTGGATAATAGTTCGTTCAGTATCTTCTGTTCTATCAAGATTATCGAGCACAACTTCGTTCATGCCTTCAGGAGTAACCGTACCTAGCTCGTCATCCCAGGCCTCGTGCCATACGTCCACGATATCTGTTATGTGCTCTTCTCCGTTCCACTCGTAGCCGCAGCTTGAACCCCATTCGATATCGTTCAGTGGAAGGCCTGCTCCATTGATGAAAGGATTGGAGGAGAAATACGTTAAATCGTGCTGGCCTGTAAATGTTTTTGCTGCCCACTCAGGTGTTGAAGAGGCCACGCTCTTTCTTTTCTCAAGTTTTCCTTTCAGGTAGTCGCTGTAAACTTGCTCGAAGAAGTCGTATCTGCATGCGTCCAGGATAATCAGGTAATCCCAGTCCTCATCTAGAGGGTTCTGATCCTTCATACACCTAGATTTTGACCGCTCAGTTTTAAGAATAAACTCTGGAACCTACATGAACTTCCTATCGAAAGTTAGAGTAGCAAAGGAAATGTTTCTGGATGCGGTGCCGAAGATTAGAAATCTTCTGCTAAATCCGGAAGCCATGCAGTGCATGGCTTATGATGATAAAACTTTCAGAAGTTTTGCGGCGTCCGAAAATCAGGAGATTTTCTTAATCAAGCAAATTCCAGAGAAATTTGCGGCGTCCGGGATTTGAACCCGGGTCACCGGCTTGGAAGGCCGGGGTCTTAGCCACTGGACCAACACCGCACGTTGGAACTGTATGCTAGGTTTATTCGGTTATTTTCTTAAATACCTCGATGTTTTGTGAGGTTGGCCTTGCGGTAAGGTTTTCAAACTTTAGAGGACAGTACCTTGTTATGGAAGAGGAAAACTTTGAGGATCAACTGGTTGATTCAACTCGCGATATGCTTAAGGAAGAGTTCGGAGGCTCTGAAGGCTTCGAACTGGATAAGTCGAATGAGTTCGATGAAAAACTTGAGTCGGAGGCCAACTCCAAAAATACTAACTGGAGCAGTGAAGAGCTGGAGTTCCTGGCTCAGAACCGTACAAGTATGGATAACGAGGAAATGGAGGAGTTTCTGAAAGGAGAGAAAGATTTCCAGAGAGAAGACCATGGCAGCTTCTCCAGTACCGAGGAAAAATTCATTCTACAGAATTACCAGGCTAAAACAGTTGACGAGATAGCCGAGGAACTGGATAGAAGTCCGCGAGCAGTTGAAATGCAGCTCAGAATAATGGGCCTAGGTGACCAGGTTGACAGATAAAAACGATAAGAGAGAAAAGGCTCTGGAGAGAGCGAAGTCGCAGCTGCGGGAGGAAGCAGATAAAGACCAGCTAGTTATCAAGGCCGTAAAAATGCTGGATGAAGCCAATGGAAGCTTTCAGGACGAGTTCGAGAGATTCAAGGACTGGTACTCGATTTACTTTCCCGAATTGATGAACGAGCTTTCTGAAGACGAACATATCCTGAAGATACTGTCGAAAGGAGGCCTGAAGAGAGAAGAGGTCAAGGGATTCGAATCTCTGGCAGAGGAATCTACAGGAAAGGCCTTGCAGGAGGAAGACCTGGAGATGCTGGAGAAATCGTTCGAAATGCTGAAGAACAAGCAGGAAACGATGGACGAGCTGGAGGACTACGTCGAAGAGGCCATGAAGCAGAACGCGTCCAATATTTCCACTCTTCTAGGCCCTCTTCTGGCTGCAAGGCTGATGTCGCTGGCGGGAGGCCTTGAAGAACTGGCGAAGAAACCTGCTTCCACAATCCAGATGCTCGGCGCCGAGAAGGCATTGTTCCGGTATCTGAGAGGAGAGGGAACTCCGCCGAAGCATGGAATAATCTTCGAGCACGAATACGTCAACACTTTGCCAGAAGATAAACGCGGGAAGATGGCCCGTTTCCTGGCTAACAAAGCAGCTATGGCTGCACGAGTCGACCAGTACAGCGACAAAGAGAAAGGATCGGAGTACAGGGAGAAGGCCCGCGAAAAGTATGAAGAACTGAAAGAGGCCGAGTAGATATGGAGGAAATACAGCCTGGAATCTTCTCACAAAACGATAATCTGTATACTAAGAATCAGGTTCCTGGTGAGAAAGTCTATGGAGAGTCTCTGCAGGAGATTGATGGTGTAGAGTACAGGGCCTGGCATGCAAACAGGTCAAAAGTTGCAGCAGCAGTAAAGAATGGTATAGACCTAGACCTATCTCAGAGTGATGATGTACTCTATCTTGGTGCCGCTTCGGGAACTACTGTATCACATTTCTCCGATATTCTGGAGGAAGGCTTCGTCTTTGCAGTTGAGTACTCAGAAACCGTTGGTAGAGATCTGGTTAAGGTAGCAGATAGCCGTGAGAATATTGCACCAATAATAGCAGACGCAAGGAAGCCTGAGGACTACGAAGATTTGGTGCCGGAAGTAGATGTTGTATTCCAGGATATCTCTCAGAGAGATCAACCTGAAATCTTCAACAAGAACGCAGAGAAATTCCTCAAAGAAAATGGAGTAGGCCTTATCGCTATAAAGGCTCAGTCAATTTCCTCATCCAGAGATCCGGAAGAGGTCTTTGAAGAGGCTAGAGAGAAATTGAAGGAGAGTTTTGATGTTTTAGATGAAGTAAGGCTTGAACCTTACGAGAAAGATCATCTTTTCCTGAAAATGAGGAAGAAATAGAACTATTCTTCCATTTGCTCTTTAGCCCAGTCGTAGCCCTCTTCTTCAAGTTTCTCGGCTAGTTCTGCTCCGCCTGATTCGACTATTTTTCCGTCGACCATGACGTGAACTCTGTCGGGTTCGACGTAGTCAAGGATTCTCTGGTAGTGTGTGATCATCAGGATGCCCTGGTCCTCATCCGCTAGCTTGTTGATACCTTTCGCAACTACCTTCAGCGCGTCGATATCGAGGCCTGAATCGATCTCGTCAAGGATTGCGTACTTCGGCTCGAGCACTGCCATCTGCAGGATCTCATTCCGCTTCTTCTCCCCACCGGAAAATCCTTCGTTCAGGTATCGGCGAGCATACTCTTCGTCCATGTCCAGGAGATCCAGCTTTTCACGGAGAAGCTCATTGAACTCGCTCTGAGGCATTGCGTCTTTACCTTCTTCCTCTCTGCGGGCGTCGATTGCTTCTTTCAGGAACTCTGCGACGGAGATACCTGATATCTCTGCCGGGTACTGGAATCCGAGGAAAAGGCCTTCACGTGCTCTCTCATCTGTTTCCTCATCGGTTACATCTTCTCCATCAACCAGGATTTCTCCTCCATCAATGGAGTATGTAGGGTTACCCATCAGGGATTTACATAGAGTAGACTTTCCTGAGCCGTTAGGCCCCATGATCGCGTGGATTTCTCCTGGCTCTATCTCCAGGGATACTCCTCTGACAATTTCTTCTTCCTCTACAGATACTTCCAAATTTTTGACTTCTAGACTCATACAGATTAGGTAGGCCTAAAATTTCTTAAGGCCGATCCTCCTCCAGCCTATCCATATAAGTAATTTGCCTGCCATCACATATTTCTCGAGGAGAAATTTTGTGCTTACAAACGAATACGCTGAAGAAGCAGGTAGTAAAGAGAAAATTGTTGAAGAAGCCATAGAGTACGATAGTATGTGGAGTGACTACGATCTGCAGGACAGAATATTTGAGGATGAAGACTTCGTATATCTTGAGCTGGAAGCAGAAGATGATATTGCCGATGAGTTCCATGATCTGGGTCGGGAGCTGAAGGCCCGCAGTAGTAGTGTTGTTGACGGCGGCGAGAGATACGTGCTGGCCGTAGAGAAATAATTTTTACTTTTCAAGCGCTTTCTGAGCTGTTTTCAGGCCCAGCATTGCGCATTTTACTCTCATAGGAGATACCTCTATATCGAGAGTATCAATCATCCAGTCTCTGTCAAGCTGTTCGACTTCTTCAATGCTCATCCCGCTTATTTCCTCGGATAGAATTGAGGTGGCGGAAGTACAGATCGCGCAGCCATCGGTCTCATGCTTCATATCCTTGACTTCTCCGTACTCTACATCCAGGTAGACATGGGTATGATCGCCGCAGCTGGAATTATCTCCTTCGGCCTCGTACTCTGTCTCCAGAGAGCCTTCGTTACGCGGCCTCTTGTAGTGGTCTAAGATTTCTTCTCTGTACATTATCTGGCTACCTCTTGAAGACCTCTCTAGCTTCTTTAACGCCTTCCAGGAATTTTTCCACGTCTTCTTCCGTATTGTAGATGTATGGTGATGCCCGGGTACTGCCATTGATGTCAAGTTCCTCCATCTGCGGCTGTGCGCAGTGGTGGCCGGCCCTCACAGCGACTTCATGCTGGTTCAAAACCTCTGCGACGTCATGCGGATGCGCCCAGTCAGCTGTGAAAGATACCAGGCTTGATCCTTCAGGAGAAAGAACCTCGATACCTTCAATCTCTTCCAGGCCTTCAATCATTTTACTGGTTAATTCGATGTCATGCTGCTTTACCTCTTCCATGTCCAGCTGATTGAGGTAGTCTACCGCAGCACCGAGGCCTACTGCGCCTGCCACGTTCGGGGTTCCAGCCTCGAATTTTTCTGGAGGGTCCTCCCAGCTTGCGGACTCCTTGCTTACTGACTTGATCATTCCTCCCCCTACCTGGTATGGCTCCATGCTTTCAAGCACATGTTTCTTACCGTACAGTACGCCGATACCGGTTGGGCCAAGCATTTTATGTCCTGAGAAAGCCATGAGATCTACGTCCAGCTCCTTTACGTCTACAGGCATTCTTGGTACTGACTGGGCGCCGTCCAGGAGAACGATAGCATTGTGGGCCTTGGCGATCTCGATTATCTCATCTACCGGGTTCTCTGCTCCGAACACGTTCGACATGTGAGATATAGATACAAGGCCTGTCTCATGGTCTATAAGCTTCTCTGCGGATTCCACACTTAGCTTTCCGTTTTCTGTTTCTATGTATTTCACCTCTTTACCGTGTCTGTTCGCGTTCTTTCTCAGAGGCAGCTGCTCGCTGTGGTGTGCCATCTCTCCCACAACTATGTCTCCCATGAAGTCGAGTGATTCGGCTACAAGGTTGTAGGCCTCAGTTGTGTTCCGTACGAAAACTATTTCGTCAGGCGTTGACGCATTTATGAAGTCCGCGACCTTTATACGGGCCTCTCTGTATGCCTCAGTTGCCTCATGGGAGAGATCGTAGAGTCCTCGCCCAACATTGGCGTTCTTCTTCTCGTAGAAATTCTTTACCGTCTGCGTCACTACCTCTGGTTTCTGCGTGGTTGCAGCATTGTCAAGATAGCTGAGTTCAGATCTTTCCTGGAAAATTGGGAAGTCCTTCCTGATTTTCTCCGGGTTCATACTTGGTTTTTACGCCGCGAATCTTTTTAGATGCAGCCAGAAAAATTTGAAGAAAAAAGGGAAATAGAGGCCTGGGTTTTTACCTGCTGAGGGTCTCTGCAATTTTCTCCCGGAAGATGTATGCGCCGGCGGCTGCTAGTAGTGCAGCTGCTATAATCGGGAGAGGAAGGCCTGAATCTCTGTCTCCTTCTGCGATGTCGACTTTGACTGTCGTGCTCTCTACATATGTCTGGGTGTCTTTGACGCCCCGGATCTCGAAGTCAAGCAGGTAGTTCTTCGCCACAGCATCTGGCCCTGCTGTAACATCGAACACAACAGTCCCATTCTGGTCTGGCTCAAGTGTCCCAATGTAATGGCTTGCAGAATCATAGCTGAAAGGAAGATCAGATGAGTCCAGAACCCTGATACGGCTTGAAGAGGCCTGTTCTGAACCAGTGTTCTTCACTGTAATCCTTAGCTGACCTGTACCACCAGTCTTCAAGTTGCTTTCTACATCCACTACCTTGAACTGTGGTTTGCCGGCCAGGTGGAATCTGAAGTTGGCGCTCTCCGTTATCCTGTTGTTTGATTCTCCTGTCGTGTAGGTGATGTTTGTAGGGATCCTTACAGTTCCTTTCTCTGCCGTTTTCTGTATATCGAACGTGAACTCCGCCTTCTTCACCTGTCCAGGACCCAGATTTCCGATTGCCTGCCGGGTAGAGAAGCTGGAGGTCTTCTGGAAGCTTTCAGGAAGGCCTACATCAACTACCACGTTTTCAGCGGTTTTCTCACCGTTGTTAACTACTTCCACAACCATTTTTGCGTTCTCCGTTCCTGGTGTCAGCTGCGTTGGAACTGTCTGCAGATTGGCCAGATTAAGCTCTATATCCTGGCTCTGCACCTGGATAGGGATCGTCTCGGTGTAGGAAAGATCTCCCCGGGAAATCCGCAGCTTCAGCTTGTTCGAGCCGTCCGGAGCATTCTCCGCTACAAGGACCTCGTACGTCGGAAGCTGTATTCCATCGCTAGGCCCTATATCTCCGATGCTGTAGGTCCTCTTCCTGTCTGGTTTAAGCTGGAAAGGGAAGGAGTCAACTAATCCAACCTCTACGTCTTCAGCAGTAGCGCCGCCGCTGTTCCGTATCTTGAAAGTTATCTCTGCGTCTTCTCCTGACTGTACAGGAGCAGGATCTGTGTTAATCAGAATTGCATTGAGTTGTGGGCTGTCTTGAGTCTGTGCTGCAGCTCCGCCCATGAGAAGCGCAGCAGCCGTGATTAAAGCTAGTGCTTTCGTTTTCATTTTATTGTGATTCACCTTTAGTACTGTTTTCCGAATTTCCGGTAATTTTAGATAAAGTAAAGCCTGAAGTCCCGTTTCTGGTGAAGTAGCGATCGTAAATTACGAGCGAGGAAGGAATAACTGTGAATGCCGCAACGTAGGCCATTGTAGTCGTCAATGTAAGCAATGTTCCAAGATCTGAGAGGAATGTAACTCTGCCAACGTTGAGCGACAGGAAACCGATGTTTGCAGCGATGAGGCCCACTGTCATCGGTGTTACAATGCCTTTGATAGTTTCCTCCAGAGATTTCTCTATCCCAAAGTTCTCTCTTTCCTCTATGTACCGTGATATTGGCTGGATTCCGAAGTCTATCGCGACTCCGATACCCATTGTGATTGCACCGGATGTTGCAGGACTCATATTAAGGCCCAGCCAGCCGAAGATACCGAAACCTGCTGTGACTCCAAATACCAGTGTGAGCAGAGAGGTAAATCCGTAGAAAAGCGACCGGAAAAGAAGAACCACTACCAGAATCACTCCCAGGAGGGCCGCAGCTCCTGTTATACTCATAGTTTTCTGCGTCTGCTGCTGGAAGGCCTTGTCGATAAATGGCTGACCTGTATAGCTTATATCCAGACCTGCAGGTTTCTCGTGTGATCTGACGGTCTGTCTTATCTGATTTGCCAGCTGCATCTGCTCAGATGTCGACATCTCAACAGTATCCACACGCATAATTGCTGCAGTGTAGTCGCTGGAGACGTAGTTGCTCCATCTCGCTTCGCCCAGAGTTCTGAAGGCCTGGTCAACCCTGGTCTTGCTGGACGGAATACTTCCTCGGAACAGATCTGAAGGCCCGGATACTGAACTGATCTTATCTCTGGAGCTTAGATCATCGGAGACAGCCTTCATAAATCTCAGGGCCTCCGGTTGCCGGAGATCTCTTATCTCTGTCGAGTTAGGGTACTGTGGTGCGGTCTCAATAAGTATTGTGTAACTGGTTCCTGAAGCTGTCGAGAACTCGGAGCTTATCACGCTGAAGGCCTCCATGGTAGGCATTGAATCCGGCAGCAGGTCTTCCTGACTCATCTGCTCTGTCTGAACTTTGGAAGCTCCGGAGGCCAGTACAGCGGTTGCCATGACTGCTACTGCAAGAACTGTTAGAGGCCTGCTTTCGATAGTATCGGAGTATTTTTCAAGTGCTCTATCTACTTTTCCGTTCATTCTCCGTCACCTTCCTGTTTCCATCTCTCGTATTTTACGATAAGGGCTGGTGTCAGAAGGAGCGCTGCGGCCAGTGTCAATCCCTCTCCCAGTGCAAGTGTCAGCCCCAGATCCCTCATGAAGGAGATCGAGGCCAGCAGCAATGCCAGGAAGCCTACAAGATCGGTAGTTGAGGAACCGAGGACCGCCTTACCGGTGTTCGGTACGGCGGTCATTATTCCGTCCTCCAGTCCCTGCTCGCTGGTTTCCTCCACGATCCTCTCTGATATGAAGGAACCGTACTCGACTCCGAGACCCAGCAGCATCGATCCAATCGCGATAGTGGCGATCGTCATAGGTATCCCCAGAAGCCCCATTGCGCCCAGCGCCCACAGAAGGCCTATGAAGAGAGGTGCAAAAGTAGCAGTTCCGTATACAGGCCCTCTTACCGCAGCTAGCAGCACCCATATCAGTGCTGAGGCCACTGCAATAATTGTAACAGTATCTGTTATCAGTACATCTGACAGCACGTTCCTCATGACTGGCGTCCCTGTTATCTGGATACTTATTCCCGGATATCTGGGCGACTGCTCTATGTTCTCCCTGATTGTCCGAGTGGCCTCACGCACGTTTTCCTCTGTCATATCGTTGCTGAGCTGGATAAACATCGTGGTCGCAGTATAGTCCCGGTTCGTGAAACTGGCCTCGGTCTGAGAAAGAACTCTCTTCACTTCCTTCTTCAAGTCAGGGTTCTCCTCGAAAAGCGAGGCCATCGAGTTAACCGAGGCAATAGACGGTTCGTTCTGCAGCTCCTGCTCCAGAAAGTTCAGAGTCCGGATCATACGTGGATCACGGACATCGGTCACGAAATTCTCCTCCAGCTTCTTCTCGTTCGTCTGGAAAAGCACTATAATAGAGTTACTGCTGCCGAAGTTGGCCTCAACCTTCTCCTGGGCCTTTATCGGAGGGAGGCTGTCAGGTAGGCTTTCCTGGAAATTGGTCTGTAACTGGATCTGAGGGAGCCCGAGGGAAAGTATAACTGTCAGTAACAGGCAGAACGCGATAATCTTGTCGGTATGCTCGAGATGCGCTCTGGCCAGCAGATTCAGAGGGTTTTCCATCACTATTCATTTCTTAAGATCCGTAGACTTAAGAAACTGAACGAACATTCAGTCACCGTGGAAAGATAGAGATGAGCGACTCAAAAGAAGAGATCATGGATGCTACATTCAAGGCCTTATGCAAGCACGGCTACGCAGATCTCTCTATTCAGAAGATTGCGGATGAGTCGGATAAAGGCAAATCCCTGATCTATTACCATTTTGATGATAAAGGGGATCTGATGCTTTCCTTCCTGGACTTTCTGATGGAGAAGGCGGATTTTGAGTATGAAAACGATTCTCCGGAGGCCAGGATTGATGGAATACTGGATAAAGCTCTGGGGATTGAAAGTGAGGAGCAGTGGGAGTTCCAGAAGGCCTTCCAGGAGCTACGTGTCCAGGCCCAGCACAACGAAAAGTTTCAGGAAAAATTCCAGGAAGCAGACAGGATTTTTCTCGAAAACGTATCGGAGATAATGAGTGAGGCCGGTGCGGAAAATTCTGAAGTAGCTGCAGAAATATTTCTCTCAATGATCGAAGGCAGTATAAGCCGGAAAGTAGCTTCAGGTGATAGAGAAGGCTTGAAAGAGTTGAAAGAGGATATGAAAGATACTATATCTGCATTTCTGGACGATCAGTGCTGTTCGTTCTCAGACTCCGGCTAACTTCTGCTGGAGAGGCCGGGGATTAGTCCTGCAATTTTCTTGCTGACTGACTCTGTAATAGATCCTCCTGTACCGCCTGTCTCCTCTGATACTTCTCCTTTTGCTTTCTCTTCCTCTGTTATTCTCTGTCTCCAGGTTCCTCTCTGGTACCACAGGTATGCGATTCCGGCTCCTGCGACATTGGAGATGAAGAACGCGGCCCACACTCCTCTTGTTCCGATGTTGATTGCTCCGAAGTAGGCTATTGGAAGCCTGATAAGGCCTAGGGTTGCTATAGAGATTACTGCTGCGGTAGCTGTCTTTCCTGCGCCTCTGAGACTTCCGTTGTAGCTTCTGAGAACGCCGATGAACCCGAAGCTGAATGATACGTAACGTAGGAACTCGGCGCCGACTGCTGCAATCTCTGGATCGGTGGTGAATACTGAGGAGATAGGTTTTGCGAATACAAATGTGATTACGCCGAGCAGTGAGAGTATAAGGAAGGTCCACTTGGCTCCAAATCTTGCTGTCTCTGCTGCACGATCGTAGTTCTCTGCTCCGATATTCTGACCGGTCATGGATTCAACCCCTCTGCCTACAGCTGCTGCAGGGAGGAAGACCATAGAAAATATTCTTACCGCGATACCGTAGCCTGCTACGACCGATCCTGCAAATACTGTACCAACTACTGCTACAAGCGCGTTGACAGAAAGAGATCTACCGGTTCCCTCTGCCGAGGCCGGTATTCCGATCGCCATCATCTTCTTGAAGAAATTCAGGTCCGGGTGCATCTGGCTGAGCGAGATCTCTATCCCTTTGCGGCCGGTAAACAGTATTCCTACTCCTATAGCTAGTGAAAGTGTTCTTGCAAGCACTGTTGCAAGAGCAGCACCTTTTACACCCATTTCAGGTACTGGACCCCAGCCGAAGATGAAGATAGGGTCGATTATAATGTTCAGTATGACCGTTCCGAGCATCAGGAGCATAGGCGTAACTGTGTCTCCATAACCTCTCATCAGAGACTGGAAGACCAGGAAGCCGAACATCGAGAACAGGCCTAGCGAGATAACTTCCAGGTACTGTGCTGCAGAGGCTGCTACAGGGCCTGAAGCTCCAAGAAGGCCTACGATGTCTGGTATGAAGAAGTATCCTATACCTCCAATGATAACGGAGGCCAGTGCGCTGAATGCGATGGTTTGCGATGCAGCGTAATTCCTCTTCTTTTTGTTACCTGATCCTTCGTACTGCGCGACCAGGACGCTGCCTGCTACTGCAAGGCCCATTCCAAGGGATATCAGGAAGAAGACCAGTGGAAAAGCGTAGGTGATGGCTTCAAGTGCGTTGTTGCTGTACTGGCCCAGCCAGAAAGTATCTGCCAGGTTGTAGGCTGTCTGTAACAGGTTGATCATTATGACCGGCAGCGAGAGGTAGAAAAGGTTCTTGCCTACCGGCCCGTTCAGTAGATCGAGTTCTTCCTGGGATTTGAACTTGCTGCTGATTAAATCAGTGATTTTAGCGAGAACCATGGTTGAAGATTCTGCTGGAAAATTTAAAAACATGTATCGAATCGAAATGTTTCGAATCGTAACTGACAAAAAGATTCGAGACTATACAAGGTTCATGGGTAAGAAGCTTCCAAGCCACATCTTGAGGTACAGCGTGCTCAAGCAGTTCGAGAACGGCCCAAATTACGGGTACGGCGTTGTATCAGGAATAGAAGATGTGACGGAAGGCTACTGGAGCCCCAGCTATGGAACAATATACCCATTGATTCAGCGACTTGAGGACGAAGGCCTTCTCGAAAAGCTGGATGAGAAAGAAGTTAAGGACAGAGGTCTTGAAGACAGCGACAGGAAGTACTTCAGGCTGACCGAGAAAGGCCTTGAAGAGATCGCAAATGATATGGACGCGGAAGAACACCGCGAGAACTTTGAAGACCTGATTCTAGGCTACCTGAAGATATACGAAAACAAGTACGGCGATGAGGCCCTGGGAAACTTGATCGACGATCTATAGACAGACTTCTAATTTTCTCTCCGGTACTCTCTGTAGGAATAGAAAGTTGCATAGAGCGAGGCTGCAAGCGCTGGAGCTACTGCAAGTATCAGGAAGTAATCCGGAAGAGCTACCGCGATGAGAGTTATCGCGGCAGCGATCTTGAACAGAGGCCCGCATCTCTCGTGAGTCTGGTTCCATACCTCTTCATCGCTGAGAGTCCACGGCGTTCTGATGCCGATAAACCAGTTCTGACGGGCCTCACTGATCACATCTCCCATGACGTAGTAAAGTACTGCTATAGCAGGCGCCAGGGCCTGACTGATGCTGAAAGAGTAGCCCAGATTCCAGAAAACTATCATGGCCTGGATATATGTCAGGAATCCGAGAACAGCTACTATTACAGTTCTGTACTGGCCTTTGAACTTCTGAATATTTTCTCCCAGCGGATCGATACCCGGCAACAGCTTGAACAGTACGTAGAAGCCGGAAAACATTACAGGCAGAAGGATCAGGCCCAGAAATTTATCGGTGATTCGATCCGGTTCTCCAGAAGCATTGAAATGCACTGCTATCTGATCTGGTAGATGTAACCAGCCGTAAACCGTTACAGCAGCCATCAAAAGGCCTAGAATCACTGCACCGTAATCCTGCTTTTCCAAGTTCATGAAAAAGTTTTTCTCGCCTCTAGATTTCAATCTTTGGTTCTTTGTGCTAGAGAGAAAATCCTCTCTACTTCAGTATCGAAAAAATCGGCGATCTTCAGGGCCAGTTCCAGGCTCGGATCGTACTTCCCGGTCTCGATCGCGTTGATTGTCTGCCGGGAAACATTCACCTGTTCTGCCAGCTGGGCCTGTGTAATATCCTGTTCTGCCCTGTACTCTTTCAGTTGATTTTTAATTCCCATAACACTCACTTTGAAGGCGAAAGTATTTACAGGCCTTCACTCCGCCCGTACTTCTGCCAGAGCATCGTTCCCGATATCACGATCAGCCAGGTCCAGAAACCGAACTCCAGCAGATCCGTCATCGCATCAAAAGGCTGGTTCGCCATCTTGGAAGCCACCAGCAAACCGACAGCAATAACCACAAAGGCCCACGCCATCGCGTTCGTCACCAGCCGTTGCTTCCGTTCATCCATAACAGGCTGTTCTCTGCGAATGTTCCAGATATTTACGAGTACAGCTACAAGAAGGCTCCCGCCGAAAAGATGTACCAGCTCAAGGCCGAGACTGTGCTCTCCGTTCATTATCGACAGCCATACCGCGGTAACCGTAAACCACATCGCCGTCATCCGCGCTGGTAAAAGGCCTTCTCTATTCACTGGCTTCACCTCTTATTCTTTGCTTCCAGCCGTTAATGAATTTCTTCCAGAGGCCTTCTGTCTGCCGGAAGTTCCTGCAGATCATTACAAGGACTGCAACCGACGCTGATACAATCAGAATCTCCGGTTTACTCCAGGAAAAACCTGTGGCGAGATCCACGCCGAGCATCGAGGCCGCGACGATGAATCCTCATGCAAGGCCTTCATCCAGGTTTCTGTAGTTCCTCTCATCGTACTGCTGGCCTGAGGAGGCCTTTTTCATAATTATGTTTCCGATGTTGAACCCGATTACTGCTGCCAGAGCTGTTACTATGCTGACACCGCTTTCCGGCGCTATAAAGTATTGTTCAGCGATTATCTGGCCTGTCAATGCTGCGATAAAGATCAGGAAGTTGTGTTTTACAGATATCAGGCCTTTATCTCTCAGGTTCACTAGATTTTTCCTCCGAATCTCTGGTGAGCTGTTTTTCCGAGGAATAGTGTGAGGAATGCTGCGAATCCGATCTGGGCGATCTGGTTCTGTGTTAATGCATAGATTTGTCCTTGATTGATCGATGCTGCGAAGATCGAGGCTATAAATCCGTATGCTGCGGATGTTGTTGCTACTTCCATCTCCCGTTCGTCCATGAGGCCGTGTGCGCCACAGCCTGAGAAACGCCGAGGCAGATCGTAGTGGGAGTCGATCAAGGCCCAGATATTGAACAGTATCACGCCTATAGTCGAGACTCCGAAAAGCTGGAAGGCTGAATAATTTAGTCTGAGCAGGAATCCGAATCCCTGGATAATCATGAAGTAGATTGCCGAGGCCCTGAAAGACATCAGGCCGTAGTCCTGTAGTTTCATTGTAAACACCTGATCACAGAATGTAAAGTGCCCTTGACATTTAAAAATGTAAAGCATACTTTACTCCAAATCTCTAGAAGAAATTTTACAAAAAACCAAAGATAGAAGTTAAAGGCCTTTTATTTGGCCAGTTTCTTCGTTACTTCCTCACGGATACTTTCCTTCAACTCTGGAAGCGAAATGTCTCCAATTACAGGCTCAAAGTAACCTTTAACGATCAGTCTCCGGGCCTGATCCTCTGTAAGGCCTCTAGACTTTAGATAATGCAGCTCCTTTTCCGGAAGATTTCCGGCGCTTGCTGCGTGTGAGGCCTCTACGTTAGGATCGTTGATCATCAGTTTTGGCGAGGCATCGACTTCACATTTGTCGCTCAGCATAAGAACTGATTCGTCCTGGAAGCTCTGGGTCTCGTCTGCGCGATCGCCGACGTGCTGAAGGCCTTCGTAAACTGAACGTGCTTCGTCGTCTACTACTGCACGAGAGTCCATCTGACACCGTGTATTCTCTCCGTAATGGTAGGCATGCATTGAGATGTCGTTGTGCTGTTCGCCTGTCGGATACCAGACAGCTAATTTTTCAGTCTCCGAGCCGTCGCCTTTCAGAACTGTTTCTATCTTCGTCCTCTTTAGATCTCCAGTAAACTGAGAGTTCAACCAGTTTATGGTTCCGTAATCTCCGACGACAGCCTTTCTTCTAGAGTAAGTTAGTTCGGAATCCGAGGCCTCTACTGCGCCGTAATTTACTGTGGCGTTTTCTCCAACGTATACTTCGTTGATCGATGTGAGAAGGCCTTTATTCCTGAATTCTTCAGTTAAAGTTAGTTCCGAGTTTTTCTCTGCGTCTACTACGACGTGTGCGAATGTATCGGCTTCGTCTTCGTAAGTTATCTTTACTTCTGCCTCTCCTTCAGACCTGATGTAGATTACAGAGTTTAGATTGGCGGCATGAACTGCTGTAAGTTTGTCTTCATCGAATTTTACTGCATCAAAAAGTTTTTCTCCCGCTTCACTTACTGCTTTTCCGCCCTGAAGAACTTTTACTTCTCCTTCTGTCTCAATTCCGGGTTCTACCTCGCTTTCTTCCGGTGAAACTTCTGGATATCTGGTCCATGTTCTGCCGGGTGTTCTGATGGATTCCGGGTTATCCAGTTCTTCGATCTTCTCTGAAGCGTCTTTTCTTACTTTTTCTAATTTCACTGTTATCACCTAGCCTAGAGAGCCCTCCATTTCGAGTTGAATTAACCTGTTCAACTCGACTGCGTATTCAAGAGGTAGTTCTTTTGCGATAGGTTCGATGAATCCTCTCACGATCATCTCCTTGGCCTCCTCTTCCTCGATTCCTCTCGACATCATGTAATGGATCTCTTCGTCGCCGATCTTTCCGACTGTAGCTTCGTGGGCGACTTCTACGTCGTCTTCCTTCAGTTCTATGTATGGTTCTGTATCGGAGGTTGCTTCTTCGTCGAACATCAGTGCGTCACATTCGATACTTGTTTTTGAGCCTGATGCTCCTTCAGACACTCTTACAAGGCCTCTATAGTTTGTTCTCCCGCTTCCCTGTGAGATAGACTTGGATTCGATCGTCGATTTGGTGTTTTCCGCATTGTGTACTACTTTGGCACCTGTATCGATATCCTGGTCATCTCCGGCATATGCGATGGAGATGTGGTTTGCGCGTGCACCTTCTCCGTTTAGATGGCTGGAAGGGTAAAGCATCGTGACTTTCGATCCCATACTTCCGGAGACCCATTCCATGGTTCCGTTGGACTGGACCTTTGCTCTTTTCGTGTTCAGATTGTACGTGTTCTTGGACCAGTTCTGGACGGTCGAGTACTGCACGTGAGCATCTTCACCTACGAAAACCTCCACACAGCCGGAGTGTAGATTGTTTCTGGTATATTGCGGCGCGGAACATCCTTCAATATAGTGAACCTTAGAGTTCTTCTCCGCGATGATCAAAGTATGTTCGAACTGCCCCATTCCTTTGGAGTTCATCCTGAAGTAGGCCTGTACCGGTATCTCGACTTCTACGCCTTCTGGAACGTAGACGAATGATCCTCCTGACCATACTGCGCCGTGTAGGGCCGCAAATTTATTGTCTTGCGGTGGGACACATTTGTTCATGAAGTATTCTTTAACTAGATCTTCGTGTTCCTGGACTGCTTCGTCCATGTCGCAGAAGATAACGCCTTTCTCCTCCCATTCCTCTTTCATATTCTGGTAGACAACTTCGGACTCGTACTGAGCTCCAACGCCGGAAAGTGCTTCTTTCTCGGCCTCAGGAATGCCGAGCTTGTCGAAAGTATCTTTGATTTCGTCAGGTACGTCTTCCCATGAGTCAGCTTGGTCTCCTTCTGCAACCATGAAAGGAGTGATCTCGGAGAAATCAAGATCGGAAAGGTCTGGACCCCAGTCTGGCATAGGCCTCCTCTTGAAGTGGTCGTAGGCCTGTAAACGCTTTTTCAGCATCCATTCTGGCTCATCTTTCTCCTCGGAGATCTTCCGGACTGTTTCCTCTGAAAGGCCTTTTCCGGAGTCGTAGCTGATTTCTGCGTCTGTTATGTGGTCGAATTTCTCCTGGTTCTTCTGGATTTCCTCTTCGCTCATAGTAAAGTTAGGTGGGCCTAAATCTTTAAATCCTGATATTTTAAATGCAGCCTTCTTGATGTGTATAACTGCCGAAAATGTCAGTAGAGGAAAGTACTTATGGCCAGATGCTGGAGACCTCTCATTTGGAGGGTAGCGAAGAATTCTGGATAGAAGAAATCTTGGAAGAAGCAGCGGATATCTACGGTGAAATAGAAGGCCTTAATACAGGCCTGGAGAAGACAGAGTCTCTTTCGGAAGGATATACTGGTTACGTACTTGAAAATAGAGATCTTCAGGATAAGATATTAGGTTTCGAAGTTGCTCCTGTTCTCTCAGAAAATTATGGAACAGGTTTCACGATAAGGCCAGAGGAAAGATCTGAAGAGTATGAGAATTTCACTGAAGCGATCTACAAGGCTATATACAGGGAAGTCGAGAGTTTCTAGGAGTCCCTGATGTTGCTGGAGGAGTAATCTTCAAGGCCTGAAATTCTTTTAACTTTTACTTCGTGGCCTGTAGCTTTTTCTGCCATTTCTCTGACTTCTTCCTCGCTGTGATCCTGGTCGTAGCCAAGTGTTATTGTATCGGGATCGACTTGCTGTACAGTGGAGTAGATATCTCCTTCGCTTCCAAGAATGGCCTTGTCTACAGGTTTCAGGGCGTTAACCATCTCCCTCCTCTCCTCTTCGGTGAAATGCAGGCCTTTGTCTTCTACGCGTGAGTCTCTTGCTATTACTACTACCAGGTTTTCTCCTAGCTCTGCTGATTTCTGCAGGTAGTGCAGGTGGCCTGGATGGAGGATGTCGAATGTTCCCTGGGCCATTACTTTCGTCATGTTTGTTCTTTGTCAGGATAGATTTATTACAGCTTCAAGTTTTTGCGAGGTGTTTAATCTTTTTGCGGTTATTCTCTTTGTATGACCCAGGTTGTTGACACGAAGTACTCGGTGGAGGAGCTGTGGAGAAATGATATCGATGAGATGGCCGCAGCTGTAAACGAGTATATCCTGGATTCTCTGGATGGAAGGCCTGAATACAGAGTTCTGAATTCTGATAGATCCGAGATTGAGTCTGGTTATGAATACGAGCTGGATGATCTTTACTTTGATTTCAGTCTCGCTGGACCGGTCAACAGCGACCAAGAAATTCTTTCCGGGACTTCTCGTAGAGCTGTTTTCCAGTTTGAGGGCGATAGATGGCCTGAGGTTATGCAGAGTCTTGATGAAGCTATTGATACAGAGTTAAGGGAGAAAGATGTTGCTGGCCTTACTGTCTATGAGATGGAGTTTTCCGCACCTTTCTAGTTTCTGTTTTTGCTGAAGAATTCGTTTATCTCTTTCCATGGTGCGCGTGTTGATACAAGTTTCTTGTCGTCAGGGAAGACCTTCCGGTAGTTACTCCACTCATACCGCTCATCCATGTAAACGATCACGCCTTCGTCTGTTGAGGAACGTATACATCTTCCTGCGGCCTGTATCGCCCGGTTCATGGCGGGATAGCTGTATCCATAGTCCCATCCTTTTCCGAATTTCTCGTCGTAGAAATCTATCAGCTCCTTGGTCTCAAGGTCAGGCCGCTGCAATGGAAGGCCTACTATAAAAACTGCTTTCAGGACTTCGCCCGGGAAGTCCACTCCTTCTCCGAAAGATCCTGCTGCTACTCCAAGAAGCACGGAGTCGCCGGCTTCTTTCCTGTCCGCGAACTTGTCCAGAAGGTCCTGCTTCTCATCCTTGTCTGCTTTCCTCTCCTCGATAAATATTTTCCTGTCGCTGTGCTCCTCTATCAGAGGTTTGACCTTGTTCATCATGGCGTAGCTCGGGAAGAAAACCCCACAGTTGCCGTCAACTGCCTCAAAGGATTTGGACAGATACCATGCGTATTTCTGCCACATAGAGTCTCCTCGCTCCTCGTACTTTGTTGTCAACGTAGGTATAACAAGATCCAGCTCGTTCTCCTCCGGGAACGGCGACTTAAAAGCTCTAGTCTCAGTCTTATCTTCTTCCAGGCCCAGTAGCTGTACGTACATCTCCTGAGGTGTCAGTGTTGCTGACATCAGGATCGAGGAGTGGGCCTTGTTCAGAGGTTTCTTGCTTGAGATCTGTGGATCCAGACATGAGTACTTGATTTTCAGTGTCTGACTGCCCTGAGAGTACTCTCTTTTGATGACGCGGACGAAGCCGTTGTCTTCTCCTTCTTCCCAGGCCCTGAGGAACTCTGCGATCTGCGCGCAGTAGCTACGTTCCTGTTCCTCCTCGACTTCTTCTGCGACATTCTCCATATCCTTGACCATATCCTCGTAGTCGTGGAAGTTGTCGATGCTATCGACCAGGTCGTCTTTCTTCATTGTAGAGTCCTGTTCGGTCTGGGAGAGCTTTTCGTTTGCCATCCGCGAAACAACACGTTTCAACTGGTCAAGGTTCTCCTGTTCCGAGTAGTAGCCGAATGTCTCTGCCTCTGTGATCGCACGCTTGATATTCGGCATCGAAAGAGAGTATGTAAACAGCGAACGGGTCCGAGAAGGCATGTTGTGGGCCTCGTCTACGATAAGTATACAGTCCTCCAGGTTGATATCTGCGTTTTCAAGTACGGCCTCGCGGACTCCGGGATGGAAGATGTGGAAGTAGTCTGCAATTACCAGGTCGGCGTCAGCTGCCAGTTGCATTGAAAGAGAGTAGGCACATACTTTATCGCAGGCCTGTTTCATCTCTCCAGCTGAAAGATTCTGGTGTTTGACCTCTTTCAGTTTTCTCTGGGCCTGGGTCGTTAGTTCATGGTTGTCTTTGAAGGTGTTGTCGTGGCGTGGGCAGTCCGGGCCTTCTCCTCCGCGTGTAGAGATGTCGGCCTCACATAGATGGTCTTTCCCGATGAGGTCTACTGAAATTATATTTTCTCCGTGCCTTTCGTTCATTTTTCTTACTGTTTCGAGCGCTATCTGGTGCTGGCTGTGCCGTGGTGTGAGGAAGAATACTTTCTTGTCCTGTTCGCGTGCTTTCTCGATTGCAGGTGTTACTGTTGCTGCTGTCTTTCCGAGGCCCGTCGGTGCGTGGGCTACGAGATTGCTTTCATCTTCAAGTGCCTGTTCCGAGGCCTCTACCAGTTCGTCCTGGCGGTCCCTTACTTGCTCGAATGGGAAAAGATCCATGTATTACTGGAGGGATGCTGACTGATTTAAGGGCTTTCAGCCAGCAGAAAATGTTTTAACATAGTCTACCTATTAGTTCTAACATGGCATGGTATGCGCTCCAGGAGATCGAGGAGGCAGCGAAAAGAACTCGAGAGCTTCTGCTACCTTTTGACTGGAAGCTATGGGCTAAGATCGCAGTTATGGCCTTCTTTGTCGGCGGAGTGGCTTTTCCCGGTGCATCTCCTGGAGGCAGTTTCTCTGACTCAGATGATTTTGACGCAGGTCAGGATATAATTTCCGGATCTGATATTGGCCAGTCCGGTATCTATGGATTCAGCACAGCGGCCATTATCTTAATTGCTCTGGCAGCTGCTATAGGTATAGGCCTGGTCTTCGGTCTTTTGAAAGCAGTATTCAGCTTTGTATACTATCAATCCCTTCTCGACGACGAAATCCGTATTAGAGAGAACTTCAGAAAGCATTTATTCAACGGGCTCCATCTATTTACCTTTGAAATCGCCGTAATAATTGCATTTATCGCAGCGGCAGGATTACTTGTACTGCCTCTGGCAATAACACCGCTATCGCTTATCGTCACTTTGCCGCTTGCAGTAGTGTTTGTGATTGCAGCGGTGGTTTTCTTCCAGTTTACAGCTGACTTCATCCCGTTATTCATGATAGAGAAGGAGCAGGGAGTTATCGCATCCTGGAGAGATCTCTACCAAGTAGCCATCGATGAGTGGAGACAGCTAGGCCTCTACTTCGTAGTTAAAATGGTCATAGGACTTATGGTTCAGATAGCAATAGGTACGGCCTCGTTACTCTTTGTCTTACTGCTGATAATACCTGTAGGCCTGTTGGCGTTTGTGATGTATCTTATTTTCAAGCCTCTGGCTCTGGTAGCAGTGCTTATAGGGCTATTGATCTGGGTAGGAGGGATAGTTTACTTCCTGAACGGTCCAGCAGTAACATTCTTCAGGTACTATAGCTTACTGGTCTACAACGATCTTACACAGGCTGAAAACGTGGAGAAAGAGTAGATACTGCTTTTAGAAGTTTGAGAGGGAGGCCTGCCGGGAGCCAAGCATCTTGCTTTTGTTCTTCAGTCGGTGGTACAGGAATTTGAACTCGCTTCCAATCATCTTTTTGACCTGCTGGAAGGAGTCTATCTCTCGGTACTCATCGAAGCCGTTTCGGACGGTTTCGCGGATCACCCAGACTCCTAGAGGCGCCCAGTACTCGGGGCTGACATCTCTTAGTATCAGTACTTTGGCCTGACGGTTTATACTGTTGAGGTACTCTAGAGCACCAAGCCTTGCAGCGTAGAAGGCGCCTGCTGTCTCATCGGCGTACTGTGTTCGGCCCTGGAAAGGCTCGTAGTTCTGAGCAATATAGGTGTTTTCCGCAGCGTTCCAGACAGATCCAGGCCTTTTCAGCTCTATAAGCTCGTACTCCCAGCGACCAGGAATCAGAAAAATGTGGAAATCGTTCCCAACGTATTCGTTATTGAAGTAACGGATTTCGCCCAGCTCCTGGTAGTTTTTCACCTGCGAACGGATCTTCTTCGATACCATGTCGTCAGAAGCTGTGATGCCCCAGCGCGTAGGCACAAGTTTCCTGTTGTCTTCCTGGCCCAGCATCCCGGTTGAAAGCGATTGCTGGATCTTGTATACATCGATTCCTTTATCTGTCAACTCTTCTACCGCGGTTTCGGCCTTCACATCAGTGTCGTAGAACTTTTTCTCCACCTGTTTCTCAACTGAGGGATTCTCTCCCAGCAGGAACTCTTTGATGTCGCCGCTGGCAGAAACAGGTTTGACACGGCCTCCGCTGATCGATGCGCCAGGTTTTTTATCTAGTTCTACCTCGATGTCAACGGGATCTGAGGCCATCGCGATCTCTCTGGTATTGTCTACGAAGTTGTCGGTGTTCTGTACTTTCAGCTGTTTTTTCGAGTTGACCAGAGAAGTTCTCAACGAGGCTATCTTCTCTATCGAGTAGTTCTCGCTGTACCAGTTGTCTGGCGAGTCCATCATCTCCGAGCTGCCGACGTGCTGTGGTGAGAGGATACCGGTGTTGACCTTGGGATAGTTGTGTGATCCGATGAAAACGCTTGGCGGGGAGGCCCCGTGGAATTTCTTCTTTCTCTCCTGGCTGGGCATCACTTTCTCCAGCTTTCGTCGGGCCTCGTCTTCACTTATTCCTTTTGCGAGTTTGCCGTATCCCATGTACCATGTTTGGGCCTCAAGAAATATTAGCGTGTTATCCGAGTTTCCAGTGAGGGTCCTTCCTGTCCTTTAACTCGACGATATCTTCCAGTACTTTATCTTCGCCGGCGGTTGTCAGGTCTTCAAGTTCCTGAAGCTTCCGGTAGTCCTCACCTGTTATATCTGAGTACAGGATGTCGCCTTCTTCGATGTTCCGGCCCACTGTAGCGTTTGTGATCGATACCGCAACTTCATCTCCTTTATGGGCTTCGTCAATGGATTCCTGCTGTTCCTGTATGCTCTTTACGCGGCCGATGCTGTCGCCTTCTTCGTCCATCAGGCTGCTGCCAGTTGAGAGCACCCCTTCAACTACCTCTACCCCTACTACTGCAGGGTTAGAGCTGCGGAATACGTGGTCTGGCATGATACGTATCTTTGCAGGTCTTGAAGTATTCGATAGGGCCTCCTCTCTTCTTTCTCTCTCAAGTTCTTCTTTCCATTCTGTGTAGCTGTCTATTATCTCGTAGATTACGTCGCTCTGGAAAACCTTGATATCCTTGTCTTTGACCGCAGTCTCTCCCTGATCAGTCATTCCGGTGTTGAATGCGAAGATAGCCTGATTCTCTTCCTCCTCGTTCTGCACATCAACAACGTCTCCCTTGTTGATAGGGCCTACTTCAGCTTTCTGCACCATTATATCGCTTTCCTCCACCACACGCATCAGAGCTTCTAGGGAGCCCAGGGAATCTGCCTTGACTACAACGCCGTGTGTCTTGGTCTCGAACTCTACGGCTTCCAGCTCGTCCTCTACCTCCTGCTTGGCCTCTCCAAGTTCTTCTTCGCTGCAGGCTCGGATCGGAGCTCCTGCTATTATACCTTCCAGGTCCTTGCCCGAGATCTTCACACCTGATGCTGGATGGACGGACTCAACTTCGTTGTACTGTTTGTCTTCACGGATTTCCTGTAGAGGCCTTGGCTCAAGTAGAGCTCGGATATCAGTAACTTTTACACCTCCGGCAGTCCCGTACACCAGTTTATCCGATTTGTTAATCACGCCGTCGTAATGGATTACATCGATGGTTGTACCAAGACCTTTCTCCTGTGATACTTCAAGTACTGTGCCGCGGCCCATTCCTTCGTGTATTTCTAGTTCGTCGGCCAGGTAGTTCTGGCTGAGGCCTGCGATCACCATCAGTAGTTCAGGGATTCCTTCTCCGGTCTTCGCGGAGATAGGTACCATTGCGGCTTTCTGCTGGAAGTTGTCGACTCGGTCGAATCTGTCGGCTACTACATCGTACTCGTTGAGTTCGCCCATCAGTTCGTATATTTTTTCATCTAGCTGTTGCTGTACGTGGTCCTGCTGAAGCTGAATGTTCTGGGTGAAGAGTTCTTTCTCGCTTCTCCATCCGTTTAGCTTATCTATCTTGTTTAGAGCTACTACAAATGGTGTATTGGTTTCCTGCAGTATTTCCAGGGCCTCTTCTGTCTGTGGCTGCACACCGTCTTCTATATCAATTACTACTACTGCGATGTCGCTGATTGATCCCCCGCGTTTTCGGAGCGATGAGAATGCTGCGTGACCTGGTGTGTCAATGAATAAAAGGCCGGGAATTGTGATGTCTGCTTCGAGCTGGTCTAGTAGGCCTCCGCATACGTCTTCGAGTGTTTCGATAGGTACTTCGGTGGCCCCGATCATCTGTGTGATGCCGCCGGCCTCGCCTTCGCATATCTTTGATTCTCTGATGTCGTCTAGAAGTGTTGTTTTACCTGAGTCTACGTGTCCGAGTACGGATAGAATTGGCTGGCGAGGCATTGTTTTTCACTACATACCAGAGTCTCGATGAATTTTTATAAGTTAGGCGATTCAGGGGTTCTACTCGTTGCTGTATAACCCGTTTTGATCTATAATTTCAGCGTACTTTTCTGCGCTGCCGCGTACGGTTCTCTCGTATGTGTCGTATTCAACTTCTATCAGTCCGAATCGAGGCCAGAATCCGAAATCCCATTCGAAGTTGTCAAGCAGGGACCAGTGGAGGTATCCTGCTACAGGTGCGTTGTCTTCTCTGGCCCTATGGATGTGTTTTAGGATTTTCTGCAGGTACCAGGTTCGGTTACTGTCCTCCGAGTCAGCAAGGCCATTCTCGGTGATTATTATAGGTAGGTTGTACTTTTTGAGGTCTTGAAGCACGTTGTAGATGCCTTGTGGGTAAAGCTCCCAGCCCATATCTGACTTCTTTCTATACTCGTTCTTGAAGAAGCCGTAGTGTATCCTGTTACGGAAGTAAAAGTTGAGAGCTATGAAATCAAGTTCAGGGAGAGCCTTTTTGATGAAATAGTTGTTCCACCATTCTTTCCCTATTTTTGCAATAGCTGTGTTCAACGGACCTCCTCCTGACTCGAAATAAGCGTTGTTTGTGCTGAAGCTTACGTTTGAATTACCATCCTGTCTCTTGATCTTTCTGTAGGCCTGCTTATGGAATTTTATCAGGTTTTTAACTGATCTGCGGTAAGCTACAGGGCTGTGTTTATTGGGAGGTCTTCCGCCCAGAAGATAGGCCTCTAGAGAGTATAGTAACGGCTCGTTTACTGTTATCCAGTAGTCCACTCTGTCTCCAAACTCCTCTACCACGGTATCGAGAAAGTTCTGCCATCGTTGATGTGCTTGGCGGGAGGCCCATCCACCTCTGTCTGCGAACCACTGTGGGTTCGTGAAGTGATGCAAGGTTACGAAAGGCTCTATCCCTCTTTTCTCGAGCTCGTCAAGAACTTGATGGTAGTGTTCGATCGCTTCTGGGTTTATCTCTCCTTCCTCGGGTTCTATACGAGACCATTCGATTGAGAATCGGTATGCGTTGTGGTTAAGTTTTGAGGCCAGCTGGAAGTCTTTTTTGTATCTGTTGAGGTGGTCAGCGGCCTTTCCGGAGATATAGTTTTCTGGTCTGGATGCCTGGTCTTTGATTTCCTGCCATTCTGGGGTTGGCATACCTAGATCTGTGTATGGGTTAAATCTGCTCTTGGCGTTGTCGGCTAATTTCTCCGCGTTCTGCTTCTCCCATCGGGTCCAGTCGTTTGTATTGTCTCCCTCTACTTGGTGTGCTGCTGTTGCTGAACCCCAGAAAAAGTCTTCAGGGAATTCGCGGAAGTTAGTCATCTATACAGAAAATTAATAGAGAAGGAAAATAAATGTTTGAGAACTTGGTTAGTTCTCTTTGTCAGGGTACTGGTGGCTCCGGTTGTTCTTGTAGTTCTTCTCGCACTTTCCGGAGCAGAAATGCAGTCTTTCACCTGAGTTAAGGATTAGCATCTTGCCCTGTCCTTTAGGTACTTCGTCGCCGCAGTAGTAACATTCAGCCATTTTCTATCCCTCCATCTCTGTCTCTTTGATGTGTACTACATCGTCTTCTCGGATTGGCCCACGGACGTTTCTTACCAGGATCTTTCCTTCTTCATTTCCTTCGATTACCCGGCACCGTACTTTCCGTACGCTTCTGTGGCCCTGGTCTCCGATTACTTCGATGATTTTAGCCATTACCATTTTTGATCACTGAGGGAAAGGTTTATTCTTCCTCTTCTGCTTCGAGGAGTTCTTGTGCTTTGTTTGCGATGTCTTCTACATCGTCTTCTGCGCTGCCAGCGTCTACAACTGCTGTAGCTGCTGTCTGCACTTCGAGGCCTGCTGCAAGTCCAAGTTCTTCCTTGTCAGGTACGAATGTGTAGGAAATGTCTCTTTCCTCGGCTAGTGCAGGCAGATGCATTACAATTTCTTCTGGAGAAACGTTTCCAGCGATTACAACTAGATCTGCGTTATTTCTTTCGATTGCTTTTGTAACTTCGTTTGTTCCTTTAACGACTTTACCTGTATCAGCAGCTTTCTCAACTGCATCGTAGGTTTGTTCAGCTAAAGTTTCTTCCGGCTCGAATTTTTGGTATGTCATTTTTGAATTACCTCTCCATGAATGAAATTCATCAAGGTTGTAAATACACAAACAGAAGAGAACTTTTTTATACCCGGGCCTCAGCAAGTTTACTGCTGCTCCGGATCGAATTCGGCCAGCTTCTCGTTCTCAATCCAGTCAAGCTCCTCCTCAATATCCCGGATCAGAAGATTCAAGTTATGCTTCTGAGTCTCCGTTCTGGAAGGTGCTTCCTCCAGGGCCTCAACAAGCTTATCTTTCAGAAACTCTGCCTCTTCCAGAGGAGAGTTCGCATCACGGTACTCGCTCAGTAAGGCCTCTATCTGCTCTCTATCTTCCATATAGTATCACGTCAGGACTGAAATTTTTATTCTTCCTGGGAGGAGACAATGTCCTCCACCTGGTCTCTCCTACTGCTGAAATCTTCCAGTAGCTGCTGGGCCTCACCTTCTGTTCTCTCGTCTTCAGAAACGCCGGCCTCAAGGTGATCAACTACGTCCTCGATCTCGTTTGAAAGGTAACGCATTTCCTCTATCCGGTCCTGCAGCTTGTCGAAGTGCTCTACTGTAAGAAAAATGGTTTCCGAGTCCTCTTTACCTTTTGAGAAGTCTGCTGATTGAGGTGCTGATCTCTGACCGGTACTCTCAGTCTGGGTATCGGTTCCCTGGTTCTGTTGATCTATGCTGTTCTCCGTGTTCGAGATAGATCTATCAGTATTATTGTTTTCGTGGGAGCTGCGGTCTCTAGAGTTTGGCTCTGCATCAAAGTCCTGACTCATGTTATCTGAGCTGGTGCTGTTTAACTGCTGGTTGCTGGACTGGGTCTGACCGGATGAGCTGTCCTGGAATCTCTGACTGTTCTGATCCTGAAATCCGGAGTTATCTTCTGATGGGTTGTATGCATTGGAACCTCCGGTCTGGAACTGGTTCTCGCCATCTGCGCTGCTGTCAGACTGGCCTGACTGCTGTGAGAAATTAGTACTGTTTTGCTGTCTGTTCTGCTGCTGAGACTGGTTGTTTGCCTGACCTGAAAAACCCTGTTGCTGCTTTTGTCCGGCTTCCTGGTTCATTTCGGAGAAATCAGGTTTCTGCTGTCCTTCGTTATCTGCCTGACTCTTTTTCTGGTCTTGGTCCTGATCGCTGTCGTTACCCTCATTGTTAACGAGGTTTTTGATTTCCTCCATATTCTCCTTCAATTTCTCCTTATCATCGTTGCCCAGATTAAACATAGCCCTATGGTATTATACCGCGCTGCCGGTTTAAATAAACCCGTCACAGATACAATCAGAATGCGTTACAGAAGAACTACGTACCGGAAATTAGAGGCCTGCAGTTAATATAGAAAAAGAGATGACGAGGACAGGAGAAAAGAT
This sequence comes from Candidatus Nanohaloarchaea archaeon, assembly GCA_013343275.1. GTDB lineage: Archaea > Nanohalarchaeota > Nanosalinia > Nanosalinales > Nanosalinaceae > Nanohalovita. The sequence continues at coordinate 516,187 of CP046106.1, read as the reverse complement.
ATTCTACTCTTCTTCCGAGTCTCCTTCTTCTGGCTCGGCTTCCTTGATCTCTGCGCCGAAGTCAGAAACCTCGTAGTTGAACTCTTCTCCCTTGTTCTCAGCGATCTCTCGAGCTAGAAGGAAGTAGACAAGGCCTAGAGAGTTCTCTGCCTTGTTGTTTGCAGGGATAACGTAGTCTATTTCCCCAATTTCGTTCTCAGAGTCTGCGATAGCTACTACAGGAATATTGGTATCCTGTGCTTCCTGAATAGCCTGTGCATCTTCTTCAGGATTAGATACTACTACGATTTCAGGCTCCACAAAGTTCTCCGACTCTGGATTTGTCAGTGTTCCTGGCATGAAACGTCCGTCGATAAGTTCGGATCCGATTGCTTCGCTGAATGCCTTGATTGGTGTACGGGCCTGTTCTGTACGACCTACAACTAGTATTTCTTCTGGATCGTAGTCTTCAAGTACTTCTGCGACTTTTCTTATCTGTTTATCTGTGTCTTCAAGGTTGAGAACTGCCAACTGGTTTTTCTTTACGTGGAAGATGTACTTGTCCATTGATGTGTGTTGGGCCTTGGTTCCAATGTGGACTCCATTGGCAAGGTACTGTTCTCGATCGACCAGCATGTTTTCCTCTTCGCTCATACACGGCTATTTAAAGACAAATATTAAATACGGCTCGATTGTTCAGGCCATATTGATCTCTGGTCTGTCGGATTTGTCCCACAGTCTGAGCAGCCTGTTCAGTTTTGCAATTCTTATGTCTGCGATTCCGGCCTTGATTACAGGGCACTCCCATTCCAGGGCCAGGTCGCTGATCGTGTGGTCGCAGGTCTCTCCTGATCTGTGTGAGATTACCGGGGTATAGTCGTTTTCTTTGGCGAGTTCCACGGTTTCTCTTGCATCGGTTACTGTTCCGATCTGGTTAGGTTTGACGATCAGAGAGTTGCATGAGTCCTGTTCAATTCCCTGCTGCAGCCTCTCCTTATCAGTGGTAAAGAGGTCGTCACCGCAGATCATGACTTCTGGATTCTGGCGCGTAAGCTTGGCGTGCATGGTGAAGTCTTCCTGATCGAAAGGATCTTCAACGTAGACTAGTTCAAACTCATCGATCAACATCTGAACAAAATCCAGATGCTCCTCGGCAGTATGAGTCTCGCCCAGAGAGGTCATTCTGTACTCTCCATCAGAGTAGAACTCTGAAGCTGCAATATCCAGGCCTATACGGGCCTCATGCTTGTCTGCAACTTTCTTCAGCGCTTTTAGTGTAGCCTCATCATCCATAGATGTGATTAATGCTCCTTCATCGTTGATACCCTTGATCTTCGAGGCGTACCGCTCTTTAAGCTCCTGATAGATTTTTCGGTTGGTCTCTAAGGCCTCTGGAAATGTGTCGGCGTTTACAGGCAGTACTAGGAACTCCTGGATACTGGTGTTTCCTCCGTGCTCTCCCCCGCCGATCACGTTGCTCAGCGGCAGTGGAAAGTTTTCTGTGTTTTCGAATCCGTCGGCGTTTTTGAATGCGAAGCTCGATGCTATAGCCGCAGCCCCTAGCCGCGAGAAGTCTTCTGTACCATCGATTTTATGCAGTTCCTGGTCGAACTCCTGCTGTGAGAGGTCGCGACCTTCCAGTTTCTGGACAAGTTCTTCTACATGCTCCAGGTGATCTGGTACGAAGCATTTGGCCTCGTGTGTGCCGGTTGATGCTCCGGAAGGCGCTTTCCCGTAAGAGTTGTTTACTTCGGCCTCTACGGTAGGTTTTGTTCTTGAATCGATTATCTCTCTGAGCTCTATATTTCGGAGTTCCATGTAGAGTTAATTGAGAAAAGTGGAATAAAAAATAGGGTATTCCCTATTTGACTGTGATCGGAAGCTTGTCGTCCTCCATCTCCTTCTTCGCTATGTCTATCGGATTCTCTTTATCGCTGGATTCGACGAAAGATGGTGCGCCCATCGCTATCTGCAGGCTTCTTGCTCCCAGAATTCGGGCCTTCTCGTATCTTGTGTAGTCTTTCATTTGTGTATCAACCTATGTATCCCAGGTCAGGAGCCTGTCCTTTTTGACCATCCTGGTCCTGGCCCTGTCCCTGTTTATCTTTCAGGTTCCTAATCTTTTTAAGAATCTCCTGAGACTCCTCAACCTTTTCGTCAAGGTCTGTGAAGTCAAGATCTGCATCAATTATGCTCTCGATCACCTTGATAACAGTCTCGGTGGATTTTGGATCGCTCAAGAGGAAGCCAGGAGTCTCTCCAAGTATACATATTCCTTCATAACCTCTTTCCTGTGCAAGACCGAGCAGAAGGCCTGATACTCCGACAACCTGTTCTACATCGTGTTCGAAAGTAATATCGTATTCTCCGTACTTCTCCTGAAGTTCTTCTTCAGTAGTTACCCCCATTACATCGGGTTCCTCAACTACATCTCCGGTTCCGTAGCCGCCTACAGTCACGATCTCAGTGGCGCCCACCTGTTCAACGAGATCCATAACTTTGTCTGCTACTTCGTGATGGCCTTCAGGGTTGTTGGCCTGCGCGTTTCCTTCAAGGAATACAATATCCTGCTGATCTTCCCTCTCGAGCTCGTAAATCTCGTTCTTGATAGTCTGTACTGTTTTCTCGTCGCTGACGATTGCATAAGGAGGGAAATGTGATGATGAGATCTCGCCGATCTTTCTGGCACCCATCTTCTCTGCAATATAGCTTACGCTGTTCCGGCCTATATGGCCTACTCCTGCAAGCCCTTCGATAAATAGAGGGTTTTCTGTTTCCTGTTCAGCAGTCATCTGGATCTTAGTCTTTCCCATTAATTTGTACACCTTTGGTTTCAGGACTGTTTCTTCATTTTTCTGCGGTACTCTCCGTAACTATCGGGAAATGAGAACTTCGGAGGCCTTGCGCTCTCCGTCTCTTCACCGCAGTGCTCGTCCTTCAACGTGTAAGAATTGCAGTTCGGACACTTTTTAATCATCGGACTATGCCCTGTTGAACTCGAACTCTCCATCCATGTCCTCGGCTTTTTCTCGGATAGTTCGAACAGACTCGTCCATTCTCTTCTTCGCCAGCTCCTGTGTGCGGCCCCAAGCTGTGATGGAGTACGTTGGAGCGGAAACATACTTTATCTCGACACCTTCTTCAACTTCGGAAAGAGCATCTTTCAAACGCTCGACTCCATCGCTCTGATCGAAGGCAATCTCCAGCTCTCCTTCAAGCTTCTCCTGCTTCAAATTAATATTCTCGCGGGCCACTTCCTGGATGGCATCCACTACTTCTTCGTCGAAAAGCTCCTGCAGTTCTTCTTCGCGGGCCTCTGCGATTTCAAAGCCGTGGAAGCTGGATCCGAACTCGCGTTGCATAGGGAAGACTACTTCGTCGAATAAATCTTCTTTGTCGCGGTCTAGTTTGTCGGCTAGTTCTTCTACAAAGCTTTCGGCCTTCTGTTCTTTTTTCCATCGGGCCATGCTTTCTCTTTTCTGATTATCGTTTACTCTCTTGATGGAAAGGCTGATGTTGTCGTCTTCGGTATCTACTACCTGTGCAACTGTCTTTTCGCCTTCGCTCAGTTCTTTTCTGATGTCCTGGATCCAGGATCTTGATACTTCCGAGATGTGGATCAGGCCTGTCAGGTCTTCGTATTCGTCCAGATCTGCGTATGCAGAGTTCTTGTCTACGTCCGTCAGGGTTATTACTACGAAGTCTCCTTCATCAGGTTTGTCTTTGTACCAGCGCATAGAGAAATGATGATAAGTGATTTTTAAAAGAGAATCGAACTGTTAGAAAGTAAAAATTAGGATAGGGAGTAAGTAGAAGGGAAAATTTATTCTACTGAAAGTTCTCGAACTACTTCGCCAGGGAACTCGGCTTTTCCGCCGGTTGGCTTCGCGAGAACTTCTCCACATACCAGGCATTCTACTTCTGTAGATGCTCTGGAGAAAGTTGTCTGTTCGTTGCCACATTCACTGCATTTTACTCTTACAAAGTTTCTTGCCATTCAAAAATCACCTCTGTGATTTTTTGCTTGCTCAGAAAATCTCTGATTTTCGGTCATTATTGAATCACCGTTCGATCTCGAACTTCGCAGCTCGAAGAGCGTTTCTAGGTTTCCAGGATTTACCGCATTCCTTGCAGTTGAACTGCAGATCCTTCTTCTCTGAAGTAGGATTGGATCCACCACGGCTACGATTCGCCGGATTCTCATAAGGGAATGATCCGTAACCGTTATCGATCTTTCTCTGACGCTTACGGTGCTTCTTGCTCATCTGGCTTGTGGAGCGATTAGTAACTTCTTTCACTGTCTGCTCCGTATGCTTATCGCAGTGAGGACAGTACCTTCTCTGCTCTTTTGGAATCTTTACCATACCAAAACCCTCGAGATTAAACTTTAAAAGGCCTCCGAACCATCACTCCTGAAACTACTCATGAACAATCCTGGTGCCGTCAGCACTGCCAGGCCTCTCAATATTCTCGAATGTTCCCTCAAAAATCTTGGTCTCCGTCCGTGAACGCTCGATTATCTCAACAGCGGTCGAATCGATCAACTCGTGACGCCCGGCCTCGTTGTTCCCGTCGATAATACCTTTCAGCTCTTCCGGAGTAACCTCATCAAGCTTCTTCGCATCCTCGGCCTCAGGATTCTTGTTGTAGACTCCGTCAATACTGGTGGCTATATACAGTTCGGCCTCCAGAAGCTCTGCAGCAATAGCAGCTACAGCATCAGTAGAGTGGCCTGGAGTAAGGCCTCCCATCACAACGTTCAATTCGGTAGAGGCCGCCGTCCTGATCTCCTCGGCAGTCTCAGGAGTATCTGGGTAGGCCTCCATTGCTGTCATCAAGGTCTTTGCATTCAGGCGTGTGGCCGCGATGCCAACCAGATCCTGTTCTCCCTGGTTGCCGAACTCTCCCGCAGAATAGATATACTCTTTGAGGCCTCCAGCTCCTGTAACGACAAGTATCTGGTCCTCGTTCTTCTCTAGGGCCTCTGCTAGTTCTCCTAGCTCGTCAAGGTTTTCTGTTATTAACGATCCGCTGACAGCGTAGACTTTTGATACCATTTTTAGTATAGATTACAGTTCTTCGGCATTACCGCGGTTTACGAGAATTTCTGCGTTGTCTTCCGGTAGGCTGGCTTCTTCCCCTTCATCGAAAGGCCCGTAGGTTTCGAGATCGGTTCCCATGAACTCTGGAACTTCTGAAGTTATTTTTACCTTGGTATATCCTTCCTCTACGTCTTCTTCACTGCTCTCAGCACCTTCCTGTTCCTCGCTACTGTCTTCGTCGTTCTCTACTTCTGGTTCTTCCTCTTCTGTATCTCCGTCCACCTGTTCCTGGCTCTCATCGGTAGCTTCTGGCTCTGGCTGAGTTTCCGGCGTTTCTAGTTCCTCTATCTCGCTGCTTGAATCCACTATCTCGTCAATCCTGTTTCTGTGGTCGTTGAATACTTCCTTCAGCTGCCTGTAGAGTTCTTTTTCTCTTGGCAGCATGAGATCGTCAGAACTTAGATCTTCTGTTTTGACCGATATCTTGGCGTTTTTAACTACTTTGTCTTCTCTGAGCGATATAATTTTCTCGAAAACTCTTTTGGCGTTCTTGTATTCGCGGCCTTCTCCTGACTTCTCTTTTTTGGATCTCAGATAGTTGGATACTCGTAACAGGAAGTCTTCTCCTAGCTCTGTTAGGTCTTCCTCTCTTTTCTCTTCTTTCTGTATCTTTCTAAGTTCGCTGAAGGTTAACGCGTTTTCTGACATCTATATACTCTACACCTGCTAAAGCTTTTTTACCTCTAGGTCCTCGTTGCACTGCTCCACGTGCTTCTTGTAATAACCTTCGGATTTGTACTCCTTGCCGCAGTAAGGACACTCCATAACCTCATCGCTCTCATTGCTTTCCTCTTCATCTTCTTCACTGTTCTGGCGCCTGTTGGCCTTCCGGAAAGCATAACTTACAGGGTTGGAAACCTGCTCCTCTAGGTTATCTCCTTCATAGACGCCCATATCCTTGTAGTAACCGTTTGAATCGTAGTTTGGGGGAGGGACGTCCTCGCTTCTCTCACGGTGCCATCGAAGCTGTGACTTCACGTAAGTCTCACCAAGCTCTTCCTTATTCCGTTCATTCCACGACCAGATTTTAGACTCTATCTCCTCCCATGAATAACCAACGGTACGGTAGAAATTAAGCAGAATAAATAGACCTCTCTTACGGCCATCTTCTAGGCCTTCCAGAATATTCTTTATCGTAGGAGGGAAATGCTGTTCGGGGATAGCATCTTCAGGCCTCTCAAAATCTCGATCCTGCTTCTTCTGGATCTCTTCCCTCCGCTCTTCCTCCTGCTCGGCCAGGAAATCCATGGCCTGTACTGCAAGGTTAGTGGCCTCTCCCTCCTCATACTCGTCGAGGAAATCGGTTTCGAACTCAACATTGTCGATCTCGGCCTCTTCTTTCTCGAAGTCCTGTATATGGTCGATTTCGATCGGCAGTGATACCAGCCACGAACCGTCGTGCAGAGAGTAAGGCATTCTGAAAAGGTGGCGCTGACCCCAGTCATTCTCTATATCGGAGACCTTGTACGGCTTCCTGCCGTTGTCGGTCTCCATCTTCTCCTCCAGGCCGTATTCTTTGATTAGCTCTACCATTTCATCTCTGAGGTTCTCGCGGATGTAATCAATTATTCCTCGCGGAAGCCGAGGGTATAGATCGGAGATTTCCTGCTGGTCGATCTCCTGAGGGAAGGCCTCCCCCCTGACTCCGATATGGAATCCACGGTTACCGGAGAATTTTACACTGATATTCTCGATACCGTGATCCTTCAGTTCGCGGAGAACAAGTTCTGCAGTATCTTTCGCAAGTTCAAATGAGTGGTCGCAGTCGATATCTATTACCAGATCCCAGGCCTCACGCAGCTGATCCAGGTCAGAAACATTGTCGATCAGCAGAGGGTTACGCCACCGCTCAACAGAGGCATGGAACGCGACCGCACCGTCCTCAACCAGGGCCTGGAAGTCGCCTGGAAAGTTGATGGCATCAGGCCTTTTACCGTAACCGTTTGGGTAGGTAGGAGCGATCTCGCGGTACTCAGCTATGTCAAGAATCTTCTCCTTAAGGCCTTCCTGTTCGTAGTACTGGCGTATCTTCCAGTCCTGCGGCCTCTTCTCACCCCCCTTCTCTGACATGGTTAGTATTGCGGTAGGAAACTGTAAAAATCCCGGCCTCACATCGAGATTTCAGATAAAAAAGTTTCTGCGTAAACAGTCTCTATGCCTGAAGAAATATACAGAGACCCGGAAACCTATGTAGAGAGAAGGTACTCTTCCGCCGGCGGAAAGAAGGTGCTCGAGAGACAGAACCACAACTTCGAGGAGATGCTTGAAGGCCTCGGCGCACAACAGGGAGATAAAATACTTGAACTAGGCTCAGGCCCTGCACTGCTTTCAGAGTATCTGGATGATTACGAGAATTTTGCAGCGGATATAGAGCAGGAGCCTCTTCAGGCAGCAGTCGCAAATAACCGGGTGGAAGATGCTGTGCGTGTCGATGCTCACAGACTCCCTTATCAGGACGATGCATTCGATTATATAGTTGCTCCAAGGCTTTTCCACCTTGTAGGGGATGAGGAAGAAGTTATTGATGAGATGAACCGTGTAGCAGAGGAAGGTTTTGTATTCGATGTGTTCAGCGAGTCAAGCGCCAGAAAACTATACAACGGCAGGATGGCTGACCTGAACGATGATATGCCGGAAGGCAGTACACTTCACAGCGATGAAGAAGTTGAAGAATGGCTGGAAGGCCTTGATTATGATGTCCAGAGTGATTTCCCGATACCTTTCGGGGCCTACAGGGAATCAGATTCCGAACTGTTCTCTGGTGTGGTTGAGAGGGTTCAGGATGCTTTCTCTGGGCCTCTAGATTCGGTAGTTTACTTCGGCGCTGAATCAGAGAAATAAATTTTCTTTCTTTTTACTTAGATGAGAAAATTAGGAAAAATAAGAGGTGGGAAGAGGTTTAATCCTCTTCAATACGTGACGAAGCATTCAATAATGCTTCTTAGAGCACGTGAGAAGCCTTAGTCTTCCTCGATGCGTGGATCCGAAGATCAGAGATCTTCTGGTTTAAGCATAGAAAGAAGTTAATCTTCTTCTATGCGTGGTGCCAGTACGAAGCTCAGGTTGGCCTCATCTGGGATCTCGAACTCCAGTCTGACTGGGAATTCGTCGGCCATCTTGACTGTGACTGTATCTGATAGTTTCTTGGCGCCGATCATCTTTGACAGGTAATCGAGGCTGAACATTGAGTTGGCCTCTTCTCCTGAAAGCTCCAGTACTCCTTCTGAGTCCTCTGTAATCTTGAAGTCTACATCGGACTGGTCGCCTTCTGCCGAGATCTCGATGCTGTCCTTTGAGGCCGTTACTGTTACGGAGTCTGAGACGACCATCGCGTCTTTTATAGCGCTTTCGAGAACTTTTGTCTCGAGTTCTCCTTCGAATGTGAAGTCAAGCTGGTCTGTGGAAGGAATGTCGTCCTCTGAAAGATTGAGGATCGGCAGTGAGAAGTTTCTCGTGCTGCGGCCTTCCATGTTGATGTAAAACTTGGATTCGTCGTCCTTTACTTCGAGAGTAATTGTGTCATCGCTGTTTGCTCTTCGAAGAATTGAGTATAGATTTTCTAGATTTAGGCCTACTTTTGATTCTTCATCAAGTTCGTAGTTTTCGAATACGTCTTTTTCGATGTGGAAATCTACCAGACCTACCATTGCAGGGTCTGCTGCAACCAGGTGAATGCCGTCATCCTTTAACTGGAATAGGCCTTCACTGATTAGGTCTGAAATGGTTTTCATTGAGTCCTGTAGAAGTCCAACATCTTCGATTTCTGCTTTAAACACCCCTCCTCACCTATGTTACTCAGAAGTGTTAACAACTTTTTTAACGCTGTCGTAGATTTCTGGGTCGACGTCTTCGAAGCTCTGCACGATCTCTCCCTGGATTTCAAAGCTGTCAGGGGTCGGCAGTACTCGGCCGAGCACTCTAATTCTCTGCTGTTCTTCAAGATCTTCCATGGCCTCGTCTTCCAGGAATACCTCTACAGATCCGGTGCTGTCGTCGATTGTGACAGAGTCGTCGTCTACTGAAATTACTGTTCCTACGACTCGTACTCTAATATCTTTTTGCGGGTCGATCTCCTCGATATCTTTAGGCCTTGCCGGCGCTCGTCTTTGATTCTCGGGCATAATAAATAAGCCGAGATAAAACTATTTCAATATGGTGCGCGAAAACCTCGAGAAACTCCATGACAAGGTTCTGTACAACAGGCCTCTTGGAGAGTTCCTGGTTCTGACAGGATTTCTCTCGTTCGTGGCTCTTTTCGCGTACCTAGGTTACCGCGTCAGTACCGGGATCTATAACTACAGGCCTGGAGAGTACCAGCTGTTTGCGGGCCTGATGGTTGCGAGTTTTGCCTTTTTTGTGGCTGGTGCGGAGATTCTGTTGATTGACTGGAGGCATCGGCACTAGGGATTAAATACCAGCAAACTCAAAAACTGGTTATGGACTTGTTAGGTCAGAAAGGTGAGGAGGCAGCTGAAAATACTGAACAGTTAGAGGAACAGATTCAGTCTCTTCAGTCGCACGTTAATGCGATGGATAACGCACTTCAGGATTTTGAGTCACGTTTCAATTCTCTTCAGCAGAATTTCTCTGAAGGCCTTCAGGCTGATGTTGAGAAAAACAAGCAGGATCTTAACGACTTGGAGAGGATTTTCCGCAGACTTAGCAAGATCCAGTCTAAACAGAATAAGAAGCTCAGGCAGCTTAACGATAGTAAGGATGATGTCAGGAGCGAAATTTCTTCTCTGAAGCAGAAATTAAATAACCAGAAAGCTGACTCTCAGAGGCTTGAGAACCGCGTTTCGAAGCTTGAGAGCAAAATTGATAATCAGGATAGAGAGATCTTTGAGAGGGTAAATAGCCTGGAGGACAAGGTCAGCGAGATCGAGGAGGAGTTTATCCTTGACTCGAATCGACAGGAGTGGGATCTTGAGAGCAAGGTTGAGAAGTCACAGTTTGAGAACAGGACTGAGAAGATTAATAGAGAGTTAAGTAAGCTTAGAACTTCTTTGAACTCTGTTGTCGATGAAATAGATGCTGAAAATGTAGAGATAGAGGAAGAATAGGTTTAATCGTATTCTTTGTACACGTTACCGCACTGACGGCACTTGTAGAAACGTGTGGCCGGCTCGTCTGATGCACGTGTCTGCTCCATCCACCATTCCTGCTCTGTCTCTTCACCGCACTTCTTGCATTCTTTTGTCGTAGTCGGCCTTGTGGATTCGTCGCCTCCCTCTTCATTAACGTTCAGACGGTTCATAGGATCGTCTTCTTTCTCCTCAGTTACCTTGTAGTCACCGCCCTCTACGTCCTGAACATGACCGCAGTCACGGCACTCCATTACTGTTTCCCCATCTTTCTTCTGGGATACAAGCATTCCTCCACATTCGTCACAGAAGTCCATATTGCCATAGATTAAACAACCAACCTTTAAATTAACTACTTCTAGCACGAAGGAGTGTTATCAATAACGAAAGGCCTGTCACCAGCATACCCCAGCAAGTCCATAGTCCAGAGCTTTACAAGGCCGACACGAGGAATTTCAAAGAAAACCTTGCCGTGAATCTGATCTGGCTCAACATGCTTCTCAAACTCGAGCTGCCCTGTGTTGGCGTCACCCATAGTTTCAAGATAGGAGGGATTTTTCTCCACGACTCTGTGGACGATAGGGATATCTCCAGGAGGTAAATCTGTAGCATATGTGATCTCAACGCTACGGCCTGATATGCTGTAGCTCTCGCCCTCAAACATTGGTTCCAGCTGGGTTCCGTTCAGCGACATTCTAACTCTGTCGTTGTCTCTGTCGCGTGCAGGATCGACACCGAGAAGTGAGAAACGGCCTATAGAAGTAACAACTGATGGGGTGCCGCTCTGATTCTGCTCCAGAACATACCTCCTCTCTCCTACCGTGAATTCCACTCTGTCAGGGACATTGTATACAATTATGTCTCCTTCATGGATGTTGCTGTATGAAGCTCCTTTAACGAAAAGGATGTCTCCTACCTGTAGCTCCGGGCACATGGATGGCGAAACTACGGTAACAACAGGCTTCTCTGTGTCAAGAACAGCTCCGGTTGTCTGAAGGGTACCGAATGCCAGGAGAACAGCCAGGAAAATAAAGTATATATCATCGAACTCCTTGACCTGATCCCTGAAAGAACTGTACTGGTTTCTGATATCCATGAAGAAAAACTTGGAGAGACCTCTTTTTTGAGTTAACCCTTGAGAAAAATTTATCCAGAAGAAAGGCCTTCTCTAGGCCTGGTCTTCGAGCTCTTCCATCCATTCCTGAGCGGTGTCGATTCCTTCCTTGAGTACTTCGCGAGGGTTGTCTGCGTCGATTACAAGGTTTGAGTCTTCGCCCAGTGGGTGTCCTTTGTCGTAACCGGCTTCTCCGCCGTTCTTCCAGATTGCCTTCCTTACAAGATTTGCGACTGTGTGGTTTTTCTGAAAGTTTACGATAAGCCGGTCTCCTTTTTCTACTGCTTCAAGTTCCATTATCTGTTCTCCTCGTGATTATCAAGTCTATCTCGGTTTCATGGCTTTCCTCTGTATGAAAGCCGTAACTCGGCGGCAAAGAGATACTGAACTCCTCTACCGCCAGTACTTCATGACTGGAATTTCCTACAAAATCTTTTATACGTTCACGCAGGCCTCGAGGACTGATCCCGTAAACCGTATCGCCGTGCTCCAATGCCTTCTCCCAGAACTTGAGGCCTATATCAGAGTGCTGGGAAAAAGGAGGGTTCATCAATACAGTATCAGCATCCTGATTGAACTCCTCAATATCTTCCTGAACTATCTCGACTTCAAGGCCTAGATCTTTGGCGTTCTCCTCCAGTATTCTTACAGCATCATCCTCTTTCTCAACAGCTACAACTTCTGCTCCTAGAAGTGCAGCTCCAAGACTGAGCATTCCGGTACCTGCACCTAGATCTGCTACTTTAAGGCCTTCAATATCTCCCTGCATGTATGCTGTATGCAGTAGATCGGCTGCAAGCGCTGGAGGGGTGCGGTACTGCTCCAGACTGATTCTAGGGTTCTCGAAATCGCTTATTTTCGAAAGCTGTTTCTTGAGCTCGGTTTTCACACAACAGGATTAGGGATTTAAGATTTAACATTCCTTCACACGGGTATGTCAGAGGAAAATTCGGATCTAGAGGATCTTTCGAAGGAAGAACTGATCGATAAAGTAAATGAACTGCAGGAAGATCAGGTGGTCTTCTTCGAACCGCAGAGAGAAATTATACTTTCAAACCCTACAGAGGAAACATTACGCGAAATATCTTCCATCTCACACATGGAAACATCCTCCGGAGACCACTACAAGTTCCAGGTAAGGGAAATGGATGTCTGGAACTCCGATCTCTCGCTGGAGGAGATGAAGGAGAAATACACGCGACTCGTAGGATCCTACCCGCACTTCATCGAATGGGTAGAGCGCACCTACGAAAAACAGGAAATGTTCCGGATCGAACACGAACGAATGGCTCATGTACTCATAGCAGAAGAGCCGGAACGAATGGAATGGGCCCGAGGAATCGACAAAGTAAGACAGAATCTCTCCGTCGACCTCTCCGACACCAAGTCCCGAATCCAGATGGGAGCTAAATCCCGCGCAGAGATCAAGAAAGCGCTTCTAAAGAAAGGCTACCCGGTAGAGGACAACTCAAAATTCCGGGAATCCAGCGAAAAAATTGGCTGTGATCTCAAAGGAATAGAGCTACGTGACTACCAGGAAGAATACGTCGAAAAGGCCTACGAGAAAAGAGCAGCAGTACTTGCCAACCCTGCAGGATCAGGAAAGACTGTAACCAGCATAGGCCTTATGGCGAAGGTTGACGCACCGACACTGGTACTTGTACCGCAGAGATCGCTCGTAAACCAGTGGAAAAGAGAAATACTTGACAAAACAACTCTGACAGAGGACCAGATCGGCCAGTACCACGGAGATCAGAAGAAGATGAAGGACGTGACGATCGCAACATACCACATGGCTGGAGAGAAGACCTCTCTATTCCAGAAGGAATGGGGCCTGATCATCTTCGACGAAGTACACCATATTCCATCCAAACTGTTCAGGAAGACTGCTTCGCTACAGTCAACCCGCAGGATAGGCCTATCGGCCTCCCCTGTCAGGGAAGACTCCAAGGAACGGGAGATATTTGCTTTAATCGGTCAGGAGATCGGCGGCGACTGGGCCCGTTTCTTCTCGGAAGGCTACGTTGTCAAGCCGGATGTAGAGATCAACCTTGTGGAATGGGAGTCCGATTTCTACCGTCACAAGTACGAGGAGGCCTCAGGTATCAAGAAAGCAATAGTGGCTTCTAAGAACCCTGCGAAGATTCCTATGCTGGAGGATCTACTGGAGGAGCATCAGGATGAGAAAACGATTATCTTCTGTGACTGGATAGATCAGGGAGAGGAAATCTCTGAGAAGTTCGATATACCGTTCATCTCCGGTGAGACTGACTTTGACGACAGAGAGGAGTACTTTGAGGACTTCCGTCAGGACAAGATGAATACGATCATTGTCTCCAGGATCGGAGATGAAGGCCTTGACCTACCCGATACAGAAGTTGGAATCATCATGTCGGGCCAGGGAGGTTCCCGTAGACAGGCAACTCAGAGGGCTGGAAGGGTTATGAGGCCTTTTGGAGATGCACAGGTCTACATGATTGCGACAAAGGGATCTAATGAGGAAGACTTCGTCAAGCGCCAGGTAGAGCTTTTGAAGGAGAAAGGAGTGCCTGTCAAGGTGAAGGAATAGTCCTTGGCTCTTTACGTATTCCTTTCTTTATTTCTCTCAGTAATCGATAAAAGTTTTGCTTGGTGGTTTTTTGTTGATGGCAGATGCTGGCGAATCAGGTTGGAATAAGACGCATAGTTTTCTAGATAAAGATGAGGTTTCGCTTGTGCATCTGACCGATATTGATGAGGCAAGGACTCAACTACCTGCTAGAGGTTTCCGGAAAGAAGATTTATTCTTCGATTTCTCGGGCTACAGACCTCTCGAAAGAGCAGAACTTTCCCCGGATTTGTCAACTTCAATACTTGACAGTTACGGAATGGATCCTTATGAGGAGAGTCCGCGAACTGAGTCAAAGATGCTGGTTACAGTGGATGGCGATCAATTCCTCAGAGTAGCAGACGGAGATTACTCGGTTTATTTTTCTATAGATGGTGCCGAGTTGCCTAGAGAACCCTCATACCTCGAGACATATGAGCCCTGGTGGAGAAGTTAAAAAATTGTGCTGAAAACTTCTTTTCTATGAGTTTAATCAAAGCCGAGAACCTGAACAAGACTTTCCGAATCTACCAGAGAGGAGAGGGTATCAAAGGATATCTGAAAAGCTTTCTCTCCCGGGACTACGAGGAAGTTCACGCCGTAGAGGATCTGAACCTTGAGATCGAGGAAGGCGAGATGATAGGGTATATCGGGGCCAACGGCGCTGGAAAATCCACTACTGTAAAGATGTTAACAGGTATTCTCGAGCCATCTTCCGGCCAAATTGAGGTTGACGGAAGAGATCCGCATAAACATAGAAAGAAAAACGCAATGAATATTGGAGTGGTGTTCGGACAGAAAACACAGCTCTGGTGGGATCTGCCGGTAAAAGAAAGTTTCAAGCTCCTGAAAGAGATCTATGAGGTCAGCGATGAGGACTACGAGGCCCGTATAGAGGAGTTCGACGAGGTTCTCCAGCTCTCCGATTTCTGGGACCAGCCTGTCCGGAAACTTTCGCTGGGCCAGAAGATGAGGTGCGAGCTGGCAGCAGCCTTCCTCCACCATCCTAAAATTGTCTATCTCGATGAGCCTACTATCGGCCTAGATGTTGCAGTTAAGGAAAGGATCAGGGACTTCATCAAGAAGATGAACAGGGAGAAAGATATCACTGTAATGCTGACAACGCACGATATCGGCGATATAGAGGACCTCTGTGATAGAATAGTGGTTCTGGATGAAGGGAAGAAGATCTACGATGGAGAGCTGGACACCTTGGTGAACAGATTCACCTCGAGGAGACTGGTTATGGATACCAGAGGTACAGAGCCTGTCGAGCTTGAACTGGAAGGCATAAAGGAGATCAATCAGGATGACGGCCATGTAGAGATAGTTTTCGACCGCGAGGTAATCTCTGCCAGCGACCTGATGAGAGAAGTACTCGATAACTACGATGTGCTTGACTTCCAGATCAGGGAGCCGGATATAGAAACTGTAGTGAAAAAGGTGTACAACGAGGGCCTGTAGATGAAACTCGGCAAGTACCTCTCTTTCACAAAAGTAGGTCTCAGAGAAGGCCTGCAGTACAGGGCAAACACACTCTCAGGTATAGGCTCCACTCTTATCTCGCTGGTACTTTTCTACTATGTCTGGAAGGCGATCGCGGCCTCAGGAACACTTGCAGTACCTTTCAGCACAATTATATCGTACGTGGCGCTGGCCCGTGTGATAAACAACGCTACCTCGGCCAACCTGGAAAACTGGGTCGGCGACAGGATCAGGAGAGGAACAATAGTCAACGAACTGAAAAAGCCTGTCTCCCTGAGATCACAGCTATACTTCTACGAAATAGGCCGATCATCCTTCAAAATGGTTATCAGAGGTCTCCCGGCACTACTGGCAGGTATAGCCTTCCTGAACGTGGGAATACCAGGCCCGGCAGATGCCGTAGTATTCCTGGCCTCGCTGTTCCTGACTCTGAACCTAGCTATCGTACTTTCCTATGCTACATCGATGCTAGTCTTCTGGACGAAGGTAGGCTGGAGTCTCAGAATGATGAGAACAATGCTGGCAGGCCTTCTATCCGGAGCAATGATCCCGCTGTACCTGGTGCCGGAAGGAATCAGACAGCTATTCTATCTCACTCCCTTCCCGTGGATGGTAGACGGCCCTATCTCTATCTACCAGGGTACAGCGGAGAGCGCTCTCCGCGTTCTGGGGTTACAGGTAGCGTGGATAGTAGTTCTGTTCGTTCTCGCAGAGCTTCTCTGGCGAAAAGCAAAGAAAAGACTGACGGTGCAGGGAGGCTAAGACGGTGAGAAACAAAATCGATACTTTCAGGAAATACGCCCGAATCTACTGGCTGTACTTCGTACAGTACTGGAAATCCAGGCTTGTATACAAAAAAGATTTCCTGCTGGGAGCTCTAGGCCAGACGGTAAGTGTAGCAGTCTCTATATCCTTCCTGACACTGGTATTCACACAGATTGAGACCTTGCAGGGCTGGACGTTCAACGAAATGCTTTTCCTCTCCGGATTCGGTGGAATGGTAATCTTCATACAGAACATGTTCCTGTTCAACATCACAAGGCTTGGAGAAAACTACATAATCTCAGGAGACATGGACAGATTCCTCTTAAGGCCTCTGAACCCGCTATTCCAAGTCTATGCTGACGATGTCCACGACAACAATCTGCCTAAGATAATCGCAAACTTCGCGCTCGTAATCTATGCAGGCACAAAAATAGGCCTGAACCTTGGCCTAGTTGAACTAGTCTATGCGGCATCTGCAATGGTCAGCGGAATACTTGTAGTGGCCTCGATCTACCTGGTGTTCTCAACCACTGCATTCTGGACAGGTACCTCCCGCAGCGCAATCTGGCTGATCTTCCGCATCAGCAACTTCAGAAAATACCCTATAGGAATATTCGGCGTAGTGATACAGGCCCTGCTCGTCACACTGATACCGCTAGCCTTCGCATCATTCTTCCCTGTATCCTTCCTGCTCGGAAAAGAAGGCTTCCACACCTGGAAACTCGTCACGCCGTTTGTAGGCCCGGTATTCTACTTCCTGGCCTACAGGTTCTGGAAATACGGCCTCAGCAACTACTCCAGTACCGGCAGCTAGAAACCGCACCACAACAGTTAAGTTGTTGATCGGCGGTAACGAAAATATGACGGGCCTGTATGAGTATGTTGCTGAAAGACTGGAGGAAGATGGTTCGACAGCGGTTGTAGCTACAGGCAAGTCTCTGCAAACTGAGAGAAATCAGTGGCTTTACGATGCTGCAGACAGCTTTGAGGAACAAGGCGTGGAGTCAGAACCTTACTGGCTTGGAGTTCCAGGACAGGAAAGCCCTGAGTATGATATAGAATCCAACGTTTTCGAGTGGGACTACAGCGGCGAACTCGGAACCGAATCCGCAATGTTGATGGTTCCAAAGCCCGGAGTGCTTAGATACAACCCGGAAAACACCAGAAACAATCCCGTAGAGAACTACAAGTCAATAGCAAGGAAGGTAGATGAGGGCCTCGATGCAGCACTAATGACGGAAGTAGAAAGAGATGCAGGAGGAGAACTGCCCGAAGTCGAAGAGCTGGCCCTGGATATAAGCACTGAAACTGCGGGAAAAGTAACTCCTATACGCAGAGAAACAGGAGGAAATGCAGTACTTGTAGAAAGAAATAGAAAATGAAGAGAAGGCCCTCTTTATCAGGCCTCCGGGGAATTTTTTACTCAAACTTTTCGCTGTAGAGTTCCATTGAGCGGTTGATTGCGTCGTGTGCGTCGTCCTGTCCGCCCCATCCCTCGATTTCGACATGCTTCTTAGGTTCGAGGTTCTTGTAGGTCTTGAAGAACTCTGCAATCTCCTCTTTCTTGTGGTCGGATAGATCGTCGAGGCTGTCAACGCCGTCCCATCTTGGATCTTCGGTTGGAACTGCGATAATGTTGTCGTCCTGCTCGCCTCCATCATCCATGTACAGGATTCCAATAGGCCTGCACTCGATTACACAGCCAGGGAAGGTGGCGTGAGTAGTGAGGACTAGGATGTCCATTGGATCGCCGTCCTCGTAGTAGGCCTGCGGGATGAACCCGTAGTCTCCTGGATAATGTACTGCGGAGTGAAGAACTCTGTCCAGAACTACAGACTCCTTCTCCTTGTCGTATTCGTACTTGTTCTTTGTTCCGGTCGGATTTTCAACAATTGCATAGATTTCTTCAGGCGCATCAGGCCCTGTCTCGTAATCTTGCCATTTATTTACCATAACTATCTACCAGAAAATAAGGCCTGAGAACTTTTAACATCTTCGAAAAACCGAAAATCGGTGGTGGAGAGATTTTTTACTTTGTTATCTCTCCTGAGTTGCTGTAGCAGAAAGCCGGATCATCGAAATATTCTCTACATGACCACATTCGCTGCAGACAACTTTCATCCAGTCCACGTT
Organism: Candidatus Nanohaloarchaea archaeon; assembly: GCA_013343275.1. Taxonomy (GTDB): domain Archaea; phylum Nanohalarchaeota; class Nanosalinia; order Nanosalinales; family Nanosalinaceae; genus Nanohalovita. The sequence continues at coordinate 497,938 of CP046106.1, read as the reverse complement.
CGGTTTGTCAACAGGATTAACCTGCAAATCGTTACCGCACTTCTCACACTCCACGCTCATCGACAGTTCTTACCTCTACCCAGAAATGGTCTTCCTAACTATTTAAGCCTAACCAGAAAAACAATAACCAAAATACTGCAAGTGATTCAAAAAAGTACACTCCCAACCATCAATTAACCGTCTAAGGGTTCGTGGTCTAGCTGGTTATGACACCGCCTTGACATGGCGGAGATCCCCGGTTCGAATCCGGGCGAACCCATCGCCTCCTAACGCGGAGTGCGGCACGCGTGAAGCCACCTACGGTGGCGTTCAGGAACTTTCTGAAGTCGGTTCCTTTGGAGCCGAGCGTGATCAAACTTCGCTTCAAAGTTTGGGAAAGTAGCTCAGCGGTTAGAGCGCTGCGCTCATAACAACTTTATGAGCAATGAGAGGCCGACGGAAGGCCTTGATGATTAAATAAAACAATTCGTTTGTGAGATACGCAGAGGTCCCGGGTTCGATTCCCGGCTTTCCCATACTTTTCAAAGGCCGTCTAAGAAAGAAGAAAAAGAAAGTGTTTGTGGTTTTTTCTTCGCTGTTAGGCCTCAGCTTCTACTATACGAGTATTGTTTACGCAGCTCTGGTGACAGTAGCCTTCGGATGCTTGCAGGTAGTCTTCCTGGCTGTGGACTCTATCTCCGCAGATAACGCAGAGGCCTAACCTGTCGACTTCGGTCTTCAGAATTATCCACCTCCCCCGTGAACATTAATGAGGGAAGGAGGGTAATAAGTAAATCTGTAGAGGAGAAGTTGTATTCTCCTCCGATACTACTTTCAAGTCAAAAGGCCTTCTTTTACTCGTGGGCGAAGTAGAACTCTCCTTCTTCCTCGCACCTAACAAAACCGAACCTCTCGAACTGGTAGACCGTATCATTCTCGTACTCTGAAGGCTCTATACGGCCTTCGATCTCTCTGCCGTCCGGCATGAAAACCCGGGCCTTTTCTGCACTTGCTGGAACCCAGTGAACTATGCTGGCATCTCTATCCAGCGCCTCGGTATGGTCTCCCTCTCGGTACTCTGCAGTCTCTCCCTGGATTTCGATATTGCAGAGGCCTTTTAACCTGAGGAAACCGTCTTCAAGGTCGTTCTCCTCTACAAGCACTGTAACTGTGCCGTCATCTCTCTCAAGGTCGAAGCTCCGCGTTCCCCAGTCCTGATCAGGGTGGCGGGCCATGTGAGGTTCTATGTCTTCTGGAATTCCTGAAATCTCCAGCTCTACAGGATTCTCCACGAAAAACCTTCTCTCGGCCCCGTCATCTACAATTTTACGGTTGTGTGATTCCAGTGTTTCTGTACTGGCCTCGATATCTTTCTCGGAGACTCCCATCTCGATGTAGAAGTTCTGAAGTGCCTCCGGCTGGAATCCTCTCTTCCGCAGCGCTCTAAGTGTCGGGGCACGTGGATCATCCCATCCATCAAGCTCGCCGTTCTCCATCATCTCTGTAAGTGTTGAAGTGCTTACAGGAGCTTCGAATCCCGAGATCTTTACATTGCCCCAGTACTGGATGTGAGGATAGTCCCAGCCAAGGTAGTCGTAGATAAACTTCTGTCTTTTTGTCGATGCCCGCAGCTCCTTACCTCGGACAATATGGGTCGTGCCCATTACATGGTCTTCGATCGCGCCCTGGAAGTCCAGCAGAGGCCATACCCGGTACTTGTCACCGGTGATAGGGTGTTCTGCGTCATCGATGATTCTGAAGGCTACGAAGTCTCTTATCGCAGGGTTCTTGTGCTGCATATCGGTCTTGATCTTAAGGGTAGCTTCGCCCTCATCTATATCGCCGTTTCTCATGCCCTGCCATAGTTCCATGTTCTTCTCTTCGCTCTGATCTCTGTGAGGGCAGGCCTCACCTTTCTCACGGTATTCGTGGCCTTCCTCCTGCGAGCACTTGCAGACATAGGCCTTCCCCATCTCGATCAGTTTCTCAGCGTACTCTATGTAAGTATCAAAGTTTTTCGAACTGTACCGCACTTCATCAGGTTCGTATCCCAGCCATTCGTAGTCCTCAGCATACATGTCATAGGCCTCTTTCAAAGGCCTCTTAGTCACCGGATCGGTATCATCGTACCTTAGAATAAGTTTGCCATCGTACTTGTCACGTAGCTCGCCGTTGATCGTCATTCCACGTGCATGACCGATGTGTGGAGGCCCGTTCGGGTTAGGAGCAAACCTTACAACTATTTCTTCGTATTCATCGGCGTTCGTCAGATCTGGAATCGGATCATGCTCTTCCTCCTCTTCTTCCTCGAACTCGAAGGATTCTAGCTCGGATTCCTGCTCTTCAAGACTCCTACTGTTTACCTCCTGGCATACTTCCTGTGCGGCCTCTGTGACTTCTCCTTTGTTCTCAAAGTCTTCTTCCGCAAAAATCTTTCCGATAACTGCTCCAGGGTTGCATTCGCCGCCGTGCTCGACAGCATTCTTCAAAGCATATTTCCGAGCTATCTCCTCTAATTCCATAAATACAGTTCTGATAGAAAAATTTGTATAAAACAAGTGGTAAGGCCCGACCTACTCCTCGAGCAAAGTCCATTTCTTCTCGACATCGGTATTATTGAGAACTCTGAGGTTGCTGTTGTCAAGCCGTAGACGGGTTTTCCGGAGGCCTACGTCCTCGATAACTCCTTCGCTGCCGTCGGTCTCTACCCGGTCGCCAGAGTTGAAGTCAGGGTCCTGAGCAAGATAGGCTCCTGCCACGGTATCGGAGATCACATTCTTCAGTGCGAAGGATACTCCCAGTGCCACGAATCCTGCCGCCGTACCCATAGAGGCTGCTAACCCGGAGAACCCGAGGATGCTCATAGTCATAAGAAGAGCCCAGAACCACAGCAGAAAACGGCCTGAATCCGTTATAAGATCGACAACTACCGGTTCGGAGAACTTGTGTGAGGCAGCTTTCCGAATTATATCGGAGCTGAGCCTGATAGCTATACCTGCGAAAACCAGGAAGACCAAGGCCTTGACTATAGAAATACTGGTTGCCAGTAAAACAGTCTCCAGAACCATGTCAACGATTGTGTTCTCAGACAATATAAAATTCCTGAATCTCTTCTCCAAAAAGGCCTTAAGTTTGGAGCAGGAGTGTTTCTGTGAGGTGTTTTTCTCCAATGAGCTATTCTAAGGCAAACTATCGGAATGTAGGTGCAGAAGGCGGTGCACTGCATTTCCTGCGAGATGAACTTGACTGCGAAAATCTAGGTATAACTGTTATTGATGCAGAACCTGGTTGGGAAGGAATGGAGCATGACCATGCAGATGAAGGCCAGGAAGAAGTCTATCTTCTAACTGAAGGCCAGGCAGCTATCGAAGTAGACAACGAGGTAGTACAGCTGGAAGAAGGAGATGCAATCAGGGTATCGGCCGACGAAGAGAGAAAACTGGTTAACGGCGACACACAGAGCACAATTGTGGCGGTCGGTGCACCATAACCTATTTCAGTTAAAAGACTCCAGAAATTGCCATGGAACTAGATAACTACACTGACGATGCGATAAGCGGCCTTATATCACTAGTCATCAGCCTGGTAGCAACCTACGCAGCATCATTCGCTGTACCAACTCAGGACCTGATCTGGGCGCTCTACGCAGTAGGATTCGCATCCTTCCTCTCAGGATTCTTCGGCTCCTACTACGCAGAATAAAGGCCTACCATCCTTTTTACTTTTCTTTCTGCGGCGAGAATAATGGATCTGATCGATGCGATGGAGAACTGGTCCTCAGTTAAGAAGTTCACAGATGAAGAAGTAGAAAGGGAAAAACTGGAGAAGATCTTCGACCTGACGACGAATGCTCCGACAGCATTTAACCTCCAGCCGTACAGGTTCATCGTTCTGGATTCCGAGGAGGCGATGGAGAAAGCCACCAGCTCCGTGATACCGGTGAACGGCTGGGTGAGATACGCCGACAAGATTGTAGTCCTGGTTGGAGACGAGGAGATAGATGTGAACGCCGACCAGGTACTAGAGCACAAACTGGAGGAAGGCAGGATCGACGAGGAGAAAGCAGAGAACCTGCGTAAAATGTACTCCGACTACAAAGACAGGGGCAGCGAATTCATGACAGGCTGGCTCACCAGAAACACCGTCATACCTGCCACATTCTTCATGCTCGCATGCAAAACACAGAGAATCGGCAGCTGCCCAGTAAGAGGCTTCGACCAAGACAAACTATCTAACAAACTAGACTTGAAGGACAGCGAAAGGCCTATACTGATCTTCCCGATCGGCTACCCGAAGGAAGAAGACAAAAACTGGAGAAGAAAGGGTGAAGAAATCTTTGAGTTACGCTAGAAAATAATCCCTAATACTACGAGAAGTGCGCCGCCAAATAGCCTTAAGATTTCGAATAGGTCATTAAACTTACTCTTCTTTTTCTCTGCCTTACTTTTGTGATGAATATCTTCAATGATGAATTTTGCGGGAAAACCTATTAGTGCTGTCAAAAATAGTCCCAGAGCAGTGCTTTGGATAATTATATTTACATCGCTCAAATCGAGCAGATATCCTTCCATTAAGACTAGTAGAATTCCGTAACCTAGGATGAATGAGGAGGCCAACAAATATACATCATCGTCTTTGAAGGCGTCTAGTGGCATAATGATCCTTCCTCACTAAATCCTAAGTATTTTTCTAAAAATTTAGACTTTCCTTATATTCTTCTGCATTCTCCAGATGATCCTCGACGGTCTCATCGTTCATCCTGTTCAAGGTCGAAGTCATGAAGCTCATCCGCTGAATATCTCCAATCTTCTCCTCATGCTTGTTGATGAAGTTCCAGTAGAGGCCGTCCCAGTGGTTTTCCCATTCGCCGCCCTCGTAATGTGACATTTTGTTGATGTAGTTACTGGAGGAGATGTAGGGTTTGGTCATCATGTTTTCCCAGCTGTACTGGCTCATGCCGTAGATGTTCGGCACCATCACCCAGTCGTATGAGTCGATGAACATCTCCATGAACCAGTCGTAGACCTCGTCAGGATCGATCTCCAGCAACAGCATCACGTTACCCAAAACCATCAACCGCTCGATATGATGGCAGTACGCATCATCCAAAGCATGCTGAATCGAATCATCCACAGGCGGAAGGCCTGTATCACCGGTGTAAAACTCCTCAGGCATCGAGTTATCCGCGTCCCAGAAGTTCGCCTCCCGCATCTCTGGCTCCAGCATGTACATCGCCCGGATGAATTCTCTCCAACCGATGATCTGCCGCAGAAAACCCTCCAGAGAATTCATAGGATAATCATTTTCCTCATGCGCCTCCAGGGTCTTCTCGACAACTTCCTCCGGTGTAATCAGCCCAATGTTGATCGATGAGGAAAGCAGTGAGTGGAAGCCAAACTTTAGGTCGGAGTCGATCGCATCCTGGTAATACCCGAACTTCTCCAGACGGTTTTCAAGAAAGTCTTCCAGGTTCTCCAAGGCCTGTTCCCGCGTCACCGGCCAGAAGAAGTCTTCAATCTTTCCGGGATTGTCCGAAAAGTTTTCTTCGATGTAGGCCTTCGCTTCTTCGACATGTTGGGATGAGAACTGCGGTATTTCCGGCTTCTCTATATCTTCCGGCATCTTTTTCCTGTTTTCCGGGTCGAAGCTCCATTTTCCGCCTTCAGGCTTTCCATTCTCGTCAACTAGGACGTTGAACTTTTTCCGCATCCGTTTGTAGTAGTTTAATTGGAAGTATTCGTGGCTCTCGAAGTATTCACGGTTGAACTCCATGGAGGCCATAAATCCAGAATTCTCCTCGAAAACCAGTTCTGTATCGTGTTTCTCCGCTAAGGCCTCTAACTGGTTCCTGAGTTTGTGGTCTACAGGGTCGTACATTCGGATTCTGTCTTCTTTCTGGAAAATTTCTGCGATATCTTCGTTGTATTCTATGTATTCGACGTCGAATTTCTCTGCGTAGGCCTTCATTGAAGCCCGGTGTAGGATCAGTTTCTTTTTGTGGAAGTTGAAGTCAGTGAAGTATCTGCTGTGCTCGATAAGGTATTTCTTGCTCTCGTCAACAGGGTTCTCAAACAACTGGTTAGGCAGAATTATTGAGGCCATCAAAGAATTCTGTGGGAGTTACATTTAGTTTATTTATCCCAGAAGTCAGAAACAGGTACTATGGACAGGAAAATAGTTTTCTTGATAGGCCTTTCGCTGATAGCTACAGGGGTTCTCGTATCATCAACTGGCGATAAACAGGATGCCAGCACTGTTGAGACAGTTAATGCAAGTTTTGCAGGTTCCAGCGGTGCATGGGCTGTCCTGGAGATAGCTGATAATTCTTCCGAGAGGGAGAGAGGCCTTATGTACAGGAAAGAATTGGGCCGGCATCAGGGAATGCTTTTTGTCTTCAAGAAGGAAGCTCCTAGAGCTTTCTGGATGAAAAACACATATATCCCGCTGGATATGATGTTTCTGAACTCTGATAGAGAGATTATCAATATTGAAACAGCATACCCTCAGCCAAATACTTCTGAGGAGAATCTAAAGCTTTACCGCAGCGAGAGGCCTGCAAAGTATGTTATAGAAGTAAATGCTGGTTTTGCTGATAACTATTCGATTGAAGAAGGAAGTAAAGTAAAATGGGGGAAGTAGAAAGGCCTCTATTTTTAGAGGCTTGCTTCTTCTAGATCGATGCACTTCCCGTTCTCGCTGACGAAGACGTCGTCGCCTAGACTGTAGTCTTCCTCTCTTGCGAGTTCTACGTAGTCGCCCAGCTTCTGGATTGTTCCGTGGCTTGGGATGATGTTGTTAGGCTGGAGGAAGTGGATGAAGTCTCTGTGATCTTCCTTGTGGGCGTGGCCGGTGGTGTGGATACCAGGATAGATTCTGACTCCTTTCTCCTCCATCTTCTTCTCCAGTTCGTAGCGGTTGGCTTCGTTGACTGGTGAAGGAATTACCTGTGAGGAGAAGATTACGTGGTCGCCTTCCTCGAAGTCGAATCCGTATGTTCCGGATGCGATCTTGTCGAGCTGTGCGCCTTTCTCTCCCTGGTTTCCTGTCGCAACGACAAGCCACTCATTTCTCTCGCCGTCAACACGGCTCATAAGTTCGTCACATTCGTCGAAGTAGGAAACTACCTCAATCTGGCCTGTGTCGATAAGGCCTAGTTCCTCTGCTGACTCGACGTATTCCTTGAGGCTTCTTCCTACAAACGCGATCTTTCTGCGTCCGTTGTTAGCCTCGATGATTGAGTTCAGCCTGCTGATCTGGCTGGAGAAGGTGGACATGATTACTGCTCCGCCTGCCTGGTAGCAGGAGTTCAGTACGTCTTCGAGCTCTACTTCAACAGATTTCTCGGAACGGGCCCGTCCAGGTTCGTCTACTCGTGTGGTTCCTGGAATCATTAGTTCTACGCCCTCTTCTCCGACTTCTTTCAGTCTCTCGACATCGGTTGTCTCCTCGATGACTGGACTTCTGTCGATCTTCATGTCGTTACCGTACACAACGTATCCTTCTGGAGTGTCCAGTAGAGATAGTGTTGCGTCAGGGATTGAGTGGTTGACGTGAGCAAATTCAAGTGTGAACTTGCCTGAGATCTCCATTTCCTCTCCCTTGTCCAGTGTAATCAACTGGTTGTCGACATTCTTGCGATCGTCTTCGATCATTCTTTCTACGATTTTACCTGTGTATGGAGTACAGTAGATAGGACAGTCGTGACTGCCGGCGAGCTTTGGAATGCCGCCAACGTGGTCAAGGTGTCCGTGACCAATTACAATTCCTACAACGTTTTTATCCAGAACTGGTTCGTCCTCAGGGACTGCACCAATATCTAGACTCTGATTTGTGGTCATCTCATCGACCTGGCCTTCAGAAGAGACAACGCTCTCCATATCATAACCCATGTCGAATATAACTACTTCTCCGTCAACTTCAACGGCAGTCATGTTCTTTCCAACTTCTTCATAACCGCCAAGTGTGTAAACTTTCATAAAGTGATTTTCACCTTTTATACTAGAACAATGCCGATGCAAACTTTATAAAACGGGCCAGAAAAAACGCCGGCTCCGTTTAGATTATTAAGCTTTCATATTCCAACCAGTTTCAGATGTATTCTGAACAGATACAGGCCCAGCTGGAAGAGAACAACATTGAAGTCGGCGACACAGTAAAAGTAAACGATAGAGAAGGCCGACTGATGCCGAAACCAGAAAGCGGCGACCCTGAAGTAATAGTGCTTAAACTGGACTCAGGATACAACATAGGCCTCGAACCAGAAAACATCGAACTAGTAGAGAAAAACGAATCTTCCGAAAGAAAAGGCCGAGAAATAGAACACAACGAAGACAGGCCCGAAATACTAATTCTACACACGGGCGGAACAATAGCCTCCAGAGTATCATACGAAGAAGGAGGAGTCAAACCGGCCTTCGACCCGGAAGATCTCCTCGAAATGTACCCGGAACTGGCCGATGAAGTGAATATCCACAGCAAGGTCGTGGCCCAGATGTTTTCAGAAGACATGGAGCCGGCTCACTGGCAGCAGATTGCCGAAAAAATAGATGAAGAAAAAGACAGCTACGACGGAATAATTCTAGGCCACGGAACTGATACAATGGCCTACACAGGAGCAGCTCTCAGCCTTATGCTTCAGAACATCGACACAGGCGTCATGATTGTTGGATCGCAGAGATCCTCGGACAGGCCTTCCAGCGACGCAGCAATGAACATGTACTGCGCATCAAAGTTCCTGAAAGAAACGGACTTTACAGGATTTGGAATCTGCATGCATGAAACCAGCAGCGACAATTACTGCAACATTCTGCCGCCACACAAGGCCCGTAAAATGCATACATCCCGGAGAGACGCGTTTGAGGCCGTTAACGAAACAGCTCTTGGAAGAGTAAACTACGAGACAGGCGAGGTAGAGGAAAATTTCGAGGCCTCAAGTGAGGAGTACGAAAAGAATACTGAACTGAACGAGAACGTGGGCTTCCTGAAGACAAGGCCGGGAATGGGCCCTGAGGAGATCGACTTCCTGATTGAACAGGATTACGATGGTGTTGTACTTGAGGGAACAGGCCTCGGGCACTTACCGGTCAACAATCTTGAGGATGGAGAGACCGATCATCATGAAGAAATTCTGGAGAAGCTGGAAGAACTTGCAGAGGATACTATTGTCGTAATGACCTCCCAGTGCCTGTTCGGAAGAATCGACATGGATGTCTACGATACAGGCCTTAAAATCCGGGATGCAGGAGTTATCTCAGCTGAAGACATGCATCCGGAGTTAGCATATGTCAAACTGATGTGGGTTCTTGAGAACTCTGAAAATCCTGAAGAAGACCTGACTAGTAATCTCGCTGGAGAAGTAACGATGCGGTCGATGTATGATGAGTGAAGACGATATGCTGGATGAATTCGACAAGAAAGCCAAGAAATTCCTTGAAAGCGGTAAGAAGGAGAGGGTTTTCGATATTCTCAGAGAGTTCGCGCTGGTAGTCTCCTACGATAACGGGAAGGAGCTGGATAATCCGAAACAGTTCATGAACCAGCAGGGATTTGACCAGATCGAAATAGATGACTTTACAGAGTACCAGGTAGCTAAATCAATGATACGAGACGAAGTCAAGAGGTCGGCCTAGATGACAGAAATATACGGAGTAACAGGAATGCCTCTTGCAGGAAAAACCACTGTCGCTGAAATGCTTGAGGAAGAAGGATTCGTAGTCCTTGACATGGGAGATGTAGTGAGAACAGAGATGCAGAAAAGAAACCTTGAAACCGCCTCTACAGGAGACTTCGTGAACTCTATGCGAGAGGAACACGGAATGGATGCGATCGCCCAACTCAGTATTCCTTATCTCCAGGAAATAATTGATGAAAGAGATAAGATAGTGATTACCGGTATGAGAGGCTGGGATGAAAAGAAAAGATTTGAGAAAGAGATAGAGGAAGAAATTGATGTAGTGGCTGTATGGGCCTCGCGTGAAACCCGCAGGAAACGGAGAGAGGCTCGCCAGAGAGATGAGGATGTCGAAGGAGATGGCTTCGAGGAGAGAGACCTGAGAGAAATCCAGAACGGTGTCGGGAAGATGATGTCTCTAAGCGACTACATTATCAAAAACGAAGATATAGAGGAAGAAGAACTCAGAGAGAAGGTGAGAGATCTTGTCAAATAATCTTAACTATGAAGAACTAGGCTTCAAATGCGGAATCGAAATACACCAGCAGCTTGCAACAGAGACAAAACTTTTCTGCGACTGCCCTGTAGACCTTCAGGACGAGGCCGCAGATCACAGAGTTAGCAGATACCTCAGAGCAGTAGCTGGAGAGACCGGAGAGAAAGACGAGGCCGCCGAAGTAGCAGCAGAACAATCCAAGAAATACATCTACAAATACTATAACCGCAACAACTGCCTCGTAGAACTCGATGAAGAACCTCCGCACAGCATCGACGAAGAGGCCCTGGAGACGGCTCTCATATTTACACGTATGGTTGACGCAGATGTTCCGGATGAGGTCCAGGTCATGCGTAAAATGGTGGTGGATGGCTCCAACACCTCAGGCTTCCAGAGAACAGCAATGATAGGCCTTGGCGGCAAACTGGAGACCGAGACCGGTACAGTAAACATCGATGACATCGAGCTGGAGGAGGAATCCGCTGGAATACATGAGAGGGACGGAGATAAGGCTCTCTATGATCTCAACAGGCTTGGTGTTCCTCTTGTGGAGGTAGGAACCGATGCCTCGATCCAGAACCCGGAGCATGCGCGTGAAGTAGCCAAGAAGATAGGTATGCTTCTCCGGTCAACAGGAAAAGCCCGCAGAGGAATCGGTACAATCAGACAGGACGTCAACGTCTCTATCGAGGAAGGCTCTCGGGTAGAGATCAAAGGATTCCAGGATGTAGAGAATATCGATAAAGTGATAGAGAACGAAGTCCAGCGTCAGAAAAACCTAGTCGAGCTGGGAGAACAGCTTGAAAAACAGGAAATTGTAGCTGACAATGTAACTTCTGTCTTCGAAAGTACAGATAATGAGATAATTTCTACAGTACTGGAAAACAACGGTGCAGTATATGCAATGAAGCTCCCGGGCCTGACAGGTAAGATGAAGCAGAAGATCTCTGGAGACAGATATGTGGCCAAGGAGCTAGTTGACTACGCGAAATCCCGTGGAGTGCAGGGAATACTGCATACAGATGAGGACCTTGAAAACTACGGCCTGACGGAAGAATTCTCAGAGCTAGCCGATGTATTCGATAAAAATGACGAAGATGTAGTCACGGTCATCGCTGCCGAGAAAGATCAGGCAAAGGCCGCAGCACAGGCAGTAAAAGATAGAGCAAAACTACTGTATAAGGGAGAAGTACCGGAAGAAACCAGGACTGCTGAGCAGAACTTTACCACCAGCTATGCAAGGCCTCTGCCAGGCAGCGCCCGGATGTATCCTGAGACCGATATACCGGCGGTAAGAGTTACTGAGGAAGATGTTCAGGAAATCGATCAGAACCTGCCGGACACTCTCGAGGAAAGAGAAGACAGATATTCGGAAATTATAGGCGGAGAACTGGCTTCCCAGATAGTATATAGCGAGAGGCTACCGTTGTTCGAAAAGTTCAAGGACGAGTATGATGAAAAGCTTGTAGCAAACTTTTTCACCAATATCTACTCTGTCCTAGAGAAAGAAGTCGATATAGAAGACCTAGGCCACGAGCAGTACTCCAAGATTCTTGGAGGGCTTGATGAAGGAAAGATATCGAACGATGATCTGAAAGAGCTTGTCTCGGAGTTTAACAGCACAGGTAAATCTGTTGAAGTAATTATAGAAGAAATTTCCGAGAGCAAGACTTCTGAAGAAGAGATCAGAAAGGTTGTCAGAGAAGTAATAGATCAGAAAGAGGAGATGGTCGAAGAGCAAGGCATGCATGCGCAGGGAGCCCTGATGGGTCAGGTGATGGGCCGTGTAGAGGCTGATGGAGGGACTGTATCGAAGATCTTGCAGGAAGAGCTGGAGAAAGCGCTTGAGTAGAAGGCCCTCTGTATTGTGACAATTTTCTGGCAACAGACAGTCTTTTATTTTTTTGTACATGTCTATGAAAATAGGTGAATAATTCTATGCCAGGACTAGGAGGACAGCCAATCTTCGTAATGTCGGAAGATACCCAAAGACAGTCTGGAGAAGACGCTCAGGAAAACAATATTAATGCATGCAAAACCGTCGCAAAAGCAGTAAGAACTACTCTAGGCCCTAAAGGAATGGACAAGATGATGGTCGATTCCGTAGGAGATCTTGTAGTGACCAATGACGGTGTAACAATACTTGAAGAAATGGATCTCGAGCATCCGGCCGCCAAGATGATGGTCGAGGTCGCACAGACTCAGGAAGAAGAAGTCGGAGATGGAACAACAACTGCAGTAGTACTTTCCGGAGAGCTGCTGAAACAGGCAGAGGATCTCCTGGACCAGGAAATCCATCCAACAATCATAACTAAAGGCTACCGTAAGGCCAGAGAGCGAGCAACAAGAGTTCTCAACGATATCGCAGAAGATGTATCGCTTGACGACGATGAAACTCTTGAAAAAGTAGCCATGACGTCTATGACTGGCAAATCAGCAGAGACAGCCCGTGACTACCTGGCAGAGATCGCTGTTGACGCAGTTAAGCAAGTAGCAGAGGAGAGAGAAGATGAGTTTGTCATCGACAGAGAAATGATCAAGCTGGAGAAAAGCCAGGGCGGAACTGTAGAGGACACAGAACTTGTACAGGGAGTAATCCTAAACAAGGATAGAGTACATACCGGAATGCCTACAGAAGTCGAAGACGCAGATATCGCGCTCCTGAATACAGCAATCGAAGTTAAGGAAACAGAGACTGACGCAGAGATCAATATCTCCGATCCAAGCCAGATGAAGAACTTCGTCGAACAGGAAGAAGAACAGCTCAAGGAGATGGTAGATGCACTTGACGAAGCAGGAGCAGATGTAGTTCTCTGTCAGAAAGGTATCGACGACATCGCACAGCACTACCTTGCCAAGAAAGGAATCACAGCAATCAGAAGGGTATCAACCAAAGACATCGAAAAGCTCTCCCGGGCCACAGGAGCAAACATTGTAACAAATATAGAAGACATAGAGGCCTCAGATCTCGGAAAAGCAGGCTCCGTACAGGAAAAAGTTGTCGGCGGCGACGCGATGACATTTGTACAGGACTGCCCGGCTGCAAAATCCGTTACTATCCTTGTAAGAGGAGGAACAGAACACGTAGTCGACGAGATAGAAAGAGCAATGGAAGACGCAATCGGTGGAGCAGCGTCCGCCCTCAGAAATGGCAAAGTAGTAGGGGGTGGCGGAGCAACAGAAGTAGAACTTGCACAGGAACTCCGAGACTACGCTGACAGCGTAGGAGGCAGAGAACAGCTCGCAATCAATGCCTTCGCCGATGCACTGGAAGTAGTACCGCGCACCCTGGCAGAAAACGCAGGCTACGACCCAATCGACTCTCTGGTCGATCTCAGAAACAAACATGACGAAGGCCAGGTATGGGCCGGCCTCGACGTAACGTCTGGCAGCTCCCAGAAACTCTTTGACCAGGGCGTAGTCGAACCGCTACAGATCAAGACACAGGCCGTCACCTCTGCATCAGAATCCGCAGAGATGATTCTCAGAATCGACGACGTAATCTCTGCCTCAGGATTCAGCTCCGACGACAGTGAACCAGAAGGAGGCCCAGGAGGCGGCGCCGGCGGAATGCCTGGCGGAGGAATGGGCGGTATGGGAGGAATGATGTAGCCCTCCCATCTCTAAAGATTTCATTTCTTTTTCTTCCCTTGATTATAAATACCGGCTTCTACCTTATTCTTCAATAAGAGAGGTTCTCCTAACTATGTCAAAAAGAAGCGAGGTTGAACTGGGCGACGACGAAGGGCATGACGACTATGAAATGGTGCCAGTTGGCCCTATCAGAAAACTTGAAAGAAGAATTGATGAAATGCAGGAACAGGCCCAGCAGAATGCTGGCGGAAGCAACGATGAGCTTATCCGTGATGTTCTTGACATAATGAAATCCAACCAGAAAATCGTCAACGATATGACTGAGTCCACTCACGAGTTGAAGAACGAAGTCGAAGACCTGACACATAAGATGGACGAGGTAGTTGACAACATGAACTCATTCATGGACCTTCTTCACGAGGCCTCCGAGATGGATATGGAAGGAGAAATGGTTGGCGATATGGAAGGCAGAATCGCCGATGCCATAGGTAACAAGATGGATGATGTGGCCCAGGATATTCAGTCATCTAATGAAGAGGTTATCAACCATCTGCAGAATATAAACAATAACCTCCGGCAGGCCGGAATGGCTCAGGGAGGAGGCAGGCAGCAGAGATCAGGTAATGCTCAGAGCAGGCAGCAAAATAACTCTGGAGGCCAAAGCTCTGAGAGAGTCAGGCAGTTAAAAGAAAGGTTTGGATCAGGTAACGGCAATAATCAAAATGAATAGAAAAGGAGTCACTCCTGTAGTTGCAACTTCCTTACTTCTGCTTATCAGCATAGCCACAGTTTCTACTTCAGCTATCTTTCTCAGCGATACTGTCGACGATGTTGGGGAAGGAGTTAAGGAGAGATTAGGAGTAGATAGCAAAGAGCAGAAAGCTGAGTTAAGTATAGAGTACGGTTACAGAGGTAGCAACGGTAATATCTGGCTTGAAGTAACAAATGATGGGGATATGACTCTGGCTACTGAGGAAGACGGGGTTAAGCTCTGGAATATATACTCGGACGGCAACAAGTTATCCTGGACCTATGCTTACGGTGCACCGTCGGACAACGCCCTTGATCCAGGAGATACTGTTACTATAGATACTATGAAGGCCTATCCTGCTGTAGGGAGTTCAACTACTATCGTCCTGAGAGGTCAGTACGATACTTCCTCCTCGATAGTCTGCAGCAACAGTAACGGCGAAGACTCCTGTTAAGTCGAAAAAACTATTTAAGTAGGCAGAAGGAATCTAGGATATAAGTGGTATCATGCTAACAAAGAGGAAAGGTATAACGCCTGTAATTGCTATTGTTCTACTACTTCTCATAACTGTAGGAGCGGTAGGAGTTGTATACACTCAGTTCCAAAGCCTAATCGGGAATCCTGGCCAGCAGGTGAACCAGCAGCAGCAGATTAGGAATACGGATATGAATATGGAGAGCCTCTACAAGACCAGTGGCTCTCCGGCATATGTCAATATTACATTGTCTAACGTAGGAAGTGTAGCGTGGAACAGTACTGAGTTCAGCATGTCCTACGTGCCGCAGGGTACAGGCTCGGCAGTTTCCGGGCGTGCACTAGCATCAACACCTTTCACCTTCAGTGATACAGCTAAGAACTGCTTTGAGCAGAGCAACTACAAACTTGTGAATCCAGGAGAGAAGTATACCTGTAATACCGGTATTGAGTGGCCTTCAGCAGCTAACTCAATAGGCATATCAGTTAGTATGGATGGAGCGGCAAAGAGCTTCGGACCATGGACATGTGATCCACAGACCAGTAGCTCAGTAGGCTGCTAAACTTCCTTACTTTTCATTTCCCCTCATTTTATATTCTATCTCTGATTATCCTGATTACATGAAAGGCCAGACAACTGCAGTAACTGCAATTCTAGTCACCGGTCTTACAATAGGTGCTGTGGCATCTGTCTACGTATGGGGAACGCCTATACTCGAGAAACGACAGGGCCAAGCAACAGTATCAAATATAGAAGATAACGTTGTCGGCCTGTATTCGGAAATAATAGATGTTAAGGAGTCCGGTGAAGGAACATTAACTCCGTATCCCTTGAAGCTTCCGAACTCGGAATCATCAATACGCAGAGTAAATGTTAACTCTGAAAAAGACTACATCAACGTAACGGTCCGTACCTCCCGCAGCGCGCCCTACGCCAACCGCTGGACATTTCTGAAAGGGGACAGTCTGCAAAATATATCTATAAGACCAAGTGCAGAGACCGGAGCCTATGCTATAAGCGGGAAAGACCTTCCAGGGATAGTCATGGTGAAATCTACTGGGGGTTCAGCTACTTTGCTGACCTACAGGATTGAGTTCAGAAATATGTATGTAGAAACACCTTCTGGCTCTCGTTTGGAAAAGATAGACCTTGTAGCTGCAGGAGGAACAAAAGCTGCAGGTGGCGCCACTGTAAGAATACGTAATGAAGGAACCCGGATGGATACGGGTTCGGAGGCCGTCACATTGCCTTCTGGAAGGGCCTTAAACCGTAAGAGATACGTTATCAGCATAGATCTAGGATGAAAGGCCAGTTTATAGCGGTGGAGGCGGTACTATCTCTGGGTATAGGCCTTATGGTTGCTCTAGGTCTTCTAACTGCTTTCACTACTTTCCAGAATAGTATTATGGAGGATGTGGAGTCCTCGCAGGTAGATGCTGTGCAGTCCAAAGTTGCTACTGCCCTTTTATCTGTTGGCCATATAGAGAACGGTTCTGCGACGGTGGCTGTTGATCTGCCTGATAGTATAGGCGATTCCTCCTATCAGATGGATCTGGAGAACGGTAAGTTCTTCGTACTTGTAGGAAATGAGGAGTATGTAACCAGTTTTGAAAACCTGAACTCCACGTATCGATTCTCCGGTTCAGCCGACGGCGGGGAAGTAAGTATTTTGAAGGAGCAAAACAAATTGATCTTGAGTGATAGATAGATGTCTGCGAACTTGAACGGGTTGATAGGTAGGCTCCGGAAGATGAAACACCCGGAGTGGTATGAAGACGAGGAAGAGGAAACCCAGAATCAACCAGGTATCTCGGTACCTGCTCCGGGAGAGTTCAGCCCTGAGATGATCGATGAAGGACAGGACGAAGCTGATCTAACAGATGTAGATGTTACATACCCATTAGTTCCTGCAGACCCGGATGAAGGCGAAATGGTGTATGCATGGGCCCATATTTCCTGGAGCGAAGAGGAGGAAGAATTGGTTTACAGAGTTGTTGAACCAGAGATCACTCCTCAGATAGAGCAGCTTCTTGATAAAGTCCATTCAATCATGCAGAGAAGCTTCGATATAGACTTCAACGACCTTGAGAGCGGAGACGCGGACGAATACCTGGAGAAGAAGATAGATACTATTGTCGATAAATACAATCTGAACGTCACCAGTCAGCAGAAAGAGGTAATACGGTACTACACAAAGAGGGATTTCGCGGGCCTCGGAAGACTGCAGCCTCTGATGAACGACACTGAGGTAGAGGATATCTCCTGCGACGGGAAGGGTATCCCTGTCTATGCATACCACAGAAACCCGAAATATGGCTCAGTGAAGACAGATATTGTCTGGGAGGAGAAAGATGAGCTGGATGCGTTTGTCATGAAGCTGGCTCAGAGATGCGGCCGGTCGATTTCGGTCTCCAGCCCACTTCTCGATGGTTCGCTGCCGGATGGCTCCCGTGTACAGGCCACTCTGGCAACTGACATTGCTCGTAAAGGTTCGAACTTCACGATCCGTCGTTTCACAGAGGACCCATTGACTCCTATCCACATGATGGACTACGAGACGGAGAACGCACAGATGTACAGCTATCTCTGGACACTGGTGGAACACGGAAAATCAATACTGATTGCAGGAACTACAGGATCCGGTAAGACATCACAGCTAAATGCATTATCTCTGTTCATAAGGCCTGACAAGAAGATTGTCTCGATCGAGGACACGCCAGAGCTCAGGCTTCCACACGAGCACTGGGTGCCAGAGGTAGCACGTTCAGGTTTCGGTTCATCCGCTGAGGAAGGTGGAGAGGTATCGATGGATAACCTGCTCAAGGAATCTCTACGTCAGAGACCTGAGTACATTATCGTCGGTGAGGTCCGTGGTGAAGAGGCCTACATTCTGTTCCAGCAGATGGCAACAGGCCACACAGGACTCAGTACTATCCACGCCGACAGCCTTGACATGCTTATGGACCGTTTGACGACTGAGCCGATTAACCTGTCTGGCAGCCTGATCGAGACTCTGGATGCTGTTATGTTGATTTCCAGGATTCGCCGTGACGGCAGCTATATCAGAAGGATTAACGGCATCTTTGAAGTCCGTGGATATGAGGAGAGGACGGGTATTGATGCGAACAAGGTGTTTGGATGGGATCCGAAGGAGGATGAGTACTATGTCGAGAACAAGTCGATGATCCTGAAGGATATTGCCGATCAGAGTGGAATGGACTATCAGGATCTGAAGAACGAGGTCCGGAACCGTCAGCACGTACTGAACTACATGCAGGACCAGCAGATCAAGCACTACAGGGATGTAGGTGATATGATTTCTAGGTACTACTCTAACCCGCAGAGAGTGATGGAGAAGATTGGGCAAACATTTAATGCTGATAATGAAGAAGTAGACATTAACAATGCTCAAGAAGTATAGCGATTTCTGTTACCAGTTAGCCGGAGCATACGCACTGCAGTATCTTGAGTACTTTGAAGGCTTGAGACCCAAGCTTACCAAGGCAGGTCTGGAAATTTCATTGCCGGAATACCTGAGCACCATGTTTGTTTCAACAGCCTCAGTATTCGGCGCCAGCTTCCTGTTTATCGGAGGCTTAATGGCTCTGAGTATGGGTATCGCAGGCCTTATGATAGGGATAATATTTGGAATACTTTTCTCAATATTTACATTTGTAGGATTCTACATCTACCCGCGAATACTGGTAAGCAACAGGGCCTCCAAGATTCGGGATACTCTACCCTTTGCCACAATGTATCTGTCGACTCTGGCAGGCACCGGTACATCCCTACCTGAAATCTTCCAGAATCTCTCAGAGGTGGAGGAGTATGGAGAGGTTTCCAAGGAGGCTGCCAAGATCAGTAGGGATGTCAACACTCTAGGTATGGATATAAGTGAGGCCTTGAAGCGTGCAGCCGAGAGGACTCCTAGTGATGATTTTGAAGAGCTTGTCTGGGGTATTAACCACTCTATAACTACGGGAGGGTCTCTTAGAGAGTTTTTAAGACAGAGGGCAGAGACTTTAATGAATGATTACGAGAGGAGAGTTGAGGAGTTTGCTGATCAGCTATCTCTGCTGGTGGAGATGTATATTACAATCGTCATTGTTGGTTCTATAATTTTTACATCTATGAGCGCAGTTATGAGCTCATTTGCATCAATGTCGCCCCAGCTGGTTGTAACAGTTCAGGTAATAGCGATCTTCGTAGGCCTTCCTTTAATTTCTGGTATGTTCATAATCTTTGTAAGAGGGATAGCTCCTGGAGGAATAAGGTGATAAAATGCTAGATTTTTTCCAGGAGGAAGACTTTGAACCAGGTTACTCGCTTACAAAGAAGATAATTTATGGAGCTCTAGCTGTAGGTGGATTTATACTGCTTATAGGCCTCTTCCTCTACCTTCAGGGCGCTGACAGAATAGGAGGAATCGCATTCATACTGGGCCTGCTTATAGGCGTTGTACCTTATGGTATTTTATCTTTCCTCCGTAATAGGGCGGTTCGACAGATGGAGGATCAATTCCCTTCCTTCCTGAAGGACTTGGCTGAGTCGAAGAGAGGAGGCATGACAATTATGAGAGCCTTTGAATCAGCCAAGGAAACGGATTACGGAAGGCTTAACAGCGAGATCGAGAAGATCCACTACGAGCTTACATGGGGAATCCCGTTCCCAGAGGTTATGGAGCGCTTCAACAAACGTATGAGCGACTCTGCAGTCATACAGGAGTCGACATCTATCATAATTCAGAGCTTTGAGAGCGGGGGTGGAATCACGCAGACCATCGAATCTGTAGGAGAGGACGCAACCAAACTCAAGGAGGTTATACAGGAGAAAGACGCAAAACTGAGACAGCAACTTGTCATCATGTACGTTATCTACTTCCTGTTCATAGGCATAACGATAGGAATATACACTATGCTGGCGCAGCTCCTCGGCCTTGGAAGCCCTGATCCGGGAGCGCTCTCTGGAGTAAAAGAGGTGTTGAGTAGTCAGGGTAGTGGCGGAGGCGGAGGCAGCGGCCCGACCAACTACTGTAGTGGAGCTATCGCATCGGCAAGACCTTTCTGCTCTACAGCAAAGATCTTTGGATTTATCCCGGCTAACGTAACTAATGATTTGACCAGCCAGTACGCTAACAAGTACAGTTACGGCAGAATGGCTTACTACAAGTCGCTGCTCTTCACAATGCTGATGATACAGGGAGCATGTACCGCAGCAGTTGCGGGTCAGGTATCAGAGGGAAGCCCGAGCGCAGGTGTAAAACACGCTTTAATCATGCTGCCACTGGCCTTCGTCGCATTCATGATGATAGTTGCTCCTGCGGGGTTGCCATAATGAAAGCGCAGTTCAGCATCGAGTACTTCGGTTCAATGGTTCTATTCCTCATAGCGGTGCTTGGAATAGCATCGATCGGCGCTGGAAAGGTACCGGAGTTCAGGAACGATGTACATCAGGCATCGCTTAACCTGGAGGCCTACAGCCTCTCAACACGCCTAATGACGCAGCCAGGCTACTCCGGTCATGGTCAGGGAACCACTAACTGGGAGAAGAACCTCTCTACTCTCCGCAGCACTGAAGATGTAGGTCTGGCCTCTGACTACAAACTCCTGCAGAAAGACAAGATAGACAGGCTTTCAACTGTCGGATCCGACAAGCTAAACTATTCTATATTTACAGAGGCCCTACATCTAAGCCACGATTACAGGTTCCGTTTTACCTGGATGCCCGTAATTACTACCTCGAAAAGTTTTACCCGCTCTAACTCACCGAGCTTTATCGATGAACCGGACAGCGATATAGATAACTACTGGAGTGCAGATAACGAAGTCCATTACACTGTTGAGGACTTTGTATCGACACGGTACTGCTTCCTTACTGTATCGCATAACGGTGTCTACGATACTGTGTACAAGACAGAGTACAACGCCTCGGCATACTATCCCTGTGACTTTGGAACACAGTATAAGTACACGCGTCACGCGGTAGGAGGCACTTTAACCCTTGCAGGCTACCCTTTCCAGCTTCATACAGTACAGAACAGGAAAGAGGAGCCTGGAGCAATGTTTGTACTCAAGAGAACCATGACTACCTTTGGTGCGGCTTTCGATCAGGATTCTCGAGTTATCAAGCTGAATCGGTACGCAGCGATGGAAGTAGGTAGCACTGTCCACCCTGTGAAAATGGAGGTGTGGGCCTGGTGAACAGGAAAGGCGCAGGATACGCAATAGAACTAATGGTATCTATATTCATACTTCTTGCATTTGCAGCCGGAAGCTTTGATATCCCTGACAATCAGAACTGGAGCAATTTCCAGCAGGAGGTCGCAGCCCAGGATATCAGCTATACGCTCAAGAAAACCGGCCACATAACTCACTTCATGAAGAACGCCGAAATAGGGTCTCTTAAAACCGCTATAACAACGATATCAGGCCGTAATATGCATGTATCGGGGACGGTTTCAAATCTGCCTATACTTGAGACCTCTGTAGGATACAATGTTCTGCCGAAGAGACAGTACCCGAATCAGGGCCTCCAGGGAATCACAGACTGCAGCGGTGATCTGACAGAGTTAGAAGAGGAAGTGCAGCCAGGAGTACCGCTCCGGCAGACAGATCCTGCTGCCTCCCGTCAATCACGGCACAACGTGGTGCTCTATGTGGGGGATACCGATCCAAGAGTTTCTGGAGGTTTCAATTCCGAGACTGATTATGATACCGTCTGGGTAGATAACAAGACTCAGTGCCAGTTCACTAACAGTGAAGGCCCTTACTATATCGATAACTTTTTCCTCTGGGGTAATATGACAGATGACAACCCTGATACTTACTATGATATCAAGGAGATAGATTCGAGCAGTGTATCGCTCTTCAAAGCTGATCAACCTGTTAAAATGAAGAAAATGCTTTCCAGAGAGGTCAATGGCATAAACACCAGGACCTCTGTAAGCACATTTGATCTTGGACGTGCAAACCTGTCAAAGTACGAGATACTGGTTTTCAGAGATGAGGCAGCTCTTTCCAGTATTCAGGCCAACCGGCAGAAGGTGGAGGACTTCATGAAAACAGGCTCAGTTCTTCTCTTGATGAATTTGGATAAATCCACTACCAACAGTAATGACTTCATTCAGGACCTTGGCCTGGAATGGGTAGGTATGAGCCAGGGAAGCAAATCCACCACCTGTCCCCATACCGGAGATGTGATCATAGACTCATCCAACTCCGGTTGCACATTCGGCCCGGGCAGGCATTTCCTGAACAGCCTGACAATTGAATCAGGGGCCACGGCCTATGTCGAGAACAATCTTTCAGTATGCAAGAACTCTCCTAGTGGCACATGTGAAAACGTACTTTACAGCAAGTATGCACCAAAGATTGTGGTAGAAGGAGAGGTCAATATTGACGGATCTCTCGTAGGAACGGGGGCAGGATATGGAAGCAGTGGCTCTACTGCTTACGGCCCAGGAGCAGGTGGATCTGCAACTGCAGCCGGTGGCGGAGGATACGGTGGGCCTGGAGGTTCTGGAGCCGCTGCAGGAGGCAGCGAATACGGTTCTTCCTTCGAGGCCAAACGCCCTGGATCTGCTGGAGGATACGATACAGATGACAATGCTGCTGGCGGATCTGGTGGAGGTTCTGTATGGATACAGAGCGAAGAATTCGCGCTCTCAGGCTCTATAGTTATGGACGGTGAGGATGGAACTGCGGACAGCGGTGGCGGCTCAGGAGGCAGCATTAGAGTAGAGTCCCATCAGGTCTCCGGATCTGGCACTTTATCGGCGAATGGAGGGGATGCAAGTTCCTCTGCCGGTGGTGGTGCAGGAGGCCGTATATTCGTGAGAAGTGGATCAGGTAATACTAACTTCAATATACAGATCAGTGGTGGAAGCGGTAGCGGTACGGCCTCGTCTGGCTCGATTCAGGTAACGGCAGGCCTTGTGGATCTCGCTAACCTGGTTGGAGGTTTCACCACTACGGTTTCTGATGAGGCTGACTCATACTTCCAGGGGCTTAACGGAGATCAGCGTGATGTCTCTCTGGTTCCTGGAGGTTGGGTGAAGTCTGGAGGCGCTGAGACTGTGACCTCGGATAACAACTTTTTCTATGCCATCAACCACAGGTACAACTCGGATGACTGGAATGCCTCCTCCTGGAGTATGTCACCTACATCGCCGCCGCCCGGTGCGCCTTCAGGGTCAGAGTATACGATGGATACTTTCACATTCCCGAATGGTGCAACATATAGCGTGCTTAACACTTATCTAGGTTCAAGCGATGGAACTGATATACGGGCCCTGAATGTCGACTTCAATGACAACGGTAATTACGGCGATGAGGGTGAAGGCCCGTTCCTGCAGGGAGAAAGAGTTATTATAGCTAACCGGCGTTACAGGGTTGCCTTCAACAATGAAACAGGTTGTGACGACGGCAGGCTATGTGCGGAGTTTGTCTTTGCAGGATCGGACGAGATAGAACTGATCAATTACAGAACCAATTTTGAAGGTTTTGAAGGTCAGAGACTGGCAAGAGCGGCGTACGAGCAGAGTTACGAGCAGTCAGATGTAAAGGTGCTGGCCTCTACGCTGTACTGGTTGAGAGGAGATCAGCTTTCTTTCGAGCAGCAGAACCAGCCGCGGTTCTCAACCGAGATCGTGGGAAGTGTTAGTGAGGAAGTGTTTATGCCTTACCGGCTTGATCTGAGGTGGTCAAATGAGTAGAAGCAAAGGACAGTTTATGATAATCTCTGCAGTAATAATCAGTTTGATTGTGATGGCGACCGCAGCCGCCATGACTCAGGTACAGAACCAGAGATACAGTCCCGATACAGAAGCCTACTACGTAAACATGATTCAAGACGAGGCACTACAGGTAGATCAGGGAAGTCCAAAGGATATACGGAACTTCAATAAGATGGTGAACAGCATAAGTAGGTACAGTGCCTCATCAGTTTACTGGAACAGAGATAGCAGCACTGACTGCTTCAACGTAACACTGCGCAATCCACGCGCTGAGATAAGACTGACCTGTGTGCCTGTCAACTAGAACTCCTCTATAAACTCAACTTCATCTTCTTCCAGCTCCAGTTCTTCAATAACTTCAGGCCTTGCATCAATCATCTGAGAGATAAAAGGCATCTCACGGACAGCGTCGTTACCTGAGATATGTAGTTTCTCCCCTAGCTTGGATGAAATACTCTCCAGCTTGTTACGTGAGGCCCGTGACTGACCCATTTTCTTGATCTTCGAAGGATACTGGTACTTCGTCCATCCACTGTACTTCTCCTCCTTACTCAATGCGACACCAACAGTCGAGAAACTGTACACATACTTCAGCAGCTTCCAGTTCTGATCTCGCATAATACGGCCATTGAACACATCAGCCTTCGAAATATTATCGTAGGCCTCTGCAATATCCGCAGGCCTTTTGTACTCACGTGGAATATTCTCCCGGATCCACTGCATAAACGTTTCAGCGTCCTCATCCAGGTTCTCCGTAGCCTGACGGGCATTATCCGGGTTCATAGTCTTGAAAATAATCTTCAAAGAATCGAAGATCTCCTGACGGTTATCACGACTGGCAATAACATCCAGATCATCTGCAGTAATCTTTTTCTTGCCCATAGCCACTGCTTCCAGATCATTGATCGCTGAACGCATCTGACCGCCGGCCTGACGAGCGATCCTTTTCGGAACACCGTCTTCATACTCTATACCTTCCTCTTCAAGTATCTCTTTCAGATGTGCTGCGATAGAGTTAGTATGGACGGAGTCCAGTTTTACAGTCTTGGCCATGTTCCGCAGACTGCGGATACTGTTGTCATAGGCATCGTTAGCAGTCATAACTACGGGGAAACGCGATTCCTCTACTATTCTCTTCAGCTCGGCAGTACCACCTCTATCACCGGTACCCATGCCATCTACTTCATCGACCAGAATCAGCTTCTTACCGCCGAAAAACGAGGCCTGTCTGGTTGCCTCCTTTAACTCCTCCTTCAGCTTTGATTTAGTTCTTACGTCGGAAGCATTAGTCTCAACAAGCTCGTATCCGATATCATTTGCAAGGGCCTCGACGAGAGAGGTCTTCCCGGTACCGGCCTGACCATGCAGGAGAACAGGTTTATCGCCCCTCTCCCAGTCTTTGATCCATTCCTGGAGCTCCTCCTTCTGACTGGATGCTCCACGGTATTCCGAAAGACTTTCAGGCCTGTATTTTTCTACCCACATCGTGTTACGGTACGATAGCCCAAGAAGCTATTCAGAGAATAGCTTTCGAAGGCCTTCCAGGTTTTGAGTAAAATAAATCATTTTCTAGTTGTTCTCCAGGTTTCCGATCTTGGCCAGTAGGGACTCTATCTGGATGTCGCTACTTCCTCCTTCGGCAATTCTGAACTCGAACTCACCGAGCTGTTCGACGATCTCCAGTTTTGCGTCATCACTGATATCCAGGTCGAAAACCTCTCTGTGAATCGAGTTGATCACGTCCTGGCCGTCAAGGCCTCTGTTGATCATGATCTCAGCCAGATCCTCACGGGCATCGATAAAGTCACCGTCCAGGGCCTTGTCAAGTATCTCTCTGATTTCGTCAGGCCTTAAAGATGCGGCTACTGCGTAGATATCTTCCTCCTCGATCTCATCGTTTTGAATTGAGGCTGTCTGTAGTATATTGGTTACACGCCGTAGATCGCCGTCCGATACACGCATTATTGCATCGATTGCATCCTGGGAGATCTTGAATCCTTCCTCTTTACCCAGCCTCTCGATGTAGTCCTCAACTTTCTCCTGCTCCAGACGGTTAAATCGGAAAACTGCGCATCGGGACTGGATTGGATCGATGATCTTGGATGAGTAGTTGCATGAGAGGATGAACCGGCAGTTATCGGAGAACTGCTCCATTGTACGTCTCAAGGCCTGTTGTGCATCTGAAGTAAGTGCGTCAGCCTCGTCAAGGAAAATTATCTTGTATTCTGCATTAATAGGCTTGGTTCGGGCGAAGTCCTTGATCTTCTCTCTTACTACATCGATTCCTCTCTCGTCGGAGGCGTTGGTTTCCATAAAGTTTTGCTTCCATTCGTCGCCGTACAGATCTTTGGCCATGGCGATTGCGGAAGTGGTTTTGCCTGTTCCTGCAGGCCCTGCGAACAGGATGTGTGGTACTGAGTCTTCCTCTACGAAAGCGCTCAGTCTGTCAACTATATCTTCCTGTCCAACAACCTCGTCAAGGCTGTCAGGCCTGTACTTTTCCGTCCAGATGCTTATCAAAAATAAACTCCTCCTTGAGTACACAGGAGTAATTCAAACTTTTATGTCTACGCCGAGAAAGAATTCGATGTGATAATAACAGTTACAGGAACCCCTGGAACAGGCAAAACAACCATTTCAGAGGCCCTGGATCTCCCGGTAATACATCTGACAGAATTCGTCAAAGAAAGAGGCCTCGGCGAGCAGAAAGAAGAGTTCGAGGTAGATATAGATGCAATGATACAGGCCTTGGAGGAAGAAGTAGAGAAATACGACGAAGTCGTGATTGAGGGCCATCTCTCACACTACTATCCGGCAGACATCTGTTTCGTACTGCGCTGTGACCCGGAGGTCCTTGACGAGAGACTCGAGGAAAGAGAGTACTCTGAGACAAAAGTCAGGGAGAACCTTGAATCCGAGGCCCTAGATATAGTACTGTCGCAGGCCGTAGAAAATCAGGATATAGTTGTGGAAATAGATACAACAGATCTTTCGGTGGAGGAAGTGGTAGATGAAATAGAAGAGAAAATTGATGAATGGCCTGAACTGGAAAGTGAGTACGGCCAGGTTGACTGGAGCAGCTGGTTATAGGTTCGAGTTGATCCAGTCCATCAGGTCGGCCTTGTTCATTGCACCGGACTTTCTTGCGATCTCCTCGTCGTCTTTCATGATGATCAGTGTAGGCAGGGCCCGGACACCCATCTCGGTACCAATATCCTGATGCTCTTCCATGTCAACTTTCCCGAATTTAACATCGTCAAGTTCTTCAGAGGCCTCTTCAAAGTGAGGAGCTAGCATTTTGCACGGCTGGCACCAGTCGGCCCAGAAGTCGATTATCCAGGTCTCTTCGCTGTTTTTAATATCTTCCATCTTTTCAGGGTCGATATCTGTTGGCATACCACAAACAGCGAGTTCCATTCTTAAGAAGAAAACGGTGAAGAAAAAAGCGAGAAAAGGAAAGGGAAAAAGGGAGGCCCTTATTCCTCCATGTAAATAGTTCTGATCGGGTAAGGGATATCAATTCCTGCATCGTCGTACTTGTCCTTGACAAGCTGGGTAACCTCTGAAGAGGC
Source organism: Candidatus Nanohaloarchaea archaeon (assembly GCA_013343275.1). GTDB lineage: Archaea > Nanohalarchaeota > Nanosalinia > Nanosalinales > Nanosalinaceae > Nanohalovita. The sequence goes on along the minus strand of CP046106.1, from coordinate 470,667 downwards.
CTTCACCATGTTCGCCTTTGAAGGCTTGGTCCAGCCACGAAGCTTGAGGTTTACAGAGGAACCTCCAAGCTCATCGACAAGGACTTCTGGTTCAGGATTGTCCTCGGTCATTTCGGCTTCTTCCAGTGTCCCCATTGCGAGTTCCTTGGCGCTTTCTACATCGTCGTCGTAACCTACACCTACAACAACTTCGAAACGGCGTTCATCATAGGCCGTATTGTTGATAACTGTGTTGCTGTACAGCACAGAGTTAGGTACGATAACTTTCCTGCCGTCGTATGTCTTGATCTCAGAGGCCCGGATCTTGATATCTCTAACAGTGCCGGATTCGCCGGATACTTCGATCTGATCTCCAATCTTGAAAGGCCTGTTAATCATGATCAGAAGGCCTGAGATAAAGTTCGCGATCATGTCCTTCAAAGCGAAGGATAGTCCAAGACCAATCAGTCCAACCATTGTGCCGAGAGCGGCTAGTGGTACGCCGAAAACTCCCAGCAGAGCTACTGCTGTCAGCGAGTAGATTGCGTATGCAGATATCCTCTGAGATGTCTTGATAACATGTTTATCCCCGTGTCTGCGTTTGATAGACTTTGCGATAAGGTAGTCGGAAAACTTGTTGACTGCCCAGCCAGCTACTACGACTGCAGCGGCCGCGATCACAACTTCTGGCCCTACACTTACAGCAGGCAGGCCCAGATCCGAAAGACTTGGCGTTAAAGTTCCAGTATTAATCATATTCAGGTATGCATCTGGAATTAATAAAAATTCTTTTGCAACTCTAGAACTGTGTACTCAAGATTTGAAGCACTTCAAAACTACGGAGAAGAAGAGAAGAAGGTACTCCAGCAATCTACTGTCGCTGTGATAGGTCTAGGAGCAACAGGATCTGTAATAGCAGAGAATCTAGCCCGCCATGGCGTAGATCTGAAGATAATTGATAGAGACTACCTGGAATCAAATGATGTATACTCCTCCAATATCTATACTCCGGAACAGTGTGAGGAGAGTCTTCCCAAGGCTGAAGCTGCCCGGGAATACCTTTCCAGGTTTACAGATGTAGAGACCAGGGTCGAGAGCCTGTCACCAGATAATATAGAAGGTATCCTGCAGGACGTCGATCTGATTGTTGACGGAACCGACAACCTGGAGACACGACTGCTGATCTCCGAGTTCTCTCAAAAAGAAGGCTTGCCGTGGATCTACACTGCAGCAATAGCAGAACAGGGATACTCCATGCTCTTCGACAAAAAATGCTTTAACTGTATATTTGAGAAGGTAAGCCCGGGTAAACTGGAGACGTGTGAAACAGCCGGTGTATTGAGAGAGATATCGGGCCAGACCGGTCTTAAATCTGCTGAAAAAGCTGTCAAACTCCTTGCAGGCATGGAAACAGAAGAGAAACTGGATGTTGTCCATAAGGGAGAAAGTCTGGATGTGGAAAGCGATGGATGCAAGGTATGCCACCAGGAAAGTCTTCCACGACTCAACGGCCAGAGTAAAACCACAGCTGTATGTGGAGAAAACAAGTACCAGGTACATTTAGATTCAGAAACAGATGCAGGAAAACTGGAGAAGCTCGGCGATATAATCGCCGACAATGAATACTTGACACGGGCCGAAATCGATGGAAGAGAAGTAACGGTCTTCGAAGATGGAAGAGTTATACTGAACGCCCGCGACAGAGGCCATGCTGAGGCCCTGGTATCGGAAATACTGGGGCTATAAAAATCGTCCTGTAGAATTTTCTACTGTTCATGGACAGAGCCTACCTTGAGGCCGCGACGGTTTTCGCATTATCGGCCCTTGCAGCTTCAATGACGTATTTCATCGATATTTCTAGGCCGGTAACTCTTGTAGCTCTGCTCCCGATTACACTGGTATTCGGCTTCACAGCCTACATATCCAAAGAAGGATTCAACAAGGCCTCTCTAGCCGCGCTACCAGTACTAGGATTTGTGTTTATGGGAGGCCCTGTGGCTGTAGGCTCGGTTATAGCAGCCATAGGAACAGTTCTCGTATCGGTGTTTGCCGGTGGAGACAGGTTTAGAGAGTACTACGGCTCAACACACCTGCCTCTTCTCTTCCTCGGCCTTATACTCGGAGCATCAATGATCTATGTCGCCATGAGCAATCCACAGATCGAGAATCAGCTTCAGAACCAGACAGCAGAGTTTCTGGGCCAGTCAGGAGAGAGAATAGTTAACCAGAGCAACCTGGTCTCATCACAGAAAAACAAACAGATGGCGACTGTAAGGCAGACAGCCAACGCAACCATCCTCTACACCAGCAGCTTTGTAATAAATGAGACAAAAGACGATTTCAGCAGGCAGGAGCTCCAGACACTCAACTCTGCATTTATAGAGGCCCGCTCGGAAGTTCCACAGCAACTAACAAGTCAGATATCTGCTGGAGGAAGTCAGATAGATATCTCGGCCAGGATAAGTGATGCGGTGAGAGCTCAACTGCAGGGCAAGCATTTTGCAATATTTATTCCTGTCCTGGTCTCCTTGATGATAGCTCTTCAGCCTCTGGTAGGCCTTGCAACAGCTATATTTGCCAAAGGCTTTGATTACGCCGAGGAGAACTTCTCAATTTCATCCTCTTAAATCTTGCACTTTACTTCAGGGCCATGAGCAAGATAAAATTCGCAGATGAAGAACAGGCCTCGGAAACACTCCCTGATGACTTCGAGCCGTACGTCAAGGAATGGTTCAACGACAAGTTTCCAGGTCTCTCAGCACCGCAGCGCTATTCTTTCGACCTGATCAATAGCCATGAGAACTCTCTGATCTGTGCGCCAACGGGATCAGGAAAGACTCTCTCCGCTTTTCTATCTATACTTAACGATCTGTACAGGAAAGGGGATGAAGGAGAACTGGAGGACAAGGTCTATGCGATCTATGTCTCTCCGTTGAAGGCCCTGAACAATGATATACAGAGGAATCTTCAGGATCCGCTGGCTGAGATCAAGAAGACAGCGGAGGAAAATGGCCGTGAAGTTCCGGAGGTACGATCCGCGGTAAGGACTGGCGATACAACTGATGCAGAGAAATCCAAGATGCTGGATACTCCGCCACATATCCTGATTACTACTCCGGAAAGCCTGGGTATACTGATTAACTCTCCGAAGTTCAAGGAGCACCTGCGCGATGTAGAGTACATGATTACTGATGAAATCCACTCTCTGAGCGAGAACAAGCGAGGAGTACACCTATCTATGTCGATGGAGAGACTGGAAGACATGGCGAACACTTCTCCGACTAGGATAGGCCTTTCAGCGACACAGGCCCCTATTGATGAGATCGCGAAGTTCCTTGTAGGATACGAGGCCGAGGAAGATATCGAAGTAGAGGAGACCGAGTACGAAGACATCGAGACTGCTGAAGCGGTCTCGGATGAGGAGTACGAGTCGAGAGGATGTACGATTGTGGATGTAGCGGCCTCCAAGGAGATCGATCTGGAAACAGTCTCCCCAGTAGAGGACCTTATCCATACACCGCCGGACGAGATACAGGAAGCGCTGTACGATAAACTCCATAACCTGATCCAGGACCACGAAACAACTATAATATTCACCAATACTCGATCCGCAACGGAACGCATAGTCAACGGGCTCAAAGGCCGGTTTGAAGATCACTACGACGAGAACATCGGAGCCCACCACTCCAGTATGTCCCGAGAAGTACGTCTGGATGTAGAGGAGAAGTTGAAGAAAGGGGAGATGAAGGTCGCAGTAACCTCGACCAGTCTCGAACTCGGTGTCGATATCGGAACAGTCGATCTCGTACTCCAGCTTGGATCACCGAAAGGAGTAGCACGAGGTATCCAGAGAATAGGCCGATCAGGCCACAAAATAGGGGAAAAGGCTAAAGGAAAAATGATAGTAACAGACAGGGACGACGCAATGGAGTGTTCGGTCCTTACCAAGTGCGCAAAGGAAGACGAACTCGATAAGATACAGATACCGACACAGGCCCTCGATGTACTCAGCCAGCACATGGTAGGAATGGCCTGCAATCACCGCTGGGACATCGATCACGCATATAATGTCATAAGAAAAAGTTACTGCTACAAGGGCCTCGACAGGGAGGACTTTGAGGCTGTTATGAAGTATCTCGGCGGAGAGTACGAGGAGCTTGAGGATCAGAATGTTTACAGGAAGATCTGGGTTGACAGAGAGGAGAACAGGTTCGGCCGGTCCGGAAAAATGACACGCGTCATCTACATGACAAACATCGGCACGATACCGGATGAGACGGGGTACGACGTAAAGACTCGTGGAGAAGGTAAGTTTGTTGGTTCGCTGGATGAGGAGTTCCTTGATAGATTGACGAAAGGCGATATTTTTACTCTGGGCGGGAAAACATATCAGTTCAGCTATGCCAAGGGAATGAAGGTATTCGTCGATCCGAAGCCGAACCGTTCGCCGACGGTACCTTCCTGGTACTCTGAGAGACTGCCGTTAAGCTATGATCTAGGCCTTAAAATTGGCAAGTTCCGTCAGCAGGTAGCACAGCAGCTGGAGATGGGTGCAGGCGACGATGATATCGTTGAATGGATAATGCACAACTATTACCTTGATGAGAACACGGCACGCGCAATCTTCGGCTACATCAAGGAACAGTACCAGTTCACAGGAGAAGTATCAAGCCACGAAGAGATAACTGTTGAGAAATATATTGACGATGATAACCGGCAGAACCTGATCTTCCAGACTATCTACGGCCGGAGAGCGCATGATGCGATCGCGAGGATTCTGGCGAACATGCTGCAGAAGAAGTTCGGCTCCAACATCGGCATGGTGATCGATGACAACGGATTCATACTTGTCACGCCGAGAAGGCCTGTAGATATCGATCAACTGCTTGAAGACCTCGCAGAATGCAATCCTGAGGAGGAACTGAAGGAGGCCGTGAAGAAGACAGAGCTGATGAAGAGAAGGTTCCGACACGTCGCAGGCAGATCGCTGATGATTCTCAGGAACTACGCCGGCAACTCGAAGACTGTGGGCCAGCAGCAGATGAAAGGCCATTTCCTGCTCTCAACTATTCGAAACGAGTATGGTGAGGACTTCCCGATGGTGAAGGAGACCTATAGAGAGATAATGGAGGATGCAATGGATATCAAGCATGCGAAAGAGGTTATTGAAGGCCTTGGTTCGGGAGAAATAACTTATGGTCTGCGTGAGGCTGACGTGCCTTCTCCTTTCAGCCATAACCTGCTGTTGCAGGGTAGTACCGACGTTATCAAGATGGAGGACAGGAAGGAGAGGCTTCAGCAGATGCACCAGCAAGTGATGGACAGGATTGAAGACTGATTGTATAAATGTTCAGATAGAAGAATAATACAGAGATGCTTTCCGCCCTAAGTAACTCGGCACTCAGTAACTACTTTCTGGACCCGACATGGTCTCTGGCTCTTGCAGCGCTTGTACCATTGATAATTTTCTACCTTGTACGGCCGAAACCTGACGAGAAAATGATGCCGTCAATCCGCTTCTTCATGAAGGACAGGAAAGACGGCAAGGTCCAGCAGGCATTGTCCGCAGTACTCAGGAATCTAATGCTGATATTCCACATACTATTCGTAGCAGCTATCGCGGCAGCCGCAGCAAACCCTTTCATCAACGCACCGGCCACTGCAGACAGCGCTGTCATAGTTATAGATAACTCGGCAAGCATGCAGGGCAATCTAGAGGAGGCCAAACAGTTTGCTATCGATCACCTTGGAAAAGAAAATACTGTTATACTTGTCAACGACGATGTAGAGGTACTGCTACAGCAGGGCTCGACCAGTGCTGCTAAAAATGCTATAAAAAGTGTAGAGCAGGAACAGACAGGAACAGATATGATACAGGGTCTTCGAACAGCTCAAACCTTTACAGGGCAGCTTGTTCTTGCTACAGATACCGACCACACACTCAGCTCTTCAGAAACTAACTCGCTGATTCAGAGCATGTCGGCAAACAGGGATATAGAAGCTATGGATCTTGCCAGCTCTAACTCCTGGGGTATAGTCGATCTAAGCCCGAAGAAGGGATGGATAGAAGTCAAGAACTACAGAGAAACAACACAGGAGATCCAGGTAACTCTTGACGAAACCTCAGAAACTGTGAAGCTACAGTCTGGAGAGGCCCGCAGAGTAAACCTTGAACTGGAAAAAGGTAAAAATACTGTCAAACTACCTACTGATGGCATGAAGGCAGATAACAAGGCCTTTATCTATCTGCCTGAAGATTACAGCTTACAAACAGCGCTTATCTCCGATGAAAAGAATAACTACCTGTTTACAGCTCTGGATATTATTAACTCGACAGATCCTGAGTATTACTCGCCTCATCTGGACACAGTTCCGAACTCCGATGTCTATGTGATAGGAGGCTTCGATCAGGATACTTCCGATAACCCACTTTCTACAAGTATAAACAAAATAGAGCAGAATGTGCAGGACGGAGCTACCGCAGTGGTATTTGCCTCTCCAGGCCTCCAGCCTCAGTACTTCGAATCTCTACCTGTCAAGGATATCGGGGAGCGGAAATCTATGGATGTGGAATTCAACAAGCCCAGAAAGATCAATATCGGCAGCACACAGGTCTACAATGCAACAGCAACCGGTAACTCGCTGTCGGATCCTTCGGAGGCTCTCGTTCACACCAAGTATGGGCAGGGAGACGTCATATTCTACAATATCCGGGATGAGGACTTCCGCACTAACTTCCTCTACCCTATATTCTGGAAAGACCTCGTGAAAAAGTACACAGAAGTCAAGACTGCGGAAGACCTGAACGTACAGACAGGAAGCACAGAGCTAGTTTCAGGACAGCTCGTAGAGTTCAACCAGACAGGATTCTACGACAGAAACGGAAAAACATATGCAGCCAACCTGTTAAACGAGGACGAATCCTCGCCAGAACAGAAAGAATCGATCTCGGAGAGCTCTGGTACTGCTACCGTGCCTAAAAGCGTGCAGAACCTTTCAGCCCTCGCAGTTTTACTGCTGGCGCTCATCGAGACAGGATACCTCTACTACATAGGTGATATAGAATGATAGGATTCGAGCAACCTCTGGCCCTAGTACTGGTGGCGCTGAGCATTACAGGCCTCTATACAATCTATACTGCCTCAGACAAGTATCCAAAGATCCTCGGAGCAACCCGCTTTGCGGTAATACTTTTGCTGGCTCTGGCAGTTGCAGGCCCACAGATACAGATGTCGCAGCAGAGAATGGAGAACCCTCATCTCAACCTGCTGAAAGATAACTCGCGCTCCACACAGTTCATGAAACAGGAAAACATACAGTTCTCAGATATACAGACAGAAACCGAGATAATAGCATCCGGAAATAGCTCAGAGATCAAAAACAACATTCTCCGGAACCTGGAGCCCAACAAGGCCTACCTCGTAATGTCCGACCTCCAGACCAACGAAGACCTCACACAGGTAGTAAAAGAGGCCCAGAAAAAGAACGCAACAGTCAGCTTCATCAAACCAGAAATGCAGGAAGAACACGCAGTAACTATAAGAGGCCCATCAAGAACAGTTCCAGGAGCAAACAACAGGTTTACTGTGAAGGTCAGCTCCACGGCAGAAAGCCCGGTCTCTGTAGAAGTTATGGTTGATGGGGAGACAGTCAAGGAAGGCGAGATTAGCGGAAACTGGAGCTTTACAAGACAGTTTGAATCAAAAGGCTATCACAAGATAAAAGCAGTGCTGAAGGCTAACGACAGGGAAAACGCCAACAATGCATACTACAAAACAGTAGAAGTAACTGAGAAACCGAAGATACTAGTAATAGGAGAGAGCTCGCCCCTCCAATCCGATCTACAGCAGTACTTCAAGCTAGAGCATGTCAGCGAAGTACCAGAAGATCTCTCCAGCTACGATGCCGTATTCGCCAAGCAAGAGTTTAATGAAAAAGAGCTTATACCGTACATAACAAAAGGTAAAGGCCTGGTCTACACGGGAGAATACAACATGCCTTACAGCATTCTTCCAGTGAGGAAAGTTCCGGGAGCTGACAATGAGAATAAGGGTGCTCGAATAATTCTGGCTGTAGATACATCTTACAGTCTCTTCAGTGACAGGGAACAGACTGCGGAGACGGTAGCTGGTTCTTTCGTCAAGATACTTGGCAGAAATAATCCTAGCTCCAAGGTTGCAATACTGAATTATGGTCTTGGAAATGAAGGTTATGATCCAAGGATAGTCCGTAACCCTGGTCAGCCTGCTTTCCTGGGCCTGACGTACCAAAATGACCGTCAAAGATTGATGTCCCGTATAGCATCTCTTGAAGGTACTGCAGGAGCCATACAGTCCTACGGTTTGAGGGGAGCCAAAGAACTTGCTCAGAGAAAGGAAGGGGAAACCGCTATCGTAATGATAACAGACGGCAAGTTCGAGGACATCACCAAGGCAACAAACAGTAACATCAAGATAACCGCAGAACAGGATAAAGCAAAGATGAAAGAAGTTGCTGAAAGTCTAGACTCTAGCAAACATCCTCTCTACTTCGTAACGATAGGAGATGCGGCAGATACTTCCTTCCTCAGCGAACTAACCTCCAGAACACACATAAGATCTTTTGAATACCTGAAATCAGGAGGCAGATTCAGCATAATGGCTGGAGGCGGAAACTCCGGCGTTGGAACAGTCCAGAGCATCAACAACCAGCACTTCATTACTGAAGGCCTTAATACCAATTCCCGAGTCACTGGAACGGACTCTGTAAAGGTAAGGCCCTCCGGTAATCTGCTGCTTGCTACGCAGGACGGCGATCCTGTTTTGACAACCTGGCGTTACGGACTTGGCAGGGTTGCAGCCTTCTCAGCTGATAATAAGAACCTGGCAGGGCTGATGAGAGAAGACCCATCTGCTGTTATCCGTACCTTCAGTTGGGCTGTCGGCGATGTAAGCCGTGAAGGCCGCTGGGTTTCTGTTTCTTCGGCGCGTAGAGGCGAGTCGAGGCCTGAGGTTGAGGCTTCGTACAGTATTGAAGGTTTGACTCGTGATGCGGGTGGTACTTACTCTGACAGGCTTGATCCTGAAGGCCTTGGGTTCCATAGTTTCCATGGTGTTCCTTACAGCTATAATTACAATCCTGAGCTGCAGGAAGTAGGTTATGATAGCAGGATTGATAGCATCGCCAGGAAGACTGGTGGAGAAGTGTATTCTGTAGGGAAGAAGGATAAGATTGTGAGTGATCTCAGAAGTTTCAGTAGCGAGAAAGTTGTCAGGAAGACTTCTCTGACGCCTTACCTGCTGGTACTGGCCTTGGTTGTGTTCCTTGGCGAGGTCGGCTTCAGGAAGTTCAAGGGAAGGAGATAGTTAGGCCTCTTTTTCAAAAGTTTATTTAACCGGATTACCGCAATAAGTTGTATGGGAGTTTTTGACGACGTGAAGAACGCAGTTGGAGGGGACAGCTCCGACAGCAGCAACGATAACAGCGGATCTTCTTTCGATGATTCCGACCTCGGTGGCGGTTTCGGAGATTCAGGAGATAGTTCTCTAGACGGTGGAGGCGATGGATTCTCCTCCGGCGGTAGAACAGGAAATAACAATAATAATGGAAACGCTGCTCCAGGGAATTCCCCGCAGCAGAATCCCGGCAACAATGGTTCTTCACCATCTAACCCTCCTCAATCAGGCCCTCAGCAGGGTAACCTTGGTCAGAACAGTGGCCAGAATCAGGGAAACAGTAGAGGCGGCCAGCAAGGCCCTCCATCACAGCAGCCATCCGGTTCAGGTCAGTCAGGTCGTTCACTTGACTCTCCGTCCGGAGGTCAGAGCGGAAGGACTGGAAATCAAGGTAGCTCTGGTAGAAGCCTTTCGGGAGGGGATAGCAGAGGTAACTCTGGAGGCCGATCGCTTTCAGGAAATAGTTCTGGTTCAGGTTCTCAGGGAAATAGGTCGAGAGGTAATCCGAATGCTCAGGCAGGTAGGCCTCAGAGTGGTAGCTCCCAGCCTCAGGTAAGCAGCAATACCCGTAGAAAGATGGAGAATGCAGGCCTTCACTCGGATGATAGTTCTCAGTCAGTTGCTGATTCGCAGGGGGATTTCGAGGAGTTGAAGTCTCAGAACGAGCAGATTATCGAGCTGCTTAAGAGGATTAACAACTCTCTGAACAGTTAAATTGAATAGTTTTAGGAGAAAATGTACTTTTCATGGATATAGAGTCCGAGCTCCCCGACGAGTTTGACGAGTTTTCTGATGAGAAAAAAGTTGAGGCCTTGGAAGAGCTGAAGAACCGTTTTGAGGAGGAAGAGCAGAGCCCTGTCAAGGTCAGGATGATTGAAGAGTTGAAGAGAACTTACGAGGACTGAATTGACATCAGGCCCAGCATGCTCCAGACTCCTTTCAGGAAGAGGAGGCCTGAAATCCAGATCTTGTGGTCCATCAGGATGGGAGGTTTTCCGTAGAAAAGTATTGATGCCGATATCAGGTCTGCGAAACCTCCGAGTATGAATATGAAGAAGGGGAATCTTACGGAGTTAATCATGCTTCCAGCACCTTTGAATATAAGGAATCCTGCGTGTATCATTGCCACGCTTTCTGGTACAGGAGATACTGTGTAGAGAAGGAGTATGCCGGAAATGAAATCCAGCGCCCCCATTATGTCGAAGCGGATAGGCGCCATTTTCTAGTCAAGTTCTATTACTTTGTCTGCGGCATTCTTCAGTGCAGTTGAGAACCCTGGCTCCATTCCGATCAGTATCGTCTCCTTACCATGCTCTTTGGCCTTCTGTATAACAGGAAGGAAGTCTGTATCCCTTGTAACAAGCACAATCTTGTCTATATTATCATCAAACACTGATTCCATCGCGTTGACTGCCATGTATACATCTACGTCGCTCTCCTTGGCCTTTTCTCCTCCAAGGCCAAGTGCAGCTTCGAAACCCTGTGAAACAATAGCTTCGATAAGTTTGTCGGATGCATACTGGTTCAAGAATACTTTCGCGATCTTTATGTTGCCTTCTTCCTCTATTTCCTCTCTCAGTTCGTCAAGATCCAGGTCAAATTCCTTTCTGACGACGTTAGGGCCGTCCACGAAAACTGCAATGTTTTCTCCTCTGCTGACAGTGTCTTTGATCTTGTTGAAAACCATTTTGAATTCACTTGATTAAGGATTATTTAGGAAACATTTAATGGCTTAGCCATCTCTGAATAACTCGACAGCGTTGGCAGAAGTCTTTTCCACAACCTGTGCCTTATCCGCTTCTTTCAACTCTCCAATCTTCTCGGCGCTCTCTATAACGTTTAACGGCTCGTTCCTTTCTCCACGGTAGAGGAAAGGAGAATCAGTCTCTAACAACATGTCCTCAATGCTTAAAGACTCTACAATTTCTTTAACACGGTTCGAGTAGAGAACCTGTGTGGTAACTCCGATAAAGTATCCTCTGTCAGCTGCTTTCCCGGCAAGTTCAGGACTGCCGTTAAAGCAGTGGAGCATAACGCCCTCAAGATCGTACTCTGACAGTATATCCACGCACTTCTCCTCTGCATCCCTTGAATGGACTACAACAGGCTTATCTAGCTCTTCGGCCAGGGAGAGCATCTGTCTGAAAACCTCTTCCTGCCGATCTCGCATCTCCGGGCTGTCTACATGATGATGGTCTAGACCTATCTCACCGACTGCAGCAGGATCTTCCTCTCTAATCTGCTCTTTTACCTCCTCAAGCTGGTCGAACTTGTCGGTGTAGGTGGGATGCAGACCTAGATTAGCTATCACAAAGTCTGGATATTCTTCCTGAAGCTGTAAGGCCTTCCTGTTGTTTTCCAGGCAGCTACCAGCGTTAACGATAAACTCCAGTCTTTCTCTCGATCTCTGGATTACTTCTTCACGGTCCTCGCTGTACTGGTCGAAATCTATGTGGCAGTGTGCATCAACAGGTTTCATACAGGTAAGAAGGCCTTGAGAAATTTTTAACTCTGGTTGATCTCCTGAACGTTTGGTGTCAGCTACAATCGAAATTATAATTCTTCCTACATGATTTTTACATCGGGGGAGGGAATTTTTGCCAGAACTTGTAAAACAGATAGGCTTTTGCCTAGTCTGTGGTAACGCTGTACACAGCGATCAGGACATGGAGAGGCAGGAAAACGGCGTATGCCATGAGGAATGCCTCTGACGTTCCACCACAGACACATCCCAACTTTTTCTTCTTAAAATCTACCTTTTCTCCTTATCAAGTCGGGCCTCGGTAGCACCTTCCTGATTCATGTACTTCGAATCCTTTTTCTCACCGTAAGGTTTCTCGGCCTCAGAAGTCATAGTCTCAATCGCCATCTGGCAGATACGGTCCTCGGGGTAGATCGTTATCGGCACGTTACCAAGGTTCTGAATCTCCAGCGTGATCTGGCCCTCAAAACCTGCGTCAACGAAACCTCCCGCCGCGTGAGGAATAAGGCCTAGACGAGCGTACGAGGAACGGCCTTCAATCCTTGCAACCATGTTATCAGGTATATTAACAGTTTCCAGTGTTGTTCCAAGAACAAACTCTCCGGGATGAATTACAACCCCTTCTTCCGCAGAGGCCTTCATCTCCTTCTGTTTGCGTGAAAAGCTATCCATGTCTTTAGTATCTAGAGCTTTCATTTTCCGTGTCTCGGGGAAGGTGAAGTCGTATCCGAGCCGGAGATCGATTGAAGAAGGCCCTACCTGAAGTTCGTTGTCGAGTTCAGGCCCTTTTTTCACGTATACAGCGTTTTCCTCTTTGATCAGTTTTTTGATGTCCTTGTCGGAGAGTATGGCCATACTTGTTCTTCAGCTGTAGGAACTTTTTATGCCTTCACGCCCTATAACTGTTCCATGAGGAAACTGCTTTTTCTCGTTTTTCTGGCGGCTGCTCTTGTATCAGCAGCATCTGCCGATGTGTACCACGAAGCCAGTATATCTAAGAGCGGGATGCAGCTCAACACTTCGATAGAGCTGAACTGTGAGAGTAACTGTCCGGTGAATAAATGGAGTCTTACATGGCAGATACCGAAATCGGCCGGGATAATCTCAGTTAGAGACTCTATAGGCAGGATAGAAGACTACCGTGTGGAAGGCCAGCAGATCCATATTACGACTAATTCTGGTCCTAGACGGATGAATGAGACGGTTAAAATTGTGATGAATGTCACGGCAGACGCCGAGGAGATATACAGGGGCCTTTACAAGAGAGAACTATCTCTGCCAGGTTTTAGCGGAGAGGAGAGCCGTGGAGTGCTTCACGTCGATAATTTAATTTCAGGCTGGAAAAGCTACGGTTTTGAAACATCTTACTCAAATAATACCTTGAAGTTCAGAGGAGAAGGCCCGGTATCACTCCGTGTAAAGTTCGGAGAAGGGAATGAGACCCGTTACTACTCTTTCTTCGGAGATTATCGGGGGAATACATCGATGGCCTATGAAATTTCGATAGGTACTACAGGTGTTGTGCAGGAATTCCAGCGGTTCCCGGTTGCTTCAATGCCTGAGGATGTGTACAGGAGGGTGGCGAACAGCTGGAGTGCCGGTGAGTATATCGGAGGTTCGATGATGGTCCGGCAGAATATAGGTTCTGACTATATACCTGTGCTGGCGCATGAGACAGTTCACGGATTGAATGACCGTGAGTTTAACTGGGACAGGACCTCTTCGGCCTACTTCGATGAGGGAACTGCTGAATACGTTGAGTTTCTTGTGAGGAAGAAGTTAAGCAGCGAGGACAGGGATGTGAGGCCTCCTGGAGAGGTTTTTGGCGATGATATTCGCTGGGATCCTGATCCCTCCGACAATACCTACAGCCTTGTTCCTTCCAGAGGAGATCCTGAGGTTCTCTGGAACTACTATCAGAATGACCTGAATTTCATGAAGACTTGGTCCAGCTTCGATTCTGAGCACCGAGAGTTTGGCTATGCCTACTCCGAGCTGATAATCAAGAACTACGTGTCGAGAGGAGGCCGTCTATCCCGGCTCTACGAGAAATTTAATGTAAGCGGCAAGGTCGACAGTCCTGAACGGAAGTGGGAGATATTCTCCCAGTACCTGGATATGACTCCCTGCAAGTACGACAGTAGAGAAAAGTTTAGTAACTGTCTCGACAGGATAAACAGCTACGACTACCCTGTGTACTCGGCAGAGCCTTCCCGTGAAGCAGAAAATCTGACTATCAGGAAGCTGGATATACCTGAAAACAGTTTCAGACAGGGTACGGATCTGGTGGATAGCCTGAAGTACGACCTGCAGGGCCTAGTCTCATACCTCCGGAAACTGCTGCAAAACCTTCTCTGAGGGAGGCCCTCCTTCCTTTTCATAAGTCTCCCTGAGTAACTGAAATCTATGTTAGATGGTTTTGTACAGCTGCTTTTCGAGCTTATCCAGCAGCATGGAGTTCTCGCAGTAATGCTTGGAATGGTGATCGAAGAAGTTTTCGTCCCTATTCCATCCCCTATCATACCGATGGCTGCCGGATTCCTGCTGATAGAGGCCGCAACAGTGCCGGCGGCAGTAGTAAAGGTTCTGTTTATAATCGCGATACCTGCATCTATCGCATCGGTACTCAGCTCCTACTTCGTCTTTGGCGCAGCTTACTACGGCGGCCCTCCGATCATCAAGAAGTACGGTAAATATCTGGACGTAAAATGGGAGGAAGTCCAGCACCTGGAAAGCCATTTCGACTCAGGTCGGGAAAAATACTATGTAGCGCTCTTCCGTGCGGTACCTATCGTGCCTCTCTCACTCATCTCCGGGAGCGCTGGCCTCTTCCAGATGGACTGGAGAGAGTACGGTATATGGTCTTTCATCGGAATGATGCCCCGTAACTTCATTCTCGGGATGATTGGCTGGTGGGTAGGCAGCGAAAAATACCTTGAGAGAATAGCAGGCCTGATCGACAGCCTCTCCACGCTGATAATAGTAACAGTTATCCTAGCAGTTGGCTCGGTTATCGCATACAGAAAGGCCCGCGATCTCTACATTATACTTATAGAAAAATCTGCTTAACGGATTCTGTACCGCAGGATGGCGGCAACGCCTCCCATATTCATCAATCTCTGACCTTCCTCGTGATCAGTGGAGATAATCTCAAGATCCGAACTCATCTCCTCGGCCTTACCTGCCATGTAATCGACTATGTCCTGCATCTCCTCGAGTTTCATCTCCTCATTGCACTCAGGACACTCCTTTGAATCCTCTATCTCAGCCTCCTCTTCGAAGACTGTATCTTCGTGGCCGTTGGGACATTCGTAGTCGGCCTTGAAAGATTCGTAGTCCTCCGAGATGAGAATGGTATCTACAGCACCCATTTTCAGGGCCTTTATTACAGGTTCCAGGCCGTACTCGGATTTCCCGTTCTCCTCCTTCAGGTTCTCAAGGAAATCGTTCACTAACTGCTTTTCACGCACAACAGCAGAGTCCTCGATATCGTCCTCCGCCTTGTTAACAAGCTCCTTCAGTGCGCCTTCCCCGGAGTGGCCCAGCGACTTGTTCGCAATAACCTTGTCCTGAAGTTCCTGATGAAGGTAGTCATCGCTGACAAGCTTGTCCTTCACAAATCCAGGGCCTCCGATAATGATGCCCAGCAGCTTATCCTCGCGGGCCTTACTCATGAATGCGTTCTTCGATTTCTCCGCTATCTCCTGGAGGAAGGATTTCAGCATCTCCTTTCTCAAACGGGCGAACCTCTGTGCCGACTGTCCTCCGGCCCTGGTCTTTCCAGGCACATTAGATGATAGTGTATATGCGGTCTTCACTGAGGAGCCCTGAAGGTATCCTATCGCAGCCTCGTTCTTGTCGGCAACGATCAGTCCGTAAACTCGGTCGTCGACGATCATATCTTTCAGAGGCTGTAGAACAAACTCCTTGTCACAGCGGTATCTGCGTGATTCGATCGGTTGAGGAGGGATAACCTCCCACAGCTGGATATCAGGCCGTCCCTCGCGTTCGGAGACATTTCCTGCGAAGAAAGCAACACCGTTTTCCGGGGTAACAGGCTCCTCCTTCACCCTCCTGGAAATCTTGTCAAGGGCGGCCTTCACGTTCTTCCTGGTGTGCTTCGACTTGATGTTTTCGGCCTCTGAAGATTCGGATGTAATAAACTCGGAGATCTTCGACATGTCGTATCCTGCAGGAATGTACAGCGATACAAGCTCAGTGTTCCGGCCTCTGATGTCCTCCAGCTTGTTGACCAGCTTCTTCAACTGGTACTTGCTCATTTCATCGTGGTTTTGATTCTGGCTCATGTAGAAGATAAGAGGCCTGAATTCTTTTAACTACTTCAGAAAGCAAAGAAGAGGTAAGAAAGAAGAGAGGTTAGAGGAAGATTACCTGATTACAACGAGAGCATTCTCTGTTTCCAGCATCTCCCCTTCTCCTGTGTAAGTCCGTTCCTCGTGGACTTCGAACATCTCCGGCTTCAGGTGCTCATCGGCAACCTCTAATCGGCCGTCGTCGATCATCCATTCGTTGTTCTCCAGGGCCTCTTCTATCTCGGAGACTTTGTCGCCGTACTTAGGGCCGGCGTTAGAGTAATCAAGGCTGATATCGATGATCTTCTTCTCGGTCTCCGGTTCTCCATCCTTTGACTCGAGCTCTTCGATATGCATAGCCTCCTTGATAGGGTCTTCCATCCCTGAGATGTTGCCGTAGACTGTGACGTGTTCGAGTTCCTCGTTCAACGCCATCTGGTTGCTGGACTTGTACTTCCGGAGTGCGGAGATAACTTCCATCGCTGTCTCTCCGGCCTCCAGGTCAGCCTCAATTCCCGAGTCTTCAGGCCAGCTGCTGCGGTGAATACTTTGCGAAGACAGGTCTTCTTGATCGGAAACCGTTCCGGATCCCGAGTCATGCATCTGGTTCCAGATCTCCTCGGTGATGTGAGGAATGAACGGTGCGAACATCTTGACGATTGAGCGGTGAACTTCCTGCAGTGCATACTGTGCAGAGCTCTTATCTTCGTCTGAGAGCCTCTGCTTTGTGATCTCCAGGTAGTCGTCGCAGAATGTGTGCCAGAAGAAGTACCGCAGCTTATCACGGGCCTTGGAGAACTCGTAGGCCTCCATGTGTTCTGTAACTTCTTCCAATGTATCGTCCAGTTCTGCGAAGATCCATCTATCAACTTCATCCAGTTTATCTTCTTCAAGATCCAGTCTCTCTGCAGGTGTCAAGTCGTCAACTAGCTTGGATGCGTTCCACAGCTTTCTCAGCAACTTCTCCCCTGAAACCAGATCTTTCTCCTTCAACGGCAGATCGTCGCCTGGCTTGACTGCGCCTGCCCAGTAACGGGCCGCGTCGACAGGATAATCCTCGAGGATCTCCTGAGGTGTTGTAACATTGCCTCGTGACTTCGACATTTTCTCCCTGTTCTCGTCGAGAACATGCCCGTGATTCATAGTGCCTTCGAAAGGTGTTTCTCCTGTGTGCTCGTAGCACTTGACAACTGTATGGAAAAGCCAGAAACTGATGATGTCGTGGCCTTCAGGCCGCAAATCGAACTTGTAAAGCTCAGGCCTCTCCATCTCGTATTCCTCTTCCTCTGCGTTCCAGTGCCATCCAGCGTTGATCAGCGGAGTTAGCGATGAGGTGGCCCATGTATCGAATACGTCTTTCTCAGGCCTGAACTCGTCGTGGCCACATTCCGGGCATTCTCCTACAGGAGTATCCTGGATAGGATCGACAGGCAAGTCCTCCTTGTCAGCTATGATCTCTTCTCCACATTCCTCGCAGTACCAGACAGGGAACGGAATTCCGGAGTCTCTCTGTCGGGAGATACACCAGTCCCACTGAAGGCCTTCAATCCAGTTCTTGTACCGTGTAAACATTTTCTCAGGGAACCAGTCCATCTCTTCGCCGGCCTCAAGGTACTCGTCCTTGTGATCCAGCAGTTCAACGTACCACTGCTCTGTAACCATGAATTCGATGTCTTCATCGCATCTTTCGTGGACCTGGACTGTGTGAGTGATCTCTCTGCGATCAATTAGATATCCTTCGCTGTCTAGATCCTCTACAATCTCTTCACGAGCCTCTTTCGTATCAAGGCCTTTGTAGTCTTCCGCCAGATCAGTCATTGTGCCGTCTCTGTCGATTGCTACTCTGAGATCGAGGTCGTGGGCCTGGTACCATTCGATGTCGTTCTGATCTCCGAACGTACAGCACATGACGACGCCTGTACCAGTCTCTCTGTCGACTCTCTCGTCTTCAATTATAGGGACTTCGTAGTCAAAAAGCGGGACTTCGGCCTTTTCTCCGACCAGGTGCTCGTTGCTCTCGTCTTCGGGATGGACGAAGATCGCGACGCACGCTGGCAGAAGCTCAGGTCTTGTAGTAGAGATTATAACTGAGCCGTTGCCTGTGGCCAGAGGGAACTCGATATCGTTGAAGTGTGAGTGCCGCTCCGCGTCCTCCGTCTCGACCTGGCTGATTGCTGTCTCGCATTCCGGACACCAGATTGCCGGGCCTTTCTCACGGTACTCTCGGCCCTGTTCGTATAGATCGATGAAGGACAGCTGGGAAACTTTCTGAACTTCCGGATCGATAGTCTTGTAAGTATTCGACCAGTCCATGGAGAAAGCAAACTCCTTCATAATGTCCTCGAACTTCTGTTCGTACTCGGTACAGACTTCGCGAACCTTTTTCTGGAACTCTCTGCGTTCAAAGTCCTGATGCTTGATTCCAAGCTCTTTCTCTGTCAGCCTCTCGCTTGCAATACCGTTGTTGTCGTATCCGAACGGGAAGAAAACGTCTTTGCCCTGCATGCGCTGGAAGCGGGCCTGGAAATCGGTTAGCGTGTTGCCGTAGGTGTGGCCGAAGTGCAGGTTTCCTGAAACTGTTGGAGGTGGTGTGTCGATGGAGAATACTTCTCCTTCCCCTCCTTTATACCTGTAAGTATTTTGTTCTTCCCATTTTTGCTGCCATTTCTCTTCAATTTTCTCCGGATTGTAGTCTCCTTCCATTTTTAGAGGCCTCGGTTAGATAAGCTGAAATGATTCTTAAATGATTTTAAACTTTCAAAGCGTGAAACCGTTGAATTCAGGTAGAAACTCATAGCATAAATTTTAGACAAAAATCTGTAGAAATCGGTTAATTCATTAGTTAAAGAGTTCAGATTATTCGATAGCAGCTGCTGGAGGTACAAAGCATCCACCTTTCCGCAGTAAGCCAGCAGCTCTCATACAGAAGAAAGGGCCTTGAAATGTTTTAAAATTTTTCTAGAAGCTGGCCAGGTTCTTGTTTCCCGGGAACTCCATGCCGTCATCGGCAAAGATAACTTTTCCATCTATTCTCTCTTCTATGTATTCTTTCTGTTCGTCGAGATCAGAGTCCAAAAGAGAGTAGCCGAAATGTGTGATGATGCATGTCGAGGCCTCAGTACTCTCCATTATTTCCGGTACTTCACCGATCGCGGTATGACTCTTCACAGAGTTTCCTTCAGGCCGAGTGCAGTAGATAACTATTACGTCACAGTCTTTGTAGAGGCCTAGAAGTTCTTCCGAGTACTGTGTGTCGGTCCAGAAACCGATCTTCTTTTCCTCGGTCTCCAAGGTGAAGCCCTGTGTCCTTGGATCGCCGTGGAACATCTCCTGAGACGCTATCTTTACGTCCTTGTACTCGTATTCCGATCCTTCTTCCAGTTTCTCAACTCTGGAGCAGAGACCTTCATGGTAGTTCGAGACTGATTTCTCGATGTCGCCGTAGCCGTTGAGAGCGGTTTCATTGGCGAAAAGCGCGGCCTGGTTGCTGTAGGCCTCGGTAATCATTTCAATGATTGGTTCTGCATCGCTGGCGTGGTCGAGGTGCGCGTGTGAAACTATCAGGCCTTCAACTTCTTCCGGGTTCTCAAGTTCCTTGTTGGCGTACACCAGTGCACCCGGCCCAGGATCAACATGTAACTTTGTCTCCTCTGTCTCAACTATTATTCCTGCAGTTCTCCTTTTTTGCTCACCGGTGACGTAACGGCCTCCACCTGTTCCAAGGAATTTGAGTTTCATAAAGAAGTGTGAGGCCTGAAATTTCAAATAAACTAGACTTCTAACGCAGTTTTTCTAGTCGAATACTTCTTCGTGGTAGCTCCCGTTTTCGGTGTCCAGGCCTAGTTCTTCTACTGTCTGTCTGACTCCTTGTGCCATCGTGCTCATTCCGCAGACGTATACTTCGGCATTTTCCATATCGATCTCGTCTCCGGCATAGTCTGAGAGCACGTTCTGTACGTAATCGGTTTCACCATCCCAGTCCGAGACAAGACTCTCTCTACTGACTGTAGGGATATAATGTATGTTTTCGTTTTCCTCATCCAGTTCCTGGAAATGCTGGTGGGCCGGTAATTCATCCTCATAGGATGCGCCGAGCAAGATATACATATCCCTTTCCTCTCCTTCAAAGCTGTCAAGGCCTTCCTCCAGGCTGAAATCTATCATGCTTTTCAGTGGGGCCATGCCGGTACCGGTCGAGACATAAACCATGTCCTTCTCGGAAGTTTCCTTTATCGAAAGCTCATCGCTGTAAGGCCCTCTCAAGGTTATCTCATCGGCCTCCTTCATCTTCGCATCCAGTACAGGGGTTAGAGACTGTTCTGTAACTGCTTCATCCGGAATCCTTTTGATGTAGAAATCAATGGCATCATCGTTCGGTGAGGAACCGATAGAATAGGCCCGGAAAACAGTCTCGTCCTCTGCTGTTTCCCTGCGAACTTCGGGTACCTGATGGCCTTGAAGATCAAGGCCTGGTGTTTCGGGAAGTTTTATGGAGAAGAAATCGCCTGGCTGCCACTCTATATCATCATCCGGCTGTACAGACAACTGGAAAAGGCCTGCAGGCCCAGTGTATTTTTCCTCAAGTTTCTCAAACCTTCTCTCCTCATCGGAGGCTTCTTTCAGTTTCTCCCAGTCTACTTCAATATCTGCGTTTTCATAGTCTGGTTCCATCCATTCATCTGTCTCCAGATCTACGGACTGGTCTATACTGTTGAGGATATCGGAGCGTCGACCCTCATCCAATCTTTCAAATTCCTGTACTTCTGCGGTAAAAGGCCTGACTCCCAGTCTTTTGTGTTCGTCCAGAAGCTCTTCAACTGATTTATCTTTTTCACCTGATCTGAAATCTATATCGTCGACAGGGACTGAGTCGGCAGAGTTTATGTTTCTCGGGAGCTGTTTTTCTTTTCCAGCAGGCTTTGCCATCTATCTGGTGAAGATGGCCTCAGCTTCAAATACTTTTCCAGGATACTAGACCTCCGACCAAAAGGTTTTTATTTTGTGACTACTAAATAGTAACATATGATTGCTATGACTGAAACTGAATACGAAACTATTGCAAATGAGACCCTTGATGAGTTGAGGGCTGAGATAGGCGGCTCCAAAATCGAACATAAAAAGATCACAGTACAGACTGGGTGATACCATGAACGGATTTGGAGAGGGAAGACAGGATATGGATAGAACTTTCTCCGGCAAGGAGTACAGGGTATCCAGAGAAAGAATTGACACTGGAGACGAGGCCTATGAGAAGATCAGTATATTCGATGAAGAGGGCCTAGTAGCAGGACTAGAGTATATTGCAGATAACTTCGATGAGGATTTCCAGATGCTCTCTCAGAGAGACGACTCTGAGGTAGAGATCTACGAGAGAGGATCTGGTGAAGAAATGGAGCTCGAAGAGTTCCGTGAGATGTACAACCACCTGAACAGCGATGGAACGGAGATGGATCTAGGTCTTGAGCTGGAAGGTTCTGAAACTGCCGAGACCTACCAAAGATAGGAATGCTGATCGTAGCAAAATGGAGTTGATAAAAACATGGATAACTGGAGCCCTACTTACCAAGATCTTGAGGATGTAAGGCCTTTCATGGAGGTTGCTGATGAGAGAGGCTACTCTCCGGGAGAAAACGCGGAAGAGATGGAGGTCGCCGAATACAATGGCAGTAATGTTTTTGTCAGGCCTCAGGATGAAGAATCTGCCTCTTATGATTTAATGGCAGAGGTTCTGGCAGATGAGCTAGACTACGATATCAGGGTTCCAGACGCATCTTTCGACTCTGAAGAAGGTGTTTTAATCACCTCGGAACTTGGAGGTGAGGGAGAACTAGAGGCCTCTGAGCACGCTGCAGAATCACTGGTAGATACCTATGCCTTCGAGGCCTTGATGGGGCAGGGCGATATTCTTGATAATACTTCTACTGACTCCGAAGGATTCTATGCCTTCGACTTCGAGAACGCTGGAGGCAGTATCAATGGAGTCTACTCAGCTGTGAAGAGCGAGGCCGAGAGTGCTGCAGAGGAACACGATCTCGTCCAGTATATTGGTGATTTTGATGCTGTAGGGGAGAGAGCAGTTGAGATGGCAGAAAACTTAGACCTTGAATCGCTTGCTGAATCTGCCCGCAGTAGAGGAGTATCTTGGGATGTCTACAACGATATAGAGAGCAATATTGAAACTGCCCGAAGCCTAGATGAAACTGCTGGAGGCCCGGTTTTTGAACCGCAATCCTCTGAAGACGATGAGGGAGTAGAACTGCTGTAGATTTCTGCAAAAATCAAAAGGTTTATATAGTTACTATGAGTAAGTAACAACTATAAGGTGAACAACTCAATGGATGATCTACATACTTTCGAGGACAACAGAGAAGCATATAGAACCCTAAGAGATAAAGCTGATACTGTGGAGGAAGGCCCTGCAGATAATAACGTCTCCGACTACGATGCAATTGTAGAGATCGACGGCGATAGATACGGAGCAGTATTTGAAAAAGAACAGGCCAAAGCAGAGGCCCAGCTACGGGAAGCTGGAGCAGAAGTCTATGGTGGTAGAGAAGAAAGAGGCTCCGAAAGCGGAAATATCCTCGCGGAAGACATGTCGAGAGGAATGACTGTAGAAGAAGCAGTTAATGCTGGCCTAGAACCTGAAGAAGAAAGAACTCCTGGCGAAGAGCCAGAAGCAGGTACAGGCTCCACAAACCTGCGTTACGGCCTCAGCAAAGTTCAGGCTGAGTAAACTCTCCTTCTCTTTATTTCTACTTTACTTCACTCCCTACTTTCATTTCCTGATCGGCGGTCAACAATGAAACGTTACCAGAATCATCTTCGGCAGCGAGCATCATGCATTCACTCTTCTCGCCTCTCAGCTCTGCTGGCTCAAGGTTCGCTAAAACTACTACTTTACGGCCTTCGAGCTCTTCTTTTGCGTAATGGTTTCTGAGGCCTGCACAGGTCTGAAGTGCTGTATCGCCCACATTCACTTTTACCTTGTACAGCTTGTCGGCATTCTGATGCTCTTCAACAGTTTCGATCCGACCTATACGTAGATCCATCTCTCTGAACTCATCGAAGCTAACGGTTTCGACATTCAAGACGTGATCTTCTGTACCTTCTGATTCTTCATCCATAGTATCTTCCTCCTTGTACTCTGAGACATCGATCTTCTCGAAGAGAATCTCTCTATCTCCAAGCTCTCTGCCACTTCCCACGGTTTCGATAGAGCCTTCTGATAGCAAGTCTTCCTCGCTGTCAATCTCCGTATCCTCTCCAAGCATCTCCATCATTTTTTCACTACTTTCCGGAATGAATGGGTAGAGTGTCGAGGCTAACTTGTGGATAATCTGGATGGCTACATAGATTGTTTCTTCTCTACGGCCTTCATTGTTCCATGGCTCTTCCTCTGAGAGATACCGGTCTCCCAGTCTTGCCAGATCCAGAGATGAGTCAAGAGCCTCTTTAGGTTCATGGCTCTCAAACTCGTTTCTGTACTCCTCGACTAGTTCTTCGGCTTCCTCTAGTATTTCCTCGTCCTTCGCCGTTAGATCTGCTTCCGGTACTTCGTTGTCGAACCATTGCTCGGCGAGGCTGAGGGTTCTGTTGACGAAGTTCCCGACTGTATCGTTCAAGACGTTGTTGATCTCTGCCTCGAAGTCGTCCCACGAGAAGTTGGTGTCGTGGTCTGTCGGAAGCATTTTCGCAAGGTAGAACCGCCAGTAATCCGCAGGATAGTACTCTACGGCCTCATCGATGAAGATTCCTCTGTCACGGGACTTGGAGAAGGCGCCATCCTCCCACATTAGGTACTGCTGGATAAACTCATACTTCGGCAATCCATACTCTATATCCTCGCTGGAGGCACCAAGTAGCATTGTAGGCCATATTACGGTATGGAAAATAGCGTTATCCTTCCCGATAGAATAGTATATGTCTGCATCCTGATTCCAGTGTTTCTTCCATTCCTCTGAATCGTTGAAGAGCTCTCTGGTAAACCCGATATAGCCAATCGGTGCGTCAAACCATACATACAGGACCTTATCATCGTAAACCTCGGGATCAAGCTTTTCCACGTCAAAGCCTTGGTCCTCAATTCTTTCATTTACTCTTTCTACAGGAATCTCGAATCCCCAGTCCTGGTCACGCGTGATCGATCGGTCCTCGGCCTCTTCCAGGTCGTGCAGGATCTGCTTCTCCATGTTCTCAGGTACAGGATTTTCCTCTTTGATCCATTCTCTGATCCGGTCCTTGTACTCTGTAAGATCGAGGAAAAGGTGATCGGTATCTCTGAACTCTATGTTGTGGCCTCCACAGATCTGGCACTCCGGATTCTCTATCTCGGTTGGCTCAACCAGTTTTCCGCAGTCATCGCACTGATCTCCACGTGCAAGGCCTCCACAGTGAGGACATTCTCCTTCAATGTATCTGTCAGGAAGGAATCTTTCGTCGTCCTGGCAGTAGGCCATGTTCTGAGTCTTCTCGTTGATCAGGCCGCTGCAGTAAAGCTCCTCGAACATGTCGTGCGTCTGTTTCCTGTTGTATTCGCTGTGAGTATCGCTGAATATAGTGAAGTCTACGTTCAGGCTATCGTAGGCCTCTTTAACTTTCCTGTTCTGCTTGTCTTTGATATCTCGTGGGTCTTCTCCGCGTTCCAGAGCCTCGAGTTCGAGCGGTGTTCCGTGTACGTCGCCGCCGCAGATGAAGATATTCTCCTTTCCTATTACATCATAGTATCTATGCATCAGTTCCGCTGGCAATACGCTTCCTGCCATGTTTCCAAGATGTGGTACTCCGTGAATGTACGGTAGTGCGGATGTGATCGTAACTCTGTCTTCGTCTGCGATAGCTGGTTCACCTAACACAGTTATTTCAGTGCAATTCTTTAAACTGCTTTCTTCCCAGTTCTAAATAATCTTCTTGCTCAAACGGTGAAGGCTTGAAAGACCAAAGTCTGGCTCCTCAAGGCCTTCTGCTTTACGTAGCTGTTCTTCATCGAGTTCTCCCGACATAACTGCTACAGTCGTCATCCCTAGCTCGTTCCCAAGGATAATATCCTCTTTCCTGTCGCCAATCATCACAGAGTTACCCGGGTAATAGGAGAAGTAGTTGCGGAAAATATCTTGAAACTCCTCAGATGGCTTACCAAGGTTCTTGGTTTCTGAAAACTCTCTGATCGCAGCATTAATCACACCCTGGTTAGGTTGCATGCCTGAACTCTTCTCGAAAAATCTCTGATTGCTCAACGTAAAAATCCGGCCTTTACTGCTTCTATCCATGATTTCCGAAATTTTATCGTAGGTAAGCTTCCTATCCAGGCCTACAACAGTATTCTCGGCATCTCTGGAAACCTTGATGTCTCTCCTCTCCAGCTCCTCTATAAGGCCCGACTCTCCAACAGTATAAACGGAGCTAACATCGTTTTTGTAGAGATGTTCTGTGGCAACATATGTGGAGCTGAGAATATCGCTTTCCTCGGCAGAGATTCCATTATCGGTAAGTCTGCGGGCATAGGCCTTCCTTGAAATCAAGGAATTATCCGTGTGAAATCTTACTCTTTTGCCAGCATCTCTCAGCCTGGAAACCAGTTCTTCGGCCCCGATAAGAGTCTCATCCCATCTCAGCAATGTTCTCTCAATATCAAAGAAAAAGGTATTTTTCTCAGTTATCTCTTCCATAGGCCACTTTCGTAGGTAAAGATTGATAATTCTGAGTTTTTGGTGTTTAACTGCTCCAACAATCTTTAATTCTAGCCTAGCCCATAACTATATGAGATGCAAAAATCTGTCGTAGCTCTGCTCTTACTCCTTCTTCTAGGCGCTGCTTCAGGCCAGACAGCCTCGGCCAGCGATCTAAGTGAGGATGTAGATGATGTTGATGGTGATGGGGAGTTCGTAATGGGTAGAGAGATAAAGAGCAACTTTACGTATAAGATAAATAATCCCTATCAGCCTATCGATACGGCGTTTGCTCTGGATGGTTCGGGCAGTATGGGCAGTAATCGAAATGATGTAGCCTCAGCTACTAAGAACTATATTGATAATGCAAATACTGATAAGGGGGATAAGATTGCGGTGGCAGAGTTGGGAGATAAGTTGCAGACATTAACTAGTGATAAGTCTGCCGCCAAAAATGCTGCTGATTACTACTGGGAGAATAGTCAGAGTTCTTGTATTGCATGTGGTGTAACTAGAGCAAAGGAGCTCCTGGATAGCGGTAGTAACCCTATCCAGGTGATGGTTGTATTGGCAGATGCTCAGAGCAGCGATGACCCAGGGGATGAAGCTGACGCGGCAAGAGCTGCAGGTATTGAAGTTCACGGGATTATGTATCCGGGAGCAAAAACTTCTTTCTTCGAGTCTATGACCGAAGCGTCTCAATGTAAAATGGATACTTCCGAGAATGATGATGGTGACAAGTGCTGGTATGCTGCTTCCGATGATACTGTGAATCAGGTTTACAGTGCTATTCAGGAAGAGGTGACGGCTGAAACCAGTGCAGATCTACATATGGTCCTACCTGACCATGCAATCCCTATAAGCAGCTATGATTCCTCTACCGATCTCAGCGGGCCTTATACTAGATATACTAGGAACAACGTTAATTCCTCTGCTGGATATCACTCGGAGATCTTTAGATGGTATCCTGGGGAGGAAGGTTCTACAGACGTTAAAACAGGTGAGTCCTACCTAACACTGGATGTAGAGGGATCAACTAAAACGTATTATTTTGATGATAAGAGGACTGAGGATGTCAAGTATGTAGATCTCAATGTCTCGGAGACGAATGTCAGTAGAGTTGAGGATACGGTCTATATCAATGTAACTCTGAGAAACAAAGGCAATATTGTATCGAAAGAACGTTACCTGAAGATATACGATGAAGATGGATATTTGATTAACCGTACTATTCCTCCAATCTCTGCTGGTGGAAGTTACTTAGAGAATTTTAGCGTTGGGGCGAATCACAATGTCTTTCAGGATGCTGACAGGATATCGGCTCACTTCGATTTCCGGGGAGTATTTGACAGCTTGCCTGTAGGAGAGGGTCAGATACTGGAGCCTGATGAACAGAACAATAAGAAGTCCCTAGGTTATCCTGTGGCCTTGGAATCTACCTCGCCGGATAAGGTGGAGTGGAATGACACTTTTAGGTTCACGCTGGATTTCTCACATTACTACCCTGATACTGTTCAGGGAACCTATGATCTATACAAAAATGGAACGTTGATCAGAGATGATGTTTCCTACAATAAGCCTTCTGAGGGCGTTTTGAGAACTAATTGGATAGATAACAATGATTCTCGGATATGGTACAATATTACCAGCGAGATAGTTGGGCCTTACGGAGCACACTCTGTCTACCGGCATAGCTACTATGTTAGGAATCCGAGGCCTGAGATTTATGCTTCTGAGCCGAAGAACTTGAACCCTGCGTACGGTGATCCTGTGCAGTTGAGGGCTTACGTGGATGACGAGAACAATGTCGAGAACTTGAATGATCTGACTGTCAAAATCTATAATCAGGATACAGGCCAGTTGCTGAAGGAGGAAACTGGTGTCTCTCCTAGGACAAGTGTTACCTATGACTGGGCTAATGCTGATAAGGCAGGTAAAATATACAGGTGGAATGTTACGGTTTCGGATAGATGGCATACTATTTCGGAGGTTTTCCGGTTCAGGAGAGCTACCCGTAACAGTTACAGGACTCAGACACAGAGCGAGTACAGTTATTCGGGAGTTATTACCTCTTCGGGAAGTCCTGGAAACTTCAGGTACACTGTGAGAAATCCTCTGGACTTTGACAAGACCGGGATGGAGACGAAGCTTTCAGGTGTGAATGCTCACTTCCCTGATGGGTCTGCCTCCAAAAGCTACTCTCTGCCGAGCGATAGCTCCAAGACGTTTAACATAATAGTTTCTCCTGATGAATCCACGACAGGCCAGCAGTACCTGACTATAACTACAATTAACCATAATCTTGGTATAAATAATACGGATAAGATACCTGTGTACGTTAGAAAGGATGCGAAGAGGAGTTTCGATGTGCCAGGCCTTGGCGTTCTCCAGCTGGTAGCTTTACTGGCTTCGTCAGCTGCAGTATTCTTCAGAGGCCTTTAATCTTCCTTGTTGTCGATTACTCTTACAATGTAGCCGGCAACTCTGTTTCTCAGCTTCTTTGACTTGAACTCGTCCATGTCCTTGAGTTCTTCCTTGTTTTCATCGAAGTCTTCGGAAAATCTTTCTTCGTCAGCACTTACCAGGTCCTTGGCAAGTCTCTTAACATATGTTTGTCTTACACGTCCCATACAAGGAAAACACTGGAAGACAAACTTCTTAAACCCTCTACTTTAAACCTGAGTTTCTCCGATATAGTAAACATGTCGAAGATAAGAAGGCTAGTACTGGACGTCCTCAAACCTCACAGTCCGAGTATGGTAAAGTTCGCAGAAGAAGTGGAAAAAGCATCAGGAGTAGAAGGTGTCAACGCGACAATTTATGAGATAGATGAAGAAGTAAGAAATCTCAAAGTAACAATCGAAGGCCAGGAAATTGACGATGACGAAGTCAGAGAGGCCATAGAGGATCTGGGTGGCAGTATTCACTCGATCGATGAAATCGTTTACGGCGATAAAATGGTTGAGGAAAGCAAGACACCGCAGGACAAGTAAACAATGTTTGAAGACCTGAAACAGGCCTGGCAGAAAGAGGATGTCCGGAAGATATCCAGACGCTACTTCATCTCCAATGGATTCGACGGAACACTGACTTCTACAGGAGTAGCGGTCGGAAGCTTTCTATCAGGAGTGCCTACAGGCCTTACCGTGTTCAAGGTCGGAGTCGGCGCTGGTATAGGTCTTGCGACCTCCGGTATCTGGAGTGTATGGGAGATTGAGAGAGCAGAGAAACTGGCTGAAGTTCACGAGCTTGAAGAACCTATGATGACAGGTCTGGAAGGTACCGAGATCCACAGGCAGAAGAAGCAGGGCCGCGTCATCAATGCGTTGAGCAGCGGTTTAGGCCCGGTGATTGGTATACTATTGCCGCTGATTCCCTTCCTTTTTGAACCTGCGATCGGGATGCTGTACTCTACAGTTGCCTCAGTAGCCATCGGTGTAGCCCTTCTTTCCGCGTTCGGTGTTTACATGGGGAATATCTCAGGTCAGAAACTGTATGTAGCGGCTGCAAGGATGGGTGCTGCAGGTATAGTAGTCACTTTACTGAACTTGGTGCTGCCTGGTTGACAGTCTGAATACAGTAACTGCATTAAAGCTGGAGGCCGTAACCTGTGATATGACAGAGCTTCTGTACTATCCGGACAATGAGTACCAGAAGGAGTTTGAATCCGAGGTAAGCAAGGTAAAGGAGATGGATAACTATATCTGCCTGAAGGAAACCCTGTTCTACAAGGAGGGTGGCGGACAGCCGGCGGACCAGGGAAAGATTTCGTGGGATGGTAGCGAGGCAGAAGTAGTCGATGTGCAGAAAGAGCATGGAGAAGTCCGTCACTACATTGAAGGCGATTTCCCGGAGCCAGGGCAGGAAGTACATGGCGAGATCGACTGGGAGCGACGCTACAAACATATGAGGATGCATACTGCCCAGCATATTCTCTCATGGGTTGCACTGCAGGAGTACGATGCAACGACAGCCGGCAACCAGATACACGAAGACCAGTCCCGGATAGACTTCAAACCTGTAGATTTCAGCGAGGAAGACGTCGAGAAAATAGAGAAAGAGGCCAATGCATTGATCCAGAAAGGCCTGGAAGTCCGGAAGAAAGAGATGGCGCGTGAACTGGTAGAAGAGCAGATGACCGAAGGCCGTACCAACCTTGACTTGATTCCTGAAAGCGTGGATCCGCTGAGGGTGGTGGTTATCGGTGAAGACGATATCTGTCCCTGTGGAGGAACTCACGTCGACAACATCAATGAGATCGGCCGTATAAACATAGTTAACAGGGTTTCCAAAGGGGAGAACGTGGAAAGACTGGAGTTCGAGCTAGAGGAGTAATCAGTCTCTCCAGTACCTCATAATACTTTCATCTTCTATATTTCTCCCAAAGGCCTTTCTCCAGTTAAGAGGCCAGGCCTGTCTGGATCCGCTGTTAAACGCGTCCTGGTTGTCTTTGTATAACGGGCCTACAGGAGTTACTATCTCTCCTACATAAGCTGTCTCAAAACTGTAGTTGCGGTCATCAGGTGATTCTATAGTAGCTGTTGGAACGCTGTCCGGTAGTTTAGGCATGTCTTCGCGTGGATAATGTACGGAGCCGTGCAGAAGCGCTGGAGGGCTGTACTCATCCGGGTCAAGACATGTATCTTCAAAATTCATCTCTGCTAGACTCTCCATCTCTGGCCTTTTGACGTATAGAAGGCCTGGCTGTGTTTTCCAGCTACCGTCGTCTCTCTGACCTTTACTGTTTATTATGCAGGCTGTCTTGGCCTGAACCGGAGAATCCTCGAATTTTCCTTCCGTAACCTTCAGATCTACTGGCCCGATTCTTACAGTATCCATGTCATATCTCTCCGCTAGTTTGTCCTCCCAGGCAGCACCAATATTATCGGTAAAAGCTCTCAGGTCAGGCCTGTTCCATTCCTCGTACTTGTCCTCAGGCCTTGTCTCAGGGTAGTCAAGAGGGAACTCCTCATCTGAAAGAAGTTCGTCAGGATGGAACTGTTCTCTGCGAAAGCCCAGGGCCTCGGATATCTCCGGTACTGAAAATCTTAACTCCTTTTCTGCCTGCATTCAGTAACAAGTCTGGAGGTTTACTGTTAAATTACTCTACTTTCGCCGGCAGGGAACTCTACAGGTTATACTCCACGCCGGTCATTTCCCCTGATTTCTCCCAGAGTCTTTCTGCCAGTTTTTCATCCTGGGCCTTCTCTGAAGGTATCTGTCTCTCAGGACTGCCACGGATTGCTTTGAATCCGTCCGGCCCGATGAATTCTCCGCCTTCAATTTCTTCAGAGGTTGCTGCGTAAAGCATTGGGAGACAGCCTTTTTCTGGGCTCTGGCCGAACAGTTTCAGGCCTAGACCCATTAGTTTAGTGACTATTATGTTGTGTTGGCTTTCCTCAGCGTTGAAAAGGTTGGTGTGGGAGACGCCGGGATGTGAAGCTATGGCCTTGATATCTAGGTCATCCTCTTTCAGTTTTCTATCCAGTTCTTTGGCGAAAAGAATGTTTGCAAGCTTGGAATCTGAGTAAGCCTGCATGCGGTCATAGCTTTTTTCGTGGTTGATGTCTTCGAAGTTGATATCGCCGTTTTCGTGAGCAATAGAGCTTTGAGAAATTATTCGGGCCTCGTCATCGGCGTTTTCCAGTTTTTCCAGTAGCAGGCCTGTGAGTGCGTAGTGGCCTAGATGGTTTACGCCTATCTGGTATTCGAATCCGTCTTCTGTTTCTCTTCTTGGGATAGCCATTACTCCGGCATTGTTGAACAGTAGATCAAGTTTCTCGTATTCTGATTTGAATTTTTCTGCCGTTTCGTGGATTGAGTCAAGTGAGGCCAGGTCTACCTGCATTACTCTCAGGTCGGGGCCTTCAATCTCTGCCTCTATTTCTTCTTTCGCCTCAAGGCCTTTCTCCTTTTTTCTGCAGGCCATTACTACTTCTGCGTTTTTCCGTGCGAGTTTTTTCGTGGCTTCAAATCCTATGCCTGAGTTTGCTCCTGTGACTAGAGCTGTTTTTCCTTCCAGGTTAGGCATTTCTTCTGCTGTCCAGTTACTCATGTAGAATGTTTCTTATAGAAATGTTTAATCTGTAGGGTAGATCTGTTCTCCATCAAGCGTGATCTTCGAGTCTTCATGAAGATGTACTGCGAATTCGTCGCTGAAGATTGCTGTGATGGTTGCGTTCTCAAGTACAAGGCCTTCCTCTTTCTTCATTCTCTCCTTGAGTTCTTCCGGCTTTTCGACCTCTGCCAGGTCTTCAGTATCGATTTCTGTCTTGACGAATACTATCTCATTGTCACCACGGTCAAAGATTATGTCCTCTTTCTTCATTCTTTCTTCACCGCTTTCTGCTCGTAGAACTCGTCTTTTTTCCTCTGCTGCTTGTCTTTCTGGCTGCCGGGTTTGTTGGCTCGAGGTCTCCCGGTTTCCGGATCCTTCCTGAATGTCAGATCCACGAGTTTCAGGAACTTGTTCATAGCCTCTCCGATCTTCGAAGGATTATCTGCATAGCCTTCAACTCCTGGCTCTCCCTCGAATACAAGGCCTCTGTCGGAGATATAGTCTAGGAGTATGAGGTCGTGATCGATTACCATGACAGGTTTCTCGGTTTTCCGTGCGAACCTCTTTATCACTCTCCCTAGTTCCACTCTTGATTCTACATCGAGGTAGGCCGATGGCTCGTCCAGTACGTATACGTCTGCGTTTCTGGACAGACAGATCGCGACGCCCACTTTCTGTAACTCTCCGCCGGATAGGTCGTTGATGTTCTGCTCGTAGAGATCTTCGATCCCGAGGGGTTCTGCAATACGGTTCTTGAACTTCTTGTTCTCAGGGTTGACATGCTGAGAAATTACGGCCTCAACGTTTGCATCCTGAGATTCCAAGTACTGCGGTTTGAATGAGAGATCGACTTCAGGGGACTGGCCCTGATCTGGCTCCAGTGCGCCGGCCAGCATTTTTGCAAAGGTAGTTTTTCCGAGGCCGTTCTCTCCGAATATTCCGAGAACCTCCTCCTCGTGGAGCACTCCTGAGTCAACTTCCAGTGAGAACTTTCCTTGTCCAAAGCTTTTCGCTAGCTCTGGGTACTCGAAGACGGAGGCCTTCTTCTCCACCTGGCTTCTTTTGGTCCGTTTGAAGTCGATGGATTCGCTTCTGATCTGTAAATTATGTGTTTTGAGGTAGCCGTCGAGGTACTGGTTTATCCCTTCTCTTGTCGAGAAAGCGTTCGATACCATTCCGTAGGCTCCGGCCTCTCCATGAAAGACATGTACTGCGTCAGATACGAGATCGAGCGTCGCCAGATCGTGCTCTACGACCAGTACAGCTGCATCCTCCGAAAGTGCGTGGATGGCCTCTCCAATATTCAAGCGCTGTTTTACGTCCAGGAATGAGGATGGCTCGTCGAACATGTAGAGATCTGCGTCTTTCACCATTGTCGATGCAATAGCTACTCTCTGCAGCTCTCCGCCGGAAAGCTCGTCGAGCTCTCTGTCCATAAGATGTGAGATATCGGTCTTCTCTGCAACTTCCCCGATAACATCTCGTTCATCCTCTATCTCCAGAAGATCCTCTACAGTCCCTTCGTGGTACTCAGGGATCTTATCGACCTGCTGAGGCTTGAATGCCGAGGTAACTTCTCCTTCTGCGAGTTTGTTGAAATGGGTTTGGAGGCCTGTTCCACGGTATTCTTTCTTTATTTCGCTCCAGTCGGGTTCTTCTTCGAACTGGCCCAGGTTTGGCTTTATGTCGCCTGCAAGTATTCTCAGGGCCGTGGATTTTCCGATCCCGTTTCTTCCGAGGATTCCTGTTACCCGGCCTTCTTTTGGTTCTGGTAGGCCGTAGAGTCTGAATGCGTTTTCCCCGTACTGGTGGATTTTTTCTCCGAACTCTCTGTCCAGTCGGATTAGCTGGATGGCTCCGTCGTATGGGTACTTGTTGATCGCCATCTTGTGGGCCTCCATGACGTTTTCGTTGTCGATGTGGAGGTGGCCTTCGTCATCGAGGCGGAATCCGCCTTCTTTTCCTGACCTGTTCAATGGATCGTACTTTATGACGGTCTCCTTCGCCAGGTCAGGTTCTATCTTCTCCTGGTCGATTACAACGATGAAGTTCTTTGCGTTTTTCTCTGTGCTCATAGAGTTGATTTAAACCGTGAGATTAATTAAAACAATCATGATGGAGTTGAAAATCAGAGAGGTCAGGCCTTCCGACACTGAGGACCTGGAGGAGCTGGGCAGGAAATCATGGATTCAGGGCCAGGAAAGCTTTCTGACCTCTGAAGAGGTGGAGGTGGCTCGACAGAGTTCTGAGTTCCATAAATCCGAGGAAGATATAAGGAAAAGAACTGAGAAAGATGGGACGTTTGTTCTTGTAGCTGAGAAAGACGGTAAAGTGGTTGGCAGGATACGTATGGCCTGGAACGGCGAGGCAGACTCTTTTGTAGATGAAGACGAGGTCCAGCTACGTTCGATGTTTGTTCACCCTGATTACTGGCGGCAGGGAGTTGGTACTGCATTGGCGGAGGAGGCCTTTGCCCGGATTCCGGAAGGTTTCTCCAGCTTTGTGGTGGAAGTATTTGAGGACAATGAAAATGCTGTCAATTTCTACCGCAGCCTCGGATTTGAGACTGCTGGAGAAAGTGTTCTTGGCCCTGAAGATATCGATATTCTTTCCAGGGAGAGATCCAGTCTAATTATGAGAAAGTGAAAGGGAAAAGAAAGAGGTTTTTTATTCGAAGGAGAGCTCGTACTTCTCCCCTGTGATCTGTTCGATTAGTTCTTCGAACTCTTCGTTGGAGAGGTTGATCTTTCCTTCGTAGTCTTCGTCGACGACGATCTTCTTGTACTGGCCGTCAGGGCTGAAAACTGTGTTGATTGATTCTATTTCAGCAGGGCTGAGCAGGCCTTTGATGACTTCTTTGTCGTCTTCGCTTTTTTCAACTACTCTGATTGATTTGCCGATTTCGTCTGCGAGTTTCTTGACGATGTCTCCGCTTCTTCCAACTACTTTGGCTCCGTCTCCCTCTGCTGTGACGATTACTACGACGTTTTCTGTGTCGTATGCGTGTTTGATTTCTGAGTCTCTAAGCGAGCCGTATTCGTTGCTTAAATCCTGTAGTGTCCTTGAGATTTCGATTTCCAGATCGGATATTTCACCGTTCTCGTACTTCTCCTTGCAACTGCTGCAGAGCACATCGCTCTTCAAGCAGACGTTACATATTGGTGCCTTCATAATTAATGAAGGAGCAGTGAAAAATTAAATACCTGAGGCTGCCAGGAAAATTTAGCCGCCTCAAAAGCCATCTACTTCAGATATTTTCCAGGCTGATATGAGTAGTTCTTCCCAGCTCGTAGACAGTCAGGACTCCTACCAGAACAAGCGCATAGAACAGGCTGTAACTTGCCACTGACTGGAAGACCATGCCTATACCTAGGACTGCTGCCCTGATCTCGAACCCTGCGTAAGATGTCAGTACGGTCTTCGAGACAGCTTCTGCCTCTTCACGAATGGTTTCGCTTACAAAAACCAGTAGGAGCACGGATACCGCGACATTTTTATCAACTACCGGCGATGCAACAGCAGTCAGAAGTATAATGGCCTCTATACCTTTCTGAACATAAAGGCTTTTCAGCTCGTCCAGGTCGGTTAGGCTGGACATAGCCATCTTTCTGTCACAGTACCTGTATATGCCAAGTGAGGCCAGTGAGAAAAGTCCTGCCAGTAGCGGTGTTTCAGTAGTGTAGAAAGTTACCGGAACCAGCAAGGCTAGAAGGCCTGAAAGACCAAGAATAGCCTCGTTCTCAGCTTTCATAGCTCTGTTTTGTTTGTTAACTGTAAAGAACTTTTTGGTTTAGCGATCGAAAAGAAATAATTGAGAATAAGTGGCGAAAGGCTGGCCTCCACGCCAAAACAAAGGGGGGGAGGGGTTTTTGTCGGTGGCGTGGAGGTCTTGGTAGCCTTCGCCTGTTGAAATATAGGTTTTTAGGGAGGAAAGCCTGTCGAAGGGGGGGGGAGGGGTTTTCGAGTAGAGGCCTTCCTCCGTAATATAGGTTTAATGAGGCCGGGTGGCCTCCTTGCCGAAAATCAGAGATTTTCTGTGAAGCAGAAGATCTCCGATCTCCAGCCTTTTCGAAATTTGGAGAATTTCTGGTAACCCAGAAAGCCTCCGGCTTTCGAGTTTATTTCATGACTTCAAGTCCGAGGTCGTTTACGTCTCCTTTTACCTCGGTCTCTTCGTCTTCCTCAAGTTCTCCCAGGACGTAAGGTGATTTCACGCCTGTGATAATTGAGATTACCTGTAGTTTTCCTTGCAGGTCGTCGCGGATTCGTGCGCCCCAGATTACCTGGGCCTGATTGTCGAGCTTGTCCGTTACCAGCTGGCCGACGTCGTTGATCTCGTTGAGTGTCAGGTCCTCGCCTCCTGCAACATGGAGTAGTGCTCCGTTTGCTCCGTCGAACTCTACATCGAGCAATGGATTGGAGAGGGCCTCATGGATCGCTTCTTTTCCTTTATTGTTTGTATCTGACTCTCCGTATCCGACTACTGCGACTCCGCCCTCGTTCATTACTGCCTGGACATCTGCATAGTCCAGGTTGACGAGTGAAGGCTTGGAGATTGTCTCTGTGATTCCCTTGATCATTGTTGTGATCAGTTCGTCAGCTACTCCGAATGCCTGGTCGAGAGGCATGTCGCCTGCGATATCAAGTAGTTTGTCGTTTTCAATTACGATTGCTGTGTCGACATGTTGTCTTAGTTTGTAGAGGCCGTCTTCTGCCTTGCTCATTCGTGCGCCTTCAATACTGAATGGCATTGTGACTGTTCCGATTACGATGCAGTCCTCTTTCTTTGCGATCTCTGCAAGTACTGGGGCTGCGCCTGTACCTGTTCCTCCTCCCATTCCTGCGGTGAGGAAGACCATGTCGGCTTCTTTGAATAGATTTCTTAGTTCGGCCCTGTTTTCTTCAGCGGAGCGAGCGCCTTTCTCAGGTTTTCCTCCTGCTCCGAGACCTCGTGTCAGGTCTTTTCCTACAAGTATTTTTCTGTCGGCGGAGGACATCTCTAGGTGCTGCTTGTCTGTGTTGATAGCGACAGTATCAGCTCCTTCTACTTCTTTGTTCTGGATTCTGGTTACCTGGTTGTTGCCAGCTCCTCCTATTCCTACTACTAGGATTCTAGCATCTTTTACATCATCAAGATTTTCTGTGGCATTCTGGCCTTCATTCTGAGAGTCTGGCGTGTTGTCGATTATAGATTCCATTGTGTTGACCCGCCCCCGGCAAGGCTTAACCTAACCTTTTTAAAGCGGCAAAGCTAATTCTACGATAGAACTAATTGAACCAAATTCCCAACATGTTTCGATAATACGATTCCCGACTTGAACTTCCCAATTCAAGTCTGACTCAAA
Source organism: Candidatus Nanohaloarchaea archaeon (assembly GCA_013343275.1). Lineage (GTDB taxonomy): Archaea > Nanohalarchaeota > Nanosalinia > Nanosalinales > Nanosalinaceae > Nanohalovita. Next base: position 433,388 of record CP046106.1, on the reverse strand, counting down.
CTCACTTCCCAATGAGTTTGAAACGATCGATCCCAGTTCGTGTCCCACCACGAACAACGATCAAGTCTTATACTCTAACATTTTCTAAGCTTGTTTATAAATCTTCGGCCATTTAGCCATACAATCGATGTTCGCTCGCAGTTAACACTGATTGTTCACGACCGTTCATATTATCTCTAAAATAGCCTTACAGGTTCTGAAATCTCTCAATAATCAGCCCTCCACATGAAATAGAGGTTGTGGCTGTGTTTCATCGATATTCTTCTAAAAGTTTCAACCGGAATAAATACCTATGGTAGATATTGAAACAGTAAAGAAGGTGGCCGACAATGCAAGGATCAAACTTGAAGATGGTGAGGCCGAGGAGTTCAAGGAGGATTTCGATAACATCCTTGAGAAGTTCTCATCACTTGATGAGGTAGATACAGAGGATGTAGAACCTGCCTTCCATCCTGTAGATGTCGACTCGAAGACTCGTAAAGACGAGGAAGAGGAGACTCTTGACAGAGAGGAAGTATTCCGCAACACGGAAAACGAGGAAGAAGGCCATTTCAAAGGCCCAAGCGCTTAAACTGTACTGATGAAAATAGGCATAGTATCCGACACCCACGACAGTATTGAACTTGCCGACAAGGCTGCTGATTTCTTCGATGATCGTGTGGAAAAAGTGGTTCACTGCGGCGATATGATCGCGCCGTTCACGGCAGAGCTTTTCGATCGGGGTTTTGATTTCTACGCCGTAAGAGGGAACAACGACGGCGAATGGAACCTGAAATCTACGGTTCAGCAGTTCGGAGAGTTCCACAATAATATAATAGAGCTGGAAATCGAAGACCTTGAGATAGCAGTATACCATGGAACCGAAGAGGGGATAGTGGAAGGCCTCGTCGAGAAGAACTACGACTATGTTTTCCGGGGCCACACCCACGAGAGAAAGCTCGATGAGGATGGCCAGACTGTGGAGTTAAATCCTGGTGGTATCAGGCTGCCGGGCCAGGAAGAAGGCTTCTCCGTAGCCGTACTTGATACCAAGGAAGAGGAGATAGAGTTCCATCTTCTGGAGGATTAATGATGAATCTGGAATGTCCTGAGTGCGGAGGAGAAATGAGTTTCCAGGGTTACAGGCCTCTATTTCCGAAATGTACTTCATGTGGGAAAAACTTCCATGTCGATGACTGTGTTAGGAGAGATTAGTGCGGCGTGCTGAAGATTGAATTTTTAAGATTCTTCACCTAACCTCTGGCTATGACTGTGGAAAAAGTTCTGAAAGGCGAGAAAGAAATAGATCACGAAAAATTCTACCAGGAGCTCCAGGATAGAAACGAAGAACTGAGCTTCATGAGAGAGATCAAGCAGGGAGAGACGAAAGAAGGCTCTCTGCAGAATATCCCTTTCGTGGTGAAGGATGCTATCTGTACTGAAGGAGTTACTACTTCTGCAGGCAGCAAGATCTTGGAGGACTACAGGCCGGTATTCGATGCTACAGTAGTTGAAAGATTGAAGGAGGCCGGCGCCCGTTTCTACGGAAAAACCAATCAGGACGAATTCGGCTTTGGAACTTTCTCCACTAACTGTGCGTTCGACACGCCGAGAAATCCTCACGATGAAGAAAGAGTTGTTGGAGGTTCTTCTGGAGGAGCTGGAGCAGTTGTCGCAGCAATGGATCAGCCATTGATCTCTCTGGGAGAATCAACCGGAGGCTCGATCACCAATCCTGCAGCATACAATGGTGTAGTCGGTATCACACCGACCTATGGAAGAGTCTCTCGCTATGGCCTTGTAGATTACGCTAACTCTCTTGACAAGATTGGAGTCCTTGCCAAATCAGTCTTTGGAGTTGCAAAAGGTCTGGAGGTAATCGCCGGTGAAGATGAGAACGACCAGACAATGTCAAGCAAGGAAGTACCTGAGTACTCCGAGAACCTTTCCGAAGCAGAAGGCAAAATTGCAGTGCCAGAACAGTACCTTGAACTTGAAGGAGTTGAGGAAGGAGTAATGGAGAACTTCAGGGCCTCTATCCAGGAGCTGGAGGAGAAAGGCTTTACTGTTGAGGAAGTTGATATGCCGCTTCTCTCGGCAGACGTTGCAGTACCAGCTTACTATGTTCTTGCGATGAGCGAGGCCTCGACTAACCTGGCAAAGATGTCCGGCATGCGTTACGGCATGGAGATGGATCCTGAAGATTTCGATGACTTCAATGAATACTTCTCAGAGGTTAGATCAGAAGGGTTTGGAGAGGAGGCTAAGAGAAGGATTCTTCTAGGAACCTATACCCGTCAGGCAGGCTACAGGGATGAATACTATATCAAGGCCGCGAAGGTCCGACAGAAGATAATCGACCAGTACAAGGAAGTGTTTGAGGAGTACGATGCTGTTATCTCTCCTTCAATGCCGAACATCGCCCCCAAGATCGAAGAGGCCGAATCAATGGCTCCTGAAGAAATCTACGCGATGGATACTCTGACAGTAGGGCCTAACCTTGCTGGCATGCCGATGATATCTATACCTAACGGAGAAAGCCAGGGTATGCCAACAGGCCTTCACATCGTTGGTGATCACTTCGAGGAGCAGAAGATCCTGGATCTGGCCTATACCTATTCAGGTTAGCAGGTTGCTCTATAAATAAAAAGTTTGCAGGCCTGAAATCTTTTCAGGAGGGGAGAATACTTTTTGAGTGCTTCTACAGAATACGTTAACACTCTGCTTGAGGAAGTAGATGAAGTTGCAGAGACAGAAGGCCCTCCGCTACCTATGATCGATGAGGACTTCTGGGCCGAGATATCTCACAACATGGCGGACAGCCTAGTGGTAGAGCAGCAGGACGATCTGCTGAACGAGATGGAGAAGCAGGGCGCAAAACTGATGCTGTCTCCCGACCAGAAAAGAGTAAGGCCTGGCGTTTACAAGGAGATAGTGGACTCTCTGGACTCCAATGTTCCTGAAGAAGAGCTTGGGAAGGTCGCTACATTGATCGAAACGATACATTTCTACACCAAGGGCCTCGACGATATCCAGGACGGCGACGAGGTCAGGAACGGTGAGAAAACGCTTCATGCCCACATGGCTGATCTTCTTGGCGATGAAGATCTTGCTGAAAGCCTGGCCAATAACTACTTCATCGATATCAAGACCCGGAACAGGGATATAGTTTCAGAGCTTTCAAGCGAATACTTTTCTGCGGAAGACAGGGAGCAGATCCGGGACGCTCTTGGAGACGCTGAGAACGGCCTGGTTCACGGCCAGAATCTCGACCTGACAGGAACGCAGATCGGTGACGATGAACTAGGATTGAAACCTAACTATCTAGGTGGAGATCTCGATGTAATGGATAGAATGGTTACCGCTGATAAAGGCAAGACTGCCAAACTTTTCGGCCTGATAGGATCTCTCGCAGAAATATCTACAGAGTACGAAGGAGAAGAAATACGCGAGTGGGGAGAGAACGCAGGACAGGCCTTCCAGATAGCTGACGATGTACTTGACTTCAGACAGGAAAGATTCTCCGACATCAGAGACGGCAACTACACAGTACCTATCTATGTGGCAGAGAGATTCCTCCACACTCACCCGGATGAAGAACTCAACCAGAAAGGAGAGTACCTGACAGAGATAATACAGAAAGAAGATCCAGGAGACTACGAACTCGAAGAGGCCTACGACATCATAGTTGAGGACACCCCTGCAATGGAGGCCTCGGAGAACCTGTCGAGATACCTGACGGAAGAAGCCAACGAATACCTAGAAGAAGTCGACTGGGAGAAGGAAGACGCGAAGGAGAAAATCCAGTTCATGACCGAGATGATGGGCTACGGAAGAGAAAAGTAAAAAAGACTTGCAGCTTGATTTCTTGTTATGACCGATGTAAAAATAGGCCTAGAGACACACGTACAGCTTGACACAGATACAAAACTTTTCTGCGGCTGCCCAAACAGGGAGGCCGACGAACCGAACACACATGTATGTGAAACATGCCTAGGCCACCCAGGAAGCAAGCCACGACTCAACGACGAGGCACTGGCCCGAGGAGTGAAGACAGCACAGGCCCTTCAATGCGACATCAATGAAGATATCTTTTTCTCACGAAAGACCTATTTCTACCCGGACATGAGCAAGAACTACCAGATCACACAGTACGAGGTACCGGTAGGAGAGGAAGGCAGCTTCGAGGTCAAGGTCGGCGACGAGAAAAAAGACATTGGAATCACACGGTTGCACATAGAGGAGGACCCGGCCAAGCTCGTCCACGAAGGAGGCCAGATCGGAAAATCAAACTATACTAAAGTAGACTACAACAGGGCCGGAACACCGCTACTGGAGATCGTAACAGATCCAGACTTTAAATCTCCGGAGGAGGCCCGTGCCTACCTGCAGCAGCTCGCACAGATGCTTGAGTACCTGGAGGTATACTTTCCGGAGTCAGACTTCGCAATAAAGTCCGACGCAAATATCTCGATTGAAGGGGGGCAGAGAGTAGAAGTCAAGAATATCACAGGAACCAAGGGAATTGAACAGGCCCTCAGCTACGAGATCTCAAGACAGAAACAGCTGAAGAAGAGAGGCCGTGAAGTAGAACAGGAAACACGGAACTACGATGCCAACCAGGAGATCACAGAGAAACTCAGAGAGAAGGAAACGGAGGAAGACTACGGATACATCTTCGACCCCGATCTTACAAGACAGGAGCTATCCGAAAACTACAGAAAGGCCTTGAGAGAGACGATCCCCGAGCTTCCGCACGAGAAATTCGAGAGGTTCAAGGAAGAGTACGGCCTGAAAGAGAAAATAGTTGAATCGCTGATATCGGATCCTGAAATTGCAGAGCACTTCGAGGAGCTAGCCCAGCAGTACGATGCACAGCTGGTGGCCTCATGGATGACGGGAGACCTGAAGAAAGTCCTGAACTACAACGACATGACGTACTCCGAATCTCCGCTGAAGATCCACTGGCTGAACACAATCATCGGCCTTCTCGACGAAGATCAGATCTCCGATAGAAACGCAGAACAGCTTCTCAGAGAACTGGTTGAAAACCCTAGAGAACCTGATGACATAATCGAGGAAAAAGATCTCCTCAAGGCTGAGGAATCAGAGATCGACAGCTTCGTGGAAGAAGTCGTAGAGGAAAACCCTGATGCAGTCGACGACTACCACGCAGGTGAAGAAGAGGCACTCAACTTCCTTGTAGGACAGGTAATGCAGAAATCACAGGGAAAGGCCGATCCAAAAACCGCCCGCGAAAAGCTGAAGGAACAGCTGGACTGAAATGAAGGCCGACGATTTTCTTGATGAAAAAGGCCTGGAATACGAGATCGTCCATCAGGACAATCCAACGCTTGACTGCGACGACGCGGCAAGGGAGAGAGGAGTAGAGACCTCTCAGATCGCAAAAAGCCTGATCGTTGAACGGGATGGAGAAAAGTTTCACTGCGTTCTCCCCGGGGACAGAATACTTTCAGCAGGAAAATTCGGGGAACACAGGCTGGTGGATCCGGAGGAATCGCTGGAGATCACAGGCCAGGAATCAGGAACTGTACATCCTTTCTCATCAGAACTGAAACACTTTGTCGATCAAAGGCTTCTTGAAGAAAATAGAATTTCATTTACTACAGGCGACAGCCAGAAAGGAGTAATAATTGACACAGAAAACTTCAGGGAAGGCCTTGAAAAATCAGACTTCGATTTTGAGGTATCAGATATTGTGGAGTTCACTGAGGAGGACATCAGCGAACTTGAAGATGAAGGTCTCGACGAAGAGGAGGCCAGATTTGTTCTCTCCGCTGGTATTGAGGAGCAGTTCCGTGAGTTAAATACTGGTTTTGATACTGGCCTTGTGATTGGTCTCCTGGAGGAATTCAGGAGACATGGACTTGAGTTTGAAGAAGGAGTTGCTGAGGAAGTTCTGGGAAGAGCTGAAAGAGAGACTCACATGCAGAAACTGGTGCAGGCCTATGAAAGAGATGGTGAGCTGCCGGATGAGAAGGACTTCTCGCTTGAAGAAGCTGTTGACCAGGTGCTTGAGGGGAATCCAGAAGCTGTTGAGGACTACAGGAACGGGAAGGATTCGGCCCTCAACTATCTTCTGGGCCAGGTAATGCAGGAGACCAATGGCCAGGCTGATGGCGGTGAGGCCCGACAGGCTATCGAGGAGAAGATAGGTGGTTAAAATGTCCTCTGATTCTGAAGATATCTCGGAGCAGCTGGATGAAATGATGGGTGCTGTTGGAGGAGATGATGTAGGCCAGAAAAGGTTTCAGATGTATGAAGTCCTCCGGTTCGCGGTTGAGAAGCAGTACGAGGTGGAAGGCCTTGAGGTTCCTGACACTGGTTCCCGTATAGAGGAGCTGAGAGATGTGAACGGTTACATGTATAAACTGGTTCAGGACTTCCTTAACTCGAGCAGCACTCTGGAGAAGGAGAGGAAGCTGGAGAAAATTGTTGATCATTTCAGATCTAAGCTTTAAGGATAAATTCTTGAGTTCCTCCGTTTGGTTATTAAACTTCTTTGCTGAAAAAATGTGATATGGAAGTCAAGCCAGCGGAAGACATGGGTTTCTCCCTGTCTAAGTTTATGAAATACTCCGCAATCTCGGTACTACTGATTACGCTAGTTTTGAGCCCAAGCTTCATTACAAACACATACATTAGAACACTGAATACGGTTCTACTGATAGCGCTAATGGGGCTTATCGGCAGAACCTATGTATCAGCAATCTTCTCATTCAAGGACATAGAACCACCAGAGCTAAAAGGAAAGCTACCTTCTGTGAGTGTAGTTATACCTGCATACAATGAAGCACAAGTGCTTGAAGAAACTATTGAGGCCTGCGCAGAGTTAGACTATCCTGAAGATAAATATGAAGTAGTTCTCTGTTATGAAGCTGCATCGACAGATGGTACAGAGGAGATTGCAGAGAAAGCTGCAGAAGAATATGACTTTCTGAAAGCAGTCAGGAGAGATGAGGAAGGAGGTGGAAAGGCCAAGGCCACTAACTATGCTCTTGAGTACGCGGAAAATGATATTATTGCAAGTATTGATGCAGATCACTGTTTCAAGCCGAACGCTGTTAGAAGGGCAGTTAGATGGTTTGAAGACGAGGATGTTTGGTGTATTAAAGGTCGTTGCTTCGGTTACAATCCTACTGATTCTCTGCTTTCTCTCCACGCTACTGTTGAGCGCCATATTGCCGAGAAGATTGATATTTATGCACGTCAGATCTTCGGAGGATTCACGTTCTTTGGAGGTGGACAGGCTTTCTTCCGTAGTAAGGTGTTCGATGAGCTAGGAGATTTTGATGAGGATATACTTGTAGAAGACATTGACATGTCGACGAAAATCCATCACGCCGGAAAGAAAATTATCGTAGATCCTAAGGTTATCACCTACGAAGAGAACCCGGATACACTTCAGGCCTGGTGGAGCCAGAGAAAGAGATGGGCACGAGGCTGGATGCAGGTAGCTGTAAAGCATACTAAAGGCCTTACAGGAGACTCCGATCTCTCGCTGACGAAGAGGATAGATGGAGCTTATACACTGCTTTATGCAGTAGTACCAACATTTCTGATCCTGCTGATGCCGATGATGGTTCTATCATATCTAGGAGTTAATACCGCAACATATATTCCTCACTCAGGCCTTCTCTGGACACTGGCAGGAATAGCACCTTTCACACTTTCCTACGTTGTGTTCTTCCAAGACTTTATGCAGGGAGAACGTCACTACAGGGTTGAATATATTGCAGCGATAACTCTGTGGGCCTACTTCTTCTTCCAGGCTCTTGTACACCTGACAGCGTTTATAGAGGAATTTATCTTCGATAAGAAAAGCGTGTATGTCACAACTTCAAGAGCAGAAGGCTGATATACTTCTTACTCCTCTTCTTTTTCTTCTTCCTTTTCTGCCGCTTCTCCCTGTACCTTGAACATGACTTCAAGGCCTTCCTCATCTGAGAAAATCCTCACCGGTACTTTGTCGTCGGTAGGCTGAGAGACCTTCCAGTTCTGTCCTTCAAGCCTTACTGCGTCCTTGTTCTCTATAGCATCAATTATGTCCTGCAGAAAATCTGCTGCACCATCCTTGTCAAGTACAAACTGTTTGTCAACACTCATGTTATCACAGAGAATTAATAGAAAGTAGAAAAGTTAAAATAGGAGGCCGAAGATCAGAGATCTTCTAGATGGCACAGCCAAACTCCGTTGGCTGCACTCAGGCAAACATCTCGTTTGGATGAACCTGGCCGTCTGAAAGGAAGTCCTTCTCGACGCCCATGTTACCTTCTTTCAGATCCTTGATGGCTGATTCAAAGTCCTCCATCTCGATCTGTGTCTTGGAGACATCTTCATGTCTCTCAAGGGCATTGACTGCGGCCTGTTTCGCGATCTGTTTGATATCACGGCCTGTGAATCCTTCCTCGAACTGTTCTGCGATTGCAGTGTAGTTGACATCGTCGCCAATGTTCATCCTGCGGGTGTGGATTCTGAGGATTTCCTCCTTTGATTCTGTATCTGGTACGGGTACCTCAATCGCACTACATCTGTTCAGTAGGGCGGGATCCATTATGTCTGGAGTGTTGGTAGCGAAGATGCTGATTACTCCGGAGTCCTTCTCGGTGTCAAGGCCGTCAAGCTCGGAGAGAAGCTGTGACATTGTACGTTCAACTTCTTCTCCTCCGTGCCTTCTATCATCGAGACGTTTCTTTGCAATGGCATCAATTTCATCGATGAACACGATTGCAGGCTTGTCGGATGCACGGGCCTGATCGTAGAGTCTCTTGACTTTCTTGGCTCCTTCTCCAATGAACTTCTCGACCATCTGTGGGCCGTTAATCATGAACATGTCGGCGTCGTACTCGTTGCTGAGTGCTTTGACCAGATGTGTCTTTCCTGTTCCTGGCTTTCCTACGAGTAGCATTGATTTGTCCATCTCGATGCCCCATTCCTGCATCTTTTTGCTCTTGTCCTCGTTAAGCTGTGCGCCTACGTTCGACTTCAGCGACTTGACTACGTGGTCAAGTCCTCCGATATCCTGGAAGGTTACATCGGTATCGATTGCTTCGAACTCTGCGTCTTTTCCTTTTTCTACAATATCTGTTACCTTGAACGTGTTTGGGTCAAGGGCTACTTCTGTTCCGGGTGTGAAGTCCTCTGGGTTGTACCCGTTAGGTACCTCTACTCCGTATCGGCCTTTCATGTTTCCTGAGGCCTCTACCCAGATACGGTCTCCGTCGAACTCGGAGACAACAACTCCTCTCATAACAGGAGTTTTCAGACTGGTTGAGTTCGGATTATCATTTTTCTTCTGCTGGAAGTACTGAGGGAACTGAACCTTCTGCTCCTTGCCAGCTTCTTGCTCTTTTCCTTCGTCGTCATTCTCTTTATTTACATCTTTATCGCTCATAGATATCACCCAACCGCGAACCCGGGCCAGAAAATCCTTGAGAATTTTCACAGGCCGCATTCGCACACCCAAGAATAACAGTCTTATCTTTATAAATCAAATTAGCTGAGTCCGGAGAATAGAAAAACCTTGTGAAAGCCTCGCTACAGCGTTCTCCTTTTAACTCTTCGGTTCACAACTGGATAAGGTTATGAAGAATACTAAAATTGTATCAACGATCGGACCAGCAACCGATACAAAACAGAAACTTGAAGAAATAATAGATTCTGGGGTTGATGTTGTACGCCAGAACTTCTCTCATGTCGACCACGAACAGCATGGAAAAATATACGACAGAATCCGCGATGTATCGGAGAAGACAGCTGTAATGATAGATACTAAGGGCCCTGAGATCAGGCTTGGCGAGGTAGAAGAAGGTACAGAGCTTGAGACTGGACACGAAGTAAAACTCACAACTGAAGATGTAAGAGGCGATAAGGAGGAAATTTCGGTTAACTACAGTGAGTTCATCAACCATATTGAGGCCGGCGACGAGGTAAGGATTGACGATGGGAAGATCGAGCTGGAAGTTGAGAAAGTAGATGACACAGCGGAATGTACAGTAGTCTATGGTGGCGAAGTATCATCTCGTAAAGCAGTAAATGTTCCAGGAAAGGATATAGGCCTTCAAGCCCCTACACAGAAAGATGTTGAAGATATAGAGTTTGCTGCGGAGAAAGGATACGACTTTGTCTCCCTCAGCTTCGTGAAACAGGCCTCCGATGTAGAGGAGGTCAGAGAAATTCTTGATGAACATGGCTCTGAAATGCATATTATCTCGAAGATCGAGCACAAGAAAGCGGTTGAGAACTTCGATGAGATACTGGAGGCCTCGGATGCGATAATGGTTGCCAGAGGAGATCTAGGTGTCGAACTCCCAGCAGCAGAGCTCCCTATGATGCAGAAGGAGATGATCGAGAAATGCAACAAGGCAGGTAAACCTGTTATCACTGCTACACAGATGCTGGAATCGATGACAGAGAATCCTACTGCTACCCGTGCAGAAATATCAGATGTTGCAAACGCAGTTCTTGACGGTACTGATGCTGTAATGCTTTCAGGAGAGACAGCTATCGGGGAGTATCCTGTCAAGACTGTAGAGTTCATGGCTGACGTAGTGGAGCAGGCAGAAAGCTCTCTCAACGATATAACTCATCACACCGTTAAACAGCCTCCTGAAACAACCAGAGAAATTATCTGCAAGAACGTATGGCAGGCTGGCAGAGACTCCAATGCAGAGTACATCGTGGCCCACACATCTTCCGGATCGACAGCCAGAAATATCTCGAAGTACCGTCCCGAAAACCCGATCATCGCATTCACCGACTCGGAAATAGTTGAGCGACAGCTCCAGCTGGCCTGGGGAGTCCAGCCTTACTACGAGGAGTTCCCGGAAGACGTTGAAGGAATGCTGCAGGCATCGGCCCGGAGAATGAAGACTCTAGGCCTTGCGGAGGGGGATGATGAGCTTGTTCTCAGCGCTGGAATACCTACTAACGTAACAGGTACCACCAACATGATGCAGATCAGGACGGTTGACAGCATCCTGGAGGAATAAATCCTCTCTGGGATCTTCGTCTATTTCTTCTAGATAGATTTTTAAGCGATTAACTGGAGTTCTATTCTGTAGATGAGGGTATGGTCTAAGAAGGACTTTTACAAGCTGTACTGGATGCTTATAGGCTCTGGGTTGATAGTTGTGAGTTCCGGGTATGGCCTTGTATCAGGTTTTAACGGAGGCTTTTTCCAGGTATATATTTCACTAGTAGGGTTTGTTTCGGGCTATAAAATTGCGCAGATAGGACTTCACAATGGTAGGGCCTCGAAAAATATATTCAAAGAGTATTTCTTCCGTATCAAAAATTATAGCAGGATAGATCTGGTCTCCTTTGCTGGAGGCAGTGCTTTAATGGCTCTAGGCTTCTTGACCTTGACCGAATCGATACTTCAGATGAATCCCTTACTAGCCGCCACATCGGCAGTCTCAATGGGTGCAGGATACATGATAGGTCACTGGGCGGTAAATAATACACTGGTGTGAAAAATGAATCTACGTTATGATTGGAGACGGTTATTGGTTATATCTGCAGGCTTTGCTGTTCTGTCAGGGAGTCTTGCCCGGCTTTTCCTTAAAGCACAGGAGGCTGCCTTGCTGGAGTCTATAATGTTGTCCGGGCTGGCCTGGAGTTCTTATCTAGTTATCCATCGTGTGGAAGCAGGAGTCTTCATCGACCCACGTCAAGATAATAAGGTTCTGCCCGAAGATGAGAGGAACTGGCTGTATCTGGCTCTCTCAGCAGCCCTTTTCTCAGTTGGAATGATATATGGAGCTCAAGGAGTAAGCAATCAGAACTTCATCCAATCGACATTAGGAGCCGCCACACTTCTTCTAGGCTACTTTATAGCCCACTTCGAATTCTCAGACAAAATTGTATAAGCAGGATTTTGCGGAGGGCAAGATTCGAACTTGCGAACCCCTAAGGGACAGCGCATTTCCCGTCGAAGGCAGAAGCCTTCTCAAACCGTCACGTTGAACGAGACGGTGTCCTGAACGCTGCGCCTTTGACCACTCGGCAACCTCCGCACATAGTAGATGACTAAGAGAAAGTTCTTTTGGAAGCCATACTTTATGGCTTATTGCGTGCGAATCTCAGCGTAATGAGTTCGAGCCCGTAGGGATTTGAACCCTAGACCTAGCGGTCCGAAGCCGCTCGCTCTGTCCAAGCTGAGCTACGGGCCCTTCCGTGTATAACCTGATTCTTGTAGAATTCTTAAATAAGCTCTTCGACCAACGAAGAGTATGGGCCTCGGCTCTGATTTTGTCTACGAGAGGAAAAAGAGGAACTTCCTGTTTTCAATGCTCCTGTCTCTCGTATTTCTCGGAACTGCTGTTGACGCTTTCCTGTCAGAGGCCTTTGCATGGCTGATATTATCGGCTTTCGTATTCTTTATGTCGGTAGTTCCATCGTTGGTATACAGAGATACTGTTGCTGCGCCATGGGAGCTGCTTTTCCTGGTATCACTTCCTTTCGTCCATAAGTCGTTTGGTTTTTCGCTTTTCAGCGGTATGGCTGTCAGCTATGCTTCGGTCGCCGTTACCTCGTTGCTTGTAGTTGTAGAGATGGATGAATTCACGTCTCTCAGGACTAGCTCATTCTTCGCAGTCTTTCTGACCGCTATAGTAACTGTGGCGATGGCGGGTTTCTGGGCTTTGGTTCGCTGGCTTTCGGACATCTATCTTGGAACTACCCTGATAACCTCGGAAGAGCACCTTATGTGGGAATTCACGGCAGCCACAGCGATTGGAGCGGTTTTCGGCCTGCTTTTCCACTACTACTTCAAGAGGAGAGCGGATGATATAAGAGAGGTGAAATACAGTGAGGATACTCAGGAGATTAGGTCTTAACTCCAGGAAGCAGTCGCAGTTAACCAGAGTACTACAGGCCTTGCTGGTGGCAATTGCAGGTATAGGGATTGTTGAAGGAGTTTTCAGTATAACCATCAATGCATTGATTTCGCTGGCTGTAACTTTCGCACCGTCTTACCTGGAGAGAGACCTCGATATTGTTCTTGACCCAGCGCTGGCGCTGTGGATTACTCTTGCAGTATTCCTTCACAGTTTCGGAGCATTAGGCCCCTACAGGAATATCTGGTGGTGGGATCATATGACGCATGCACTTTCCTCATCGATTGTAGCGGCCTCAGGATACATCGCTGTGAGAGCGCTCGACCAGCACTCAGAGGAGATTCACTTCCCTTCAAAACTTATGCCGGTGTTCCTCGTGGCCTTTGTCATGGCCTTCGGTGTTGTATGGGAGGTTATCGAGTTCATGACTGGCCTACTTGGACAGGTTACAGGTACGAAGATTCTGACACAGTACGGCCTGGAAGATACAATGAAGGACCTGCTTTTTGACTCGGCAGGAGCACTGCTAGTTGCTTTCTTTGGAGAGGCGTATCTCTCAGGACTCGTCGATCAGGCTGTTGAACGCCTTGAGAAGAAAGTCCCTGACATCGAGGAGCTTCTTCCTGACCAGTGAATACAGGCCTCCGACTGCGATGCTGGCTACAACAATTTTCTGAGCTACAGGGTAACCAGCCAGTAGAGGGAATAGTGCAGTACCTAGGCCTAGAGTAAGTAGAAAGTCCTCAGGCGCCCCATCATACCGGATTACCTGGAGAGGAGGGAACCACCGATCCAAGCTGTGAGAGTAAACTCCTTTATCCGTAGTACCTTCCCACGGCTTTTCCTCCAGCCCTCCACCCAGTATATCAATCCAGGAATGCACTGCAGCTGACAGGATAAAGTACGAGAGAATAATAAGACCTTTCTCCGCTGTGAAAACTGCTGTGGCAACTGCTGCAACAGATAGTACTGTGTATCCTACCGGGAAGTGCAGTGTCTGGCGGTGATTGAACGCCAGATCGAGATCAGGGAAGAGGCCTCCAAGATAACCTGCAATTACTGCTGCCAGAAAGTACTCTAGCGTGAAAACTGCGCTGGAGGCCCCAAGAAGGCCTCCCATCAATGCATGTGTAACTCCCATCATTTTCCTATATCACTTTATTTTACAGGCCTGGAGGGATTTGAACCCTCGACCTCTCGGTATTTCCGAACTAGATCCATGCATTGCATGGTTCCTGTTGATGGAACTTACAGAAGTTCCTAGGAACCGAATGCTCTGTCCCGCTGAGCTACAGGCTCTTAAGTTATTTTTGGGAGATAAACATATCTAATTGTGTTTTTGTCACTGAAAAACAATAAAAGATTTCTACACGTGAAGGTTTTTCATGACTCACAAACTTTATCATGGAAGAGGCGAGGAAGGTCTGCTGGATATTGCTGAGACTGGTTTTATACAGGGCCATCCGATTGATGAGGAAGATGTCTTCACCGAGATGGATGTTGAAAGAGAAGTCTATGATAAAGATCAGGCAATCTGGGCGACTGACAGCAGAGAGTGCGCTAAGGCCTATGCGTGGGGAGGAGGTTACCTAGAGATTGATCCTGCGAATGTCAAGGTAGTTGAGGATTCAGATTCGTGTTACGATGTAATTATGAGGGATGAACTTCCTCTGGATCATGTACAGAGGATCATGGTTGAGAACAGAGAAGGGCCTAGAGATGAACCTCAAAGAGATCTTGATATTGAGATCGCAAACAGGCTTGATGAGAAGTACCAGAACATCAGGATAGGAACTTACGAGCCTAACGATCTCACTATAGAATAATTTTTACTCCTCTTCCTCATCATCTACAAGGGCCTCTATCTGGTAGGTCTTCTGACACTGAGGGTAGCCTTCACAGCCCCAAAAGTACCCGTAACGGCCTTCCTTGATCTTCATAGGCATACCGCATTCCGGACAGGCCACATCTCGAGGATCTTTCTCCTTGTGATTCTTGCATACAGGCTGTCCTGCAGAATTCTTCGTGGTCGCGCTGTTCCCGCAGAACACGCATTTTGTCATTGCTGTTTCCTGTGGCATACCAAATTCTTACCTGGTTAAAATTATAACTTGAATCTACTCCTTCATCTGCTTAACATAGTCTGCGGCGTTCAGACCTGCCTGACACCCTTGGCCAGCGGAAACCTGCAACTGCTGCACACCTACATCGTTAACGTCCCCCGCTGCGTAAAGGCCCTCAACACCGGTCTCCATCTCCTCATCAACTTTGATTCGCCCGGAATCGTCTTTCTCCACGAGATCGGTAATATCCGAGTTCGGTACGGTACCAATCTCAATGAAAGCTCCGGTAACCTCAAGGTCCTTGATTTCGCTGTCCTGTTCGTACTTCAGGCCTTCCAGAAGGTTTTCTCCGTAGAACTTGGCTGCCTCTGCCTCGCGGATAATCTCTACATTGTCCTCCTGCTCTACCTTGTCGATTGTAATCTGCTCGCCCTTCAGCACTCCTGAACGGCTGAGAACGTAAACTTTTTCTGCAATGTCGGAAAGATAATCTGCGGCCTCTGTACCAGCGTAACCTCCTCCGATAACCGCTACTTCTTCTCCCTGGTAGAGAGGTCCGTCACAGACAGCACAGTAGCCTACCCCTTTGTTGGCGAACTCCTCTTCGCCGGGAACACCGAGTTTCCTGCGGTGACCGCCAGTGGCAATAACTACAGATCTGCCTCTGTACTCTTCGCCGTCCTCACGTTCAACCTCGAAAACTTCGTCAGGCCTCCGAATATCAGTAACTCTATAACCTGTTTCCTCATCTATATCGTAATCTCGCATATGTTCAAGATATTTATCCGCGAGCTCAGGCCCTGAAATATGTTTAAAACCTAGATAGTTCTCCACTACATCAGTATTGTTTATCTGCCCTCCGTACTCGTCTGCAATGACGAGAACGCTTCTGCCAGCTCTTTTAGCATAGATTGCTGCCGACTGAGCTGCTGAGGCTCCACCAACCACTATAACATCGTAAATTTTGTCCTCTACCATGTTTCATGAATTGGCCCTCAAGGTTCAAAATACCTAGGTCAAGGTAGAAAAATTCCAGAAATTTCGGCCGGCTAATACACTTAAAACTTCCAGCCCACAAATTCCCATACACAGCACATCTATGATATGCGGCATTGGTCCAGTGGTACGACGTCACGTTGCCAACGTGGAGACCCGGGTTCAAGTCCCGGATGCCGCATCACTTTGCTGCTGATTCCGGAGATTTAGAAGAAAAACTTGTTTTTTCGAAAGTCCCGGATGCCGCAAGTTATTCTCATAACTTGCTCAAAGAATCACTCTGTGATTCGGCCGCAAACCGGTTACGCGTGTTTCACACGCAAGAAACCATGCTATGCATGGATTGAAATTTTCATCTAATTAAACCTGATCAACGACTTCTCTTTGAAAACTATTTCCTTGTCAAACTCTCTGTAGGCCTCGGGAGGTATTCCGATGTCGGCAACCCAGATCTCTCCTGAATTTTGCTCTGACATGGTGTCGAAAGCTGCGGCCAGTGTAACTGTGTGATCAGGCCTTACAGCTGGGGCGAAACTTTTCCCGGTCTCTGCGTCTAGGCCTGTAGGAATGTCGATACTGAATACCGTCTCGTAGTTGCTGTTGATTTCCTGAATCATGCTGTCGAACGGAGGCCTTGGATTTCCGTTCAAATTGTAGCCTATTAATCCTTCCAGTGCTACAGGATAGTTCCTGTCGGAGCTTTTCGCCGTTATCTCTATGTCAAGGTTCTCCAGTATTTCCAGTTCCTCTTCTCTGATCCCATCGAGTTCCGTGGTCGCTAGTACAACTTCCACTTTAAAGCCCCAGTTATGCAGTCTTCGGGCAGATACCAGTGCGTCACCGCCGTTGTCGCCTTTACCAGCGTAGATGGAAATTTTTCTGTCTTCGGCCTTCTCTCTAACAAGTTCTGCTACCTGAAGGCCTGCGTTCTCCATAAGCCGAGAAGTTGTTATACTGTATTTCTCCGGTACTTCCTCATCTATTCTCTGCATCTGCTCCTTGGTTACAGAATCCATCCTTCACGCCCTCCGAAAAATCGGGAGATTAGAGAGGGTCGAACTTGCCCTGCAGCAAGGTCTTCTCCACTACATGACCTTCTACTGCCTCAAGCACCTCTTCTTTGCCGGCTTCTTCATCAAGGTCAAGTTCTGTATCGATTGCGTACAGCTGGAACCTGTATGTGTGGGTTCCATCTGGAGGGTTAGGGCCGCCATAACCAGTATCTCGAAAGTCTGTCATTCCCTCTACTGCCTTTTTGGGATTCCAGTCTTCCGGAATTTCCGATTTGTTTGTAGGTATATTCCATACCGTCCAGTGCTCCCAGATTTTTCCCGCTGGCTCTTTGGCGTCAGGATCATCCATAATGAGGACGAGTGACTCGGCCTCTTCAGGCACGTCTCTAATCTCTAGAGGAGGGTTTACGTTCTCGGTAGTGTTGCCATATTTCTCTGGCATGTGTTCGCCGTCCTCGAATGCTGGACTTGAAAGTCTCATATTGTATGTTTGTTGTCGGGATTGGAAAAAGGTTTTTCGAACTGTTCTCTATTCAAGCAGATCGACTACATCCTCAGCTATCTTCTCCACTGGGTCATCAGTATACTGCTGTGAATAGATCTCGTTTTCGGCATCGAACACCAGTAGTTCCTCTTTACTGCACACCGCAAGTAAAAACACTTCGTCACCAGACTCTTTCTCGTAGAATTTTCTTAACTCCTGCTTTGCATCCTCAAATCCGTCTGTTCCGCCCTCGAGTTCGAAGATCAACCTTATCTGGCCTTCCTCCAGAATCACCAGGTCGTGAACCCTGTCCAGACTGCTGGAAGCTGATTCGTACTCGGGTATAACCTCGAAGTTTCCGTCCAGTCTTGTTCTCAGCTCGGTGGTAAGCGCTGTACTGAAACTTACATCAGACATACTCCTTAGTTAGTCATCGATTTTTAACAAATCGCTGGCACTTCAGCCTATACAGGGATGAAGTTGGTGTATCCGAAGGTTTCGGCTATCATCCAGGCAATAAATACCGCGTACACCAGTATCAGGAAGTAGGCCTCTCTTCGATAAAGCTCTAGATCTGTTCTTAGGGTGGTGAATAATGCGATTGTGGCGAAGGTGAGGAATCCAAACATTGGAACTGCAACTGCGTAGTTGATAGGTGTTGCGCCTGCAAGCAGTACACCGGCTGGGATGGCGATCAGCAGGTCGAATACGTTACTTCCGAGTACGTTCGCCATACTGGTGACACCTTCGTCTTTCTTCGCTGCTCTGTAGCTTACCAGAGTGTCTGGAAGGCTTGTTCCTGCAGCAACGATTGTAAGTCCCCAGAGGAATGAAGGAGTGTTGAAGATGTTGCCGAACTCTACTGCGCTGCGAACAAGCCCTTCCACTCCTGCAACAATAAATACGAGGCTTAAAGCTAGTAAGGCCCACTGTTTCATCTCGGAGATGTTCTCAACTCTCTCCATGCTTCCGTCTTTCGTGTCTTCGTACTGTATGAATATGTAGAGGCCATAGACCAGTACGGGTATTACTGCAAGCCAGCGGGTAACCTCTCCTTTCAGTGCTCCCGGTAGGGGGTTGTAGATGACGGCCATTGAGAATGTCAGTAACAGTACAGCTATGGAGAGCATGTAGAACTGGGCCTCTTTGTATACTATATCTCTGTTAGCGTCCAGAACTTTCCCATCGCCGAGCACCGATATTGCTGGAATCAGCAGTATGTTGAATATAGCAGAGCCAACTATCGCACCTACTCCCAGTTCGAAGTTTCCATGGACAAGCACCGAGATAACTGTTGATGAGAGCTCTGGAAAGCTTGATCCTACTGCTGCGATAACAGCTCCCTGAACTATTGCAGGAAGGCCGTAGTATGCTGCAAGTTTTTCGCTGGTTTCCTCCAGAAGATTGCTTGATTTCCAGATGACTGCAGTTGAAACCGTAGCGAGCGCAAGATAGTACAGAGGACCTGCCATACAAGTAGTTTGTAAGACTGGCCAATTTTATACGGTAAGGTCGGAAGAAAAAGAGAAAAGACAAGAGGATTATACGTGGTCGGAGTCGTAGTGTTCTAGGTTATCACCTTTTTCAAGATTCTGTGCGGGTTTTGATTTTCTCCAAGCCTTTTAAGGCCTTGTCTTCATGGCAGCGTAACGTCTAAGCGTCTTTGTGTATTTTTGTAATTGTATTGTAGGCAGTTTTTCCTTGTAAGGGATGAGACCTAATGGTTTCGGTTGAGTCCTTTTGCCCGAGGCCCACTGAGTTGTGAGCCAGGCCAGGATTTCCCAACCTACTAATCCTGTATCAAAAATACAGGATATTCAGCTTGGAGATATACTTATTAAAGAAGCTCACATTGCCCCTAGTAGAGGTCGCAATACTGGAAACCTGGTGATGGGCTCCGTGAGTCATATCTCTTATTTGTGATCTGGGTTTTATAAAAGTTCGCTCCCAAGATGAGGGACTGATAGAATCCGGTTTTTTATCGGCTTGCAGCATCTGTAGAGGATTCTGCTCCTTGAAGCAGTTTTGAGGCCTCCGAAATTTCACTTCCTTGTATAAAGGTTGCCCTCAAATGTTCTGTTATAAGGAGGTGTTTTGTAGTATGAAAGGTACAGTTAAGTTCTTCCACGATCAGAAGAAGTACGGATTCATCGAGACAGAAGACATGGACGACGATCTTTTCTTCCACGTCAGCGATCTTGAAGAAGGCGATTCTATCGAAGAAGACGTAGAAGTCGAATTCGATCAGGAAGAAGGCGACAGAGGTCCAAAGGCAACAAACGTAGTAGAAGCTTAAATCCTGTTAAGGATTTCTTCGACGCGTACAACGCCATAAACAAGTTTTTTCTTACATTCTATATTTCATTTTACTTTACCAACCCACGCACATTTTAAATCTCAAACCCGGTTCTAACATGTATGAGCGACGAAAAAAAGAAAGAAACAGAATGGGCCGAGAAAGTAATATCCAGCAACCGAGAAGGCCTTAGAGAACTGGCGGAGGAGAAGCCAGCACAGAGAATGCGTGAGTCGCTATTCTACCGGAAGCTACGTAAGGCCTACCGGAAATTTACCTCTAGTGAAGAAGACAACGTATCAACTATCGAGCTCTAACATTCTCCATAGGATCATGAATAAGAGACGTAATATACCTGTAGAGGTCTTCCTCGTCTTTCTCTCTTACAGCTACTTCCTGAAGGATTTCCTGGAAATCTCTCGTAAGATCGGGGTAGACAGCCTTTGAAAAACCCTGCTGGGCCTGTGCCTTGATAAGAAACATGACTCCGGAAAGATACGCTGTTCTCTTATTTCCTTCTCCGAAAGCCTGTGATTCAGCCAGTTCCTTCATCAGAACTGCGGAAAGATATACTGCATCGTTGTTCTCCGAGCAGCTGTGCGGCAGTGTAAACTCAATTATATTCTCGATAAAGCCTTCTCCCGAAGGCCTTAACTGGTGATAATCCTCATCACGGGCGACCTCGAAAGCTTCCATGTCGCCGACAGGCACACCGTTTACATGCTCCAGTTCGGCCTCTTCCTCAATCTCTGGACTCTGCGTAACCAGTGCGTTCAGGCCTGTTATCAGCTCGATACTGATCATATCATCTATACTTTCGCAGTCTATCTCCAGCGCCATACACTGAAAGATTTGTTTCTCGAAACTGAAAAGACCGGGGTAAGGCCGATAAATATTTCTCCCGCTTAACTTGTTGGAGGGGAGCAAGAGATTTCTGAAAACTACCGTATAATGCATTTCGGCGACACACATCTAGGTCGAAAACAGCCCGGCCAGATCGCAGAACAACGCGTAGAATCAACCCTCCAGGCCTTCAACTTCCTGATCGAAAAAGCAGTCGAAAAAGATGTAGATCTGATAATACACGCAGGAGACGTGTTCGACACAGTATACCCGTGGCACACGGTAATTGAACAGGCTCGTGAAATACTGGAGAAACTGGAAGACGCCGAAATCCCGATGTACATGATCCGGGGTAACCACGATCGCAGCTACGGCCACGGAAGAAAACTCAAAGGCCTCGCAATAGAACACCTCACAGGCGAATACGTACACCTTATCGATCCTTCTCCGGAAGAGTTTGGAGAACCAGCAGTACAGCTTGAAGGCCTCAATATCTACGGCCTCGGATACCACTCCAGCAAGACGCGTGAAATACTGGATGAATTCTCACCGAACGATGGCACCAATATCCTGATGATGCACGACTTTGTCGAAGGAGTTACAAGGACTTACTCCGATGACTGCGTCAAGGCAGATGAAATAGCATCTAAAAATCTGGACTACTTGGCGATAGGCCATGACCACCAGCCCAACACTTGGAAAGAAATCAATAATACAGTATTCTCGGCCACAGGAGGCACAGTAGATTACGACTTCAATTCCACGGAGTTCGGAAACCACTACAACATAATCGAGGCAGGGTTTGAAGGAGTAAAACATCTAGAGACTGGTGCTATACCGCAGAATCTGGAGCTGAAAAAGATTCGAGTGCCTGTAGACGAGGCTCGTGTCGAACCAACGGTTGGCAGAGTCCAGCAGCTGGAAGGGAACAGGATAGCCGTCAAGGTCATGGTAAAAGGCGAGACGGAGAAAGAGCCCGGAGAGATACCGGTGCAGGAAATCGAGGCCCGACTTCCGGAACTGGAAAACGTGGAGATGGCCGAAGTAGTGCTTGATCTCAGAGTGAAGGGATATGCAGATACAGTTGATGGAGAGGCCTTCAGTGTAGAAGAATTTCTGGAAAAAGAACTGGATGGCAGCAGTGAGGAGTTCAGGGAGCTGCATGAGAAAGCATCGTCGATGCTGGCCGACGACGAGAACCTTACTTCATCAGGAATCAACCTGAAGAAAGAGGCCCGACAGAAACTTAGGAAAGAAGTCGACAGGAAAATATTCGGTGAAGAGCAGTGAAACTGGAGAAACTGGAACTCGAAAACTTCAGAAAACTGAAGGACGCCGAGATAAACTTTACGGGAGGCCTGAACCTGATAGAAGGCCCGAACAATGCAGGAAAATCCTCAATCCTTTATGCAATATACTTTGCATTGACAGGAGAGGCCTTCAACTTTCGAAGCCCGAAAGAATACATTAATTTTTCTGAAACTGGTATGAAGGCCCGGCTTGAGTTCTCTGTTAGCGGTGATAGCTACTATGTTGTCTCGGAGTACTCAGAGAACGGTAGGGGGAATTACGAGGTAGGATTACTAAGTAACGGCGAGGAACAGACTCTCGAATCGAAAGACGGTGGTGCAAAAGTCAACGACGTCAGGAAACAGGTGTTCCAGATCACAGGCCTCGATTCAAAGAAGATAGAACACGTCAACTACGCAGCCCAGCAGAAGTTCGTGGAGAAAGTAGAGGGCGGAAGAAGACAGCAGGAGGCCATGGACTACATCTTCGACATCAAAACAGTCGACATACTGTCAGATGCGCTCTCAGAAGTCATATCCCGTAAAGAACAGGAGATCCAGGGCCTGGAAGAGAAAAAAGAGAGGGAACAAGAACTGGAAGAACAGAAGGAAGATACAGAGGAAGAGCTTGAAGAAAAACAGGGCTCGCTGGAGGAACTCGAAGAAGAACTCGAAGAGAGAAGAGAGGAGCTTGAAGAGGCCGTAGAGAAGAAAGATGAGCTACAGGAACAATACAGGAAGTTGAGAAAGGCCTCCAAGATAGAGCGCGAGATAGAGAAACAGCAGGAGTTCATAGAATCACTGGAAGAAGATATAGAGGAGATCAGACGAGAGTATGACGCCGAAATCGGTGATAGGGAGGCCGAGCTCGAGGAGGAACTGGAGCAGGTAGATGAAAAATTCGAGTCAGTGGAGGAAGAGGCCGAGAAAATAGAGGAGGTCCGCAAAAGACTGGATAGAAAGGAACTGAAGATAGAGAATCTGCAGGAGAAAATAGATGAGAAATCGGAGGGCCTGAAGGATGTAGAGGCCCGTATTGAAGATCTTGAAGATGAGAAAGAGGAGTTACAGACTGAGATAGATGAATACGATACTGATAAATCGCTGGAAGAAGTTGAAGAGGAGCTGAAGGAGCTGCGTGAGAAACGGAGCGAGAAAAAGGCCCGACTGGATGACCTTGAGAAAACACATGACAAGGGAGAATGCGAGGTCTGCGGCCGAGAAGTGGAAAACCTGGACCAATACCATCAGCGGATTGACGACGTCAGAGAAGAGCTGTCCGCGATCGAGGAAAAAATCGATAAGAAAGAGGATCAGGAAGAGAAACTTGGGGAACTTTCCAGCAAAAAAGAAGATCTTGAGGAAGTAGAGGAGCAGATTGAAGAGGCCGAAGATGAGAAGGAAGAACTCTCTGACACGATCGAAGAACTCGAAGAGAATCTGGAGGACCTTGAAGAGGACAAACAGCTTCTTGAGGAAGGCCTCGAGAAACGAGATGCTGAATCTATTGAGGAGAAAATAGAGGAGCTCCGTGAACGTAGGAATAGCCTTGAGAAAGAGATCTCTGGTGTAGAGTCCGACAGAGAAGAACTGGAGAAAAAGAACCAGAAACTGGAGGGCCGCAGAGAAAAACTGGATGAACTGGAGTCGAGGATTGAAGGCTTGGAAATAGAGTATGACGAGATCGATGTTAGGCTGGAAGATGTGGAGGAAACCAAGGACAAGGCCCTCTCTAGGTATAACTCTCTAAAATCGAAGGTCGAGGAGATGGAGAAAAGGCGGGGAGAGAAGGCTCGGGCTGTAGAAGAGGAGCAGGAAAGACTGGAAGAAATAAAGGAACGTGTAGAAGAGGTTCGGGAGGAAGTAGAGAGACTGGAGCAACTACAGGAAAGAGTTGAAGAGGTGAAGGAGGCCTCTGAGAAGTACTCGTTGGCCGAGTCAAAAATGCGCGAGGAGAATATCCGTAAGCTGGAGAGAAAGGTCTATAGATGGTATCAGGAACTGGCCGTAGAACCTGAGTTCAGTCATCTTGCTATCGACAGAGACGATTACAGGCTGAAAGGAGTCCCACAGAATGCGGACCGCGAGTACTCTATCAGCGACTACCAGGGAGGAGGCCAGAGAACACTGACAGCACTCGCATACCAGCTAGCGCTCGCAGAAATGACAGGCACCGACTTCCTCATGATCGACGAACCAACTGACGCAACAGACTCTGATAACCGGGAAAACTTGCTGGAAAAAATACAGAACGCAGTCAAACAGTTCAACCAGATCCTGCTGATAACACACCACGGAATAGGCCGGGAAAAAGCTGACAACATCATCCAAGTCCAGAAAGATAAAGAGGGAAGCACGGTCCAGGCAGTATAGGTAGAGGCCTTGGCTGTCAGCCTGCTGTTTCTTAAAGAAAGGCCTGTGAAATCTTTCACATGGAATCCGGATTCCAGAAGCTCGCAATAATTCTTTTACTTTCAACTGTAGTGGCCGTATCAGGATGTACAGATAGCTCTACACCGCCGAAAACCGGAAACAATACTTCGGACCAGACAGCTTCACAGCCTGAGGAGTCCTCTCGGAGCCCTGACATGGCCGACGAGACCCAGATAAATGTCGTGAGCTTTTCGATGCCGGACAAAGTCTCGCTGAGTGAGAAATACAGTATTAACTTGACTTTGAAGAATATCGGAGGGAAAAAAGGTTCTGAGCGTTTCCGCTTGCTGAAGAGGCATCCTGATGATTTTACTACCAGGTTGCAGGATCTGCAGTTTAACGTTACGTTAGGGCCTGGAGAGACAAAAAAGTTTACTTTCATGAGACAGGGAGTCGAAACCGGTGTATCTTTCTTTGACTGGAGGACCAAGATTGCGCCGACCGAGGATCCATCCCGCGGCTGGGTTGACTCCGAGCCAATCGCAGAACAGAGACTCAATGTGACAGTTCCAGACCTTTCGATGGGCGAAAGCTATGTGACCCAGTGGAACGTGTCATACACCGTCAAGAATCTTGAATTGATCTATTACTACAAGTACAGATCCGATGGCGAAGTCCACAAGAAAACACCTTACAGAATCAACAACCAGTACGCAGTCGCCACAGTCAAATTCAAAAACGTAGGCAACAGCAAAATCGAGACTGTCAGAAGCGACGAATTCTACGTAGTGTACAACGGCACCCGCTACGAGACCTACACGGCCTCAGGCGCCATCAACTACAAAGAAAACTATGCCGCCACACTGAAACCAGGAGAATCCATAACAACCGACCTAATGTTCTCAATACCTTACGAAGCAGAAAAACAAAACCTCACCGTCAGATACGTGATCGAATACGACTCAGACCCCAGCTACAAGCATTCAAGCCAGCTCAAGAAAGTCAACTGGTATCCCTAGCTCTCATTCAATGATTGAGACGCGGTAATATCCCGGCCTGTGACCTTTATCCTTTCTGTCGGATACACTGCTGTTTCGGCCCAGAGAAGTCTCCTGATACTTTTTCTCCGGTTTCTGAATCCATTCCCAGGATTCGAACTCTCCGTCACTGCGGGCCTCATCGAGAATACTGACGATACTCTGAGAAATGCTTCTGAGATCACCAAGTATATCGACGGCCTCGCTGGCAGGGATCTCACGGTGAAATAATTCTATCTTCAGTACAGGCCCGGACTGTTTCCTTACGGCCTTTACTCCTTCTATCTTTCTGAGATCCTGGATTAGCTCTTCCATAAAAAGAGAAATTGGGAAGAAAGAATTTATTTTATCTCGAAGCTGTACACTCCGTTGTTTTCATCTTCTTCTATAATCTCTGGAGGAGTTGCAAAGCTCTGGAGCTCTTTTTGTCCATCAGCCTCTATTACAATACTGTTGTTCTCTACCTGGTAACTTGCTTCATCGTAATGTGCAGGAAGCTGTACATCCAGGTAAAAACTGGCCTCAACATCTTCCGGTGCAGGATATCGTTTCATGGAGATCGACTGAGGATCTACCTTTCCGACATCATCCTCTTCCTCATCAAGCATCTTCTCTACAGGTATGCTGTCTTCACCTGCCATAAGGCCTTCTCCCTCCATCAGTGCTACAGGCCTCTCCTCTATCAATCCTGTATCGTTGTAAATAGCAGGTAGCACTGCATGGTTGCTATCTATCTCCTCACCAAATCTCTGGACAACATCTCCCAGATACTGGTCATCGTACCTTTCAACTATGTCCATCGCTTGATCAGGGGATAGAACCTTTGCTACGTATGCCTCTTCAAATCCCTGCACTCTGGCGACTACTTCGTCCCCAAGGACCTCTCTTAATTCGTCATCCATGAATAGGACATTCTCTCCGTGTTCTGAAAACTCGTTGGAAAATCCTCTGAGGGCTGATTCCTGTGCGGGTGATAGATTTCCGCCTTGGAAGCGTTCAATCGAGGAAGCTATGGAGAAACCTGGTGTGGTGACTGCAGAGGTATCTCCCCACTCAACAACTTCTGCATCAGGTCTTTCATCTATGTTATCTGGGGTTTGAAGCGTTTGAAGTTCTTGAGGTGTAAGTACGTCGTCCAGACTGTATTTGGATTTGGTAGACACAACCCTAACGTTTGCAAGCTAGATTTAAAAAAGTTGCTGCCGTATTAGAGGTGCTGCCCTCTTTTTCCCTACAAAACTTCTTGATTAAGAAGAAAGCGGATATGTGGAACTCAAGGTCGGAAGCCGCTCGGAACATGGTGCACACCGGAAACCTCTACTAAAGGCCTCTACTCCTCTTCTTCGCCGAAGTCTGAATCGAAATCAAAGTCAGAGTCTTCACTGTCCTCGTCGGCGGAGAAGAGGTCTTCGTCATCCACCATACGCACATCCTTTACAGAGGCCACGTAAAAAAGCAACGATAGGAAGGTGCTGGAGTGATGGTTCTGATAGAAAAAATTGAGAAGTGGATATGTTAGAAATCAAGCTCTTCCGGTTGCTGGTGCTCAAGTCCGAAGTCCATGTTGCTTATCAGGCCATGATCTTCGTAGAACTCGGCGACTTCAGCAGATGCAGTATCAAGTACATCCTGGTACATTTCAAAGGCCTGCTCCTTTTGATCTACTGCATCGTGCAGCTCGCTCATATCTTGAGACATGTCTATAGCAGAGATGTCGGAGGTGATTGCTTCGTCACCGTTTGAAATCACGCCTTCGGCTTTGTTGTACGCAACTCTTGCTGCATTATATGCATTTGCTAGGCTTTGACCTGCATCTTCTAATGACTCGGTTGCGCCCTCAGCATCATCTATGTCGGATGCATCCTGTATTTTCTGGTGTGCAGAAAGCACTCCGGTTTGGAAATCTCCAAGCTCTTCGGAGATATAGCTGTGCGCCTCTTCAAAATAATCTTCGGCAGAGTCACTCATCTGCCCTTCGTCTTCGATAGCCTGAATCATCTGGTCATAAGAGTCTTCAAACTCCGAACCAGCCTGTTCAAGTCCTTCACCAATAGTTCTCATAGTTGTTATTATTGAGTGGTAAATATAAAAATGTTTTGGGGGGAGTGATCGATGAAAGAGAGTACTACTCACCATGTTCTCTCTGTGCCTTTCAGCATGCTGACTATGACTTTCAGCCAGAGGTAGCCATTGATAAATACGAAGAACCCAAGATAGGCTGCTACGGGAAGAATACCCTGTTTCAGCAGGTTCTCCTTGGTGTGTTTTGAGGCGAAGTAGGCCATAGTTATGGATGTGCCGAACAGCGCTGCTATGAAGAAGAACGTGGTGTATCTTATGCTGATGAGGCTCCAGTAGATCTGGTTCGCCAGCGAGGAAAGCGTTAATGGTTCGAACTGAAATACATACCAGCCTATCTTGGCGAACTCCACTAAGAACTCTACAAGAGGCCTTCCAAACATGTAGAGTGTGATGAACAGGACTACAAGTGAGAGGAAGGTCTGCGCAAGTTTGGCAGGTACTGCAAACATTCCGAGATCCCCATAATCTCTGTTGAAAAGCATATGCTTGTACTGTATCGCTGTCTCAAGAGAACCTCTGTACCACCTGTATCTCTGGGCCTTGAACTCCTCCCATGTAGATGGTGCGACAGTGTAGACTTCTGCATGGCTAGCGTGGCCTATCTTGTAGTGCTCTTCCTGCAGCCGGAAGCAGATCTCCTGGTCCTCCACCAGTGAGTCCTCATCAAACATTCCTACCTCGATAATCTTCTCCCTGTCATATACTGAGAGAGGCCCTGGTGTTACGTGTATGGCATTCATTAGGCCCATAATGTTCCTTGTGAAGATACCTACGATGTACTCTACCCACTGCAGCTTCTGCAGCATGTTGTCAGGCCTGTAAACTTTCATCGCAGAGGCCACGCCTGCATACTCATCTCCCATCTCTGCGACCATGTGCTTGAGGGAGTCCTCTTGGAGAATAGAATCTGCATCTACACATGCTACGACTTCTGAATCGGATTCTCGAACCCCTGCATTCAGTGCTGAACCTTTCCCTCCGTTCTCTTTGTCTATTATAGTTACGTTCTCGTTTTCCTCAAACTTCTTTGCCTCTTCAAGAGTTGAATCGGTGCTGCCGTCGTTAACAACGATTATATCGTACTTGTCCCGAGGATAGTTGATGTCGAGCGCCGAGTCGATAGTCATGGCGATTGTTTCTTCCTCATTGTAGGCAGGGATAATCAACGAGAGTGAGGGGTACTCGTTGATTCCCTTCCTATCGGGCTTGATGTGGCCTTTGTCGAAAAGTGTCACTAGAAGGAAGAACGTTATGTAAAGTACTATTGCGTACAGAACCCACATTACCGGTTCAAGCATTGTTACATGAAAGAAGACAGAGGACTGTTTTAAGACCACTGATCAAGATCCCCGAAACCTCTCGTTGAGGAAGTGTTTATAAGAGTTACAGAAGGTATGTTACCATACTGGCGGCCACAGCGAGAGGGTTACACCCGTACCCATTCCGAACACGGAAGTAAAGTCTCTCTGCGATCCGAGCAGTACTGCCTTTTCGGCGGAAGCCTCGGGACGCTGCCAGACTAGTTTTCTACATTTATACTTATCTTGTTTATACAGCTACCTAAATACATCTCCGCTTAGATATACAGAAGCCTATTTCTTAGGCCTGAGTAGGAAAACATCTATCTCTGTCCTGTCTTCTACGGTAATAGCTACAGGAGAATCGCCACGTACATAATCTCTTATCGTGTTGATATTCAGGACCTCTCCTCGCCATTGAGGATTCCAGTCGAATCCTTCGTTAACCATGTATATGCCCATTGTGTGGCCTACCACCTGAGGAACTTCTGTATCTAAATTGTAGAAACGGTTCCACACAATACCTCCGGTAGAGGTCCGGCCCTCGCTATCTCTAGTTACATCAAAAAGTTCCGGACAGCCCTCAAGCTCTCTGCCGTTATCTGTTTCAACAATATGCATAAGTTCTCTCTGCGCTCTCTCAAAGGCTTCTTCATCACCGGCCATCATTTCTTCATGGGCTTCAAGCAGCTTCTCACCTACATCTCTCAGTTTACGGTTGAGAACTTCTACGTCCGGGCCTTCGTCACTGCCTGAATGACTGTAAATGTATTCTGGACCTTTGAATGCGGCGGTGATCTTGCCTTCGGCAACGGCCTCAAGAAGTCTATGCCTGACTTCTTCATCCATGTTCTTCCAGTAAAGGCCTTCCTCACCGTGGTTCTCGAAGTAGGCCTCGCTCATGAACTCGTTGACTATATCTGGAAACATAGCGAAGAACTCATGGTTGCCTATATTGTATACATCTGCGTTTTCCAGTGCCCATTCCAGAGTTTCCCTGTTCTGAGGGCCTCTATCAAACATGTCTCCATTCAAAATCAGCTTATGTTCCGAACTCCACTGCTCTCCCTGCATTAACTGCATTCCTGTCTCTTTTTCCAGTTCCTTAAGTGCACCAATGGCTTGATCGAGGTAACTGTGGATATCAGTTATGCAGACATATTTCACAGTCGATATTTGTTCTGCAGGGTTAAATTTCTGGCCTCTCCAGCGCCAACCATTTAAGTCTTGAACAATTGTTACTTTAAGGTGGAAAACATGTCAGTAGAAGGGCAAGATGGCGGCGAGAGAAAGCTGCCAGAAGGTAACGTCTTCGGAGACATCGAAGACGACGAATTCACTGTAAACGTAGAAGGAGAAGAAGCTGGAACTTTCAAACGATTTGAATACTATACAATGCCCTTCTCAGTTACCGGCGAAGAGGAACTGCTAGAAGAAGTAATGCAGGAAGCCGAGGAGAACGGCAGCAGCTTTGCCGAAGAACTGGAACGAAACGAAGAGGCCCAGCAAGTAGTACAGGATTTCTACAGCAGAATGAAGCAAAACCCAGGCCTCAGCAAAGAAATGATGGACAACCTCCTGGCTGATATCTATGTAGACGATAATGTGATCGCGGAGATGGAGGCCGATGACACGCTTGAAGATAAAATGGGTAAGTTCACGGCTGGCTGGAAACATCTCGCAGATTTCTACGGAATTGAAGGTCTCGTAGGTGGAGACGCTGAAGAGCTTAATCCTTTCCTGAACGGCGAGGATGCATCGATGGTTGCAGGAGGGCTTGACAGCCTTGAAACAGTGCTGCCAGCACTCAGAGAGAACATGGATGAGGAAGAATGGAATAGGGCTGCTATAAGGCTTTCCTCAGTTGTAGAAAGAGAACATACACAAATTGACGAGGCAGTGGACATGCTGGAAGAGATGCACGGCCTTGGAGATTACGATCAGGAGTTCCTTGATGACTCGGCACAGGTTCTAACAGATCTTGCTAACTCCCGTTTCGATACCAACGCAGAGTTCGGGAAGTTCTACAACACCTTCATCCGTTTCCACAACTGGATGCCTCTCAACATCAAAGAAGGAGGCCCAGAGGGCGACCAGTACGACAGCATCTGTGCTCCAGCTGATGATGGAATGGAAAAGATAGAAGGAAGAGCTATTCACAGCGACCTGGATGAAATAGGCGATGCAACCAGTCCTAAAGGCCTAGCACTTTCCTGGCTGCTTGACGAAGGAATAGAAGTTGATGGAGAAACCCTAGGCGACAGAGAAAGTTTCCAGGACTCCGTCGACGAATGGGAGCAGAGAATAGATGAAGAACTTTCCGAAGGCCGCAGTAATTACACGGAGTTCACTATGGACGATCCTGCCATGTACTCAGGTCTTGTAGGCGGAAAATGGAAAGGCCTGAAACTGCTGAACGATGCGCAGGAGGCCTTTGATCTTGGATACGAGATCCCGGATGGGAAAGTTGTCTCCTCGGTTGGCGTTGAGCAGATGCTTGAAGATGCCGGAGTGCAGGAGCTCGTTGAGGAGGATGTCTTCGAGATGGATGAAGAGAGGAGAGAAGAAGTAATCGATAGAATTGACGATATAGATGTCAGCGAGTATGTCGAGGGTGTTGGTGAAGATACTATTGCCCGATCCAGCATGTACGGAGAGGACGGCGCCTCCAACTTCGCAGGAACGTACGACTCGTTCAATGCTGATGGCTCCCCAGGCCAGGCTGTCAAGGATGTAGTCAAAAGCTACTTCTCCGAGAAAGCAGTCAATGCTCGAGAAGACAAAGGTATGACGCACGGCGGCGGCATCAGCGTAATACTCCAGGATGCAGTTGAGCACGAAAGAGGTGGAGTAGTACATCTTACCGATGAAAGCTACTCTATCAGCGAGGCCGAGGATGCAGAAAGCGCTGTAGAAGGAGAAGGCGAAACATACAGCGGTGAAACTATAGACAGATTGGTTGAAGGTACAGCTATGGAAGGAATGGCGGAGGATCTTGAGGAACTACATGAAACCTTTGGAGATATAGATCTAGAGTATGTGACCGACGGCGATGAAGTATATCTCACACAGATGAGGCCCAAGCATAGAGCTGTTGATGGAGAAAGGCCTGACTTTGATTCAATGCAGACTGTACAGCTTGACTCTTTCGAGGAAATGTACGAGGCCGAACTCGATGGAGAGGAACCTTACGTGGTTAGAATGGACTTCCTGGGCCGTGATAACATTATGGACAGGGAAAGAGAGATTGAACAGTTCCTCCGTGAGAATCAGGACAAGATCGGTGGAGTAGAGGGCCATATGCCAGCACCAGCCCATATACCGAACAACATCGAAGGCCACTTCAGAATCCCGTACAGGGAGGCCTCATAGCCTTCTCTATTTTTTATCCTTCTGGATTATTTTTTACGAATTTCTCTGCGTCTTCTTCGGCGAATTCCTTGTTAGAGTACCCGTACATCGGTGTATCGATCTCTGACCCAAATTTCTCCGAGTTGATTGTCCAGAAGCCGTTTTCTTTTTTCTCCAGCGTGAGTTCCGCTCCGGTCTTCGAGTGTTTCCAGGTGTCGCCTTCCCGGTTCCACTCGCCGACGTCCCGAAGATCTTTGCAGTATGAGGAGTACCTTCTGTTTCCTGGCTTGCAGACTAGAAGTGCATCTTCTTCCTTGTATATTTCATATTCTCCGCCGGACGGACCTGCAACCAGTACTCTGTCCTCCTCTACTTTTTCCACTGTTAGAGGTGCCTTTCTGTCGTTGAACAGTATTTTCTGGCCTTCCTCAAGTTCGCTGTACTCCATCTTTCTATATTTCAGAACTTCCTATCTCAACTTTTTAAGCGGAGGTTTCTGTGAGGGAGAACAGTAAAAAGAGTTGTAACATATTACATACTTCGGCATGAGTGGAGAAGAACTCTACAAGAAGATTGCTAGTAGCGGAGGAGCAGGCCTTAGGGAGCTTGCGGCAAAACCTGATCAGTACAGTAACGCTCTAAAGAACAATGAGGTATTGCATCCTCAGGATCTCGATGGTTTTGATGTAGCGAACTCGGCTCTAAGTATCCTTGAAGATGCCGATGCTCTGGTTATTAACGGAGGCCTGAAATCCTACGAGGTAACTGATGAATACAGTGAAGAAGAGATAGAAGAGGCCTTTGAGATGCTTGAGGAGTACAGAGAGCATCTCTTCTAGATTTCTTTCCTCTTCATTAACTGGGCGTTGAAGGCCACGATTACTGTGCTCAGAGACATTATTACCGCTCCGACTGCGGGCGAAAGTACTAAACCTATTGGCGCAGCTACTCCTGCGGCGAGCGGTATTGCAAAGGCGTTGTAGCCTGTTGCCCAGAACAAGTTTTGCTTCATCTTACTGTAGCTGAGATCGCTGAGATTCAACAGCTTGACGACATCGAGCGGATTATTCTGGACCAGTATGATGTCTGCTGACTCCACCGCAACATCAGTTCCTGAACCTATCGCTATTCCTACATCAGCTCTTGTTAATGCTGGTGCATCATTGACTCCGTCCCCGACCATCGCTACTTCCTTGTCTTGATCCTGTAGCTCCTGGACTTTCTTGTCCTTATCTTCGGGTAAGACCTCAGCGAAGAATGTATCGATATTGAGCTCTTTAGCGACTGCTTCTGCTACATCTTCACTGTCTCCTGTCAACATCGCCACTTCGATACCTCTTTCGTGGAGTTTTTCGATAGCTTCACGACTTTCTTCTCGGATAACATCTGCAAGACCTACTGCCGCTACTGCTTCTCCGTCTCTGAACAGGTATACTGCTGTTTCTGCATTCTCTGCTGCATTCTGAGCAAACTGGTTCAGTTTGTCGGAGATCTTGAATCCTTCTGACTTTGCTAGGTTAGGGCCTCCAACATAGAGCGTTTCCCCTTTTACCTCTGCTCTGACTCCTTTCCCTTTGATCGCCTGGAAATCTTCTGCGTCGTGAATGCTGAGATCTCGTTCTTCAGCCGAGTTTCTGATTGCTTCGGCGATTATATGTTCTGAGTCCGATTCAACTGAAGCAAGTAGGGTCAACGCTTTGTCTTCTTCTATTCCGTCTGTTTCAATCTCTACAACTCCCATTTCTCCTTTTGTCAATGTTCCTGTCTTGTCGAACATGACTGTGTCTAGTTTCCTTGCTTCTTCCATAGCGATACGGTCTCTAACTAAAATTCCGTTCTTGGCTGCCAGCGAAGTGTTGATTGCAACTACAAGCGGCACAGCAAGACCTAGTGCGTGTGGACATGCGATAACAAGAACTGTTACTACTCTCTCGATTACGGTTACGTTAAATCCTACTGCGATTGTCCAGGCCAGTGCCGTGATTGCCCCTGAACCTAGTGCTATATAGAAAAGCCATCCGGCTGCTTTGTCAGCCAGTAACTGGGTCTTTGACTTGCTTTCCTGAGCTTCCTCTACCATCTTCATTATTCCGGATAGTGCGGTTTCTTCTCCTGTGGCAGTGATTTCTACTCTGAGGCTTCCTTCTTTGTTTACTGTTCCGCCGATGACTTCGTCTCCTGGCTCTTTGCTGACGGGTTTGGATTCTCCTGTTATCATGGATTCGTTGACATCTGATTCTCCTTCGACTACGACTCCATCAGCTGGTACTGAAGCACCGGGTCTGACAAGTACTTTGTCGCCTTCCTCAAGTTCGCTTACTTTGACTTCTTCGACCGTTCCGTCCTCGTTTATTCTTTCTGTAGTATCTGGCATTAGCTGGGCGAGTTCGTCTAGAGCTCCTGAAGCCTGTCGAACACTCCGCATTTCGATCCAGTGTCCGAGAAGCATGATATCGATCAGAGTTACGAGTTCCCAGAAGAAGCTGGACTGTGTATTCAGGAATAAAGCCGCCATACTGTAGACAAAGGCGACTGTTATAGCGAGCGAGATCAGCATCATCATTCCGGGCTGTCTATCCTCGAACTCCGACTTTGCCATTTTGAGGAAAGGAATTCCTCCGTAGCCGAAAATTATGATTGAAAAGACAGGGACAATCAGGTTACTGCCGGTGAAAGATGGCGGTGTGTAGCCCAGTAGTCCTGAAACAAAAGTACTGAAGTATAGGACAGGGATGGATAGAGCTGTGGAGATGAAGAATTTTCTCTTGAACATTTCTTCGTGATGCTTGTGACTGTGACCTGAGTGATGGTCGTGGTCGGAATCGTCGCCGTGGTCGTGATCGTGTTCCATTTTATTGAAAAACCTCCTAACTGTCTAACTTCCTACCTGTAAGGTTGTAGATGTAAATGAACGCCCAGCCGATGATATAACCTGCGATAATTGCCTCTACTATCCCTGTTAAAGCCGTCACAGGTTCAAACGCGGTAACAGAGTAGTTTGAGGACAGGAAGTGTCCTGATTCAAGAGCGTCTACTACGGGTTGACCTACTCCTGCTCCTACTGCTACAACCCATAGAGTGTGCATCAGTCCGAAAAGTGCTCCTAATGCGATTCCTGTCTGATTCTTACTTCCTGCCATTACTGTTTTACCTCGTTTATGACTTTTTCCAGGTCTTTTTCAACTTCTTCTGCTATCGGCTCCAGATTTTCATTTCCTGCCACTTCAAGTGCCTTTGAAGCCTTTATCGCCGATACAAAGGTTTTGCCGTCTTGCCTGTATACTATTACGTTGCAGGGGAGAAGCAGCCCAAGTTCTTTTTCCTCCTGCAGTCCCTGGTAGGCTTTTTCCGGGTTGCATGCTCCTAGAATCATGTAGTCATCGAACTCTACATCCAGCTTTTCCCTGAGTTTTTCGGATACCTCTATCTCTGATAGGACTCCGAAGCCATGGTCTGCGAGAACTTCTTTCGTCTTTTCTATAGCTTCGGAGTAGCTGTATTCGACTTCAGCGGTTCTCCCGTACTCACTCATTTTGTTCGCCGCCTCCGTTTTCAGTGATTCGCTGGTACAGGTAGATTATTCCGAGGATTACTAGTATCCAGAATGCGAGGCCGAATAGTAGTCCGAACCAGCCCATTCCCCACATGTTGTATCCCATCATATGCGACCCGTTGTGCATCCAGCCCCCGCCATCGCTCCACATCATCGTGCCGGTATTAGTTCCTCCTTCTTCGCCTGAATGGGCTGCCACTGTGGAGAGGGTTGTAATCAGCGATACAATCATTATGGAAAGTTTGTTTTTGAGTTTCATTTTGAGATCACATCTGGTTATTCCTCACAGGTCTTTATATCAGTATGTGATAGGTGAGTGTAAAAAATAAAAGACAGGTGGCGCCCAGGAGCTAGCTCTCTAGGAGTTTGTTGATCTCAGATTTGAAGACGCTGTAGGGTTGAGCTCCCGTCATTTGCGTGGCTTCATCAGATCCTGTCCTGAATATCAGGAATCCTGGTGTTCCTGATATGCCTCTCTGTTTGCCATCCTGAATATCCTGCTGTATCTCCTCTCTGCTAATCTCTTTCATCTTCTCTCGGAGCTGTTCTGCTTTAATCCCATCAACCTCTCTGGTTGTTGAGATTATGTCCTCTGTAACAGTCTGTGAATTCCTTTTTCTCTCAGGCTGGTTCTCTGAGATCGCGTCCGTCCATCTCCAGTAGACTTTCGGGTTCTCTTCTCCGACTAGTTGCCATGCTGCTTGCGAGGCTTTTGCCAGTGTTACGGAGTTTGCTCCCATCGTGATGAAGTCCTTTTTCACTACTCGGACCTCTCCTTGACTTACGTAGTTTTCTCTGATCTGTGGGAATGTGTTTTGGGCGAAACGTCGACAGTACATACAGTTCAGATCGCTGAACCATACAAGTGTAACTTCTGCATCCTTGCTGCCTAACACAGGGTCATTCTCCCATGTCAGGTCGGCAACGGAGACAGTGTTTCCTCCATCTTTGTTGTCTTGCTGGGTGTCGCTAGTTGTTGGGCTGGGCGACGGATTGTTTGTAGAAGTAGGTTCCAGCGTTTGTGGGCTTTTTTGAAGAGTTAATGCGCCTGCACCTCCTATTAAGATGCCTAGAATTATTCCTGCTATGAAGCTAATTGCTATTGCGTTCTTTACCGAGATGTCTAGTGAAACTTTTTCTGCCATATCAAACACTTACATATCACATAGTGACAGGTTGTTTTTAAGCGTTTTTCTTCAGTTCCAGTTTTGCTGCCACTCCTGCATCAACTGGATTTCCTTCTGCTGGGCCTCGATCATCTGTTTCTCCATCTGGATAAGTTCAGGGTAACTTCCTCGCCGAGAAAAAGCCTGCGCCATCTGTATACCGCCTCTGTGATGCCGGATCATCAGTTCAGAGAACAAGCGATCAAACCCTCTGCCGCTACTATTCTTTAATCTCTGCATCTCTTCCTGTGAAGCCATTCCTGCCATTCTGTGCCCTCTTACAGGTCTCTGGTAGCCGAGTTCTCTCAGCCACTCTGCCATCTGTTCATTCTCTGCTCTCTGAGCTTCGGAAATATTTCTTGAAAGTTCGAGTATGTTTTCGTTATCAGTTCTGTTAGGTGCTAGCTCCGCCATCTCAATCGCCTGATCGTGGTGGATTATCATCATGTTCATGAACATGAGGTCGGCTCGGTTGAATCCGGTTTCAGAACTGTTTTTCGCTGGAGCGTTGTTTAAAGGCACGAAGAAGGCAACCAGAAAAATCAATGCTGCCCCGGCTATTAACGCAGTTACTGCAACTTTTCTCCTGTTATCCTTCAACGATTCCCGTAGTTTCATCTTAAATGAACTGGATTACGAGGCTTAAGACAATCAATGTGGTGAATGTCACCAGTATGCCCTGATAATCGATGTGTCTGCCTCTGATTTCTGTGATTTTGCTACTGATCTTCGGTGAGAAAGTCACCACTAGGCCCCCGATTAAGGCCGTAACCAGTGACGCGTCGTACATGTAGGTATCGTTGAGTAAAGTGCCGTAGCTACCCATTAAGCCTAGATACAGTGCTTTCTTTTTCCCCATTATCGGGAGTATTGGGATAACTGTCAGCAGAAATGAGGAAGCTATTACGACCTCTCGCTGGTATGAGATGTACTCTTTGGATATTTTATTGGCCACCCACCAGCCAGTGGCAACCGCGAATGCACCTATGAACAAGCCGAGAACGGGTTTAGCCACTCCGAGGTATGATGCTCCCGCTACCGCAGCACCCGCGCCTACAACACATAGAGGACAGTGCGCTGAAGCCGCACCTGTAAAAATAAGTAAGAAGAGAACGAGAACCCCTATGCTCCACAGCATTCCTCTACACCGTCATAAATTTTGAGGTTTGGCTGCTTTCAGTGAACGAGTAGATTTTCCAGTCCCCCTGTTTCGGTCCTGGCATACCAGGGCTTCCCTTGGGCATACCAGGCAAACCAATACCCTGAACATCCGGTTTTTCAGTGAGCAGCTTATTTATCGCCCTGGTCGGTACATGACCTTCCACCACATAACCTGATTCCTTCAGCACTGTTGTGTGGCAGGCCTGTTTCCCTTCAGGAACCCCATATTTTTCTTTAATTTGATTCAGGTTTCCAACTGCATTCACTTCTACATTAATTCCTCTTCTTTCAGCGTACTGCGCCCATGCACCACAGCATCCGCAGCTGGGCGACTTGTAGACTACTGCTTGGACGTCTTTTATCGCGGTTTGATCTGCGGCGTTCACAGCTCTATTTGATCCTGAAACTGCCACTGTGATCGCTATAAGGCCAATTAAAGCTATTCCTCCTGCACTGTATAAGTTGAGAAACCTGTCGACATCTAAATTCATGATATATCACTCTGTGATATGAATTTATAAATTATCGGACTCAATCATTTCCCGAAGAGCATGGAAAAAGATGAACTAATGGAAAAACTGGGTTCAGATGTCAACAAACTCGATCTCTCCCGTGATGAAGACCTGTCTGTAGGTTTGATGAACTTGATATCACTTGAAGAGCATCTCTTCTTCACTCACGAAAAAACAGGTTCAGATGATTCTCTGGAAATGCTTTCCGAAATCAGGGAGATTAGGACAGAAGCAATGAAAGAACTGGTGGAAAACACTGAGGGCGAAGAATGGTGTATTTCCAAACACTTGCTGGCAGCTTCTATGAGGTTCCGGGAAACCGGAGATAAAATGCTTGACCAGGATCGTGAGAAGGCGGAAAAATTCTATGACAAAGCGTTCTCACTTTACTCCATGTTTTGGGCGATCAATCTTGATGTAGCGGATAAGGGAGAAGTAACACAGGAAGTCGAAGACATTAAAGGAAATGATATGGGCGCCAGTACAAGGAAAGGATCTGATGAAGCAGATTCAAGAGATTCTTCAATGCTCTCCCAGGCCAGGAATTTGGTAAAGAAGGCGGTAGATTGCTGCAAAGAAATATGAAATTGATATATAAGTGAATGATATGTCTAATAATGTGAACTCGGAAATGGAAGAAATTGATCTATCAAACGTAAACAGACTATATACGGTTTTACTGCTCGAATCTGGAGAGAAACACGGATATCAACTAATCAAAGACATAGAAAGAATCACTGGCAATAAACCGACAACATCCCACATCTACCCTTTCCTGGAAAAATTAACGGACAAGGGTGTTGCCACAGTAGAAGAAAAAGGAGATCGAGGTAAGAAAGTCTACCGGTTGACAGAGGAAGGAGAGGATCTTGTAAAGGAACAGCTTGATGCATTCGGAGAAATACTTCACGCCGCAATAGAAGGCGAGATAGAAGAATGTGAGAACTGTGGTTGCGAGATCTACAGCGGAGGATACGAAGAGGATGGAAAAACTTACTGCTGTAAGCACTGCGCTGCCTCAAAATGAAACAAAGGCAAGAGGTCAAAGACTAAATTATGAGCTCTATTTTCCAGATTCCTTCAGTTTTCCACGGAGGTGGTGATGACCTAAATCACGCCCTTGCTCATCTATCCTGGAAAGAGCTTGCTATAGGATTCGGAATTGTCATCGCAATATTTCTGATTATTCTACTGACTGCAGTGGTCACGAAATAATAGGAGAAACTCGTTTTCCACCAGATACCAGGAAAAACCACAGTAGAAAGGTCGAAATCACCACAACTTACCACGGCAGACACGAAGAAGTAAGTTGGAAAACGGTGAACCTAATACCTGCCGAAGCTCCAGACCTAATAGAACCATGGTTTTCCGTAAACTGCTCGGTGCTTCAGCTAAAGGAAATAAATCTTAATTATTCAGTCGTCAAAATCTTTCAATATCTTTTCTCCATTTTCCGTGAGTCTGATATATTTGGGCTTGCCTTCCGGGTTAATGTGTTCTAAGTAGTCCTCTTCTCGAAGTAATTCGATATGTTTTCTTGCTGCCACATGGCTCATATCTAGTTCATCTGCTATCTCGTTAAGGTATATTCCTTCGTCTTGTTTTTCTTTCACAATCTGAACTATTTCTCTACGTATGTTTGCACCTTTTGAAAAGTAGAAAAGTACGGATTCATCCATGCCTTTATTCCACCTTTTCTCTAATCTTCTTCATCGATGTGTAAAGGCCATAGGAAGCATAGCTCAGGCTTGCAGCTCCAGCGACTATACCTAACTCGAGAAGAAGGTTATAAATCGGCTCAGGTATTCTTAGAAATATGTGTAGAACTTTCAACCATTCGTGCATTCCTAAGCCTATCGCGGCTAATAGATAGAATATCCAGTACTTTCCTCTGTTAGTTTCCTCTGAAAGACGGTATGTATAATATACGGCTACGCCAAATAGTATTGAGGAAAAAATCACTAGACTGAGGCTGACAGTGTCGACCATAATCCAATTTTGAGAGGTTATCTACAATAAAGTTACCTGTACGTAGAGCTAATTAAACCCTAATGTAACCTTTTAATCTCTAGAAACTTCAATAAATTTACATGCGTAGAGGACTGGTTAACGGGTTTAAGTCTTCTTTCGACTCTTTTCCAGCGAAAGTACGATTAATTGCCGTCTCAAGTATCTTCTATTTAGTTCTGACCTTGAGTAGTTTTCCTAATTATTCTTTAGAAATGTTGAATGCAAGTATCCTGTATTTAGATGAGGCTTTCTTAGCCCTTAATTGGAATGTATTCAATACTGCTGGATACACAGGAATCTTTCTCTCTGTAGTTTATTCGGTGTTTTCAGGTGTTCTGGTAGTAAACCTTTACCGTTCTCTAAAAATTAATGGCGTCTCCAATATCAGAAAAGGTGGTGGAATGTTCCCAGCTTTTCTGGCTGGAGGGTGTGCCGGTTGCGGAGCAGGAATCCTAGGTTTCTTTGGACTATTAGGCATAGCCTCGGCATTACCCTTCCAGGGAAATGGTCTGAAAGCAGCGAGTATATTGCTCATAACTTTTTCTATAGCAAAAGTCGGCAATCCCAGGATCTGCCAGCAGCCAAAAAACTGAATCAATAGCAAATTCTTTACAATTTCAACTGAAGAAACCAGAGTATTGTAACCCTATTGTAACCTTTAAAACTGTAGCAGATTAAACTCAGACAGAGATGCTTACCGACTCCCTGAAAGAGTTTTTAGAACGATATTCAGAACATTCAAGCACGGTTTTCCGTCTGGGTATTGGAACCGTTATACTGTTCTCCGGGGTACACAAGCTGGTAAATCCTGCTGTATGGGCAAGCTACATAGCTCCCGTCTTCGCGGACCTGATGAGCCAGATAGGCTTAACTGGAACTCTTTTCATGAAAGCGAACGGTGTATTCGAGATTCTGTTCGGAGCAGCCCTGACACTCGATAAATATACTACTGTGGCAGCTGGATTAGTCACGCTGTCGATGGCAGGAATAATTTTGAACCTCGCTCTTGGAGGCGCAGGTTACATGGATGTAATAATCAGGGATATCGGATTATTGCTTCTAGCTCTAGGGGTAACACTTCAATCAGCCAGGAGGGAAAAAGAAT
The DNA here is from genome assembly GCA_013343275.1 of Candidatus Nanohaloarchaea archaeon. GTDB lineage: Archaea > Nanohalarchaeota > Nanosalinia > Nanosalinales > Nanosalinaceae > Nanohalovita. Next base: position 391,917 of record CP046106.1, on the reverse strand, counting down.
GACAGAGGAAATAGAGATAAGCCTGAATGTAAAGCATGCGATGATACTGGTTTTTGCCCTCGGAATTAGTGTTGGATTCCTAACTGGATCAATAGTTTCAGGGCAAATAACTGGTAAGGCTACCGTACAACCAACAGGAAACAGCGATAATAACCCCTCGCCTTCTCCCTCAGGAGGCGATTCAGGTGTAACTGTCAGCTTCGAAACTACAGGAGAACCCGTGATCGGTCAAGAAGATGCACCTGTCACAATCGCTTACTGGGGTGACTTCCAGTGCCCGTTCTGCAAGCGTTTCGAGCAGAGGACATTTCCACAGCTGAAAAACAACTACATTTCAGAAGGAAAGGTAAGGTTCGTATTCAAAGACTTCCAGTTCCTCGGACCGGACTCAACAACAGCAGGAATAGCCTCTGAATGCGTCTGGAAACAGGTAGGAGAATCGAATCCTGAAGCTTACTGGAACTGGCACGCCTCGATGTTCGACAACCAGGACGGAGAAAACAGTGGATGGGGAGACAAACAGGATATAATCTCCATGACACGGCAGGTTTCAGGAGTAAACGCAAATCAGCTGTCAAGCTGCATGGAAAACAACAGGCAGAAATTCCAAGACGAGATAGAGAGGGACAGAAGTGAAGGCAGATCTGTAGGAATCACCGGTACTCCTGGCTTCGTGATCTACAGAACAGGATCCGATACCGGTCAACAAATTACAGGCGCACAGCCGTATAGCAGGTTCCGCTCTGTTATCAACCGAGTTCAAAACTCAGATTCAGGAACTGAGACAACAGGAAGAAACGAACAAGTTGATAAGACCATACAAGTCTCGGGGACAGAATACAGCTTCTCACCATCCACTATCCAAGTGAAAAAAGGCCAGACCGTAAAAGTAGAATTCAGAAACACCGGCAGCATCCCTCATAACCTGAGGATTCCTAGTCTAGGAGTTGGTTCAAGAGTTATTCAAGCAGGACAAACCGACTCCTTCACATTTATCGCCCCAAAATCAGGAACCTTCCCTATAAGCTTTGAGTGTAGCCTTCCTGGCCACGCAGCTAACGGGATGACAGGAAAGATAACTCCAGGGTGATACAAGTGGGAAAATTCGACTGCGACAAATGTGATAAGAGCTTCAGTTCCGAACAGGCGCTCCAGCAGCACAAAGAAGATTACGACCACAGCAAATTGGAAGAATGCTCCAAGTGTGGAGAGAAATTCAGCTCGAAGGAAAGTCTAAGAGAACACAAGAAAAAACACTGGGGAACTGTCCGCAAAACAGTTCTAGGCAACAAGTTAGCTATAGCCGGGATACTGATCGCTCTTACCGTGGCTGGCGGAGGATTAGCGCTTAACTCTATGAACCCGGGACAAAGTACGGAGGAAAAAATCAGTAAAAATGTTGACAAGATAGTACGTATCTCCGGAGGAGAATACTACTTCAGACCCTCTACTACAGGAGTAAACAAAACGGGAACGGTAATGGTGCGGTTCACTAACAGAGGTTCTATCGGCCACAATCTCCGGTTGACAGGTGTCGGCAAAGGAACCAGCCTGGTACAGCCCGGCCAGTCCGAATCATTCACGGTCAACGTTTCAAAAGCAGGAGAACTACCACTCAGGTTCGAGTGCACACTGCCAGGTCACTCAGAGCAGGGAATGGTCGGAAGGTTCGTTTCAACTTAGGTGTCAAATTATGCCAGAAGACTGCGACTACTGCGAAAAAGAATTCGAAAAAGAAAAGAGAAAGCTACAGCACGAACTAAAGGATCACGAGGAAGAGATGTCAAGCCACGATAAGGATGGCAAACAGAGAAAACTAAACAAGTTAAATGAGAAGGAACAGACAGCGAAACATAAACGGAACAGAAAGATTGTATATGGCGGAATCGCTGCCATGGTTCTCGCAGGACTCGTAGTCGGAGGCTTCCAAGCATACCAGTTCTCCAAGTCCCTGCAGCCAGAAAAAATTCCTGATAAAGGGATAGGAGTTCCAGTTCACTGGCACGCCAACTACCAGCTCATAGTCTGTGGAGAAAGCAGAGTCCTACAAGGCGGAGGAATTAAGGCACACACGCACGGAACAACAACATTCCACCTAGAAGGAGTCAGGACGAAAGAACAGGCGACGCTCGATTGGATAGTTGATAATCTTGGCGGACAGCTGAAGAAAGACTCAGTAATGGGTCAAACCAGTTGCAACGGAGAACCAGCTAATCTCACAGTCAAAGCAAATGGAGAAAAACTTGAAAACCCATTAAGTTACATTCCAAGAGACGGCGATAACATAGTAATCAAACTGAGCTGATGGTCATGCACTCGACACCGCTAATTCTAGCTCTAAGAGTTCTTATAGGCGGCTATCTGATTTTATCAGGTATACTCAAGCTCCCCGACCTGAAAGGTTTTGCTGGTATAGCGTCATCCTATGCTATAGTCCCGGATAGATTCGAGGAAGTCTCTAGATATATGGCTTATCTGTTGCCTATAGTCGAAGTAATCTCCGGAGCTATGCTATTAGTCTGGATTTTGCCAGAGATCGCTCTTATTTTCATATCTCTGAGCCTCATCATATTCATAGCCGCACAACTATACGAAATGAAGGAGAATCCAGACAGACCTAACTGTGGGTGTATGGGTACAGCAGTTGAACTCAAGCTCTCATGGGAACACATTCTCTTAGATCTAGGCATGTTGCTGGCGGTTCTATACATGCTTCTACAAGTGGTGATATAGTTGATAGAGAAAATTCTCAACTTCCTCTGGAAGTATATCGCAGGACCTATAATTGCAGATGCAAAGAACGCCGAGACAGCCGTCTGGAACGGAGTAACTGCTCAAACTGGCTACAATATTTTCAACACCGCAGCATGGGGGATACTCGCAGCACTTTTTGGATACCTTATTTACAGGGAGTTCGACCGGAGAAACATCCGCTTCACACCGGAAACCGTTGTGGCCTCTGTACCTTTCATACTGATGGGTGGTATGCTCCGGTTCATCGAAGATACCGGCGCCATCGTATTCTCCCTCAGGCCGTTCCTGATAACACCTGTGATTTACTTCGTAATCGCAGGAATCTACGTTATCTCGTTCGTTGGAGCGATCAGGATTTCAAAAAAACATGGTAAAGACAGGGATCGGTCACTGGCCGAGATCGGAACACTATTCCTGACGCCCGTAGCTCTCTACACCTTCTACCTGTTGTTCCAGTTCGGAATCAACTGGAGCCTCCTGGTTATATCCATTCTGATTCCGGGAGCTATGCTAACGGGTTTCTACTGGCTTCACAGGGATACGGACTTCGGCGAAGCTCCTTACTACCTTATAGCTTTCAGCCAGTTCTTCGGCGGAGCAGTCAGCATGGTAAGTGTTTCTCAAGGCTATGTGCAGAAACAGTTACTGGCCCAGTTCTCAACACAGTTGTTCGGAGCCCCTGGAATACTGCTGGTCAAAACAGGTTTACTGGCAGCAGTTCTATATGTACTCAAAGATGGAGATGAAGACGAGATAACTGAAGCCGTATTGATACTAGCCTTAACCGTGGTCGGTCTGGCGACAGGACTAAGGGTTCTACTGAGACTTATCGTAGGAATTTAAGAAGTTCCTCGTCAGTGAGTTATTTCTCCCTGGTTTTGTTGATCTTTCTCTATCTGGAGCGTAACTGTCTGGATGTTGAAGTCCTGTTTTAGTTTTTCGTTATTTTTTATGCTGTCTGCTCTGCCCTGGGTTCACAGAACCAAGGCCTGGAAAGAAACAATCGGGAAGCTAACATAGCTTCCTACTTCCTCCTTTTCTTGTTAAATAGAATAAAAGACTGTATGCCTATACAGACAGATACAACCTTTCGGAGGTCGCCATCCGCTTTGTAAGATTTGGAAGTCAGCATTCCAATCTCAGAAAGGGGAAAACATATTTTCTGGAGGCCATAGGTTGAGTTAGATACATGGCAACAGCTGGCTAGTCCCTGTGAAGCCAGTAAAGACCTATGAATGCTGCTGTGAATATGATGTTGAGCCAGGCCTTGTAGTTCCACTTTATATTTTCCTCTACAATTTTTGCTGTTGCTGGATCTGGCAGGAATCCTGTCGCAAGGAACAGGAAGTGTACAAGGACTCCTACTATCACTGCTGCGACGAATATCATCGCTGAAAGGATTGCAGCAAACTTCTTACCATAATAATCCTTGTACGCATCCATGATCGGCGGCACTATAAGATCTGCATAGATGTATGACAGGATAGATCCGAACGGGAATCCCTTGCTCCATAAGACGGCGCCAAACGGTACGTTTCCTACAGAGCAGACAAATGTTGCTATGCCGATGACTGTGCCGACTATTGCAGACCAGACAACGAATGCAGGAAGGCCCAGGAACTGGCCTCCTAGAAGCGAAGTCCAGACAGATTGTGGGACGAAAGACCCGATGATTCCGGCGAGGATGAATCCTACGATTATGTCTTCGTAAAGCATTCCCCATTCTTTCCACTGTTTGTCAGCGAGTTTCTTCCAGCCCTTCAGAGAGGTCATGTTCTCCCAGACCCCAACGTTCACATCTTCAGGGTCGAAGCTTTCCTTGCAGCTCTTTGAACAGAAGTAAAACTTCTCGCCGTTGACTTCCTCGCTGTAATCAGCTTCCTCAGGATCTACATCCATGCCGCAGACCGGATCAGTAACTTTCTCAGTTCCAGAGTTCGCATTTTCTCTCGCCTTCTCGATAACTTCATCAGGTACCAGGTAGCGGAAGGTTACAGCCATGAGGCCTATCAAAACGAGGCCTCCGATGAAGTCTGCGACTAAAAACTGCCATCCAAGTAGTATGTATATTACAACTCCGATCTCGATAACAAGATTTGTTGATGCGAACATGAAGGCGCCAAGGCTTGAACCTGCGGAAGCCCCTTTCTTGAACAGGTTTTTAGCGGTAGCGATAGCGCTGTAGGAACAGGAAGACGATACAAATCCGAAGAATGTCGCCAGGCCTAGAGATTTGAGGCCTTCTCCTTCAAGCTTCTCCGAGATCTTGGATTTCGGTACCCAGGCCTCTACTGCTCCTGCGATAGAGAATCCGAGTACCAGGGCCCACCACGTGATCCAGCCCATGTAGAATGCTGTATGTGCTGCATCTAATCCGTTTGCTACGAGGAAGTCTAGTAGAGGCCTTGAAGTTGTAAGTACTCCGGACAGTACTGCGAGTACTGCTATAGTGAATATTGTGAGGTGCTCGTATCTCTCCACGTTTATATCAGTATATGATATAGTTTTATAATTTCTGGATTTCACAGATGGTCGTCTACAAACTTCTCCAGAATCTGGTTATAATGCTCAGGTCTTTCAGCCATCGGTACGTGACCTGTCTTTGAGATCTCGTGGAATTCGGAGTCTGAGAGTTTATCCGCTGTTCTTCGGGCAGACTCTATGGGCACTATTCCGTCCTCTGGACCATGTATTACAGCTGTAGGACAGTTTATTTCGTGGAGGTTTTCGGCATCGTAACTCCAGAAAGACTTGATCACGGTTTCCCATGCAGATCTTCGGTGAGGCATAGGATTTGATTTGAGGAAGTCAAGAACTCTTTCCTCAGATGTATCTGGGTGTAAGGCCTTTGAGGCCAGTTTTTTCATCAGCCATGTATTTGAAGGTATTTTATAGAATCTTAGTGCTAGTAAGGTCTTTAGTAATGGTTTCTCCCATTCCGGAGTTAGGTCGAATGCTCCGCCGCCAGTGATAACGAGGCCCTCCGGACTATACTCTTTTGCGTACTCGAGGGCGATCTCAGTACCGTAACTGTGTCCATGAACAACCACGTCCCTAATACCATATTTTTCTATGAGTTTTCTGAGGTCTTCAACATGATTCTCCAGACTTTGATCTTCACGATAAGAGGACCTACCATAGCCCGAGAGGTTGTAAGAGATCAGAGTGTATTTCTCTTTAAACCAGTCAAACTGTCGGTAAGAGTTCCATAGGTTTCCTCCGCCCCCGTGAACAAAGATGATGCAGGAGGAATCTCTCTCCCGATAGCGTTTCGAGAAAGTAATCCTCCTCTATCTCTACCATTTTTGGTTCAGGAAGCTCTTTACGTATATCTTCGAACTTTTTCACAGAAGTATCAAAATATGATACAATTTTATATCTTTTTCACAATAGCCAAACTATATGACCGAGATAAATCTCTCAAATGTCAACCGCCTGTACACAGTACTTCTCCTGAAAAGCGACGAGAGGCACGGATATGAGTTAATGGATCGTATAGAGGAGTTAACAGGCAACAGGCCTTCAAGTTCTCACATATACCCTTTTCTGTCAAAATTAGTTGACAACAACCTAGTTGAGGAACGGAAAGACGGCAGAAAGAAAGTTTATTCTCTGACAGAGGAAGGAGAGGATTTCGCATCTGAAAAAGTCGAATCATTCGGCGAAGTAATAGAGGCCTCAGTACTTGACCAGGTGGAAGAGTGTGAAAACTGCGGCTGTGAGATCTACAGCGGCGGTTACGAGGAGGACGGGGAAATTTTCTGCTGTGAGCACTGTGCTGAATCTGCTTAGATAGTCTATTTTGCCTGAGGTTCTAGTGTCTGTTCTACATCGTCTATCGATGCGATTTTCTGGAATATGGCCTCAGACTCGTTTTTGACAGGTGTTACTCTGACCGTCTGGCCTTTCAGCTTTTCCCGGAACTGTTTCTGTGTTTCGCTTGTTTGAGGTCCGGGTGCAGGAGTTGATCCAAGTATTATATCGTACTCCATAGGATTTTCGTAAAACTCTGGATCGAACCTGAGTGTGGTTGAGAAACCTCCTTCCTCTGACCGTACCCATGCATCAATTTCCTTCGGTACCTGTGCTGCATAGCCTTCTTCCAGGTAAGGCACCAGTACTTCTGGGTTAACTGCTAGAACGTCGTTGGTATCAGGCCAGTGGTCCTCTACTGTTGTCAAGTAGTTTCCATGTGCGGTATCCAGGGGTCTGAACTTTGCATTTGCGGTTCGGGTGTAGAAATTACCTTCGTTCAGTTCTCCGGATTGAATACGTTCTATAGGATTGGTTTCGCCGTTGTTTCCGATCCAGACATAGTCTTCCTCCTGATGTTCTTCTGGCACAACCGAGTTTAAGCTCTGAGCTTTAAAAAATTTCGGATTCAAAGGCTTAAGCCCTCAGGCTATTCGATATGATCCGAACGTTTACACCTCTATATTTAACCTGTCGTAGAGAACAGATTATCCATGAGAAGAGAATACTTTGTAATCGCATCTCTAACACTTTTGCTCGCAGCCGGAGTATCTTTCAATGCTTTAAACAGCTCTGAAACCCGTACAGGCCAGTTCAATAGTTTTAGCTCGGAACAGCAGTTTGCCGAGTACGTCAGCGCTCACACCTCCGATACAACTTCTTCACTTAATGGATATTCTCTAGAGCAGTCAAAAGCCACCGTACCGGATGCTTCAGCAGGATCTTCCGGTACACGGTACGCCAGCACTAACAATCAGGTTACCGGGGTGCAGGAACCGGACATACTGAAGAATAACGGCGAGGAAATATTCTATTCCTCCGATAATTACTGGGGATCTAACGCAACGGTCTTCGATGCAAGGCCTCCGGAGAACTTCACTGCGGAGAGAAACCTCTCGGCCAGAGGAAGAATGGTGCTATCCAACGATACTCTCATCTTCCTCGGAAACAGCAATATTACGGCCTACGATACAGAAAGTTATGAAGAAGTATGGAGCTACGGCCTCAACAACTCCTGGGTGGAAGATGCCAGAAGGTACAACGGTTCTCTCTATGTAGTTCTCAGGAAAGGCCTTTCCAGTAGCTGTCCTGTAGAACCTCTCACTACTTCCAAAATTGCAGTCCCCTGTACCAGCATCTACTACCCCGGTCCTGATGGAGAAGTAGATTCAACCTATGTGCTGATGAAGATTTCCCGAGATGGAAAAGTAGAGTCCAGGAAGGCCTTCCTAGGCTCCCCTTCAAATACAGAGGTCTACATGTCGAAAGATAACATCTACCTGACTTACTCCCGCTCAGCTGATGAGACACAGGTCACAGTCGACTTCCTGAAGGCAGAAGGTCTTGAAATGCTTGACAGCCAGGCCAGGAATCATCTCCAGGATGTTTTCAGCTATGATCTATCTCAACAAGCGCTTGAGGCCGAGATTCAGGCCACTCTCAGGGATTACCGCTCCCAGCTTTCGGAGAGCGAGAGAAAACAGTTTGAGAAAGAGTTCGAGAACGCTTTCGGAAACTACACTGATGAACGCAAGAGAAAGCTGGTAAATACCTCGATCGCCAGGTTTGGACTCGACAATTTGAAGCTGGAGGCTGAAGGTAGCGTTCCTGGAGAAGTCAATGATCAGTTCTCGATGGATGAGCAGGGAGAAGAGTTCAGGATTGTAACTACGGTAGGAGATTCCTGGAGGTTTGATGCGGTATCTGAGAACGATCTCTACGTACTCAACAGCGATCTTGAAGTTAAATCATCTCTGAAAGGTATGGGATTAAAGCAGAGGGTTTACTCTGCACGTTTTATCGATAATAAGGCCTATGTAGTGACGTACCGGAGGACTGATCCTTTCCACGTAATCGATCTCTCGGGAGATCAACCCGTTCTCGAGGGTAAGCTGAAGCTGGAAGGATACTCCTCCTATCTGCATCCTCTTTCAGAGGACAGAATCCTAGGTGTTGGAAGGCAGAACGGCTCTGTCAAACTGACTGTATTCGATGTCTCAGGAGAAAGTCCCGAGATATCGGCCAGTAAATCGCTGAACGAGAGCTACTCTGCAGCACTCAACAACCATCATGCCTTCATGATCGACAGGAGACACAAGGCATTCTTCCTCCCGGCATCCGATGGTGGCTACATCTACAGCTACAGTGACGGGCTTGAAGAGATCAAGAAGGTAGAGTTAGAGAATCCGAAGAGAGCAACTTACATTGGCGACACCATGTATGTATTCTCTAGCAGTAAGGCAGTAGCAATCAATGAGACGAGCTGGGAAACAGTCAAAGAAGTAAGTCTCAGCTCAGGGGATAGAAGAGTTTATCTTCCGGAACCGGTGCTCAAGCGTTAGGAGGATAGGAATTCCTCGACATCGAACCTTTCGTACAGCTCCCTGAGGTAGATTTCGGCGACACGGGTTTCTCTTCTCTCGTCGAACTGCCTGAGGCTTTTCTCCTTTTTCTTCCCTCTCTTAACAGCTTCAATAATATTCTCTTTCTCGGGTCTTGGCACGTAGTCAACGAGCTGAAGGTGCTTTAAATCCTCCTCGTCCAGTACATCTCTTTCAAAGAGTCCTTTAACCTTCTCTCTGAATTTCTGGCCTGGAATCTCGTCTTCCTCAGTACTGGAGTAGAACTTGATGGCATCCTCCGGATATCCGAGGAACTTCCCAACGGCTTCATCCGAACAGGTGTAAAACTTGCCGTGACTCTCCTCAAGGACTGAGAACCTGTCTTCCTCATGAGCTATGAACGCTCCTGGCTCAAACAACTCATTTCTCTCCCCCATAAACCGTAGTTCAAGATTGAAATCGTTGCAGAAGTTCTCCACTACTTTTTCGTCCTCTTCTTGCACGCTCATCAGGAGTACGCCGGGCCTTTCGCCAGCTATCAGTGTCAGGAGAGCTCTGCATTCGTCGCTAGGGAAGATTTCGGGCAGTATCTGGAGAAAGTATTTCTCTATGTCTGAATTTTCCACCATTGTCTTGCTTTTAGTCGGCAAATGGTTTAATATTCAGGCAATTCGAAATCTCAGGTATGTCAGATCTGATTGACCATGACCATAAAGAGGCTGCGAAGGAGTACAAAGAGGCATCCGGTGAGAGAGGCCGGAAGTTTACAGAGTGGCAGAATGAGGTTGAAGACAGCACTAGCTTCGATGATAAGACACGGGAGTTGATGATGCTGGCCGTAGCATCTGCCATAAAATGTGACTACTGTATCGATGCCCACAGCAAGAAGGCAATCAGGCACGGTGCAGATAGGGAAGAGGTAGCAGATGCGGTACAGATCGCTGCAGAAGTAAGAGCAGCATCAACAGTGGCCTACGGTGTAGACTCCTTCAAGAACTTCGACGACTTTGATGAATAAGAAGAAATTAAAGGGAAAAGAAAGGCCCCGCCTTCTCCAAATTTTTTACTTGTTCTTTCTCTCCCATTTACGAGCTGCTTCATGGAAAATATGGAATCCTGCAAGCCCCATAACCATTGAAAACAGCAGGAAACCTACAGAGATAGCCATTGGAGCGTAACTGTACATCAGCCCTGCTACAAACATAGGCACCAGTACTGTGCCAGCGCTGAACATGAATATAGTGAATTTCCGGGCACCGAACAGCATCTCGTTAGGTTCAAGTCCTGAAAGGTATGCGGCAACCCCGACAAGATATACCGAGATCGATGGAAGGCTTAGTGCTCCGATAATCCCTCCTGTAGGCCCGTAAAGATTGGTGTTTACAGCCATGAATACCCAGGAAACCGGAACCGATACTACCAGATACAGGCTTAGCTTTTTGTCAAATACTTCATGCATCTCTATAGGGAATTTCAGGTAGCTGGAAGGCCTGTCGTTCAAGGTAATCCAGTTGTATGTTGAGAGGGATGCGATCGACAGGATAAGTGCTGCGATAAGGCCTGGTGCTGCTGTCCCGGCGGTCAGGAATGGGATCTGACTCATCATGAATACATAGAAACTGAAGATCAGGCCGTAGGAGAAGAAAATTTTGATTATGCCGCCGCTGCTTCTGAGTAACTGAAGTACTGACTTGGCTACTATCCCTGTGTCATCGAAATCCAGCCAGTTTCTTACCTCGATGAACTTGGCATCGCTGGTCCGGCTTTTCCTGCCGGGTGAAGGTTTGAAGATTGCCACGCTGTAGAGAGCGAGAACTGTAAATGGTAGGAATCCTGCAATAAAGCTTCCAATTCCCGGGTTGTTGAAGAAGGCTACCGGTGTAAGCTCCAGAAGGCCTACATCAGCATAGTAGATTACAGCTGCGAGCGGAAGAGTAAATCCTGCCAGGTACTCCTTGCCCAGGTTGTAGAGTGATGCAAAGGCCAGGCTGATCGATACACCAAGCATAAACATCCCTGAGCCTGCAACCCATGCTGTAGCAATACTCAGAAAGCTGTAGGGTGTAAAGTAGTTAATAGCAACAAGCCCCAGTGATAGAGGTGCTACAAACAGTCCAGCGTAGTAGATCAGGTCTTTCAGTATGAATGTGGATACAATCTTTCTCTGCTGTATAGGAAGTGTCCTGGACGAGTATATAAGCAGGTTATTCTCTCCTATGAGATTGGCAGCTCTATCCTTGCTGATAAACCCTATTGAGCCGACGTTGAGTCCGAGGAAGAAGAGCAATGCCAGAATCCCTGACTCTATCTGACCTACTGTGAATCCTGTTACAAAGGAAGACGCTACCAGGAAAGCTGAGGCCGCAAATATTACTACAGGGAATAGAGCGAAGTTACGGCCTCCGAACAGTTCGGAATGCATCCTCCATTCTTCTTTAATCATTTCTCTGAGCAGACTCAAATCCTTCCACCTCGTCAAGGAACTCCTCTGTCAGCTCTCCTACCTCCTCGATATCGTGCTCGCTGATTAGCTCTCCTTCGTCAAGCACTCCTATCTTTGTGCATACTTCTTGCGCCAGGCTCAGTACGTGAGTAGATAGGAAGATAGTGTTGCCTTTCTCCTGGTACTCCTGGAAGAAGCTCTTGACGTTCTCCTGAACCAGAGGATCCAGGTTAGTCAGAGGCTCATCAATGAAGACGAGATCAGGCTCGTGAATGAAGGCCTGGGCAACCATAACTTTCTGTTTCTCTCCTTTCGAGAGATCCATATTCAATGTATCAAGCTTCTCCTCAAACTTCAGTCTCTCAGCCCATTCATCAACTTTTTCAGCTACCTCAATATTTCTTATCTCCCCCACAAACTGGAAGTACTCTCTGGGAGTCAGAAAACTTGGCGGATCCTCCCTCTCAGGCAGGATACCTATCTTCTCCCTAACAGTTCTCGGATGCTTCTGAGGATCAACACCCAGAACCTCCGCAGAACCGGAGTCCGCAGATAACTGTCCTGTCAAAATATTGATGGTAGTAGATTTTCCAGCTCCGTTCGGCCCGATAAAACCATAGAGTTCTCCTTCCTCAACCTCTAGATCAAGGCTCTTTAGGGCCTCAACACTTCCAAAACTTTTGGAGAGGCCTTCTGCTTTGATAGCTTTCATTGTTTTAGAAAAACACCTGTTACAGGTTTTGAACTGGCGCTGTAAATAAACTTTGTCTGGAAGAGGTTGAGAATACTTAAAAGATTGAATCAACTTCTTTCTCTCTATGGGCCTGAAGCTACTTGTTACCAGCGATTTTCACGCAAAAGAGGACCTGAAGGAGGCAGCTATCGAAGAAGCTAATTCAGGAGATTACGATCTATACTTGAACCTAGGAGACTTTATCGAGCCGGAGTACGCAGAGGACCTCTTTGACAGGATCGAGATTCCGGGCCTGGGCTGTACTGGTAACAGAGACCTCTTTGACGATGAGGAGATGCTGGATAAAGCGCCGGTATTCCACTTCCTTGAAGCTGATGTCGACGAAGAATACCTCGTGATCCTGATCGGCGGAGACTTCCCTGACGACATCAAAGAGCAGGTAACTGACATAATTGAAGAACACGGCGACTCCTCGAAAGTAATTGTAGGCTCACACTATCCTCCACTGAAAGTAGGTGACAGAATCCACTCAGGAGACAGAATCGGATTCGGAGAGTTCAGAGAACTAATCCTGAAGCAGAAACCGGCACTATGGGCCAACGGCCATGTACACGAAGACTTCGGCGAAAGAGAACTTATGGGTACAAAAGTGCTCAATGCAGCAGCAGAATCAACAGGAAAGGCCTTCTCAGTAACGATTGGAGATGAAGGGGGAGTAGAGGAAGTTGAGGAAATAACTCTTGTAGAGTAAATTCTTTTTTCTTAGCCAGTAGGTTGCATGAGTGTTACCTGTCTCTGTTTAAGTTTTGATCTCCGGTTTTCTACTATGACAGAGGAAAAAGAAACTCAAAGCAATCAACAGTTTGAAGGCCGTCTGGTTGAAGGCGAAATGGTTAAACACGGTACTGGCGTTAACTCTAGACGTGCATTCCCAACGAGCAATTACAGCAGTAGTTTAGATCCTTTCGTGTTGTTCGAGCGTTTCTACATAGACGAGGATAAAGGATTTCCTATGCATCCGCATAAAGGCTTCGAAATAGTATCCTACATGATCGAAGGAGGAATGGCCCATGAAGACTCTCTAGGAGTCAAAAACACGGCCAGCGAAGGGGAAGTCATGAGGATAACTACCGGCAGTGGAATAAGACACTCCGAATTTCCAGCAAATGATAAGTCCTGTAACGGCCTTCAGCTCTGGGTGAATCTGCCACGAGATAAAAAAGAGATCGAAGCCGGCTATCAGGACGCTGAGAAAAGCGAGTTACCGACATCAGAAACTGAAGACGCAGAAATTACTACTGTAATCGGAGAAGGATCGCCTATAACACTTCAAACCGAGATGCAGTATCTGGATGTAGAGATCAGTGGAGAATGGAGCTGGGAAATCAGGGAGGGATGGCAAGGATTTCTCTTCGGGGTTAAAGGCAGCGGAAAGGTAAAAGATCAGGCCTTTGGAGAGGGAGACGTACTTACAATCGAAAAAGCCGATAAAGTAGACATTGCAGGTCAAGAACTCAGGATAGTCGCTGTACAGGGTAAACCACACAACCAAGCAATCAGGCAGCAAGGGCCGTACGTTTTCTAAAAGTTCACGTCCCTTCACTCTAATTTAAAAAATTCTGCCCTCCAGTTTCTCTTTACAGCAACGGGCTCTTAGTTCAGCTTGGCGGAACGCTTCCTTGGCAGGGAAGAGGCCGTGGGTTCAAATCCCACAGAGTCCAAGTCTTTCTCTACTTACTGTTCTTTCATTTCAGCCAGCATTTTGACAGCCAGTTCTTTTAGAGCCCTGCTGCTTTTGACATTGAATATGTAGATCAGACCAGCTAAGAGGTGTATTGAGAACAGGTAGGTTGCGAGGCCGTGTAGAGTTCCAGATGTCCTATTTGCTATTATACCTGCAAGAATTGAGGCTAGGTGTATCTGGACGAAGGCTGCAGCAAACCTGTCAACAGCTGATTTTGAGGCCATGTAGGACTCTCAACGGATTAACCCTTAAAAAGAAGAAACTCTGTTTAGGCCGGGACAGGCCTTTTATAGCTTTCTAGAAGAGGTGTTTGGAGTTAGAATATCTCGGTCTAGGTATTTACGGGACAAACCCTATTAACTAGCCTCGGTATAACTCATCCATGTTCGAGGAAAGAGGTCTTGAGGTAGGGATATTTGCGGGCCTTGCAGTTGCTCTCGCAGGATCAGTCTTTCTGCCAGCTTTACAGTTAATCTCCACAGTAGCTGGTGCCGCTGTAGCAGCTTTTCTACTGGCTAAGAATGGTAAAGAAGGCCTCTTAACAGGCTCCATCATAGGGTTTACACTACTTTTCTTCGGAGTAATTAATCTATACTATGGCTCTGTGTTCCCTACAGAAGGTATCTTCAGTTCTGCAATAGGCTTTGCACCTTTCGATACAACCATGAAGATGTTTGTATTTGCATCAGCATACGTTCTGGTCTCAAGTGTGCTGGCAGGGGCCGTTACAGGATTCCTGAAGTATGAGGAAGATTACGAGTTCGCTACTGTGTAAAGAAACGATCAAAGACGAGCGCAGGACCACCAATCAGGAAAACAGCTAATGTGAGCAGTGCTGCACCTATATCATGCCTTGCTATGAATGCCGCAGCGCCAATGCCGGTTAAATTAACTGCAACGAAGGCCAGTACAGCTTTCAAAAATTTCTTATTCATTTTACTGATTCTCTAGCCGGTAAATGTCTTCTGAAACTAATTCTTCCAGAACCAGGAGCAGATTGTATGTGAATGTTACATGAGCTCCTATCAGGAAGACTAGTGGTTTTGAGAAGTTCTCTACACTTGTTATAACTAGATATGTTATCAGCACACTACCTAGAGAGGCAAAAATATGGATCATCGAGGCGGCTATATGGTCTACATCTGGCGACTCTACCTCTTCGAAGAGCCCTCTAAAGCTGATGGCAGCGAGTAAAGCGAAGCCTATTACGCCCCCGAAGACGAAAGCCAATATGGCGCCAGGATCCATAGAATATTTGTTTAGCAGAAGGGCTCCTGAACCCCAGATGCTCAGCGTATACCCGTATGCCGCTGATTCATCAGTAATATTGTCGCGGATGTTATCGAGGGCGTTCATACAAGTATACTCCAACAGTAGCTACTTAATAATTTCCAGAAGAAACCTGGACTGAAAGGGCTCTTAGTTCAGCTTGGCGGAACGCCGGCTTCGCACGCCTCGTTACGCTGAGTGCGGCACGCAACAAACCATGCTTCGCATGGATTATGTAGGAACCTTGATCAGTGTAAAGGCCTGAAATAGCAGGAGGCCGTGGGTTCAAATCCCACAGAGTCCAAACTTCTGAAAGTTTGATCATCATAAGCCATGCCCTGCATCGCTTTCATGCCAAAAAACTCATCTGATTTTCTAACCTCCAGAGTCCATCAAGCAGTTTTTAATTTCTGCTTCTCCAAGCTTGTAGTTATGAACTGGATGATCTTTGTAGCTGGTGTCTTTGTCGGTATTTTTGTAGGCCTTGGAGGAGCTCTGCTTTATCTGAGGTGGAAGATGAGGCAGCAGCTCGGTATGATGGAGGATCAGATGAGTGATTTGATGGAATCAACGCAGGATTTGACTGAAGGCCTTGGTGATGTAGATGATTTAGGCGGCGTTGAGGAAGTTGAGAATAAAGAAGAGGAAAATACGGATTGATTTTTTACTTTTCTTCGTAGAGCTCGTAGCCGAAGTAGATCTGGTAAAGTCCTGCCAGTCCTACTAGTAGGTAGACTGCTGCTTCGAGCTGTCCACCGGCTACTCCCCCGAAGATCAGATTGACCAGGTTGTACGCTTCTCTGTCTGCACCTGTCAGCATCCCTAATCCTACAAGACCCCAGTTAAGGGCGCCGATTACTACCAGTGCAAGAGTAGACCAGTCGAGATATTTTACGTCTGCCATTGAATTTTTCACCTAGTCCTGTATTACTGGCCTGAAGATTTTATAGCTTGGCCTTAATTCTGCTTCTGCTCCAGTTTCTCGGCTGTTCTCTCCATTTCCTCTGAGATGCTTCGGAGCTGGTCGATAAAGGCCTCGCTTCTGGCAGAATACTCTTCCTCTATCTCCAGATCTCTCAGTGCGGATCGAAGGTGCGCCTCCTTGATTTTTGCCATCATCTCGCCTTCTTCAAGTGTTTTTTCTGTTATCTCGTCAAGCATTCTTGAGAGGACGCAGTTGATTACGTGAGGTACATCGCCGTCAAGAGTTTGTTCCTCGTCCATTCCTTCACGAATGATTCTCCGGATTCGTCCTTCTGAAAGAGCGAGGTCATCGTTTTCCAGTTGTCCGTAATTGTCGGGTATAAGCTTCTCCAAGTTCATATAACTGGTTTTTGCCACACAAACTACAAAAAATCAACTATCTCGGCAGAACCGAAAGATATCTTAATGTCGGAAAAGGTTACAGGTATTATGTTTTCAAAGAGCAAAATCTCTGTTCTCCTGGCTTTATCATTACTAATGCTGGTTCTGACGCCTGCAGCCGCAGCTGAGACTGTTTTCGGAGATGATATTCGTGTAGACACCAATACCAGTACCACAGTCTTCGGCAAAGACGTGATCGTGGAGAGGGCCGGAGGAAATCTAACGCTGTTTGCCAATACTGTGAAAGTTAAAGGACCGGTAAAGGGCGATTTAACTGTATACGCCAGCCAGGTTGAAATATGGGGAGCTGTAGAAGGTAACGCAGAAATATATGCAGAATCTTTCTCACTTAGGCACACAGGCGCTATAAACGGATCTCTGAAAGTGGTTGCACAGAACGCACACATCAACGGATCAGTACAGAACTCCACTGTAGATTCTGAAAGACTTGTAATCGATTCTCTGGCCAGAGTCAACGGAACGCTTATCTATGACGCCGATACCTTCGAAAAACAGGCCAATGTCACAGGCAAGATTCTCAGAAAGAAAATAGATAGTAGAGAACTCGATATATCCAGTGAATTCACAGATATAGTTACTGAGGCAGTAACAGCTGTTATACGGATGGCAGCAGGCCTTGTACTGATAGCTCTGGCTCCTGCCTATGCCCGTAGAGTTGATGAAAGTTTCCGGGGACGGACTGCTGCTTCTGCATTTCTGGGTCTAGCTTCCCTAATATTTCTGCCTGCAGCAGCTCTAGTTCTGGCATTCACATTTGTAGGTCTTCCTCTGGCAGCTCTCATAGGTATTGTATTTATCGTGCTTCTTCTGCTCGGAACGTTCTATGGCCCTTACAGTATTATGAAGAGGGCAATAGCTACAGAGCAGTCGCAGCATGACTACCTGGCCATGTTTCTCGGAGTCCTTCTCTGGCTGTTCCTTGACCTGATACCTGTAGTAGGTGCTATGGCTCAGGCAGTGATCATGGTGATAGGTATTGGAGCATTCATCCTACCGGCCTGGAACGCATTCGGTAAGAAATTGAGAAGATAAATATACCTGCAATGACTAACGTCTCTTTATGCAGAAAGTATTCTTCCTCCGGCATTTCCAGACAGAGGTAGATCCCGACACTCCGGTCTCAGAGTGGACGCTCTCGGAAGAAGGAATGAACCAGCTACAGGAGTTCCTGGATAGAGATATCCCTGATGTCGAAGCGATACTGACAAGTCCGGAGCCAAAGGCCCGAAATACTGCGGAAAAGATTCTAGAGCAGACAGGAGAGGAAGTTGTACCTATGGAGGAGCTGCGTGAAGTAGATAGATCTCGTAGAGGTTTTATTGAAGATCATTCTGAGTACGTGGAGACTGCCAAGACATACCTGCAGAATGACTTCCCAAAAACGGCCTGGGAGCCGAAATCAGAGGTTAAAAACAGGATTAGAACCTTTATTGAGAAACTTGAGGATATGGAGTATGAAAGGGTTCTCGTGGTAGGTCACGGCCTCTACTTCAGTATATTGCTCGGTGATGAACCGTACTTTTTCTGGCGTGAGCTTGAGTTCGGTGAACTCGTGGAAAAGGATTTCCAGGAGTTGCAGCAGTTTAAATAATCTTCAGTCCGCTTTCCTGTTTTAATGAAGAAGAAAATCCAGCTAGATGACAGAGAGATCACGGTAGTCGGTACCGCACACGTGTCCCAGGAGAGCAAGGAAGAGGTCAGAAAAACTATCGAAGAGGAGAGACCGGACACTGTATGTGTAGAGCTGGATGAGAACAGGTTGAAATCTCTTAGAGAGGATTCAGGATGGCGTGACCTGGATGTAACTGAGGCCATAAGAGAAGGCAACGGAAAACTTCTGCTGTTAAACCTTATACTTTCAATCTATCAGAGACAGCTAGGACTGGAACAGGGAATGAAACCTGGAGAGGAACTTCTTGAGGCCGTTAAAACTGCAGAGGATGAAGGCCTTGACTATGCACTGGTTGATCAGGATATCAACGTTACTCTGAACAGAGCGATCAGTTCTCTCAGCTTATGGGATAAGATGAAGCTGGCGGCCTCACTCATGGTCTCCGGCGAGGAGATGGAAGTTGAGGAACTGAAGGAAGACAATCTAATCAACACGCTGGTGCAGCAGCTGGAAGAGGAGTTCCCCGAGCTCTCCAGAGTGTTCCTGAATGAGAGAAACACGTATATGGCAAAGAAAATACTGGAGGAGGACTTTGACTCCGCAGTTGTAGTGGTCGGCGCAGCACACATGGAAGGCCTGATAGAGGAGCTGAAGAAAGAAAGTAGAGACACAGACTTCCCTGATGTCAAAGGCTTCCCGTGGATGAAGGCCCTGAGTTATGGAGTACCGGCATTTATTATAGCAGGACTTGCCTACAGCTTCTTTCAGATAGGTTTCGCTACCGGTGTATCAGCTACTAAGTTCTGGATTCTCTCCAATGGTATACTTGCAATGCTGGGAGCGATAATAGCTCGATCACATGTCTCTACATGGATAGTTTCCTTCCTTGCTGCTCCTCTCACCTCGCTTGATCCTGCTCTTGGGGCGGGTATGGTTGCATCCTATGCAGAGGCCAAGCTCCACCCTCCAACCGTGGAAGAACTGGAAGATGTCTCGAAGATCGAGAGTTACAGAGAGCTATGGAACAACCAGATGGGGAGGATACTCCTGACCTTCGGCTTTGTAACGATCGGCAGCGCCGCAGCGACATTTATCTCCGCAGGGTACATCGCATCTCTCATCGGCTGAACTACAGGAAGTTTTAATGAAGTCGGGTGCGAAGAAACCGTTATGTCAGAGGAAATAGGCCGTCACAAAGGTGCAGTTGAAACACTTCTACATGAGAAGAAAGAGCTTTCAAGAATACTACAGATAGTTAACTCTCAGCTGGAAAGACATCTGAGCGCACTCGAGGACCAAGGCATCGACACAGACCAGTTTATCAGCCAGATACAGCAGCAAAGCCAGCAGAAACAGCAACAGGCCCGGCAGCAGAGCCAGAGCCAGGATAGAGGTTCAAGTAGAAATTCAGGTAGCAATTCTGATACAGACCGAAGCCGGAAAAACAGTAACTCTGGTCGCTCCCGTTCCAGAAACAGTAGCCGAAGCCAGCAAAACTCCAACAGCAGTAGAGGCCGTTCCAGGGATCAGGAAGAGGAAGACGATAAAGACGTAGACGATTTCTTTGAGGACGAGGATGACTCCTCAGATAGAGATTTCAATCCTATGGGTTAGAGCATATACTTCTCTTCCCATTCTCTAATCCTGCTTCTCCAGTCCTCGTCATTTCCCTCTCCTCGCTCTTCTCCAGATTCTTCCTCACTACTTCCTTCACGTAGATAAAGGCCTATAGCCGCACCTGCAAACATTCCAAACAGGTGGGCCTCGTAAGCCACGCTATTTTCTGCTCCTAAACCGATAAGATTCAGAGCTATATATCCTGGAAGCACCGCCCACATAGGTGCTGGAACTCCGAACACAAGACCTATCTTGTTAGGCTGGTATACAGCAAGCGCTGCCAGAACACCGACAGCACCTCCAGAGGCCCCGATGATTACTGAGTTCGGGAAGAAGATGAATGCTGTAAGGTTTCCGACAAGTGCTGAAATCAGGAAAGTCCCGAGAAAGGTTTTGCCGTCGGTCAGCAGCTCGTACATCGAGCCGAAAAGCCCGAGGAAGAACAGATTGTTGAGAAGGTGTTCCAGACCTGAATGCCCGAGGAATGATGTGAAGAACTTCCACCACGGCGATACCGAGGCCTGAAAGCCTGGCTGCCACCCATAAAGATACTGGCCAGCATAGACTAGAGAAAGAAAAAAGCAGAAAATCAAGGCCGTAAAGTGGAACTGGTTGTTTTTCATTGTCCTGAAGGCTCTGCAAGAACCCAGAAATGGGTTTCGTCTCTGTAGTCCTCTGTGTAGGTAGTTACAATGTCGAAACCAGCATCTTCCAGCAGTTTGATATTTTTCTCAGGAGAGTATGAACTCCATAACATTTCCTGTCCGCCTATCTCTCCGTGGTGGTTGTCCATTTCTTCAGGGCCCAGCGTAATCAGTACAGCACCGTCCTCTTTGACCCATTTCCTGATCTGGGTGAAGAGTTCAGGGTGCTCCTGACGAGGAATATGGAAAATGGCATAGAAGCTGACTACAGCATCAAAGGTGTTCTCTTCGAAATCTCTTTCGAAAAAGTCTCCCTCAATGAAGTCGGCTTCAGGAACGTTCTCCCGAGCCATCTTCACATGTTTCTCCGAAATATCTACTCCGGTAACATCGAAATCTTTCTCTACAAGAAAACGGTCGAAAGGAAGGCCTGTACCACATCCAAGATCCAGTACACGGCTGCTAGAGACTCTGCCAAATAACCGGTCTAGTAGCTCTCTTTCTTTTTCCCTGACCTCACGGCCTTTTCTGTAATCCCCTTCATAGTCTCCTTCATCGTAGCCTTCCTTTACTTTCTCCCTCATTATTCCAGCTGCCTCAAAATTTCTGCAGTGTCCTCAACTCCGATCGACATGATCAGACGGGAGAGTCGAGGCCCCTGCTCTCTCGATAGAAGTGTTTTGTAGGCCGCAGTGAAGAACTCTCCAGTGCCAAGTTCAGAATCTTCTTTCACATCGAAGATCTTGCCGTCTAGATCGTCTTGATCCTCGAAATCTGTGGATTCAAGTAGATCAGCCAGCAGAACCATGGCCTCCTGTTCGTCCTCGCTTAACTCATCTCTGATCTCATCTGTTATCTCTGTATTGATCTCATAGACGTACTCCTCTGGAGCATAGTCACGGGCCCAGTTCTTCGCACGTTCTAACCGATCAAGCACTCTTTCAACGTTTTCTTCCGAGATATTTTCTGGGATATGGCCTGTACGCTTCAGTGATTCAATTCCTTTATCTCGCCATTCCTCTTCCGGCACTGTCTGAGCAATGAACGCTGCGTGCTGGAATGGAACTCTTACAGGCTGCTCTTCAGGTATATCGACCATTGCAATTTCGTATACGCGTTTCCAGTGCTCTCTCTTCCTGTCGTTCTCCACTTCTTCCGGGTTAAAGTACGCATTCTCTACCTTGTCGAAGTTATCGTACCGCTGGAAGATGTCCTCTGACTGGAAAGGAATCTCGAAGGCCTTGCTTGGCTTCGTGTTGGAGAACAGGAACCTGATTATCTCCGGCGAGTAAACCTCTTTTAACGTGGAGACTGTGAAGACGTTCTCTCCGGAGCTTGAGGAGATCTTGGCTCCGTCTTTCGTAACGAACTCGTACATCTGGTGGACAGGCGGCTCCTTGTCGAAAATCTTGCGAGCCAGCTCGTTTCCTGTATCCCGTGAACCTCCTGAGGCAGAGTGCTCCTTCCCAGCAGGTTCAAAGTCGACTCCCTCATACTCCCAGCGCATAGGCCAGTCAACACGCCAAGGCAGCTTGACAGAAGGATTTTCTTTGAAGTTAAGCTCGTGATCTTTCTCACATTCCCCACAGTGATACTGGACAGTATACTCCCCGTCGTAATCGGTGACCTCGGTGAAATCTTTACCGCATTCCTTACAGTATACTCTTAGAGGGAAGTAAGGTTCTTCCAGAGGCTCTCTTCTGTACTTATCTAGTATCTCTTTGATCCTCTCTCGGTTGTTCATGGCCTTCTTGATCTGCTCGGTGTAGTCTCCGGCCTTGAACTTCTCGCTCTGCCGGATGAACTCGATATCCATATGCATTCCTTCAAGCTCGTCCTCAAGTCTGGATTCGAAATGCTCTGCGTAACTGTCGTGGCAACCTTCCGGATCCGGGACCTCACTTAGCGGTAGGCCTATGTACTGTTCCCATTCATCAGGTACGTTTGAGGGAACCTTTCGGAATCTGTCGTAGTCATCCCAGGAATAGATAAACCTGACATCTTCATCATAGTTCTTCAGTGATTTAACAACAAAATCTGTGGTAATAATTTCTCTGAAGTTTCCTGCGTGTACAAGGCCTGAAGGACTGATCCCTGAGGCGCATACATATGTCTCTTCATCTTCAAATTTTTTCCTGACGCCAAACGCCAGCTGGTCTGACCAGAACAAAGGTTGCTCGCTCATGTAGGCCTTTTACTTGCAGAATTTTTTATACCGCTCGATACTCGAGCACGAGTTTTTAAGCATCCGACACTTCAAGAAGATACATGATCTATGGACTTGAACCGCGAGTTATATTCTCAATAGTTTTTCTGGCAGCGCTTTCAGCCTTTCTATGGTATGACAGAAACAAGATTCAGCGGGTATCAATACTTTTCTACCGGAGAACCAAGCATGGTGTAGAGTTCATAGATAAGGTTGCGAAAAAATTCCCAAGACTCTGGAATGTATACGGCTGGACAGGAGTTCTGTTCGGTCTCATAAGCATTCCAGCTGCACTCTACCTTGCTGGCTCAGCAATAATAGGCCTTTTCAAAAGCCCTGCAAGCGGAGGCGGCCCGGCACTGATCGCTCCAGGTCTCAGCGGAGAGGCCACATTCCAGTCCGGGATTTCGTTCATCCCTGTAGAGTACTGGATTGCATCGATAGCAGTACTGATGGTTGTCCACGAGTTCAGCCACGGCATAGTGGCCCGTGCAGAGGACTTCGAAATTAACTCTGTTGGCTGGATAGTAATGGGCGTTATTCCAGGTGCTTTCGTAGAGCCAAAAGGAGAGAACATGCTTCCAGGAGAAGATGAAGATATGGAGTCCTCAGAGAATGGAGAAGGCGGCATGTGGGATCAAGGTACATGGACACAGAGGTTGAAGGTTCTCTGTGCAGGAAGCTTCGCTAACTACCTTACAGCCGCAGTGTTTGGGCTTCTATTCCTAGGAACTATCGCCGCCACCACTACTGTCCAGCAGTCAGGGTTTATCGGCATCCAGACCCAGCCAACGGATAGTGGCCTTAAGTACCAGGCTATGGAAGGCTTCCCGGCGTACGAAGCCGGTATGAGGAATGGAACTCTTGAATCCATTAACGGTACAGTGATAGAGACTCCTCAGGATTTGAGAAATATTTCTGAAGGCCTCAGGCCAAATCAGACATTGGTCTTACAGACAAGCGAAGGTAGTTTCACTGTAGAGACTGTTGAATACACTTACAGAGAGTATATTCCAAGTGTTATGCCTTTCGCTGCAGGTATGCAGTGGTTTATCAACCTGCTGAAGATGGTGGCCTACCTGAACTTTGTAGTAGGGTTCTTCAACATGCTGCCAGCTAAACCTCTTGATGGAGGACAGGTTGTAGATGCGTTCCTCGAGAGGTTCTACCCTGATGGACGGGGCGTACTGAATTACTGGTCGCTGGTTGTCTGGGCTGGTCTCCTCGGATCCCTGGTTCTGGGGATCTCGGTATCGGTACTCTAAAATATCTCTTTTCCTTTATTCTTCTCTATGAGCTACGAGTACGAAGCTGGATCCTGTAATATCAACAGGTACCAGCAGCGAAGAAGATATCTAATGTCGGCAATAGGGTTCGGAGCTGCAGGGATAATGAGTCTTGCAACCTACAGCTTCGATCTCCAGCCACTAATGACTGTAGGAGTCCTTGCAGCGTTAATCGCAGGATTCGAGGGCCTTTATCAGGGAAGATTCAGTTTCTGCGCAGGATTTGCAACTAAAGGCATCCGGAGCAAAGGTGAAGAAGATGAGACCGAAGAGGTTCCGGAAGAGAAGCTTGATGAGGATAGAGAAATGGCCAGGAGAATTCATTACTACTCTGCAGTCTCTGCTATCTTCCTGACAGCAGTTTTCTACGCTGCAACATTCTCCGGCACAGTATAGGCCTTGCCGCCTTTTTCTTATTATTTTTCAAACTCTTCCTCCAGATTGCTCTCTATATTTTCTACTTCTTTCTCCAGTTCTCTTTCCTCTTTTTCAGCTTCCTCCTCTATCTCTTCGACCTCTTCCTCAATTTCCTCTCTTTCAAAGTAGAAGAACTCGGCGATAAATATCGCTATGAAGATTCCTCCTATGTAGTACAGCATGTGATGGTTGGTCCGGTAAAGATGCATCACAAGAAGCCCGAGAGAGGTGATAGATCCGAACAGGCCGAGAGCTGGTATCCATGCCCTGTCCCTGGCCTCTGTGTCTTTGAGGCAGATGAAATTGACTATTCCGAATATGCAGATGAAGGCCACTGATGCAAAGGTTGTAACTTCTTCCAGTGAACCGGCAAAGGTGAAGAGAGCTGTGAGGCCTCCTACTGCTGCAATACTGTGGGTGGGTACTCCGTGAGAGTTGCGGAAGGAGAAAAGTTCGGGCATTTCGTTGTCGCTGGCGATTCTATACGTGAGCCTGGAGGTACCGAAAAGGGTTGCATTTATTGCTGATGCCGTTGAGAAAAGAGCGGCTAATGACACCAGAAACACGCTTGCGGCCTGAAAGAGCTGGTTGTGGAAGATTTGTGATGAGGCAAATGCCAGAGCAGTCTCCTTGTGAACTGCTATCTGTTCAGCCGTCATCAGGTTCGTGGTGACAAGAGCGACCAGCACATAGATTACAGAAGAGGTGATCACGGAGAGGTAGACTGCTTTCTTCAGAGTATCTATGCCGTCCTTCATCTCCGAGTATTCATAAGTCAGTAGCTGAAAACCCTCGAAAGAGACAAATATGGCGCCAACAGCAAATATAGGCGATAGAACACCGTGCTGCAGGAACCCTCCTGTGAAGAATGCTCTCTCAGGCTGCTGAAATATCATGTAAATGCCGGAAACTGAGAAGAGGCCTAGTATAAGGACCTTGACGTAGACCAGCAGATCCTCGGATTCTCCAGCACTGGAAGTACCTGAAAAGTTAACCAGTACAAAGATTGCGACTATTGCAACTGATAGAACAGGCCGGAGTAGCGAGAAACTCATCGGGAAAATATTGGCGGCGAAAGAACCGAATGCATAGGCATACATCGCCATTGTACCGATGTATCCAACTACGAGTATCCATCCAACTATTCCTGCAATGTTCTCATTATCTACGTAATGTTCAAGGAATGTGAACGATCCTCCTTCGTCTTCGAAGTGAGCAGTCATTTTTACGTACGAGTAGGCAGATGCAAGCGCAACTATACCAGCTAGTAGATAGGAGAGCGGGGCTGCGTTACCTGCGATTGCTGCGGCAACACCTAAAGCAGCGAAAATACCTCCTCCAATAATACCGCCGACGCCCATAGCAAGAGATTCTCTAAATCCGAGATCGCTCATGTAGAGAAAAAGAGTTCTCTCGAACTTAAACTCTTCCAAACCTATTTGTAACTTGGACAGACCTCAACAATTATGACACACAAAATAGAGTTCACCGACAGGGACGAAGAGGTAGAGGCAGAGGACGGCCAGTCAATACTACAGGCACTTCTTCACGGAGGGGTCGAATGGATGCACGCATGTGGAGGATTCTGCAACTGCACAACCTGTCGGGTAAAAGTCGAAGAAGGAATGGAAAACCTCTCCGAACAACAGCAGGACGAGAAAAATACTCTTCGAAGATTCCAGGGAGAAGAAGTACTGGATGGCCCGTTCCGTCTGAGCTGCCAGACAGAAGTCTACGGCGACATCAAAATCTCCGAACCCGACTGGTACTAATGAATAAAATCTCTGATTTTAAGATTTCACAGAAAATCCAGGCGATTTTCGGTTGAGAGACTTAATCATTGTAGGTGCAGGTCCTGTAGGATCGCACCTCGCACAGAAAATGCAGGAGAAAGGCCTTGAAGTACTTCTAATAGAGCGTTCAGATGAGATAGGTAAGCCTCTTGCCTGTTCAGGTCATGTTTCGCCCGATATCTGGGATTTCGTACCAGAGGAAGCTCGTGACAGGCTTTACCAGAATGAGATCACAGGAGCAAACTTCCACACCGAGTCCGATGCAGAATACAGTTTCTACAAGAATGAGACAGTTTCCTATGTTATAGACCGTGTGGAGCTAGATAAACTGAAGGCAGAGGAGGCTAAGGATGCAGGAGCAGAATACAGGCTTGGAGAGACAGTTGAAAAAGTAGAGGAGAATAAAGACGGGGTTAAGGTACTTACTGACAGAGGGGAATACCGGGCCTCTATGGTTGCAGGATGTGATGGTGCCTCATCTACCGTCAGAGATCAGATCGGTCTTCCAGAACCGGACCATTTCTATCAGGGAATCCTCTGTTTCTCGGATGAGAACGATCCTTCGGACTTTGTGGATGTTTTTCTTGAAGTTCCAGAGTTTTTCGGCTGGAGAATCCCCAGAGGAGACTCTGTAGAGTACGGCGCCGCAGTACCGAAAGGTGAGAACCCTCAGAAATGGCTGAATAAGATAACAGATGGCTTCATCGATCAGGAAGAGCAGAGGAATATCTGTGCGGGAGCTATACCTGTAGGGCCTGCACAAACGGTTACTTCTGAAAGAGTATTCCTTGTAGGTGATGCAGCAGCCCAGACCAAGCCATTCACCGGGGGAGGGATACTTTACGGAATGAGAGCAGTAGAAAAAGCTGCGGAATCCATAGATGTTGAGGATCCTGATACTCTTGATGACTACGAGAAGGCCTGGCGGTCGGAACTTCTGAACGAAATCCGGGCAGGTAAGATTTTCGAGAAAGCCTACTCGTGGCCCGAATTAATCCAGAGATCAGGTTTAAAGATTTTTGAGGGAGAAATAGGTGTTCATATGGATAGGCCTTCTACTCTACTTTCTTTTGATCAGTTCAGGAGTCTTTTCCGCTGACTCTTGACAGGCTGGTCTTTAAAGACTCTGAGATCCGTGAGAGCACTTTGCCACTCGGCATTTTCTTGAAAAGCCCGATAATCTTTCTTGACTTCTGGTAGAAATCCTGCAGATTCTCTATCTTCTCCTCTTCCGTACTTCCTTCATCGGCCTGTTCTTTCGCCTCTTCCAGGGCGTCGAGCATTATCTGGATCTCGTCCGTAGCCTGATTATCTATTATCTTCTTCATGGCCTTCTCCAGGTCTTCTTCAGCCTGGTAGAACTTGGTCTTCCCATGACCTTCTCTCTTCTCGCTGTAGACCATATGCAGCTCCTCCAGCTTCTGCAGAGCATCGGAAACTGTTGACTTGGCAAAACCCGTCTTATCGCTTAGCTCGTCCATGGTCTGGGCATCGGTCTGGAAATAGAGTGTGCCGTAGACTCTGGCGTAGCTTTTCCTGAAACCGTACACCTCGGCAACATCTTCCATCGCTTCTATAACTGTCTCTGCTGCATCCTGATCGCTGGCCATTATTTTATGGTTGGAGAGGCAGAAATAAAAAATGAATAAATTCGATGGAAACCGAATTTTCCCAAGACTTGATAAAGAATCCTGATAACTGTATCTAACAGATGGCTTTGATTGATCTAGAAGACGTAGTTAAAGAGTACCAGATGGGAGAGAATACTGTAAAGGCCTTGAGAGGTTCTGATCTGGAAATAAATCAGGGAGATTTCGTGGCCATCATGGGTCCTTCAGGATCAGGAAAATCTACCTTGATGAATATGATTGGAGCTCTCGATGTACCTACAAAAGGAAAAGTAACGCTGGATGACAACGATCTCTCTGAATTAAGTGAGAACGAGTTAGCCCGGTTAAGAAGTGAGAAGGTAGGTTTTGTCTTTCAGAAGTTCAACCTGATCTCCTCTATGACGGCCCAGGAGAATGTGGCTCTACCTATGCTCTTCAGAGGTTCGTCCCGGAAGGAGAGAATGGAGAGAAGTAAGGAACTGCTGGAACGTATGGGCCTAGGTAACAGACTGGATCACATGCCTTCTGAGCTTTCGGGAGGTCAGCAACAGCGAGTTTCAATCGCACGGGCTCTGGTAAATGATCCCGAGATTATCCTGGCGGACGAGCCTACAGGAAATCTGGATACAGAGACTGGGGACAAGGTAATGGAGCTGTTAAAGGAGCTTAATGAGGAAGAAGGAAAGACTATTATCATGGTGACACATGATCCGCACGATGCACAGTACGCAGAGTATATAGTAGATATAACGGATGGTGTAACTACGAAAAAAGAGAAGGAAGACAACTACGAGTACACCTCGAGAATTCAAGATGATTAAATCAATACTATGAAACGACTAGCACTAGTATTTACGATTGCGCTTGCAGTCCTGTTTTCAGGACCTGTGTCAGCACAGCAAAATGTCTCAATGCCTGGAGAGATTTCTCTACAGGTTATGTCCACGGAGCCCTCGCCTCTGAAGATAGGGCAGTATGCTGATGTAAGGTTTAAGGTATCGAATCTAAGGTCGGAGGATTACAGTAATGTTACGGTTACTTTCAAGGAGAATTATCCTTTCTCGGTAGATCCTGACAATGAGAAAAGGTGGCGTATAGCTAGCCTTGAATCGGGAGACAGCTATGAGTTCAGGATGCAGATAAGAGTAGATTCAAATGCGCTCCAGGGAGAGGAAACTCTCGAATTCAAGGTATCAACCAAATATACTGGCAGAAACTACAAGATACCAGTACAGGTAAAGGCTGACGACGATGGCCTTGTTATAGGCGATGTCTCTTTCCCTGAGAAGGTAGCAGCAGGAACATCACGCACCATGAACTTAACTATAAAGAATACCGCAAGAGCGTACTTCCGGAATGTAGAGATCTCGCTTAACCCGGGAACTAGTACCCCTGCAGTGGTATCAGGAACTTCAGGAAAGAGAATAGGTAGTATTGCACCAGGGGAAACACGAACGGTTTCATACACGCTCCATATAGATGAAAGCGCCGAGAACGGAGTCTACAGCATACCTATCTCTCTTAAATATGAGAACGAGGCCGGTGCTTCCCTATCGAAATCTGAGACCACGGGTATAGTGGTCGGAGGTAAGCCTCAGTTGGAGATTGGACTGAATGAAGACGGAGCAATCGATTCTGGCAGTACTGGCACAGTAACATTCCGGTTCATCAACCGTGGAGAGGGAACCGCTAAATTCGTCAAGGTAGAGGTTCTTGACGGCCAGAACTACAGTATAAGATCTGGAAGCAGCGTCTACCTGGGAGATATGAACCCTGATGACTATCAGACGGCGGAAGCCGAAGTCTATGCGGCTGCTGGTGCTGACTCTCTTCAGGTTCCAGTGAAGGTTACCTATCAGGAGAACGGAGAGGAGAAATCGTTCACTACGGATGTAGCAGTTGATGCACTAACTGCAGAGGAGAAAAAGAAGTACGGCACAAAATCAGGAAGCCCGGTAATACCTCTGATTGTCGTCGTTGTGCTGGCCGCAGGAGCTATCTACTACTGGAGAAAGAGAAGGTAGCTGATCTATGTTCGATTACTTCCGGCTTGCAGTCAGGAACATAAGCCACCGAAAGAAACGTTCCTGGCTCACCATTATCGGCACAATGGTAGGCATTCTGGCCATAGTTTCGCTGCTATCAATAGGGCAGGGCCTGGAAAACTCGGTGCAGGGGGAACTACAGGAGCTAGGAGGTAACAAGGTTTTCATCTCGCCAGGCGGCAACAGCCTATCCTCAAGATTTACCTCGAGCACAGCCAAGCTTACAGATGAAAGTCTCCGAACCATAGAAAATACTCGAGGGGTGGATGAAGCAGTAGGCCTTGTCTCGTCCTCAATCATAGCCAGCTACGGAGATGAGTCAAGTTATTTCTCGGTAACAGGTCTGCCTACAGGAACCAGTGCTGGACTTGCAAAAGAGGCCTCAGGTCTTGAAGTAGTTGAAGGAAGATATCTCCGTGACAACGACAGATACAGCATACTTGTCAGCCAGTCCGCTACAGAGAACCGTTTTGAGGACGAACTTCATCTCAGATCCAAACTCTCGATAAACGGCACTGACTACAGGGTAGTAGGGATAGTTGAGACCTCGGGGACTGCCAGCTCCGGTATAATCATGCAGATGGAAACTGCTCGGAAAGTACTCGATAAGGAAGATACCTATGACCAGATAATTGCAAGAGTAGATCCCGGATATCAACCTGCTGAAGTTGAAGAGAACATAAGGGCCTCGCTCCGCCAGAACAGAGGCCTGAGAAAAGGTGAGGAAGACTTCACTACCCGAACTGCTGCTGATATAATAAGTTCGTTCCAGAGCCAGCTAGCTCTAATAAGAGGATTTCTTGTAGGCCTGGGCGCAATCTCCCTTCTGGTAGGAGGGGTTGGAATAATGAATACGATGTACACCTCCGTAACTGAGAGAACACAGGAGGTAGGGGTAATGAAGGCAGTAGGAGCTACTAACTGGCAGATACTTCGAATATTTCTCATAGAATCCGGTATTATCGGGCTTGTAGGAGGGTTTTTCGGTGTGGTCGCAGGTCTCGGAATAAGTTTTGCCGCCAGCGAAATAATCTCCCAGCAGGTAGGCCTGGAGATGACTCCAGGAGCAAGCCCACAGATGATACTGGGCGCTATGGCCTTTGCTTTTGTTATAGGGACTTTATCAGGTTTCCTCCCTGCCAGAAAAGCAGCTAAAATGAATCCAGTAGATGCCCTGAGGTACGACAAATGATAGAGTACGTCAAGATGAGCTTCCGGAATATTATGCGCAGAAAGCGCAGGACAGGCCTGACAGTTATCGGAATATTTATCGGGATAGCTGCTGTAGTATCTCTGGTATCTCTAGGACAGGGTTTGCAGACTTCGATACAGCAGGAGTTCGAGTCAATCGGAGGAAACAAGCTGTTTATCAATCCTGGAGGCAATCAGTTCCAGAGCCAGACTGCGGGCTCAGCTACTCTAGATCAGAGCGATCTGGCTGCAGTGAGATCTGTTAAATCTGTGGAGAGTGCAGGAGGTGCTATATTCATGAGCACAGGAGTTAGCTATAATGACCAGCTGAGATACCTTCCTGTCATAGGGATACCTGCTGGCCATGAACAGCAACTGGTGCTTGAGAGCTGGGCGATGGAGATAGAGTCCGGAAGAATGGTGAGAGAAAACGACCGCTACAACATTGTGGTCGGCAGCAGGATAGCTAACAGAGTCTTTAGCGAGGAACCTGGTATCAGATCAAAACTGGAGGTCAACGGTCAGGAGTACAGGATAGTAGGTGTTCTGGCCCCGACGGGCGATCCCTCTATAGACACTGCGGTGATACTAACTCTTGATTCTGCCCGGGAAGCCATGGATAGGAATGAAGGCTATGACTGGATATTTGCCTCTGTAGAGGAAGGAACTGAAGTTAAGGAAGCTGAGGAAGACGTTAATACAGCTTTGAGGAACGAAAGGAACGTGAAGAAAGGTAGTGAGGACTTCACAGTCTCCACGCAGGAAGATCTACTCGAATCCTTTAACAGTATCCTTAGTGTAGTGAGTGGAGTAGTAGTAGGGATTGCCTCTATATCGTTGTTTGTAGGTGCAGTAGGAATAATGAACACTATGTATACCTCTGTATCACAGCGAACAAGAGAGATAGGGGTAATGAGGGCTATCGGAGCTCAGACACAGCAGATAATGTTTATATTCCTGCTTGAATCCGCAGCGATAGGTTTTCTAGGAGGACTACTCGGGCTGTTGTTCGGATCAGCACTATCATGGATCGGAGCTTACGGAGTCTCCCAGGCCGCCTCCCTGAATATCTCCCCCTACCTCGGTCCTAAACTTCTGATAGGTTCGCTCCTGTTCTCCACTATACTAGGGATTGTTTCAGGAGTGCTACCTGCCAAGAGGGCCGCAGCACTTGAGCCAGCCGAGGCACTGAGGTACGAGTAATGGAGAGGATTGACTTAATTTAAAAGTCTAATAATCTGATTTCAGATAGGTAGAAGATATAATGCATCTGGGAGTAATACCTGACGGAAACCGCAGATACGCAGACAACGAAGGCATTGAAAACGCCGAGGCCTACAGAGAAGCTAAAAATGTAATTAAGCAGATAGGCCGCAACCTGAAAGATGAAGATGTCGAAGAAGTAAGCTTCTACCTTCTCTCCGAGGAGAACCTGAAAAGAGACGATGAAGAACTCGAAGACCTATTCAAGCTACTTGAATCCACAATATCGGAGGTAGCTGAAGAGTTTGGGGACAGAGGCTTCCGATTTAACTGGGCTACAACCATGCCAGATGCCTTACCGGATCATCTGCAGCAGAAGCTGTCAGACCTCGAGGAACAGTTCAGCGAGGGGAAGAAACAGATCAACGCACTGATCTCCTACGATGGCAAATCCGATATTCTACAGGCCTCAGAAAGTATAGCTGAGGAAGAAGACGGCTTTACCGAGGAAAACATGGCTTCATCGCTTGAACTTGATTCGTCTATAGACTTCGTTATCCGTACAGGAGACAATCCAGAGCGTGAGTGTCTATCAGGCTTTCCGATATGGAACGCAAGCTACTCCGAGTTCTACCACATCAAGAAGAACTTCCCTGCTGTAGAGCTGGAGGATGTAAAAGAGGCATTGGAGCACTACCAGAAACTTAGAAGAAAGAAGGGAAGGTAAAAACAAGGTAGATGGTAGATAAAACTTGCTGGAACTGCGGCACAGAAATGTTCAAATATGTGGCCTGCGAGCTTAAATGCCCGAACTGCGGCATGATACGTGACTGTAGCGATCCCTGAACTCTTTATAGATGTTTAATTAACCCTCTATAACTCTCTGCTTTGCACATTTATTGCAGAGGCCTAACATAGTTTTTCTACTGCATCCATCTGCACAGCATTCACTAAACACTGTAAAAGAATACAGCGAATATTATTTAATCTATTCGAACCTTTCAAGGCGTTGCTATTATCAGGCAGTTAATTAGATTGCCTTTTCCAGAATAAGTAGAGTCTTAAAAATTGAAGATAACTTGTTTCTTGAAATGTCTCTGTCCAAAACAAAAATCCTTTTTACAACCGCCGTTATACTGGCAGGATCGGCAGCATTCCTAGGTCTGACCCAGAAACCAAGTTTTGGAGTACAAGACAGAGGAGACTGGAATAGCGTAGGCCAGGAAAATATCTCAGTTACAAGCACTATCTGGATAAACAACCCGAGCAAGATAAAATTCAACTACTCCGACGTAAAGCTCCAGTACAGAGTACTGATGAATGAAATAGTGCTCGTGAAAGGGACAAGAGAAGGAGTAAAGATAGATCAAGGAAACCAGACAAAAACCATTAACTCGACACTTCTGTACGACAAAATACCTGATTGGTGGGCCACTCACGTAAGAAACAGCGAAGTATCGAAGCTCAGAATACCTCTCAGCGTGAAAGCAGGCATAGGCCCGGTAACAGTACCTTTCCATACTGTAGCATACCGTGACAGGATAGATACCGATATTATAGGAATGTTTGACAGCACGTTGAAACAGGTCAGAGGAGAGTATAACTACGGTACAGAGATAGCAGGATACAGTACAGGCCCGGTAATAGAGGTTGTAGGCGGCTCCGCTGAATGGGGGCAAGTAACCTCAAAAAGCACAAATATACTTATTGATCTCAGAATACGTAACCCCAACAGCTACCCTCTTCCTGTTCCTGGCCTCTCTGGCAAGATAGAAATGAACCAGATCGCTCTAGTAGAGTGGAGCACCAGCCAGGCCAAACTAATCTCCTCTCCCGAAGACAACGTTATAGCTCCTGGAGAAACCGAGGAACTAACATTCCGAGTCAAGATGGACAACAGCAAGATAGATGACTGGCTTGCATCACATATCAGGAGAGGCGAGAGAACGGAGGGAACGCTTAATCTCAAACTGGCCTTCGAGATACAAGAACAGCAGATCACGCTCCCGCCGGGAGAAGGAATTAGGTGTAACTTCAGCTTCAGAACAGCAATACTGGAAGATCAGAACTCGAGCTCCTCATTCAACGGATGCAACATAGGTTCATCATCCAGCACAAACAACAGCTTAGACAGTAACAAAGATCCTCAGAACGATTCCAGTAATAATATCATAGATGACACAGTAGGGGAAGTAATTGGATGATAAGGAATAGGAAAAACCTTGAAAAACTGTATAAAGAGGTCAAAAACTACGATCTGGTGCTTACAGTTGATGCTCCTCTGGCAGAAGGCCTGAACAAACGGATAGATAAAGCAGTAGTGGGGGAGTTTGCGGAAACACCACGCAGATATGCATTCGATGAAGAACTGGACGACCTGGATTTCAAAAGAGAGATATTTCTTGAAATAGTAGAGAGAACAGATCTTACCTGGAAACAGGCATCATACATGCTGGAAACAGTACTTGAATCCTGGAAAAACACAGGAAACCTTTACAGCATACTGGAGGAAGAACAGTTCTCCGGAAACGCTGCCGAAGAGATAATAAAGATACTGGAGGAGATAAACAACCCCTTCAGAGCGCTAGAGAGCACCAATATAGATGAAGATAAAGATGTAGCTGTGATAGCGCCATACCAGTTCAACGAGCTCGACAGGAAAGTACTGCCTGATGATTACGATACAGTTGAAATATTTGAGAACAGAGAGTTTGAACTACCGAAATTCAATATCTTCTCATCCGCAAGCGAGATAGTAGAGGCCTTGAAGAGGAATATATCCAAGGAAAATGCGGAAAACGTTGCTCTTGTTGTGGATTCAGATACAAGATACCAGTCGCTGATAGAGTCTGCGTTCAAATCCGAGGAAATACCCTATAACTCGACAGAGAAACTCTCCGAAAAGGAAGATCTGAGAACCTTCATATCACTGGCAAGGCTAGCGCTGGCAAAAGACAGGATAAGGCTTCGAGATGTGGAGCCGGTAGTACAGCACCTGGGAATTGATTCCTCCGACAGCAAAAGCCAGGTCAAGGTATCAGAACTGGAGGACGACAGGCTAAGCGAGTTCACAGACTTCCTGAACGTGGCCTCCTTCATGGATTTCCAGGACTTTCTCGAAGGATTCCAGGATCTACTTGGATACGAGCAGAACCATATAGAAGAGGTGCTGGAAGACCTAGGCCTAAAAGAGGAAAGTATAACCGAAGGTAGTATATCCAGGCTTGAATACTATCTAGATTCCTTTGATCCTACACAGAACTCGGAAGACAGCGGCGTGTTACTCGCTTCACCTAAATCAACGGTATACATAGACCGTCCTGTAGTCTTCTACATAGGTATGTCCTCGGAATGGACACAGGAAGTAGATCAGAGATCGTGGATCGACAGAGAGGAAGTAGAAAAAAGGAACCTACAGAACTTCGAGGCCCTGATACAGAATGGAGAACAGAAACACTACCTCGTCCAGGATAAAGAAATGAACGAAGAAATCTCTCCCTGCTTCTACTTCACAGAGCTCTGCGGCCTCGAAAGTTTTTCAGATCACAGGACGGAGAGATTTTCTCTCCCGCAGAAATCCAAGCTATCAGGCTTCAGTAAAGAAGACTCTCTGGAAGAGCCGGAAACAGTAGAGCTGCTCAGCCAGTCCTCTCTGAACAGGTTTGTACAGTCCCCGAGAGCCTACTATTTCTCAAGACTTGTTGCCGACACCGAGAAAGATATCATGGTTAAAGGGAATCTTTTCCATGAGTTCGCAGAGTTCTACGCAAACTTTCCTGAATTCGTAGAGGAAAAAGGCAGAGAAGAATTCGTGGAGATAATGAAGAAAGAGATAAGGCCTTACGTAGATGACATCGAGCTGGAGACGCTTGAAACAGAGTTCAGGATCGGAATCCGAAATATTGAGAGCTTTATCGACTCAAGAGATAGCCCTGAGGCCGTGGAGCTTGAGCCAGAGGAAGGTCCAGGCAAGAATATTTTCGCCGAGTACTTTGACAGGGATGTCGAGAAGCACTTCGCAGAACTAACCTTCCAGAATAAAGATATCTGTGCAAAAGGAAAGATAGATCTCGTCCTCGGAAATGAGCTGGTGGACTACAAGAGCAGTTCACGGAGCCGAAGCAGGAAAAAGATAATTAGAGATTCCAACGTCGAACTTTTCGATGAAAAACCAGACTTCCAGCCTATAATGTACCTGAGCGAGCTCAGAGACAAGATGCCGGATCAGAAACTGAAGTTCACCTACTTCTACTTCCTCAGCGACATGGCCTCGGATATAAACTCCGAATCAGATATGGATGAAAAAACAGTTTCCATAACTTACTATCCAAAGGATTTCAACGACAAGATACTGGATCTGGAGGTTTTTGAGAAACTTATCAAAGGAGTAGCAAAGTCAAACGACAGGAGGAAAACCCTCGAAAAGCTGGGCCATCCTAACTTCCAGAAATTCTTTGAGGATAACAAGATTCCCTACCCATACGACAAGGACAAGCTGGTTCAGTCCGAATTCGGTAGAGAGTTCGTCAAGTACGCAAAAAAACACGTCGGAGATTACAAATACGTGGAGAAAGGAGCAGATAAGGCTTTGAGAAAGCTTTTAGAGTTCAGAAAAACCAACTTCTTCAAGGAGGACCTTGACAGGTTTGAGGAATTCCTTGAGGAGAAAGTTGACGAACTGAATGAGTACAAAGGTTCACGGTTCCCTGTCGGCGACAACGATATCGACAGAAACCCTTACCGAGACATGATAGTGGAGTGAGACAAGCATGACTGACCCGAATAAACAACAGCAGAAACTGATAGACAACACGGATGGAATCTACCTGGTTGACGCAGGGGCGGGTACAGGGAAGACATTCACTATAACCAGGCGGTACGCAGAGATACTGGATGACGGCGTAGAACCTGGCGATATACTGCTGGCTACATTCACCAACAACGCTGCAGACCAGATGAAGGAAAGAATAATTGAGAGGACAGATGTCAAGGCCTCCAAGATCTACGATGCACCGATTTCAACTTTCCACAGCTTCGCAAAGAAGATACTTCGAAACCATGGATTCGACACTCCACGAATACTGGGCCTAGAGGAGGACATAACTCAGAGCCTGAATCTTATGGAGAGCGAGGTTCGAGAGAAACAGGAGTTCGACAGCTTCATGAACCTGTTTATAGATGAGAATTCACAGTACCACGAGTTCTACCAGATAATTGATGACTACTCACAGATTCTGAGCCTGTTGAAAAACCTGGCCGCAAAAGGAATTGTGCCAGAGAAAGAGGGATGGTTCGGCAACTCGGAGAAATACATTGATGGCGACTTCCAGGAGTTCAAGAAAATATTCAAGGAAGTTAACAAACCAAGAAATAGTGGTAACGGGAAGAAACAGTCGGAGCTCAGAAGCAGGCTTTACAGCATGAAGTACAAGGATTTCGATGAAGATGCTCCCAGCGAAGAAGAGGTCAGAGGAGGGTACGGCACAAAGCAAGTCAGAAGAGACTTTGGGGAGAAGGCCTTTAATGAGGGCAGAGAGAAGCTTAAAGAGTTTGTACATAATATCTACTTCTCTTACCTGCAGTATTGTCTCAGAAAGAACTACCTCAACTTTAACTTCCTCCTGGCGTTCTCCTACGTGCTCCTGACAGAGAAAAAGGCTTTGAGAGACAAGCTGTCATTCAAATACCTGATGATAGATGAGTTCCAGGATACCAATGAGATACAGTTCAAGCTCACGCTGCTTCTCGCTGATGAACCAAACATCTGTGCTGTAGGGGACTGGAAACAGAGTATCTACAGCTTTCAGTACGCAAACGTTGAGAACATTCAAAGATTCCAGAGAAGACTCGAGAAGTACCGTGAAGAACTGAACGAAGGCCAGCGGAGAGTAGATTTCAGGATTGAAAACGTCGAGGAAATAAGGCTGAAGAAGAACTACAGGTCGACGCAGGAAATACTTGACCTATCAGAGGAGGCCCTTACACTCCCCGCAACCGGTTATGAGAACCTTCCGCAGGAAGAAATAAGGTCCAAGATCACGTCACTGGAGTCACAGAAAGATGAAGAAGGCCGTATAGAGAAGCTTCTGACAGAGAAAGAGGCTGAAAATGTCCTCGCTAAGATACAGGGAAGAGTTCAGGAGGGAGGAAGAGAGTACGGGGATATAGCGGTACTTACACGCACCCGTAACTTCGGACTGGAACTTCAGAAAGAAGCACAGAACAGAGGAGTGCCTGTAGCTTATGAGGGAGGAGTAGAACTCTTCAAAACGAACCCTGCAGTTATGCTGCTTGCGTGGATGAGGATCTCCAACTCTAACTCGGATAGAGGATGGGCCGTGGTGCTGGAAAACGCAGGATACACGTTAGATGAGGCTAAAGAGATACTTGATAACGAAAATTATCCGAAGGATATGGAGGAGTTCCGGGAGGAGTTGGATACCACTTCCGACATAGGTCAGTTTGCTGAAAAAGTATTCACGAGATACGAAGTCAGCAACGGGTTTACAGAACGAATTGTAGAGGTCCTGACTGATACCTTCGAGAGCTCCTACATGAACCTAGGCCAGTTAATCCAGTTTGTAGAGGATAACATCGAGGACGGAGAAATCTATGAGATCGATAACTCGATGCAGGAAAATGTGGTAAAGATACAGACAATACACGCCGCTAAAGGCCTGGAATACCCTGTCGTCTTTATATCTGATGTCAACCAGAGCCGCTTCCCATCAACCAACGGAAACTACATACCGATCGAATACAGAGACGTTATCGGCCTGAGAACTCGTAAAAAATACAATGAGGAAAAAGGATTCTCCTTCGATAACTGGAGATCTGAAATACTTTTCCAGACGCTTTCCAAAGGCTACGACGAGGAAAGAAGGCTCATGTACGTAGGAATCACCAGAGCCGAAGAAGAGCTCTATATAACCGCTGAAGAAGGCCGCAAATCAACTTTCTTCGAAAAAATGCCTCTTGAGGAAGAGTATTACAGCGAGAAGCCTATAGAACAGGAGGAAAATACCTCCGATATCAGCTTCTTCGACCCAGAGCTGCCAGAGTATGAAGGCAGCGAAGCTACTGCTGTCACCAGTCTACTGGATCTGGAAGAAGGAGATGGCCGAGAGAAAGGCCGTGATCTACACGAGTTCGCCGAAGAAAAGATACAAGGAGATGCAAGTAGCAGCACAGACTACGAAGAAAATATAGAACAGTTTATAGAAGGCCTGGATGGTAGAAAACAGTGTGAAGTAGATATAAGGCTGCCAGCAGATGGAGGAGTTATCAAGGGTAGAATAGATCTGCTTCTCGAAAAGGAAGAGGTTATCCGCATCTACGACTTCAAGATCGGCGATAAAGAACCCGAGAAATACCAGAAGCAGCTCAGTCTGTACGCATCAGCTATAGAGGATGCAAGGGAAAAACCGGTTGAGGCCTATATTTACTGTGTATCGGAGGACAAGGTCCGGAGTATAGAGGTAATGCCTGTGACAGATATCCTTGATGAATAGTCAAAATGTTTATAAAGTTAAGTGGCGCTTTCCTTTATTGCTGTCTATATTCTCATTTGCATATAGGCCAACTACCGAAAACCATTTAACACTTGTAACAGATACGTGATAACATGACTAACGAAGAAGTTGAATGTCCTTACTGTGGCCAAGTATTTACTGGCGACGAAGATCAGGACGCACAAACAAAGGAAGGAGTCCACAGAGCAGAGGAACACGTTAACGATAACAGTTCCGACACAAAGAAGTCCAAGGGAACAAATATCGTTAACAAATGGAAATCCGATGCAAAGAGGGCTTAATTGACTTCCTCACCACATTTTTATTTTCCTCTATTTCTACACAACAAGGTTTTTCACACTTCTACACTGCTTTCTATACATGACTGAAATGCCGAAGCTAGGTCTAGGTACCTGGCAGAACACGGAACCTGAAGAATGCAGAAACGCAGTAAAAACCGCACTAGACATAGGATACAAGCATATAGATACAGCACAGGCCTACGACAACGAAGAGTACGTGGGAGAAGGCCTTGAACAGGCCGATGTTGATAGGGAAGAATTCTTCCTGGCCTCAAAGGTCTGGATCAGCAACCTCTCCAGAGAGGACGTTGTCCAGAGCACCAGGGAAAGCCTGGACAAGCTAGGAGTCGACTATGTAGACCTGATGTATATTCACTGGCCTTCAGGACAGTACGAACCTGAATCAACTTTCGAAGGCTTCAAACAGCTGGTTGAAGAAGGAGATATCAAAAACATCGGCATCAGCAATTTCACACCGGAACAGGTAGATGAAGCTATGGAGATCGCCGGGGAACATATCATGGCAAACCAGGTCGAAATGCATCCACTACTTCAGCAGGATGAACTTCTAGAGAAGTGCCGTGAACATGATATCCTGCTTGTAGCATACTCTCCGCTGGCCCGAGGTAAAGTATTTGATATACCTGAGCTACAGGAGATAGCCGATAAACATGGTGTAAGCGAGGCCCAGGTAAGTCTTGCATGGCTAATGCAGAAGAAAGGGGTCGTAGCTATTCCAAAGGCGACTTCAGAAGAACATATCAGAGACAACTTCAAGGCCGGAGAACTGGAACTGGACAGAGAAGATATCGAGAGGATTGAGTCGATTGACAGAGAGGAAAGACTGGTTGACCCGGGCTTCAGTCCTGACTGGTAAACCAGAAAAAAGGCCTGACTTTCTAGGCCTCTCTCAACTTTTTTCTTTCTACTTCAGGGCTTCTGCGTGAGTAATTTTAAGGTATGCATCTCCCTCAACTTCGGGATCATCGGTGTACTCTATCGTTAGAGAGTAGGTCTGACCTTCCAGCGTTGCAAATATTCTCTTCCTGTGGATTTCTCCATCGCTCTCAATGTCTATCTCTCTATCAATGTTCTTGTCCCCGGTAACATCTATGAAGAACTTGGCCTGTTTGGTTCCCTGCTGCATTATAGTAAGATTCTTACCATCTATCTGGCCTGTTGCAATTCCAATGCTTGAATTAACTTTGATACTGACTTCCTCGGAGTATACACTCTGTTTCCCATTCTTTTTCAGCTCTGAAAGCCCTATAAATGAGACTGCAAAGGCCGCCGAGAAAAGGATGGCTGCAACCGCAATATATTTCTGATCAGGAAGCTGCATATGGAGAACAAGGTAATCTATATTTAAAAAAGAAGAAGTAGGGTGCAGGAGGTTTTTACTCCTGTGTCTTAGCTAGCTCCTGCTGTACAGCCTGAGCAATCGTCGTGTAACCCCAGCCTGAAAGCTGCTCGCCATTCACAAAGATCGTAGGCGTTCCGGAAACTCCATTGACTCGGCCAATTCTCCTGTCGCTGTTAACTGCGTCTGCAGTCTCACGGTTGGAGAGACACTGCTCAAGTTGACCGTAGTCAAGGCCTTCAGTACTTTCCCTCGCTATCTGCATCATGAAGTCCTCGGTAGCCCAGTCCTTGCTCTCTGACTTCTGGTTGTCGTAGACTGCGTGATGGAACTCCCAGAACTCTGTCTCATTCTGCCGGTAGACACACTCTGCAGCGACTGCTGCTGTCTGGCTTGTATCGCCAGGCATGTACTGATCCAGGAAGGCATAGTTGATGAAGTAGAACTTTGCCTTACCTGTATCGATAAAGTTATTCTTCACAGCCGGGAAGACCTGCTGATCAAACTGGTTACAGACAGGACAACGGTAGTCACCGAACTCGACAATGGTAACCGGGGCGCTTTCATTACCCATCATAGGCTGGTTCTCAAGATTAAAACCTTTCTGCTGGGTAGAAGGCGAAAGCGCAACCTGGACTAGTGGGCCCAGTACCAGAACTGCAAGACCTAGACCAAGAACACCTGTTATTCCGTACTTGGCCCATTTTCTTCTCTTCTGTATTCTCTGCTGTTTTTCAGTTTCAAGATCTCTCTTTATTCCTTTAAGCTCCTCTTTGTCGTGGGAGCTCAGCTCATCCTCGTTCTCGTCGATATACTCATCGACTTCCTCAGGAGAGCTAAAATCATCCTCATTAAAGCTTGCCATAATACACAGTTAACAGGTTCAATAAGTAAAGATTTCGGTTCCCCAAACCAGGCGAAATAGTTTTTAACTCAAGGGCCTTCACTTACAACATGAATCCAGAATCACTGATTTTCATACTATCAAGAGCAACACTTCTACTTCAGGCCGCTATAGCAGGTACAACACTACTTTACATAGCGCAGAGATTTACAGGGTTCGACTACAGGAACTACAGCTGGCTGGAAAAACTGTATGACAGAACCAGAGCCCGGCACCTCGAGCTAGCCTTTATTCTATCCTTGGTAGCTACATTTGGAAGCCTCTACATGTCGAATATCCTCGGCTGGACGCCCTGCCATCTCTGCTGGTTCCAGAGAATATTCATGTACCCACTCGCGCTACTGACAGCAACTGCACTGCTGCTGGAGAAAAAAGACGTTCATGAATACGTTCTTCCAATGGTTATGATCGGTGGATCAATCTCAATCTACCATTATTCGGTTCAGATATTCAGCAAGGTCACCTCCGGCTGTTCGACACTAGCTGTATCCTGCAGCGACAAGTTCACCTACTACTTCGGATACATGACCATTCCAATGTTCGCATTAACAGCCTTCGTAGCTATAGGCCTGCTTCTGTGGAAGTTCAGGGATTAAACCCTGTTCTCCCTATTTCTTAAATTATCCAAGGTAGTGTCAACGATTCTATGCATTGCCTCCTCGCTATTGAAAGCGTTATGAGGAGTAACAAGCACGTCACTCCTCTCCATCAACATGTGATCCTCCAGAATCAGTTCCAGATCACACTCGTCTTCTAGGTCTCCCATAACCTCTATATCCTCCTCAACGTAACACTCTTCCTCAAGCACATCAAGGCCAGCAGCTGAGACACTATCGTTCTCCAATGCATTAATCAGGGCCTCTGTGTCCACAAGCTCCCCTCTAGCAGTATTCACAAGTAAAGCACCATCCATAAGGTCGAACTCATCTTCTGACAGCATATGCCTGGTTGAATCTGTTAGAGGGCAGTGAAGAGTTACAACATCGGATTTGGAGAGAAGGTCTTCCAGCGAGACATACATGAATCCAAGCTCTTCCTCAAGTTTGTCATCTCCATACGGGTCGTAGGCTATTACATCCATGCCGAACCCTTTCGCAATCTGTATAACGTTCTGGCCTATTGCACCAGTGCCGATTACACCAAGCTTCTTACCGTTCAAATCGAAACCTCGAAGGCCTTCATGGTCGAAACTTCCTTCCTCTACCTTTCTTATTGCGTCGTAGATCTTCCTGCTGAGGCTGAGAATCAGTCCAAATGTGTGCTCTGCAACAGTACTTCCTCCGTACTGCGGCACATTACAGACTGTTATCCTATTTTCCTCCGCTGCATCCAGATCTACATGGTCGTACCCTGTAGAGCGGCAGGCAACCAGGTCTGCATCAAGAGAATTCAGTACTTCTTCATCTACAGTTGAGTCAACGAATACTGCTACTGCATCGAAACCTTCCGCCTCCTCCACGGTATCGGCATTCAGCGATTCCTCGAAGAACTCTATATCCAGATCAGAGGTTTTGTACTGCAGGTACTCCTTCTCCCACTCCTCAGCGTCGAACCATGCAACTTTCATGATGGATCAGTGTGCTGTCCATCCGCCGTCTACGACCAGGTTTTCTCCAACTATGAAATCGCTCTCGTCTGAGGCCAGAAATGCCACGGCGTTCGCAATATCTTCGGGCTCTCCCACTCTTTCGGACACAGTATTTGAGTCGATGAACTGTCTCTGCTCATCATCTTCAAGCATTTCCTCAGTCATAGCCGTTCTGATAACACCTGGAGAGACAGAGTTAATATTGATACCTTTGTCACCATAGTCAAGAGCCATTTCACGTGTAAGCTCCACTACACCGCCTTTAGAGGCACAGTAGGCAGCGTTCTGGCCGTAACCGACGATGCCAGCGATACTGGCAATGTTAACTATGTCGCCTTCTATGTCCTCCTGCTGCATGTGGTCTATAACGTGTTTGCTGCAGAGATACTGGCCGTCAAGATTGACTTCAAGAGTCTTTCTCCAGTCCTCCATATCTGTGTCAACGGCTGACCCAGGAATATGGATACCGGCGTTATTAACCAGTACATCTATCTTTCCGTACTTTTCAGCGGCCTGATATACAGTATCTTTTACCGATTCCTCATCGCTCACATCTGTCTCGATGAAGACTGCTTCGCCACCGTCCTCTCTGATTTTCTCATCTGTAGGAAGGCCTTCCTGGTTAGGTTCTCTCTGCACATCAGCTACTACAACCTCTGCACCTTCTTCAGCCAGTTTCTG
The DNA here is from genome assembly GCA_013343275.1 of Candidatus Nanohaloarchaea archaeon. Lineage (GTDB taxonomy): Archaea > Nanohalarchaeota > Nanosalinia > Nanosalinales > Nanosalinaceae > Nanohalovita. Next base: position 347,343 of record CP046106.1, on the reverse strand, counting down.
GGCGATTTCACGCCCAATTCCAGAAGATGATCCGGTTACGATAGCGGTTCTTCCTTCAAATCTGTTCATAGAATTTCACCTTTCATACATACCTCTAGTTTCTACCGGACTATAAAACCTGTTAGTAAACGAATCAAAATTCTATTTGATCTGAGATCTCGGGCCTCAGAGAATCTCCTTCGAGCACGTTACTCTTCCTCAAGTCATTGATATGATAGCTGAGAGTGGATGGATCAATACCCAGTTGAGAGGAAATCTCTTTTTTCTTCACACCTGCATCAACTAGGGCGGCGATCCTCTTTTTTCTGCTGTCTCTGAGAACTCCAAGTATACATTTATCTCTGCAGACACTGCTCAGACTGCATTCGCTGCACTTACCTTTCCCCACATAACCCTTGTCTATCTTCTCTACATCTGCATTTCTGAGATGGTACTGTAACTGGCCGTTAGCCATCTCGAGGCTCTCCTTCAGCTCTGAGAAGCTGATGCCAGGATTACATTCAACCTTTCTCTCGATACGGCCTCTCATAACTAGTTGTTAACATCCTGCTTTTGAATATTTTACCAGTACAGAGTTAAGGCCGGATGTAGATGTTTCACTCTATGATCTGTATAGCATCTCTAATAGTTTTCTCTATCCTGGGAATTTTCTCAGCTAGTCATCGAGAACTCGCCAGAGAGGCTTTCAACTGCCTGATAGATAAAACCGTAACCGGGGAGTGCCAGTCCAGTTTCGACGATAAAGTCAGGGCGAAGATCCTCTCACCGTTACTCGGCCGTTACCCCAGAGCAGCATCCTTCGTTGACAGACATCTGGAGAAGCTAGCAGGCCTCTTCGTACTGCTATTTCTGATTACATTCATAATCAGTCTGAGAGCAGTTGTCCTGCTTTATCTCTACGGTTCATGTAAAGGCCCCTCCTCTACCGGTTGCGCAGCATCAGGGTTGCTGGAGGTGATTCTATGAATAAAGAGGATTTCCCGCTTCTTCAGAATAGGGATATAACATATCTTGACAGCGCCTGTATGTCACTGAAACCTGAACAGGTGCTGGAGGCTGTTGATAGATACTACAGAGAGTTCTCAGCCTGTCCGGGGAGAAGCGGTCACTCGCTGAGCAGACAGACAACTGAAATGATAGACGAGAGCAGGAGGAAAGTTGCTGACTTCATAGATGCAGAGGAAAGCGAAGTTGCATTTACGTCTGGAACTACAGAGGCGTTAAATCTTACTGCAAATGCCCTGGATCAGGGGAAAGTAGTTGTTTCTGATAAAGAACATAACTCTAATCTTGTACCCTGGCAGGATAGAGAAATAACAGCTCTGGATACAGAGAACGGTCTTGATATAGCCAAGCTAGAGAAAGCTGTCGATGATGATGCGGTAGTATCTCTCCATCATCGATCGAATATAGATGGTTCGGAACTCCCTCTAGAAGAAGTTTCCGAAGTTGTACACGATAACGGAGGGGTCCTTGTGGTTGACGCAGCTCAAAGCGTATCACATACTTCTGTCTCTGTAGAAGATACTGGGGCTGATATACTTGCCTTCTCAGGCCACAAGGCACTGGGCCCTACTGGTACAGGAGTACTCTATGTCTCCGAGGAAATGCAGGATAAATTCCGAAAAGTGAAAACCGGTGGAGGAGCAGTAAATGATACGAGTTTCCGCACTTCTGACTTCCGCAGCTTTCCACACTGTGTTGAGGCCGGGCTCCCGAATGCAGCAGGTATTATAGGCCTAGGTGCCGCAGTTGATTACCTGGAAAATATAGGTATGGACAGGATTCAGGAGCATGAGAAAAGGCTTTCTGAACTAATGAGAAAGAAAGCTGCTGGAGTAGAAGGCCTCCAGGTACTCGGCGACAGAGGTGAAGGAGTATTCTCTTTCGCCTTTGAGAATATAGGCTCTCACCAAGTTGCAGAGATACTGGATACAAAGAATATAGCTGTTCGATCAGGCCGTCACTGCGTTCATTCCTGGTTCAACAGCAAAGAGTTACAGCCCAGCTTCCGGGCATCGCTACATCTCTACAACGACAGAGAGGACATTGAGGAATTTTTCTCCGCCGTAGAGGAAATATCTGTTCTTAACTGAGGGAGGATTTGATTCAAAAATAGTCCTGTCCATTCTTTGTTATGATTCAGGTTGATCCTTCAACGGTACTTGGCAGTGGCGAAATAGCGGTAAATATCATCCGATTTCTGATTACTCTAGCAGCTGGCGCTGTTATAACCCGTGTAGCAGTCATGCCGATGACGGAAAGACTGGTGCGGAAGAAGGCCGATACCAAGACCTCTCACAGCATTGTTAACTTCGCAGGCCTTACAGGACTGTTCGTATCGTTCACAGTAGCTCTTCAGGCAGGGTCTTTCGGTAACCTGGCCTCTATAATAGGTGCTATTGCGGCAGCCCTAACTGTTGCAGTTGGTTTTGGAATGAGAGATCAGATATCGAATGTTATGGCTGGTGTGCTCATGTACTTCGACCCGCCATTTGTTAGAGGAGATTATATAGAGGTAAATGAGAAATCAGGGGTTGTAAAGCAGACAAACCTCAGAGATACTGTTATAAAGAACGATAAAAGCCAGAAAGTTGTCCTACCGAACGCAATGATTACAGGAAACCCTACCTTGAATTATACTCGTGCAGACAGAACAAAGAGAAATCTAACAGTAGACTTGGAACCTGACAAACTGGAAGAAGTACAGGAACTTCTCAAGGAGGTAGCCGGAGAGAATGAAGAGGTTAGAGACAAACCAGTGCCGGAGGTAAGGATTGATTCTGAAGGCCCTAAGGCAACGCTGTACTACTGGATAGACAGGTCTTCTAGATCAGAGAAGATCAAGTCGGATCTTACAGAGCAATATCTTTCCCAGGCTTCCGAAAGAGGCCTTACAGGCAAGAAAGATGAGTGAAGAGAAAGATTTAACACATTGATACCCGGTTCAGATAATATGATCTCCCCAGATCTGGGAAAAGGTGATATTCTGTGAGAAAACCTGAGAAAAAGGTACTAGGCATCTGGCTGCTTCAGGCAATCATACCGACTCTTGTACTGTCTGCTTTGGCAACCTGGCCGCTTCAGCAGTACACGAGTCTCACTGGGTTCGCCGCTTTTGTGTCATCTCTGCTGGTTCTGGGAACTTTTTCCGTAACTTATACTTTCTACCGATACAGGGCCTGGAACTTTGAACTGAAGGAAGATCACCTTTACCTGGAGCACGGTGTATTCAGAAAAGTATACTCAATGGTTCCGTATGTAAGGATCCAACACGTAGATACCCAGAGAAATGTTCTTGATCGTCTTTTCAGCCTCTCAAGAGTGGTAGTGTACACCGCAGGGTCTAGAGGTGCTGACGTAACTCTGCCAGGGCTGGTTCCTGAAGATGCAGACAGTATTCAGAGAAAGCTACGAGATGTCGCAATAGAGTCAGAGGACAGAGATGCAGTATGAAGCTTGCGAAAGAATCAATACTTTACAAGGCTCTGCAAAACGTTCTGGCGCTGCTAGCTATCTTCGTATTTTCCGGAGCATCATCTATCCAGAGTTTTAATCTTGTAGCAGCCCTGATCGTCGGTTTTCTATTTATTGCAACTATCAGTATTTCGCTGGCCTGGCAGTACCTGGTCTGGAAAAACTACTCGTACTTCATAGAGAAAGAAGGTGTTAAAATCAAGCATGGGGTTATCAGAAAGAACCAGAGAGAAATACCTCTCCGCAGAATACAGAACGTCGATATAAACCGGAACATAGTACATCGAATGCTAGGTATCGCAGAGGTGAACCTGGAGACAGCCGGAGGAGGAACCACAGAGGCATCATTCAAGTTCGTAGATCTGGAGGAAGCTCGCAACATACAGCAGAAGGTAAGAAAACTGAAAAAAGGAGAAGAACAGGAAGAAACAGAGGAAGAAGATAGTAGAGAGCTACTTTTCGAACTCGACAGAAACGAGCTAGGGCTACTATCCCTCACCTCTATACAAGGCCGAGCTATTGCCGGACTCTTCGCAGTACTTGGAATTATGGGAGGATTTATAGGGCATCAGATAGAAGGACTAGGCCTGGCAACTGCTTTAGCAGGAGGCCTTATACTTGTAACTGGAGCGATAGTTACATGGCTTGGATCTGCCGCAACACAGTTCTTCAAGTACTTCGATTTCAAGCTCTACCAGGCCGACAACTCCCTAGAGTATGAAAGAGGGCTTTTCAACCGCTCCGAAGGAAGCATACCTCTGGAGAAGGTGCAGAAACTGACGATAGAGGAAAATCCGCTGAAGAGAATGATAGGGTACTCGACTCTGAAGATTGAGACTGCAGGTTACTCGGCAGAACAATCGATGGAGCAAGGCCCGGAGTCCGCAATCCCTATGGGCCGACGTGAGAGAGTGATAGAGTTTGCACATAAAGTGGAGGAGTTTGATGACCTGAATATCTCAAGTATCCCGGATAGAGCTCGCAGGAGGTACTTTGGCCGCTATGCAATTGTATCGACCGCAGTGCTCGCTCTAGGCATGGCGGCAGACTACATGGCGGGATTCAATTACCTGCCTCTTCTGGCACTCTATCCTTTGTCCGCAATCGCAGCGCATTACAAATGGGTTAATGTAGGATATGGTAGAGGTGCAGAACATTTCTTCACTATGAGCGGGTTCTGGAACCGTCAAACTATGATAGTTCCGTACTACAGGATTCAGAATCTGATTGAGAGTCAGACACTGTTGCAGAGGAGATGGAATCTCTCATCTCTGACACTTGATATAGCAGGAACCTCTGCATTCCAGAAAGATGCGGTAGCAGAAGATCTCGACTCAGATAAGGCTCGGAGGCTGAGGGAAGAGGTATTTGAAAACTTCAAGAGTTCTCTTTACCGGTAAACTCATCTATCTCCCGGTTCTCCTTCAGTACCTCTTCAATTTTCTCTAGTTTCTCTAGATCAACAGAACCGGGCATGTATCGACTGGCGGAGCTGGAGGATGTACGGCTCTCAACAACTTCCAGGTCCTCCAGAACGCTGAGACATGTACCGGCAACGGTCACACTGAGAGGGAACTTCTTCGACACCTTCGACGAGTTAAACGAGGTACCTCTCTTAACAGAAAAATAACGTAGAAAGGCCTTACACAGATAAAAGTTCTGCGTAAACATCTGAAAACCCCGATCATTGAAGTCCTTGGCCCGGACTACATCATCTAGGAGCGACTCAGTAACTTCCTCCATGAGAAACTTTTTGTACCACATAAATTAAAGAAGAAAGGAAGAATCTCAGTAGATAGCCTTCATAGCAAAGGATAGTTTCTCACGTGGCGGCCTGGCCCCACATCTCAAACAGTTATGTTCCTCAGAGGCCTTCTTGAAACCACAGTTATCGCAGGAGGCCCGCAAAGAAACCACCTCTCTCATCGTCGTCCAGTAGTTTGAGAGATACATACTCAGGTTCAGGTGCTCGGTTGGCAGATCGTATCATATTGTCCTCGCCTCTAACCAATTATTCCTCTTCAGGCCCTAATAAGGCGATTCTCGGCTGTCCGAAATGTCCGATACCTGTAGAATTCTTCCGGTTATCTAACTCAGGCAGGGTATCGTTCTCTGCACCAGGTGTCCGAAAAAAGACCATATAAGAATAGATGGATCAACTGTTTTTCATGACGGAAGACAAACTCGAACTACTTGTTATTGAAGGAACTGCCCGTGAAGGCAGAAAATCGATCAGACCTGCACTCTACGTAACCCGTAAACTGAACAGTAGAGGCCATGATACAGAGCTCTTCGACCTAGCTGACAGAGAGATCCCTATGCTGGAACATACCCGTTACAGCGACAACGACAAACATCCCGAGGATATTGAGGAGTTCGGTCAGAAAGTAGAGAAGGCTGACGGCCTTGTGGTTGTTTCACCAGAGTACAACCACTCTATTCCGGGATCTCTAAAGAACCTGCTCGATCACCTCTACCCTGAGTACAACGATAAACCTTTCTCATTCGTAACGGTTTCAGGAGGAAGTTTCGGTGGAGTTAGAGCTCTAAGCCATCTACACGATGTAGCACTCGAGTTCGGAGGCAATATCGGCCCGGACATCCCTGTCTCCAACGTCGGCAGCACGTTCAATGAAGAAGGAGAGCTTGAAGACGACAACTATATCGACCGCTTTGAATCCTTCCTTGACGACGTCGAGGAGCATACGGCCAGGTACTCCTGAGAAATTTACTTTCCTATTACATTTTTTCTACATTATTCCCGCAAACTGCAGAATCCGGAACAATATATAGGAGCAAGCTGCGGAAATTACTGGTGTAAGTATCCAGAAAGTTACCACGTGATGGATTATATCCGGATCAAAAAGCCTCTGGTCAGGTATATCCTCTTCCGATTCCTCTCCGATCTTCTTATTATCTTCAGCTTTCAAAGCAGCAGTCTTCATCTCAGGTTTCTCTCCCTGTAAGGCCTCTGAAACCTTCACTGTTCTCGAGGCCCGGCCCCATCCTAGGCCTGTAATACACATCGTCGCTGAGATTGCAAGGCTTGCAGGTATCCCCATTGCAGAGAGAATAGAAATTATGGTTGCTGAGACAGTGGAGACGACTAGAGCTGCCAGCAAAGGCATATCGGTGATTCCCTCGCCTACTGTGTCAAGGGTTCTACGTGCGATGGTAAAACCTCCGACGCTTATTGCAGCTACGGCCAGTATTATCCCTGCATTCATTGATATAGGTGCTGAAGGGCTGCTTACTAGAGGAGCTACAGCATTTGCAACATTGGAAGCTCCTGCAGAGAACGCCATGTAACAGGCAATAACAATAACCAGAATGCTGCTGACAAACTCTCTTACACTGGTGCCTTCTCCCAGCTGTACAGGCCGGGATGAAAAACTGAACTTCAGCAGATTTCCTTCGCTCTGATCTATCTTGAAGTAATCATCTAGATGAGTGTACAGGTAACGGCCTATCAGGCCTCCTGCCAGGAAAGCTACTGCCGGAGCTACAAGCCACCAGGACATGATCCGGCCCATTACAGACCAGCTTATTGTTCCTGTAGCTATTCCAAGCCCGGCGATCGCTCCGACAGCGGTCATAGAGGTGGAGGCCGGTACTCCTGAAAGATTCGATATCAACAGGCTAAGTCCTATAAAGAAAAGTATTACTACAGAGGCCAGCATGGTGAATTCGCTTGAAGGCACTATCTTGCCGCCCATGGTTGCGATTACGTTACGGCCTACTGTCCATCCTCCTAGAAATGCGAAGACTGTCATCAGTCCAGCGGCGGCAGTCTTTGACACTAGTTTGGAGCCGACTGAAGGCCCGAAGGCTACTCCTGTAGATGAACCTCCGATGTTAATTCCGACGAAAACTGCTGCAAGTATTGCAAGTACGATTAAGATACTGACGGCCATGATTTACTACCCCAGAGGCCCGTTCCTGAACATTCCATCGTACATGAGCACTAGAGATATTGCTGCACCGGCTCCCAAGCTGTAAGCTAGAGATATCTTGGTAATGGCTCCTACAGAGCCCCCTGCGGCCAGGCTAACTGTAATACCTGCAAGAATTTTGTCGTAATAATCAAGGTTTAGAGAAGTCATAACAAGTAATTACCCTAAAAAGTATTAAAGAAGGTTGCTGTGGCCGGTAGTTAATCGGACCGATTGGCATGTCTGAGTAAGTCCTCTACTAGGTTCTAGCCACAGAGAATTTTAGGTTTTGAGAAAGTAAAAAAGTTCTCTCAAGTAAGCGATTGTGGTTTAAAGAAAAATTTAATAGAAAATGTTGCTGAGTTAAGCCTAGACATCCAGTTAAAGTACTGTGATGTCGTTTGCTTTCGGACCTTTGTCTCCTTCTCCCTGCTCGAATTCGACTTCGTCTCCTTCTTCGATCTGCAGATCGCTGTCCTGCTCATCTAGGTCAAAGTAGACGTCGTCCTCCATCTCATCGGTTTCGATGAATCCGTAACCGTGTTCGTCGTGCAAAAACTTTACTGTTCCTTTCAAAATAATACACCTCCTGTATAAACAACAATCCGACACCAATCCTTATAACCTCACTAACTTCTCAGACCTCGATCAGAAAAAACAATGAATGAAGCTAGCCTCTTTCTGAGTGTTGGCGGTTGACTTCAACTACTCATAGTGGTGAAAATGCTCCCGAAGGGCGGAGTCTGTCTGTATAGGCATACAGTCTTTATTCTATTTAACAAGAAAAGAGGAAATAGTAGGAAGCTATGTTAGCTTCCCGATTGTTTCTTTCCAGGCCTTGGTTCTGTGAACCCACGGACATAGCATAAAGCCGAGGTAGGTTAGTCCGAGCAGGATTGCTGCGTCTTTCCAGAGTGTTGTTCCCTGTTTTATTGAGAATAGCAGGTAGTAGAAGAATCCATACCAGACTGCTGTCTCGGCTATGCTGAGAATCCAGTCACGATTCTCCATAACTTTGTTTGACCAACCATTATTTAAATATTTGAACAACTATTCAAATGTTATGTATAGGGAAGACCTCGAAGAAACCGCAGAAATATTCCAGGCACTCTCCAGCGAGAACAGGCTGAAGATACTGTTATCGCTTTCTGAAGGGGAGAAATGTGTCCACGAGTTGACTGAACAGTTGGAGATGACCAACTCAAATATCTCCCATCACTTGCGGAAACTCAAAGACAGGAGAATTGTGGAAAAGAGGAAAGACGGAAAGCACCGATACTACAGTATGAATGATGAACACATCGAAGAAATAATTGAGGCGGGTGTCGAACATTCCAGAGAACAACAGTAGTCACGACCACAGCCATAGCAGCACCAGAAAACTCGGCACAGTATCAGGAATCAACCTAATAGGTTTCATAGTAGAACTAGCAGGAGGGATAATGTTCGGCTCAGTCGCCTTGATGAGCGACGCCTTCCATATGCTGTTCGATGCACTCGCCTATGTAATGGCGTTCTTCTCCGCCTACGCAGCAGAAAACTGGGACGCAAACGATAACTACAACTTCGGATTCCACCGCATAGAGACCTTATCTGCGTTTTTCAACGGAGCATTACTGATTCCGATGGCAGGATACATCCTCTGGGAGTCTTACAAAAGATTCCTCAACCCTGTAGACATCGGAGTAGTTCCAACGATAGCAATCGGATTCGGTGGACTGCTTGTCAACCTGTTCTCAGTCTACTACTTACAAGGTGGAGAAATGAGTTTGAACGAGAGAGGAGCATTCTACCATCTCCTCGGCGATGCAGGAGGCTCAATCGCAGTAATACTCTCAACAACCGTAATCTACTTCACAGGAATCACTGCCATCGACCCAGCAGTAGCAGTCCTGATAGCAGGACTGATAGTCTGGTCAGCAGCAAAAGTCCTGCGGGAAAGCTTCGGAATCCTGATGCAGAAAAGCCCAATACCAGCGACAGAAATAGAACAGGCAATAGAATCAGTCGAAGGCGTAGAAGACGCACACCACATCAGAGTCTACGAAATCTGCTCCAAAGTCTGTATCGCATCCGCTCACGCACAGATAAAAGTTGACTCCTGGGACAGAGCAGACAACATCAGAAAAGAAATAACGCAGAAACTAAAACAGGACTTCAACATCCAGACAGTTACGCTCCAGATAGAGAAAGATCAAGAAAACCACGGAGAGATAACTCATTAACTCTTTGAGAAAATGAGATCTTGAAGTATATCCCTGAAAGCCCCGTCCGAGATTTGAACCCGGGACCTCGTCCTTACCAAGGACGCGCTCTACCGCTGAGCCAACGGGGCCTTTGTGTATTTTAGTTGGGTTTGTTGTAATCTAATAAAGGGTTAGGATTTCAGGCCTTGCCGAGAAGTTTCTGCTGTTCAATAACCTCTTCAGGTACTTCCAGCTCTCCCCCGTCAGCTATGTGCTGCGTTTCTTGCTCTCCAGATAGCATCCTGTTGATATCTTCAAAGGCCTTTTTCCCTCCTTCTCTGAGGCTGCCGTCTCCGTATTCGTCCAGCACTCCTAGACTTGCTCCTGTCATGTTAGCGGTCATGTCTAGGTAGTCGATGTACTGGTCTGTCATTTCTTTTCCGAACCCCAGTACTGCTACTCCTAGTAGTGCAGCTCCTGCTTTCTGCTGGAAGCTGGGACTGGAAAACTTTACTCCTATATCATGGGCTTTTCTGGATAGGAGGTCTTCACGGTCTTCTGTCAATGATTTGGTGTATTCAGGGAACTTTTCTGCGGCCTTCATTACTGATTTAGAGCCGAAGTAGCTGAAGCCAAAGTGAGAGGCTTTGTCGAGGCCGTAGTCAGTCATTAAGTCCCATATGCTCTGGGATTCTGGATAGAAAATTTCCTTGCTGGTCTGTATGGCTTCTGGTATTGCTGCGGAGGAAAATCCTGTGTATATATCTTCGTTGTCTTCTATTCCCCCAGTCTTCTCCAAGTTCTCTGTAGAGGTCAGGATCTCTCACAGTAGAAGTAAAACCATGTTCAGAGTTAAAACTGTTACAGTTAGGTCCTAAAAATTAGGGCTGTGGTAGAGAAGGGGAAATTGAAGAAAGTGGGAACAGTTCTCTCCTGAAGAACAGGTTTTAACCTGCGAACTGTTCGTTCTTCTTTCTGAGGTCAGGGTATCCGCATTTCCTGCAGCTAGTGCTCTCAGGATCCTGAGTCTTGTTCTTAGCATTGCATTTTCTGCAGATGTAGATATTATCGAATACTCTTTCTTCGGCCTCTTCAAATCTCTGTGCCATTGTTTTAATTCACCTAGAATAGAATCCTTACCGAAAATTTAAGTATCTGAAACCTGCCACTACCATTATGTCGCTTAATGAGGCCCTTTTCCTCAAGATCCAGGGCCTGACGGGTATAGGTCTAATCGATCAAACCATGCTTCTCCTGGCAGAAGCCCTTGTTCTCCTGGTTCCTCTATCCTTGATCTATCTATGGTTCCAGGGCCGTGAAAGGAAGGAGGACGCACTTTTCACGTTCTACACCTCGGTTCTGACCATTGGTATTGCCTACGTAATGAGCCTTCTCTACTTCCATGAAAACCCGTCAGCGACCTACAGTACACTGATTGAGTTCCACGCAGAGAACTCTTTCCCCAGCCAGCATACGGCAGCAGTTTTCGGAACAGCATTTCCACTGATCTACAGGAACAGAGAAAGGCTGGGATGGCTTCTAACTGCTGCGGCAGTTCTTACAGGTTTCGCCCGTATCTATGTAGGAGAGCACTGGCCTGTCGATATTCTGGGTTCGATCGCAGCAGCAGCGATAGGACTGGGTGTCGCCTATATCTCATGGGATCGGCTTGAACCTGCCTGGTCTACAGCACTTGATCTCTATGAAAAGATTGAGAAAGAGGCTCTCAGCAAGGCCTCTTCGCTTCTTTAAGCGTTCTGCGTCTAACTTAAAAATCTAGGAGCTAAATAATCTACTAGGCGAACTACCAATGAAAGGTGACTATGATCATCCTTCGAGCAGAAGGATCTCAGAAAAGTTCTTCGTTAACTGAAAATCTTTCCAAAAGCTACAGCTCTATCTTTCGAACTTCTCCGTATGTATTTGAAAAAGTAGAGGAAGAAAATGTAGGTATAAGAGGTAATCAAAAATGAGCATTAATCTTGAGAGTTTGAAAGGTACCTATGACAGGTATCCTGATGAATGGGCCACGTGGAAGAAACTGATCGAAACAGTAGAGGAAACTGCCGAAGAGTTCGGATTCCGGCAGATAGATCCTCCAAGCATCGAGAGACAGGAACTCTGGACAGAGAAGGAAGAGGATTCTGTAACCGATGAAATGTACGCGTTTACGGACAAAGGTGATAACGAGATAACACTGGTTCCGGAGCAGACGCCTACAAGGGCCCGACTGATACAGAAACGTAAGGACCTCAAGACTCCTGTCAAATGGTACAATACCTCCAAGCGGTGGAGATATGAGGACGTTACCAAGGGCCGTGACCGGGAGTTTCTGCAAGGGGACTTCGATATCTTTGGGATAGAGTCGGTGGAAGCTGACGCCGAAGTTATCGCTGCGGCAGCAACCATCTTCCAGAAACTGGATCTGGATGACAGGGTTAACTTCCTCGTCAATGACAGAGAGCTGCTTGAGTCGATACTTGAAAGCCATGGAATCGATAGGACCGAGGAAGCGATGAAGGTAGTAGACGACAAGGAAAAACTGGATAGAGAAGAGTTCCTTGAAGATCTCATGGATAGAGGGCTTTCCCGTGAGGATGCAGAACAGGTCGATGAATTGACAGATATCTCAGGTCCTATACTTGACCAGATCGATGAACTTCGTGAAAAAGCCCCTGAAGAGGTACAGGATTCAGTTGACAGAATGGAAAGCCTTGGCGAGGCCCTTGAAAGTTACGGCGTAGCTGATATGTGCCGTTTCGATCTCTCGATAGTCAGAGGCCTTGCATACTACACAGGGCTTGTATTCGAGGCTTTCGACAGTGAAGGAGAGCTCAGGGCTTTGTTCGGCGGAGGTCGTTACGATGAACTTGTCGGTACCTTCGGCGATAGGGAAGTACCTGCTGTCGGCTTCGCCTTCGGTTACTCGCCTACAATCGAGTTGCTGAAGAAGGAGGATCGGTACCCTCTAGAAGAGGTTGAGACTGATGTCTACGTTCTCTCGGTCAGCGAATCCGTGAGAGGCGTCGCCCTCGATTATGCAACCAGGTTACGTGAGGAAGGCCTATCTGTGGAGACCGATCTGGCTGGAAGAGGTTTCGGCTCCCAGCTAGGATACGCCGATGACATGAATGCAAAAAGAGTACTTATCGTTGGAGAACGTGACCTGGAGAACGATGAAGTTACAATGAAGCACATGGATTCTGGCGAGGAAGAGGCTCTTGACAGAGATGAAGTTGTCGAGCACCTGAAAGGCGAAGGCCTTATCTAGGCCGTTTCCTCTTCTTTATTTCTCCTTGAGAACTCGTTCAGGTTCTTCTGCTGTTGCTTCCGTTCTTCCTTGTAGAAATTGTATTCTCTGACAATCCAGCGTGTAAGAAGGTTAACTATGGCGTCTATCTGTTTATCGCTTAGTTCTCCCCCTGCAGGCATTCTATGGGCTCGTGAGAGCTCTTTTCTGGATGAAACATTGCAGGCATGCATGGCCTTGTAAACAGGATTTCCTGCTGAAGGAGTCTGCTGACCATCGTTATCAGGCTGTTCTCTTAGCTTGTTCTCTACTATTTTACGGGCCTGATCCTTTATCTCAGGTATTCCTGACTCTTTAATCAGCCTTATATCATCTTCTGTAAGGCGAGGCCTGGTCTGATCTCTTCCTGGGAGTTTTAACTTTCTCATGTAAAGATTTGAGATTTCAACTAATTTAAGCCTGAAATAGTCTTTCAGTAATCTCTATTATCTTCGTTTGATTTCTGGGTATACCAGACTGCTAATGTGGATGGAATAGAGAGGAAGACAAGTGCAGCTGCCAGAATCTTTACGGAAGTACTTTCCCCTGCGAAACCTATTACGGGACCGATCGCAAATAGAAATACTCCTACAACTGCTGATATATCTACAAAGTATCCTAGCGATCTTGTTTTCCCTTAGAAGGCCTCCAAAGACAGTGCTGACTCCGTAAGCTGTGAAAAGAGCTGTCGTAAGTAGAGGGAGGCTTCCATGTAGTTTGCTTGATGCAGGCGAGATATAGAATGTTAGAGGAGTCACTATGAGTAGTAGCCTCATTATAGTTACAGATAAATTCAGTTCGCCGCTTGAACTCATTACTTATAGAACCTCTCTATTTTACATTTACGTCCGTATCTAACTTAAACCTACTTCAGAAGGATTTCTAAGAACTCGAGCAATCATTGATTTATATCCATTATTATAGGCCTGTGATCAGATATTTCGCTATCTATAACTTCCAGATTTAGATCTAGACTTTCCGAGGTATAGGCCATATCAAGAGTTCTGGTCGGCTTCTTTGCAGGGAAAGTTGCACCTGCGGAAAACTTCTTTCCTATAATCTCTTCTGCTGTTTTCTGCTCTTCGGGATCCATGAAGTTGAAATCTCCCGCCACGATATAGTTTTCTCTTCCCTCGACCAGTTCGGAGATCTGCTTAAGCTGCTTCCTGCGGACACTTTTACCGAATCTTGACAGATGTACAGAGAATATGCTTAAATTCTCCAGCTGCAGTTCCTGTACAAGGCATTTTGTACCTGTATCAACTCTATGGTTGTGTACATTGCCTTCCTTGGTGAGTAATGCGTTTGACATGTTCCTCACGAAAGGCATCTTCCTGAAACCTTCCCTATACTTAGTCTCTGGATGGACAGAGAACTCGCCCGGCAGCTTTCTGGTAATTGAACGTGGTAGAGATGCATCAGAACTTCTTATAGAACCTTGATCTACCTCCTGCAGTAGAACTGTGTCAGGATCTGTGTCGTGAACCAGCTTGCTGAACTCACTTACCTTCCTGCTCTGAACTACTTTATCGCCGATTACTGCTCTCAGAGGGTGACAGATATAATCTCTCATAGTACCTTCGTACCCCAGGAAGTAACCAGCGTTAAGCGAAAGAACTTTCACAGGATAAAACACGGTTCTCAACGATAAATACGGTTTGGGTTAAAAATGTTCTCAAATACAGTGCATTCATGCCTTACAAAATCGGCCTAGTTGGAAAGCCAAGTGTAGGAAAATCTACCTTCTTCAACGCAGCAACGATGAACTCTGTGGACGAGGGAAACTACCCTTTCACCACGATTGATCCTTCTGTTGGAGAAGCCTACGTACGTGTAGAATGTGCAGCACCGGACTTTGATGAGAGCTGCGATCCGAGAGTAGGTTTCTGCCACGATGGAACACGTTACGTACCTGTAAAGCTAGTAGATGTTGCAGGACTGATCCCGGGAGCACATGAAGGAAAAGGCCTTGGAAACAAGTTCCTGACCGATCTCAACGAAGCCGATGTACTGATCCACATCGTAGATTTCTCCGGCGAGACAGATATCGAGGGAGAACCAACAGAAGGCCACGATCCGAGAGAAGATATTGACTTCCTGGAAGAAGAGCTGGATATGTGGTACCTGGAGATCCTGGAGAAAGGAGTCGACAGGTACGAGACCAAGCATAATAAGAAGGATGTGAAGCTTGAAGAGGAATTAGCGGAGCAGATGAGCGCATTCAAGACGAACAAGAACGAAATAAAACAGCTTATACTACAGGAAGGTTTGGAACTTGATCCTGACACATGGGATGACGAGGACAGGAGGGAACTGGCCCGTAGCATCAGGAAGGAGACCAAGCCTATGATTATTGCAGCTAACAAGATGGATACCGATAAGGCCCAGGAAAACTATGAGGAACTCACTAACGATCCTGAGTACGAACATCTGGACTTTGTACCTGCATCAGCTCATGCAGAAAAGGCCCTGAAGAATGCGGCGGAAAAGGACATAGTTGACTACTATCCTGGCGAGGATGATTTCGAGATTCTAGTTGATGACCTGCCGGAGGAGAAGAAGCAGGGCCTGGAACAGATAAGAGATTTCATGGATGAGTATGGAGGTACAGGGGTCCAACAGGCTATGGAGACAGCACTCTTCGATGAGCTGGGGGTTATGGCTGTATTCCCTGGAGGAGCAGACGGCCTCGGTGACGAACACGGCAATATTCTACCCGACTGCTTCCTTGTACCAGAAGGCGCTACAGCAGAGGACTTCGCCTACACTATACACAGCGATCTGGGTGAAGGATTTATCAACGCCATCGACTGCCGTGAGAACAGACAGATCGGTGCAGATCATGAACTGGATCACGGCGATGTGATCGAGATAATTTCCTCCAACTAGAGAGTTAAAGCAGATCCTCGGTCTGATTCAGGAATCGTCCTGCATCATGTGTAAGCTGACTTACTGTCTCACGGTTATCCTCACTGTAACCCAGAGTTTCCTGCATCAGAAGCCAGGTCGGCTCCATGAAAGGCTCAGGAACTTCTTCAACAGGTTCATTTACATACACATGGACAGTATTGGAGGGAATATAGTTTTTCTCCTGCATCTTCGGCGAATTCTCCGCCCACTGTATACCGAAGTCATCCGATTCAAGATCTACATGGATAACATCCTCGAAATCGTAATCAGATATGCTTGCGTCCTGCTGGGTTAAACGATGATGTCTCGGGGAGGCCTCGCCGTCCCTCATTTCAATTACATCAACTGAGCCTTTCAGTCGGTAGAAACTGTTTATATCATCTAAAACATCTTCAAAAGATTTGTAGGTACCCCAGCTTGTGCTGTAACCGTTTTCGTAGTTGTTGGCCTTCAGATCAACACCGTCCTGTGCGAAGGTGGCGGCGTACCACTTGTTGCCAGAGTTATCTTCTCCTGAGCTGAAGTCTTTCATCGAAGGTATTTCTGGAGCATCCATAGATATTTGTTTATCCTGAAGTAATAAAATATTTAGTTCATTACATGTTTTTCAGTGGATCTTTCAGAAGTAAACTATACGTTTACTGGCGGTGAGCTTCTTGATAGACTTGATAATCTACAGGGAGCTATCTCCACTGCTAAACAAACTGTTGGAATGCAACAGCCGTCTCAAGGCCGTATTGATTATGCTTCTGGTTATCTGCAGGAGGCCCACGAGGAACTGGATTCTTTTTTCCGTCAGGAAGAAATTATGTATCCGATAAAGGTACAGGAGATCGATCCTGCGACGGAAGATATCCAAGACGTGAATTTATCTACTATTGAGGCCGATCCTGACTCATACGAGGACATGGTAGATGCCTTACGTGAGATAGATCCGTATCTTGGAAACAGGATTCCGGGCCTTGACTACACGGAGTCTCCTTCGCCATGTGCGATAATTGATTACTCGACGGAGCTGATTGAGGCATGGGAGGAGTTACAGGAGATGTACAGCGAGCTTGAAACCGCCAGATAAAATTTTTCTCTATATACTCTTCTTTTCTCTTTCCGTAAAGGCCTTTTCCACAAGCTCTTCAATATCTACTTTCTCTTCAAGTTCCTGCAGCTGATCTTCTTTGAGGTCTGTGGATGGAGAGTCTGGTGCGAGCGAACGACAGGCGGAGTTTATCTCTGAAAGCTCGAAAGTGCCTATTTCACGGGCCTTTGCTGTTATCTCGTTCTTGCTCTCGGTGAGCAGGGGCCGCATCAGAGGCTTCTCTATCTCTCTGGTCGTGTTTTCCAGGTTTCTGGCTGTCTGGCTTGATTTCTGCCCGAGGGATTCTCCTGTGACGAGGCCTCTGAGCCCTTCTTTCTCTGCTATTTTCTCTGCTACCTTGAACATTATCTTTCTGTGTACAACCATCCTTCCCTTCTCTATCCCCATAAGTTCCTTGTTTACTTCGTCCATGTCCACGATGTAGTAGTTCCATTTCTTTCCGGGATGGTATTCCTTCAGTTTCTGGAGAACTGCTTCGAACCTGATAAGGTGGTCTTCGGCAGCTATAGGCCGGTTGTAGAAGTAGATTGGGGTGATGTCTGCTCCTGATTTCATCATTTTGTAGGTTGCGACAGGTGAGTCGATACCTCCGCTGATAAGGGAGAGATATTCATCCTGGGTGCCTACAGGTAGGCCTCCCGGCCCGGAAACTGTCGTGGTGAAGAGGAAGCTGTCATCACCACGGACCTCAACCTTCAGCCAGGTTTCAGGGTTGTCAAGATCTACTGGTGAGCCTGTGAACTCTTCTACATGACCTCCAAGTTCTCTGTTTATGTCGAGTGTAGAGAGCTCGGTGTTTGAAGTGGTTGCATCTATACCGAAAGTTTCCCCGTACTCAAAGTTCTCCGAGGCCTCCTTCATCTCCTCTATTTCTGAGTTAACCTTGAGTGCGGGAGAGGCGGAGACAACTCCGGGAAGGTTCTTCATTTTTTCCACTGCTTTTTCAGCGTTATCTGTCTTTACAATTATTCTTCCGTTGCCCAGAGAAACCTTCTGGAAATCGATTTCCTCGTACTCAAGCTTGTCCTGCACTCTCTGTCTAAGGGCGTTAAGCATCTTGCCCTGTACAGGCCTTGACTTTGTGCCTATCTCGCCATACCTTATGAGCACGTGACCGGTTTTGTCGTTCATATGGAGGAACTGGCTGTGAAAAGTTAAAAGAGGAAAGAAAAAAAGGGAAATAGGAAGTAAGGGAGTTCTAGAAAAGGTTGCTTAGGAAGTGGAAGAAGCTTGCAATAGGGCCTCTTACTCCGCCAGTATCTTCATCGGAATGGTCTGTGTCGCTGCTGTCTGAACTGTAGTCAGGATGTGTAAGTGTATTTACTGACTCGTTCCCATGCTTCACTGTCAGCTCGTATGGTTCTCCTGCTTCGAAACTTGCCTTGTACTTGTGGTAGGCAATTACCTGTGTACACGTTCCGTTCTCTGCTTCAGCAGTTACCTGGAAGACATAGCTCTCTCCAGATTTCTCAACTGAGTGAGATAGATCGTAGCAGGGGGTAGGTGTCTGATATACTCCAGTGAAATGTACTGTGTTGTTTTCGAAGCTGGAGTTGATCACACCGGTTTGATCGGCAGTGGTGGAACCATTTACTACTGAGAATGTTGTGCTGTAGACTGTTCCATTAGGTCCTACAGCAGATGTACCTGAGGCCGAGCTTGAGGAGTCCATTATGACGTACTCTCCTTCTGAAGCGTTCGGCCCTCCGACTACAGCGGTGGAAAGCCCTGTAATCAGGATAAATGTAACCGTAAGTAGTGCTTTCTTTTTCATATCTCAGTTTAGAGACCGCAAGTGTTTAAAAGAACGTCAAGTTGTTCGATACGGATCGAACCTATGGCCTGACGTAAGCATAGCCATTGTCCTGCAGCCGGGTGAGCTCTCCCACTCCTGAAGATACAGGGCTTACTCCTTCTATCAGGTCTTCTTCTGTTATATTCCGTGATTCAAGGGAGTTACTGCAGGCCTTCACTTCAACCCCCTGATCTAGAAGGTCCTGGATATGGCTTCTGCTGCGGATCCGCTCTCTAGAGAGTTTATTGCGTCGCTGTTTACAAGGAGAACTATTTCTGACTCTTTAACTGTCTCGTCTCGCAGCAGGTTTCTGGTGTTTGCTACTGCTTCAGCTATCTTGTTAGAATTATTTGAAGATAAATGGATGACGGTTTTCATTGACCGCCGGCGTCTTGGGTCTCCTCACTTCTCTTGATTTCTGCGTACCGTGGACAGACAACGATCCATTCCTCGTCAACTCCTGCCATGTCACCGTCAATTGACTTGACAGTCTTTTTCAGCTTCTTGACCGCTCTCTTCAGATTGGTCATGTCTGTCTCCTTTAGAGGTCCGATGTTTACCCATACAATATGGTCGTTGCGCAGGTGTTCCTGTACTTTTTCTGCGTCGTCGTACTCTCTAAGCGTTTCAGCTCTTATTACTACTTTACTATCGTTTTCAGACATGTTTGCATCAAGTTCGACGAAGTCGTCTTCCATTACTTCAGAAGCTTCTCCATCTTCCCCTTCTTTTTTCAGAAATCCTAGCGGCATAGTTTAATTACCTCTTGGTTAAAATTTGGTTCTCTAGAACTTTTATACCTTTTCAAAGCTTTGAGAAGAAAAAAGAGAGATCGAGTTTAATCCTCCAGGCTTTCAACCTTGGAGGCCAGGTTCCAGATCTCGGTCCTGGTATGCTGCTTGATGTTAGGATCATTGCTGATCTGGTCAAGCAGAGAAGATGCAGTGTTAACCCTTACAGAAAGCTCTTTGTCTTCTTCCTGCAGGGTCTCAGCTGCTTCTTCCAGTAGCTCGGAGATATTTGATGGGACGCCATCTTTATCGGCGAGGTCCCTCATTCTGTCCGTAACTGCATCTACTGATGGCATTTCAAGACACCCGGGAGAACTCAGGCCTTACTGGCCCATGCTCTGGGAAATCTGGCTCTGAGCTTCCTGAAGTTTTTCACGTAGCTCTTCTTCTTTACTTTCAAGTCTTTCCTTACGGGCTGCGAGATCTTCCTGTCTGTCCTCAAGATCGGACTGAAGCTGATCTCGGTCCTTTGCTACGAGAATGTTACCAACTTCCTGGTAAACTTCTCCTTCTTCGTCTTTCTCTAGTTCTTCTAGGGACTTCTCGATACCGTCGAGTTCGTCCTGTGTTTCTTCTTTCTGTGCAGCAACTTCCTGTAGTTTTTGCTGAGTTTGCTGCATTTCCATCATCATCTGCTGTGCGTCTTCTTCCATAATGAAATCACCTAATATAGTTTTTTAACCAGGCTTGAAAGCCTGAATACTGTATCGGTACAGCCTCTTAATGGGCCGATACCGTCTGCCTCAACCTGTACTACCAGTTTATCTTCCTCAGCTTCAAGCTGGTACTGGATTTTCTGGTCGCTTGTCAGGCTCTGGGCAAGTATTTGTTTGTAATCTGAAGGCCGTTCTGTGTCTATCTCTACCGTTGATTTCATACTGCTTCTACACGGTCAGTGTCTTCAGGCCTCATCTTGAGGAGTACTCTGTGGCTGCACTTCGGGCAGATCACTTTCTCGTTGACGGGGTCGATGTCAACTTCTTCCTCACATTTGACACATTTGTACGCAGTCATTCCTCAATCTCCTCTTTAGCTTCTTCAAGTTCTTCGATGCCGCCTTCAAGCTCTAGTGCTTTATCCAGCATTTCTTTTCCGCCTGTGTCTTTTCTGTAAGCGCCGCCTGCTACAATCTCTCCTGTTTCTTTGTCTTTCCAGATTCCTGCGGCTACTCGCTCATAATCTTCTTCTCCTTTCTCGGCCTCGTCTACGTTTTTACGAATTCTGTTACCGTAACGGGATCCGAATCTTTTGGATGATCTATTTTCAGCCATTGTTTATCACTTTGAATAAAAAGTAAAATGTGAGAAAAGCTTTTTATTCTCCTGTAGGAGAATCGGGCTTTTCCCACTGTAAGGGTTTGATTTCAACCCTTACCTGCAAGCTTCGTCTAGAAGCTCACGGAGTTCTTCGGTTTTCTCTTCAGCCTTTTCGATTGTGTCTCTGATCTCTTGCTGACTGTAAGGCTGCATCTCTCCTTTCTGCATTGAGACTACGTTTCCGTCTTCCTTGATGGAAACAGTTAGTCGTGCGTCGAGAGCTTCTTCCTCTTCTCGGGTTGTATCCCAGAGAAGCTTGTCCTCGATCTTACGGCCTGTAACTGTTACAGGCTCATACTGTAGAGGGACGTCCATAGCCTTCTCATCTCTCTGAAGGCCTTCTTCCTCGTCGTACTCTGGAATAAACCCTGTCTTGAGGGCTGCGAGTGCTCCGAGGCTGGATGCGTCGATCAGGTTGCCGTCGTCGTTCAGGACATGTACGTCAAGGAATAGTGTGTAAACTTTCTCTCCTTCCTTGATGCACAGTTCCTCTAGGTCGACTGCTTCTGCCTCTCGGATTCCACGGTCGACTACTCTTGCAAGTTCGACTCCTGGTTCTCGTGGTGGACCTGATTCGTACTCCCGTGCTGCCATTGGCGCAAGCTCTGCGTTGGTTACGATTGTACCCTGATCAGGTCTGTCGCTGTAAGGTTCTTCTACGTCAACTGAAAGGCCTACAAGTACCTGTGTGTCTCCGATTGTTACTTTTGCTGAACCTTCTGCGGTTTCTCTTACCCATCCGGTCTCGATCTCTATATCTCGGTACTCTTCGAGGCCTCTGTCGTCAAGTCTTTCCTCATCTTCGATGATCTTTCGAATTGTCTCTTGGTTAATCTTCATTATTGTTCACCTCTGATTGCTTCGTAGTTGTCTACAATGGTTTTCTTCTGTTCCTCGTAGAGGTCTCTGCAGCCTTGTTTGGCCAGTGAGATGCATTCATCTACCTGTTCCTGTGTGAGATTTCCGTCCATCTGTAGGAGTGTGATCTCGTCGGATTCTTCCTCGTCTTCGTAGTTGATTACTGCGACAGGGATGTCTGCGTTTCCTTCTTTGTCTTCTTTGCCGTTAACGTCTAGGACAGGTGTGTCTGCTACTACTCCTGAAGCTATTGCTGAGACCATTCCTTCCATCGGAATGCCTGCGTCGGCCAGTGCGAGTGAAGCTGCTGTGATTCCTGTAACTCTTGTTCCTCCGTCGGACTCCAGAACTTCCATGGAAATGTCGATTCCGGACTTCGGGAATCTTTCGAGGTCTAGTACAGGTTCAAGTGCTCTACGTGCTACAAGACCGATTTCCTTTGCTCTTCTGTTCGGTCCTGGGCTCATTCTGTCGTCTACGCTGAATGGAGCCATGTTGTAACGCATCTTGATGACTGCACGGTCTGATTCCTGCAGGTGCTTCGGGTGAAGATCCTGTGGCCCGAATACTGATGCTACAACTCTGGTGTTTCCTACTTCTACCATTGCGGATCCATCGGCTTCGTCAAGAACACCGATCTCCATTGTTGTCTCTCTGTATTCGTCCTTTTCTCTTCCGTCTACACGTTTGCCTTCTTCGTCAAACCATTCAATGTCTTCCTTTGATGCTGTCATTATTCGAAAACACCTCTGTTTTCATCTCTACGAAAATCTGCGATTTTCATTATTGATCCACCTCTTCTAGCTGTTCATCAAGCCATTCAGCTATTCTGTCTGTCAGGCCCTGTGTGTGAGCTTCTCTTTCGATTTTCTTGATCGCTCTTGCTGCAAGGTTGGCATGTTCGCCTTTGATCCATACCTGACCGTTCTGGCCTACGATTATGTTGCAGTCGGTCTTGTCGTTAACCTGCTGTACCATTGTACCTCCTTTTCCGATTACACGAGGTACCTTTGATGGTGCGATCTCTACTACTCGTCCGCCGTGCAGTTTCTTGCATCTGCGGTCTTTCATTGAGAGGTCGACGTCCATTGACTCGCTTACGGAGTCAATCTTGACAACTACTGTATCTCCTACATCGTAGAAGTCTGTAAGGTCGTCTTCGTCAAGGTCAACGTACTCTTCTGTTGCGTCGCTGATACCGAGTGTGCCGTCGTAAGGAGAGTTCAGGTCAACGGTCCATCGAGAATAACTTACTCGAGAGATCTCTCCAATTACTACGTCGCCTTCTTCAGGAATGTATCTTCCTGACATAGGGACGACTTCGACACCCTGGTCGCTGTAACGTACAACGCCAACGCTTTCTGCATAGATTTTATCGTTTTCTTCATAGGTGCCCTGGTTCGCATATAGGTTGCTTCCGTCGTATAGGACGTCTCCAGGAACAACTAAGTCATTGTCTTCTTTTACACGTGACATAAATTTATTACCTCAAATTTTATTCTTCTATCAACTTTCCACAAAAGAATCTGATTTTATAAATAGAAAAACTCCTGCAATCTTTAAATACCTGTTTCTAATCGAAAAAAGTCTCA
Source organism: Candidatus Nanohaloarchaea archaeon (assembly GCA_013343275.1). GTDB lineage: Archaea > Nanohalarchaeota > Nanosalinia > Nanosalinales > Nanosalinaceae > Nanohalovita. The sequence continues at coordinate 324,101 of CP046106.1, read as the reverse complement.
ACAGAGGCATCCGACAGAGACTTCAGCCTTTCAGGATCTATACTGAAAACGGCCTCAGGAGTGCCAGCAGCCGCCCAAACCTTATCGTAGTCGAGCAACGTATCATCCATGAATACCTCGAGATCTGAGAGCAATGGAGGAACTCCACCGATGCTCCAGCCTGTAACCTCCTTCACCTGATCCGGAGAGGCCATATCAACTGAATCGGAACTAGTTCTCATCGCCAGTTTATCTGTGTCAACACTGTTATCCCCGCTGCACAGAACCAGGTAAAGCCCTTTCTCTGATTCGAATACCAGGCTTTTCACTATCTGGCCTACTTCACAGTTGATTGCATTTGCTGCGTCCTCTGCAGTTTTTGTGCCTTCCGGGAACTCCCTGATTTCAGGCCTGAAATCGTATTTCTCTTCAACTTTGTCTGCGAATCTCTCGGCGCTGGAATGCATTATTTTTAGGCCTCTTCTGTCATCTGGACTTCGCCGCCGGTCATCTCCTGCAGCTCTTCCATAAGTTCCGTGAGTGCTCCGGCAGGTAGCTGGATGCGGGCCATGAAGTACTCGTTGCCCCATTGCTCGTCTTTCAGGTCGGCCTTTCTCTTCAGGAGGTCGTAGGCCTTTCCTGCTTTGTCGTTTGGTATCTTGATACCTACAGTTTTCTTATCCAGTGAGACTGGTATGATAGGTCTGATCTGTTCAATTGCATCGTCGAACTGTTCTTCCACGTCTTCCATGGCATCTACATGGAATCCTGCCTCCTCCAGTGCGTTCTCCACCCTCTGCGGTGGGTGCGGGTTGCCTGTTTTCGGGTCCATGGCCCTTCTTGCGATCATGTTAACTATCTGTTTTCTCTTGTCTTCTCTCATCTCTTTCTTCTGTTCGGTCGTCAGCTGCATCTCTCCTTTCTCGAATATTTCCTCGGCAGCCTCCATCACCTGGCGTGTGTTGAAATCATTTTCCAGTTCGTCGGCCGACGCTCTCTCACCCTGGTCGGCGTCTTTGAAAACTTCCTGGACGAAAAGAAGCCTCTGTATATCATGCTCTTTACCTTCGAGCTTGGCCTCTTTGGCGAGGTCAGGATCTACCAGAATTTCGTAGTCTTCATAACGAACTTTGATCGCATCAGAGGTATCCATAAAGATATCTATAAGCTGCTATTCTTAAACAGTTTTTCAATTTCTGTAGATAGAAACAAGAGAAAAATAGGGTACAAAAGGAGAGAAGGCCTTAAAGTTCGAAGCCTTCTTCCCTGAGCTCGTCAGGAGATACTCTCTGGAAATTGTTTTCTTCGTCAACAGTTCCCAGTTCGACATTCTTCAGTTCGATGTCGTCTTCTCCCTCTTTCAGTGCTGCGAGTGCCAGTTCAATAGCGTCTTCACGGGAAAGTCCGTCCTCCCAGTTCTCCTGGAGGTATTCTTTCGCTTCGCTGCCGCCTTTTCCAATTGCGATTGCATTCCACTGGCTGAGTGTTCCGGAAGGATCTGTCTGGTAGACTTCAGCCTTACCGTCCTTAACTCCTCCTGCGATCGTTGCCAGTCCGTAAGGCCTTACGCCTCCGTACTGTGTAAACTGCTGGCATCTATCGGCGACGAACTTGGAGAGGTTGCTGGTAGGGATCTCCTCGCTGTAAGTCATCAAGTACTTCTGGGCCTCGTTCCTTGCTTCCTCAACAAGTGTGCGGCCGTCGGCTACGAGACCTGAGGTTGCGACACCTAGATGGTCGTCGATCTTGAAAACCTTCTCAGGGTTCCTTACCTGAAGTTCTGGAGTACTTCTGGTTGCTCCCAGAACAACTCCCTCGTCGTAGACGATTCCCAGAGCTGTTGCGCCTTTCTTTACTGCTTCTTTTGCGTATTCAACCTGGAAAAGCCTTCCGTCTGGAGAGAAGGTTGTAATTCCACGGTCATACTGCTGCTGATTCGGATTAGTCATCTGCATTAATTATTCTCACCTTTAGAACGTTACAACTAACCTATTCCATAGAAGATTTATTAACCTGATGAGGGCTGGAGAAAAAGAATGTACGAAAGTAGTGATCAGAGGGCTGTCGTGAGGATGCCTATCAGACCTGCCTCCACAAGGATAAACAGTGCGGAGATTATCCCTGTGAACAGGAAGTGCAGTAGGCCGTAACGCAGAAGGTCTATACGGTCAGGGAATATCATTTCCTCCTCTAGGCCAGGCGTCTGCGACTCTTCTTTTGTCCTCTGCAACCTTATCTCGTCAAACCAGATCAGACCTGCTAGAGCTCCGATGGAGGTCAGGTAGGTTCCTATGTTCAGCCCTACTAGGGTGGCCTGTGTTAGTATGTGTTCGGTTACTGTTCCTAGCTCGAGTTTTGGCAGTATCTCTGCTATTATTGCTGCGGAAGGTAGATCTAGGAAGAGGTTGACTGTAATGCCGGAGGCGAAGACTCCTGTGAATGAGGTTATTGCATGGTTTCCGTGGAAAAGGTTCTGAAGAAACGGCACTAGATCAGTGTTCACGAAACCCGTCCTTGCGAACTGTTCGGCGAATATGAAGAAAGTCATGCCGAAGAAGAAAATCCCGTAAGGCAGGTTTTGAAGAGGTTCTCGTATGTCTACGTGTCTCTCGGATAGATGCCAGTAGAACAGAGAAATGGTTATTGCTGGAACCGAACACCATAGGAGGGAGAAGTTCCTGAAGGTAACTACGGCGACAAGGGCTACGAAGAACCCGAATATAATACTCCAGTCTCTCATCTGCGAGGTAAATCTTGGTTCAGGGTTATCCTCCGGCACAGAGTAGCTTTCTTCAAACTTTAAATCAGAGAAAAATGGTAGTTTGCCTTTCTGAAGCAGTTTGACAGTTAACTTCAGCAGTACAAATGAGGAACCAAATGCTATGAGGGCAGGAACGATCATCAGCAGGAGGTAGGAGAAGAAGTCTAGGCCTACGGACTCGGCTATAATCAGGTTTGTTGGAGAACCTATCAACATCCCCATGGAAAGCGTATTGGCAGCGATAAACTGCGAGAGCAAGATCAATTTCGTATTCCTTATACCAGCCTGGAAACAGATCGAGACAATTATAGGCGTCAGAACGTAGACAACGATATCGTTCGATGTGAAGAATGTTATTGCCGAAGTCAGTACAAACATGTATAGTATTAGCCGGGAAGTGCTACCATCTCCTTTCTCCACGATACGGTACGCTAGATGCTGGAAAAGTCCAGAGGAACGAAGGCCTTCTGCCATAACGCCGAAAGCAAATATCAATACAATGATCTCAAACTTCTCCAGAAAAGCTGCCCTGACGCTGGAAAAGCTTACTACTGAAAAAGCCAGGCACAGAAATAACGCAATTAAGGGAATCCACCAGTGCCTGTCAACCCCGAAACGCTTTCTCAACCGTTTTTCCCACTCAAAACGGCTACGCTTAACTATCAGGGATACGCAAAGAAGGTTCAGCAGGATTATAACCCCGGCAACAGGCAGACCATTCATAGATAACAATAAGGAATTCTTCCTCTGAAATAAAACATTTTAGCCCGGAAACTTGCCTGAGCCTGTAAAGGTTTTTTAATTTACGCAGGAACTGCATGTAATAGAGGAGTCTTGGACCACTAGCTCAGGGGTTAGAGCACCGTCCTTATACGGACCTCGTACTGAAAAACGTTGCTGAAACACGCCAGTGCGATGGCCTCGAAGAGAGGCGGCGGTCCCGGGTTCGAACCCCGGGTGGTCCAAAAGTTTATTTTCTCTTCTCTCCGAACTGTTGAATATGGAAAGAGAAAAGCTGAAGACCTATTTTGACTACTTCCTGCCTAGGGAAGTTGTAGGTCCTGTTATCATTGTTTTCTCTCTGGAGGGTGTGATCAGCGGGCTTTTCGAGCTTTATGTTCCGAAAGAATCTGCCACTGCAGCATGGGGCCTGATTTTTCTGCTGTCGATAATCTTGGTAGGTTACTGGGGTAAGATTGATGAAGAAGGCCGTGAAGAACTTGAGGAAAGGATAGATGAGATAGAGTCAGAGTAGCTACTTCTGAATACCGAGATAGTTGAAAACAGTGTCTTTGAGGCTGTCTGCAGTTCTTATGTCTTTTACTGTTTCGCCCTCATCAACTACTTCAGGTTCATCTGTTCTGGCTTCGAGTTCGAGCACCTGTTCTTCGTAGTCGAGGTTGAATGAAGGTCTGTATGTCATGGACTGCTCCCAGTTGTTCTGGTTGATTTCTACGTTGAAGTGGCCCTGATATCCTGCATCTGCGTAAGTATCTTTTCGGTTGAACTTTCCGACTTCCACGTCTCCTTCCTGGAATAGTTCTTCCATGCTCAGGTCTTTCCACATCTTTGTCCGTAGATCTGTCAGTCTCTCTACTTGGTCGGATCCTGGACCGTAGCCGGACATGGTCCATTTTCCTTCCTCGAGCTCCTCGTACTTTGCTCTTTCAGCTTCCGTCAACATATACACTCAGCCACATACCAATTTTTTAACGATTCGGTAACAAAAACTGTTACTGTCTGGTGCTGTGTTTTTAACTCTCATCTGGCCAAAAGTTCTACATGCAGGAGTTAGACAGAGAAAAGGCCCTGACAGTGCTCGGGATCGCAGCAGTACTCGCAGGACTTCTCGTGGTACCGCCGCTGGTACAGAAAATTTACGGTTTCAGCGCAGTCAAAACTGCCTTCGGGGTAATAGTTCTCTATGCCATCATCAACTACGCAATGAAGAAGAGAAGAAACTGAACAGTATTTGAAAATTACCCTACAAACATTTCTCTACACATGCGGCCATAGTGTAGTCTGGCCAATCATTCGAGCTTCTCGAGCTCGAGACTCGGGTTCAAATCCCGATGGCCGCATATTAAGTCTATGAAGAACCAGGTGGCTTCGAAGGCTCGGAAGGCGAAGAATGGAGAGCTCGACACAGTAAGCCTAGATGACGTATGAAGCCCTCTCCATTAAAGTCTTAAAGCATTTTCACCTTATTTTGAGGTACAGATGAAATACAGTTGTGATCCTGTAGCACAGGGTGGATGCGTTCTGGTACACAGATTCAAGTAGTCCTGACAGTACCAGTTCTAAAGTTTCTAAAACCTCTCAACATTTCAGCTCTCCGGTGTTCTCTCGTGTTTGAATCCAATAGGGAAGTTGCAGTTATAGATGCGACCCTGGAATGGCCCAGATACAGCAACCGGTTCAACGAACTTCTCGGCGACGATATCAAGAAGTACAAGGCCATGAAACATGAGTTCCCAGCGGATCCGGAAGTAGTGGTTATCTCTGGCTCAACCTCCGGGATCTACGAGGATGAAGAATGGATAGACGAACTTGTACGGAAGACAGAGGAGTACATAGAGAACGATGTGCCGGTGCTAGGCCTCTGCTTTGGACACCAGATAATAGCGAAAGCAATGGGTGCTGACGTGGTGCAGATGGATAACTACGAGGTAGGTTACAGGCCTGTAGAGTTCGAGGACAGCGAGATCTTCGAGGGCCTTGACTCTGTGGAGTACCCGTTCAACACTCACCAGGACAAAGTCGTCAACATGCCGGAAGAGCTGGAGTCAATAGCCGAGACAGAAGTATGTAATCAGGGAATTCGACACACTGAGAAACCGGTCTACGGGGTACAGTTCCATCCTGAGCTGACGCCGCCGATAAAGGAGAAAGCGATCAGGACGAAGGACATGCCCGAGGAGAAGAAAAAGCGGTTGATGAGAGAGGTTAACGATGCTAACTTCCATAGAGCAAAGAGGGTTCTGAAGATCTTCGAGAACTTCTTTGAAGCTGCAGAAAGGCATCATTCAGCAGGAAAGATAGGAGATGAGAGAGCGAGTTCCGGGAGAGCAGCACGTTAAATCCTTTTTTCTTCTTCACTGGCTTTCTCAAGTGTAGAAAAGTAGAGGGTGGGCCGAAGAGCGAGTCACAGTCAAGAAAATGACTGTTCAAACCCTGTAACAGGGAGTCTTCCAAGCCCGACCCGCCCTGCATGAACAGCAGGACTATTGGTTGGTGGCCCAGATTTACCGGGCCAGTGGTTAATGAGTGGCGAACAGTTAACACGCTATGGGTTTTGAAACCAGACACTCTATTGTTTGTTACTGGTAGATAACAAAAAGAATAAAAGGTTGGAGTGGTATATAATGAGTATGATTGATGACTGGCAGGATCTGGTGGAAAACCTGGACGGCGACGAAGTATTCGTAAGCGCCGGATCAGGCACAAAATACTCCGGAGACGAAATAGAGCAGAGAGTACAGCAGGAAATAGATATGATGAAAGAGGAAGGCGTCTATCCAAGCGACATGCCTGGAGGAAGACCTGTACCAAGAGTAGAGGACAGGGAAGGAAACCACTGGATGAGAGACCTCGTAGACCAGGAATGGTACGACCTGACGACCGGAGACGAGGAATACTTCGCCGACAGAGTCTTCCAGGACCACAAAACAGTACACCAGAACGATCTGCCACACCAGGGCTGGAAGCTAAGAGTATCAGCAGATCCCGAAGAGGCAAGAGACGTAGCCGAAACAGTTCTACCTTACCTACAGGACGAAGGAGTAGCCCACAAAGTAGTTGAGGACGCAGAGAAACTCTCCGGAATGAGCGACGGCCAGGAAGGAAAATTCATTACCATCTACCCGGAAGTCGACGACTACAAGAAAGACAACATCATGCAGCACGGCCGACAGCAGTTCAGAGCCGGAGCAGAAAACTTCAACACAGCCTCAATCCACGCCAACCTCGAAAACGCATCAGAAGTAGTATCAGACCTGGAGGGGCTTCTGAGAGCTTCAGACGTCGAACTTAACGGAGGGCCTTCCCTTGACGGCCACAACGGAGAGGAAAAACAGTACGGCGACAGCAGAATACATTTCCGTTACGGAAGCTTCGGCCCCGACGCAGAAGTAGTCCAGGAAACCGGAGGAAGCTACACGGTCTCCAGCAACGGCCTGATAGGCAAAGAAGGAGACGTAGTAGGAGGATCATACGAAGGCGATGAGATAGAAGGCCTACAGCAACCGATCTAGGAGAGTGATGAACTATGAGCTTCGAACCCGACCCAAACCTGCATTCATCCGATAGACTTGCAGATCTGAGCCGTGAGGCAGTGCACTGGCCTGACAGCGAATACAACGAATTCGGCAACGAGAAAGTCTACCACTCGACAACAGCAGACAGCGCACTCGGCATCATGGAGGAAGAGGCCTACAACCCTATGGAGGACGACCTCCTCGACGAACTCAAGACATACGCATTACGGGACATCGAAGCTGTAGACGAAGGGAAGATCAATCTCGGAGAGTACATAATAGAGAACGAGGACGAGCTCAGAGAGCACGGCCCTGACGCAGTACAGGAAGGCCTTGAAGAGAAAGGTGCAGAAGAGATCGGAGGATTCCTCCAGGACTACGGCCTTGCAGACCTCGATGTCCGGAAATCCACTATGGGCGCCAGAAGAACCAACAGCGTACATGTCGGCAGCGACAGACATTTCACCAAGAGCCAGTCCAACTTCGGCTCCGACGTAACATTCGAACTGCTCGTACCTGAGAACTCACGGCACGACAGCGACATACCTGGAGAAGTACCTTTCTCATACACCACAGCAGTCTACATCAACGACGACGCAGAAGAACCAGAGGCCCTGGCACAGGAAGTAGAGCAGAGACTGGAGGAAAACGGATTCCAGCACGTCGACGTAGAAAGAGAGTTCTAGAATTTACCTGTTATCCAGTATCAACTCATCACCGCTCTTCAAACGCCACTCAACACTGCTCTCTTCATCGAGGCCGAGTATTGCGGCTAGCTCATCAGGAATCTGGGCCCACAGATTACTGTTTCTCTCCTCTAACTCGTAGCTTGAATTATTCTTCTTTACATCGCTGAAACCGTAGGAACCGAAATCATCCGCATCCAGCTTCTCGATATCTTTGCTGTCAGCGAACCAGATCTCCATGTTAACACCCTGGAAATCCCGCAGCCAGCGCAACTGCGTACTCCTCAGGCCGTCATCGCTCGACTTAACCTCGACAAAGAGATACTCTCCGCTGTCATCAAAAACCAGGAAATCAGGCACACCAGGCCGGAAAACATTCGAAAACTCGCCACCCGAATCCTCCCTGATCCTTCTGCTGATAGTCTCCGACAGCTCCGGAAAACGGCCCTCTAAATCACTCTTCACACCAGGAGTCGAACGAACCACATTATCCCACCGGGCCTGAAGAAGCCTCTCCACATACTCCTCAGTCTCATTAAGAGAGGCCTCCTCCTCAAAAGGAATCATGCTTGAATTATGGAAAGAGAGATTTTTATCTGTGGAAAATTGCTCAACAAAAACTACTATTTTTACCCCAGACCGCAGGCCTTTTCCTTAAATATCTTTCCAGGAGCTTATCTGGCATAAGCGACTTAATTGTGGTTACTCTGGTTTCAACTCTCGCTGCTTTATTCACTTTTGATCCTCAGTATTTTTCAGCCGAGCACAGCCTGTTAAAGCTTTTTTAGTTTCTTCAGTTGTTTGTGTCTGTGATCTTATCTCTTCTTCATGAAGTCTTTCGTACCATTTGCTTGCAATATTCGGCATTTCTTCGTTTAGGTTCTGATGGCGATCAGATAATTCCCAAAATCTCTCTTTCATGTTCTCGAGGCCATAACTTTCATCTGCTAATTGTAATTTGGTGAAATCATTGAAGTCAATAAAGAGCCGATGATAGGCATCTCCAGCATTGTAGTGTTCGTAGGATTTTTTCTCAGGTTTTGCTGCTGTTTTGTAGCCTGATAGTGCAGCTGTTGCAATAGCTAAGAGCACTAGCGCATAGTCTGGAAGAACCCTCCAAATAAGAGATACAGTTAGTATTCCAGCTGTAGCTGTAGTAATCCAGCTAATTTTCTTACTAAAACTGCTGTACCAATCAGCTGCTTCGTAATGTGATTTGTAAGCCCATAGTGCACTATCAGCTTTATTCGCAACTCTTTCACGAAGTCTTTCATGAGCTTCGTAATCAAAATCATCTTCTGACACTAAGAACACCTCTAGTTGAATTCATTTCCATAGACCTCTTCATACTTTTCTTTTGCCTTCTCATATTTACCTTCCTTCTGTAATCGCTCAGCTTCTTCAATTTTACTGCTCTTTTGGTAAGCCATCTTTATCGCTTTTCTTCTCTCCTCTTCATCTAAACCCTTATCCAGTCTTTCCTGATATACTGGTTCTCGTGTTTCTTCATCCAAATAACGGGGTAGATTCCTAAAGAAATTGTTCATATGCTGCTGCGTTGATGCATTGGGAGGAGCATCTTTTTCGAAATACTTGTAAGCCATCATTACTGCGTGGTAGGAGCTGATGTGGTTGCCGTTCTGCTCGTTAACTTTCTTTGCTGCTACTGCAACTCTCTGTAAATCGCCGCCGTGGTTTCTATTAACAGCATTATACATACTCTGAAATTTCCTGGGGTTTGTCCCCGTCCATTTAGTTTCTCCATAGGTATCGGGAATGACATAACCATCTTTCTCAGGATCATCAGCATCTATTGGTCTCGCAGGAAATTCCATACCTCCCAACGTTACAGGATCTGATGGATGCTCTGGATCACGAACATCACTATACCTGAATGCTGGAGCTACTTCTACAGTAAAATCGCTGAACTTCACAGCCACAACATTTCTGTCTACATTTACTTCTTGATTAGGATATTTCTTTTCAAGACGCCTCTTTACAGCTTTCAAAGCATTTCTAGGACCGTTTTCGCTTTCAGCCCATTCTCGATGTTCATCTGCGTCAAGAACGATCATCACATCAACATCAGAATCTTGATCTAGAGGTCCTGTCATAGTCCCTTGCATTACAGAACCAAAAATATGATCATCTTCAATCTGTAGGCCTCCTTCCTTAAGATGCTGTACCACTCTTTCACGTCTTTCATGCATTTCCTTTTTCTGCCTATCTGTAATCTGTGCGTCTTCTGTGTAGTCGCGATGCGACTCGTCCAGTTCTCTTTCTTCATCCTGGTGATCTGGTACACTAGTTTGTGACTGATCAACTGGAGGCCTACCTCCACTACTAGGTCTCACATTATCATCAGGTTCACTGCTTCTAGCTCCCAGGGGCGGCCACCTTGCTACTCTGTCTAATTGCTGATTTTATCGTTGCCTGTCCTTGACCTAAAGCTGATTCTATTTCAGACCTCCAGTCTAGATACCTGCTGTGAGCTACAGGAATCGGAACTTCCCTTAATTTTGACTTTTTTATCCAGCTTCTTTGGCCGGCAGTCGCTTTCACTTCTGGAGGGAGTTTTTCCACGCCATTCTTGTACTGTGGACCGATAAGTAAGATGTTTTCTATACCTACTTCTGATATAATCTCTCTAATGTGCCGGTTTAGCTTATTGATGCCATTACCCATCGAACCCCCGAAGTACTGAGAACCATATATTGCACAGTACTCTGGTTTGATTTTACGAATAGCTTCATAGCAGATCGAACGCTCTTCAGGGGAGTATCCTTTAATCAGAGGGATGATTTCCGTTTCTGTATTACTAAGTTGTTGTGCCATCCACTTGGCGCCGCTCATCATCTTTCGAAGATTAGCTTTTCTCTCCTTCTCAGGCATGTCTCCATAGTATGGATAATCTATCGGAATATGGTACTCAGGGCCGAAACATTTCACAGCTAGAAGTTCTCGAGTCCATCTCAGCTTTGATAGATCCTCATCGTTGATTATGCCGCTGCTTATCACAGTATATTTACCAGGGAAATACCTCTTTCTGGTTTGACCTCTAGCATTCAATAAAGTTTCAACATCAGGAATCTTCATCATGACTGTATCTTGATTGTTTCCGTGCCTCATGAACTCCTCATGCTTAGTTTGAGGTTGTACTCTACGGACAACTCCTTCAACTTTTTTGTCTCGTGATTTCATCTTCTCCTCCGCCCCTACCAACTAACTACTCCTTTCTATTTAAAAACTTTTTGGAAATCAGATTTATCTGACTAAGTTGGCTAATCTGACTAAAAGATTTTAAACTAGAGGGGATAAATTAATTTCAGATGCCACCCGGTACAGACTACGAGGCATTGGATACCAAGATCAGTGATGGTGTGCCTCAAAATGCGGAGAAATTCTATGACAATAGCTACACTGCTGACTTTCACGAGGAAGAAATAGAGCTTTTCAGAAAAAAGATGATTGCTTCTCTGGAAAGTGGCAGAAAGAGCATCATAACAGCTCCAGAAGGTTTTGGAAAAAATAAAGCAATCTCTGAAGCGCTTGAAGGCGAGAAAGCAGGATTTATCGACTTGAAACTAATTAAACGCAATGAAGAGGGTAGCGATAACTTGCCTAAAGACTCAGATTTCATCATCTATCCAGAAAACATTCTCGAAAGAGAAGAGGAATTCGACTTCTTCGTAATTATGAATTGCTCATTGCTCAGGAAAGAGGAACTAACCAAGGTATTAGATCTCATAGAAAATTTCTCCGGCAAGGAAAATAAAATTCTACAGTCCTGGAATTACTCGGAATTTTTAGGACTGAAATTTGGGCACCAATTCTACTTAGAAAAATATGCCGAAGAGGTAATTAGCTCGCCAAAAACCTTGGAAGATAAACATTTTTACTATAATCCGCTGTTGAAGAAAATCATAAAGGAATCAATTTATACGCCAGAAGAATTTTTCAAGGAATATAACCTAGTAGACTTAGATGAGGTATCTGAAACCAGAGAAAACATCTTAGAAGTGTTAACATCAGGGTGGAGGAATAATTTTGGTAGATACAGAGTAACAAGCTTTGATGCGCCAACTATATCAGAAATGATTAATTCTACCTACAATAGTGAGCTCAAAAGATCTACAGTCTCGACACATTTATCAAAATTAAGAGATTTAGAACTGATAAGTAAAAAACAAGAGGGCAGAAAAGTGAAATACAGGCTACAAAATCCGTTCCAAAAACTGTTAGTAGAATCATACTTGTTCTCAACCCAATGAAACGCTTGAATGTATACTCCGTTCCAGTAAAGACTGAAGAAATAGATAGTATGCTGTCCTCAATAAAGAGAGAGGCAGAAGAAAAAGAGGATAACTTCTATTTGAATGAGAAAGAAGACGACTGCTTCACGCTAACATGGATAAAGAAAACAACTAGACCAACTTCACGATACAACAGAATGCTAGGAGTAGATGAAGACTCAGAGACGGAAAGAAAGACTAAGAGCACATTTCTATTCAAGCCAGTGCCTGAGGATAATGTAATACTAATAGCCAGAGATAGAACTTTCAAAATAAAATCCGTCCAAGACTTATTCACAGAACTGTTTGAAGATGAAACACCTTTCGACTATGACATATTCCGATTCTCAGAGAATAAACTATCAAACAGAGAAGAACTTGCAGAAGAACAAGGAATACAAACGCAAATTGTCCGCCTACAGGACAACAAAAACAATGGCTCTGTAGAGATTGACAAGCTATCCTACTCGAGTGTGATGGAGAACATAAGAGAAGACATTGACAAAAACTACGATGTAGAACAACAACTTCTGAAACTAGACTATTCAGATAGACATTCTGGATATCCTGTAGATATCGAGGTCATGCTGCAGATAAACCCCAGCCAGGGAATGCTGATGCCATATCTATCCTTCAGTGTCAGAGTGAAATATCTGCAAAGAAAAGAAGATAACCTTGAGTTTTCAGAAGATCTCTACTGGCTGGAAAGAGCATACAGATTCGTAAAGGGAGACAAGCTCCCTAAAAAGCAGAAAAGCATCGACAGATTCTCATAAAAATAGTATTAGATACTCTCCGCTTTCTACCCTATCATCCAGTAATCCTTCTTGCACCTCGATCCCTACATATCAAACAACTTCGGAAAGTTTTTCAGATCTTGGCCAGATTTCCGTAAAACAGTAAAGAGTTGAAACCAAGAATGAGATATGGGAATTGACAGACTTCAGGAGGAATACGCAGAGTTCAAGGAGAAACGTGACTGGGAGAAGTTCCATGAACCGAAGAACATCGCCATGTCGATTTCCATAGAGGCCTCAGAACTGATGGAGCACTTCCAGTGGAAAGACAATGTACCTGTCAAGAAAATCAAACAGGACGAGGAATTAATGGCTGGAGTTAGAGAGGAGCTGGCAGATGTAATCCTGTACTCCCTGAGCATGGCCCAGCGACTGGACATAGATATTGAAGAGGCAGTTCTGGAGAAGCTGGACGAAAACAGGGAAAGATTTGATGAAGAAACAGCAGAGGAAATAACTGAAGGCCTTGAGGAATGGAGATCCTAAACGTTTCAACAAATTCTTAACTGTGGTAATCAATACGATCCTATGGCGGATGAGTTTACTAGCTCTATTAATGGTGTCGAGTTAACGATAACAGTTGAAGATGTCGAAAATGCTTTTAACGAAACCAAGGCCGAATTTAGTGAATATAATTATTCTCCATGGCATTACATCGAATTAAATGGAGAAAGGAAACCTGTAAAGGACGTTTTCGAGAATATTGAGAAGATAGAGAGTGAAGGCTTCTCCAAAAGCGATTTCACGACAAATGACGCTGAGAGATTTCTGAAAAATCTGGATATACAGCTTTTTAACGTACGAGATTATTCAACATCGCTTTTCGTAGACACCTTAGAAGAAATCCTTAGTAAATATGATGTCCAAGATTTAGGAAAATTAAATAGCGAGAAAGAAGTTTACAAACTTATAGAGGAAAAAGGTCCTGCACTACTAAAACATATCGCTAACAGAGTTTCATCTGATTACAATAGTTTCGACGTTGAAACTGAAGGGTCGGCTGGTCAAGGTAATTGGTCGAGTATACCATGGATCAGTATAAGAAATAGAGATGGCGAGACCCTAGAACATGGCACAAATCCAGTTTTTCTAATTGATCCTCAAGAGGATAAAGTATATCTCACTCTAAATCAGAGAGTCAAAAGAGAAAATGCTCAGGGAAATAGAAATAATTCTGATCTCAAAGAAAAAGGTGCAGAGTTAAGAGAAAAATATGATCTCGAGGATTTCAAGCCTGGTCCAATCAAATTAGATGCTAGTGGAATAGGTGAAAAATACGGTCCTGCGACAGTTTATTACAAAGAATATCAGGCAGGCTCTATGGATGAGGACGAGCTGGAAAGAGATATAGCTGAGATATCAAGTCTATTTCTAGATAATGCAGGTGATTCCGTGAAAAACGAGGTAAATTATTCAGAAAAAGACGAACCTCAGCTTTTCCTTGCTCCATGCAGCAATGATGATGCATACGCACATTTGAGAGATACTGTTATACGGCGTGTTCCGACTGAAAAGGTTAATGAGTCCTCTGATCGGAGTTTTGATCATGACGTGGTTTCTGTATGGGGTAACCGTGAGGGAACCAAGTCCAGCTGGAAGAAGATTGAAGCAGGAGATTTCCTGCTCTTCTACAGGCAGGGAGAGTACATCTACGGTGCTGAAATTATTGATACTGAGACAAATACTGAACTTGCAAAAGAGCTATGGCCAGACGATGACGGTGATCCGTGGAAGTATATTATCTACCTGAAGGAACCGTTCAAGATGGATCTGTCACAGGACGAAATCAATGATCTGGCAGACTACTCCGATAACTACAATCTCATGGGTTTCCAGTCCCTGAATGATCAGGGGATTAGTAGCATCAGAGACAGGTATGGCAGCGTCAGAAAATTCCTGCAGGAGAAAAAGACAGGGCCTGCAAGTCCTGAGACAGATTTCCTGGATTACAGTTCAGAAGATGATTCTCAGATTAAAGCTATCAGTGGTAAGAGCGCTGACAGGATTCACAGCACTGATATTGAGATAGAAGATAAGCTTGACATCGATCTCCCAGAAAACATTCTCGAGGAGAGAGGCCTTTACTATCCTGATGGGCAGGGAGAGAGTATTGTTTCGCAGGTTGAGGCTGCGCTTAACTCGGGTAAGCATATTATCTTTACAGGGCCTCCGGGCACAGGCAAGACCGAGATTGCCGAGGCTGTTGCCGAGGAACTAGAGGGTACGGATTTCTTCACAGGTCATCAGTTGACTACTGCTACTGCTGACTGGTCGACTTTTGATACTGTTGGAGGTTTTATGCCTGAGAAGGAAGGTGATGGCGATCTCGAGTTTAACTCTGGTCAGATTCTGAAGAGGTTCAAGGATGATGAGAGAGCTCTGAAAAACGAGTTGCTTGTGGTTGATGAGATCAATCGTTCAGATATCGACAAGGCCTTTGGACAGCTTTTCACGGTTCTTTCCGGTCAGAAGGTCCAGCTGCCTTACACAGCTGATAACGGTGAGGAGATCGAGGTTATTCCAGGTAAGCATGAAGATGCTTCAGAGCGGCCTGATGAAAATCAGTACGTTGTTCCCGAGTCCTGGAAGATTCTGGCGACGATGAACTCGTACGACAAAACTTCCCTCTACGAGATGAGTTATGCCTTCATGAGAAGATTTGCCTTTATTCGTGTAGAAGCTCCGGAAGATATCGATAATGAGCTACTTCGCAGCTACGATGAAAAATGGGAAATTAATGCAGATGGAGAGGATATTGATACTGTCGCCGATATCTGGGAGAGAACCAACAATGCAGTTGAAGGTAGAAAGATTGGCCCGGCAATCGCAGAGGATATGCTCAGCTTTGTTGCTCAAGGCTCCTCTGGCACAGAAGCAGTGTTGAACTTTGTATTCCCGCAGCTGGAGGGAGTCAGGAATAATGGAGATATCGTGAAGGAGATTGCCAAATCCGAACACGTTGAGGAGACGAGGTTGAGAAATGTCGCTCGAGACATGCTGCAGGTAAAGTTCGATGAAGAAAACTGAACTGATTGACGGCCTGACGGATGATATTGTATCCTATGTGATGCATGGAGAGTTTCCGGAGGATCAGTTAGCGGCAGATCTGAAACATGAAGGCCTCGATGAGAGATTCGAGGATTACGAGCTTCTCATGGATCTGCATTTTATCCTGAAACCTGAGGTTGTCGAATTTGTCCAGAGACTTCCGGAAAGGATTCGCAGCATCAAGACACAGACGGAAAACGTCTCCAAGACCAGGAGAGGGACGGTTGAGGGCAGGATTAACTGGTCTTCAACCATCAAGGAGAGGTACTCCGGGAATCCCGGCGATAACTCTCTTTTTGTTACAGATAACAGGACAGAGCATTACGACATAGATGAAAATATTGTTCTAAAGAGATTGCTCTCGGTAATTTACGAGACTTTGCAGGAGGCCCGTGAATACTTTGAGAGGGATTATGCCTGGGTGAACGATAGATGGAAGGAAGAGGAAGATCTCGTGGAGGAAATGGAAAGAATTTTCGAGCGAGACGTCCACGTGAAGAGAATCAGCAAACCAGAACAGTACGAACCAACCAATAGAATGCTTAACACTGCGGAAAATTCCCGGCAGCAGATCTACAGGGAAGCGGCCGGCTTACTGAACAAGCGAAACAGGATATTTGACGGCAACGAGGATGAACTCACAGAACTACTCAATGACACTGCTATAACACCGGATGATGAGGAAACCCTTCTCGAACTCTTCGTCCTGTTCAGGTTCATATCTACTATAGATAATATAGAATCCGAGGACTTCAACCTGGCAACCATCGAGAGCGGATCACAGAGAATCGCCACAATGGAAAGCGAGGAAAAAGAGATTGCAGTATACCACGACAGCTCCGCCCGAGATCTCGATATAGAGTTCAAATTCGATCCTGAAAAAGACAGCGATGAACCTTACTCAAGGCCTGAAGAAGTAGAGTTAAAGTCCCGTGAAATCATCAGTGACTACTTTGACAAAGATACAAGAGAAGTCACAGGAAGGCCTGATGTCATACTGGTCGAAATTATCGATAAAGATTCAGAGGACAGAGAGTACTTCATCGCAGAGGTCAAGAACTCCACCAACGAGAAAACCATCAAGAGAGGCATCAAAGAGGCCCTGGAATATCTGGCGTTCCTGAGGGATGAAGATGAGTTCCTGAATAAGCCGGAAGTATTCGGCGGAGAGAAATCAGGCCTTCTCGTGGTCCAGGACTTTGAAGAAGGCAGAGATACTCAGAACTTGGAAGAGCAGAACGGCCCTATCAGAATTGTGGAGGCCTCCAAGTTAGAGGATAGTATTGAGGATTTGATTTCTGAGAAAATCTCTATCTAGTCTTTTATCTTATCAGCTAGTTTCCAGCCTTTGATGGCTTCTTCCGGGTTCATGTCTATTCTGTGGTAGCTGTTGTATAGTTTGACTGCTTTGTGGGCTTTTTCGATTGTGAGGCCTTCTACTTTCTGGTTAGCTGTGAACTGTATTACTTTCTTGAGTGTGGCGATGTCGTCTACTGTGCGTACGTGTTTGTTGCCGTGTTTGAAGACCAGTTCTACTTCTTCGTCTACTTTCTGGCTGTTCTGTGCTGAAAGCCTGAGGTTCTTGCTGTTGCCGTGGTTGTCCCATTTCCCGAAAATTACTGTTTCTGTATCCATTATCCGTGCTGCTCAACATTTATTGACGTAGAACAGTTAAAAAGGCGGTATAAGTTGTTTCTCCTTAGATATGTGTTTGCTTTTCGCCTTTCGGCTACGGGTATAGCTTGCTTAACTGTTAAATACAGGGTTTACTAATTTTCGATGTACTCTATCACAAAGTATTTAATCATCGATGAGTAACAACATATCAGGAGGTCTGGGTTTTGATGTCGGCACGAGCTGAAAGATCTATTGTACCGCGTCTGGAAGGAGATGAACGTCCGGACAGTCGTGAAGATTTTGAGGCAGAGGTCAAAGATCTCCTTGAGGGCGATGTCGAGGAGAGAACTGTTGATGACAGCGATTTTGTATACGAGTTCAGCGAGGAAGACGATGACGGAGCAGCATATGAACTTGTTAACGCTGACGAGTTCGAGCTCGATAATCTGCCAGGCCTTGATTCGGTGGAGAACGATTTCTCGGTTATGACCGATAGCTATCACGGTATTGACAGGGTTGGTGTTGACCAGGACGGCAGCGTCACCCTGGAGTCGAACGATGGCAACGAGCTAACCTACTTCCTGGCCGGTGTCTACCAGGGACAGGCCGCCATAAAGGACGGTAACGGCATTATATGGATGTACGACACTGTTGAGGACGAACTTCAGTACAGGAACTCCTCTGATACGGACGGCTGGGTGGACGTTGACCCTGCCAGGCACAAGGCCAAGTTTGACAAGGTAGTTGACTTCCAGCAGCAGCTATGGGCTCTTAACAGGGCAGCTGATCAGGTGGAGGACTGGAACTACTCTGAGGCCGATAAAGGCAAGAGAGATGTCCTGAAGTCCCGTTTTGACAAGGTAATGAGAGAGATTACGTTGAATAATAAGGACAACAAGTACGAGGCCAGCAAGGAGAAGAACGTTACCTCTGGCGGTGCCAAGGGCAAGGATGTTGTTGCCGACTTCAAGAAGGCCAGAGACAGGTTCAGGGCTTACGGCCTTCTCAAGTACGGTATAGATCCTGTGGATGAAATAGATGTCGCTGAAAGCGGCTCAGAGGTTGTTTACAGGCCTGAAGATTTCTAGAATATTCATTCTTAATATTTGAGGGATAATCAATGACTATGAAAGACCATTATGAAAACCTGGATGACATAAGTCTCTTCGAGGAGAAGGACTCTGTACCGAACTACGGCAGTGGCAGAGACTACTTTGAGGAAAGAGTTCAAAGGGTTGACGATCTCTTCGAAGAAGTCTACGAGGAACCTCAGGTCTATCCTACCGATGAGACACTGGACTCACTGCTTATGAATACGGAAATTGCTCAAGGCGATCAGGTGGTCCTTGCTGTAGCAGGAGATTTCGAGAGATATGCCGCAGGGATGTACAGGGAAGACTTCCGGGCCTACCATGGAGATGTGCTCGTACCTGATATCGATCATACACTGCTTAAGATAAATCAGCCTGAAGTTGAGGCCGAGCCATCAGATATCCAGACCGATAATATCCGGTTTGAGATCCCTTTCAGCCGACCAACCATGAGATCCGATACCTCTACAGTTTCCGCCCCTTCTCTGGAGGAGCCTTCGCCCTCTCCTGATACCCTGCCCGATGACCTGAATATAGATATCCCTGACCGTACAGATTTCTGACCCTGTATCGGAGCTTTGAACTATTAAGGCCTCCTAGAAGTATTCTTCGTGCATTTCATCTATCTTTGCTGCCATTATGAAGTCGTTTTCGTGCAGTCCGTCGATCTTGTGGGTGTACAACTTGACTGTGGCCCTTCCCCATGTGAAGTCGTTGATTACCGGGTGGTGTCCCTGTTCTTCAGCAATTTCTCCGACTTTGTTCACGAAGTCCAGTGCTTCCTGGAAGTCTTCGAACTTGAACTTCCTCTGTATATGATGGTTGTCTTCAAGCTCCCACCTGTCATCCAGTTCTTCCATCTTCTCGACAGATTCAGTTGCTTTTAGAGGATCCTCGTCGCCGCTGCAAGCACTGCAGACCTTTGAAGAAAGTTCTTCTGGCATAACCTGTGTTTTGAACTGATTCGATAAAAAAGGGTTAACTGAGCTTGAAGTAAGCAACCCCAATAAAAGCCAGAGAAACTTAAGATTCCAACATGGTAAGACATCTTTCCCTGGGAAACGGTTCCCTGCTGGTGAACCTGGATGACTCGCTCAGGTTGCGAGACCTCTATTTTCCGTATGCAGGACAGGAGAATCACGTCCAGGGGAGAAAACACCGGATAGGTGTACAGGCCAACGGCTTCTCATGGATTGAGAACTGGGACACCAACCCAGAGTATAAACAGGATACAATTCTGGGAGAATCAAAAGCCAGAAACGAGATGGAAGGCCTGGAAATGACATTCAGAGACACAGTAGAGTGCGAGAAAAACGTCTTCCTCCGGGAAATCGAGGTCAGGAACGAGGAGGACTATGGTAGAGAAGTCGAGATATTCTTCCATCAAGACTTCGACCTCTACGGCACAGGAATGGCGGACACCTGTTTCTACCATCCGGATCATTCTGGCATGATCCATTACAAGAAAAACCGGTATGTGATGGCAGAAGTCAAGCATCAGAACGGCCAGTGCGGCGATCTGGAGCAGTACGGAATCTACAGAGACAGTCCTTCAGGAGAAATCGAGTCAGGAAACTTGAACGGTAACTCAATAGCCCAGGGAAATGTTCAGTCAGCTATCAGCATCAAAGTTCAGATTGGGGCGAACAGCTCGGAGAAGATATACTACTGGCTCAACACAGGCAAAGACCTTGACTCGGTGTTGCAGCTTAACGAAGAAGTTGATGAAAGAATCGAGGACTTCTTCGAGCAGACAGAGATGTGCTGGAGAGGATTTATCGGAGAGACAGCTGCAGGGATAGATAAACTGGATCACCATATCACAGAACAGTTCAAGCGTTCAGTCCTGGTTGTAAGAGGACAGACAAACGATAACGGAGCTATCACAGCGGCTAACGACTCATCGAACCTGGAGTACAATCAGGATAAATACGGTTATATGTGGCCGCGTGACGGGGCTCTAGTCGCAGAGGTCATGACAGAAGCAGGCTATCCTGACTTAGTGAAGCCGTTCTTCGACTTCTGCGAGGATGTGATCCATTCCGACGGCTACATGATGCACAAGTACAATCCCGACAAGTCTCTTGGAAGCTCCTGGCATTCATGGATAGATGAAGAAGGAAACAAGCGGCTGCCGATACAGGAGGACGAGACCGCGCTTGTAATCTGGGCGCTCAAAAGATACTACGAAGAAACAGACAACAAAGAAATACTTGAGGAAAAATGGAGTTCGCTGGTAGAACCAGCGGCTGAGTTCATGCATGAGTACTTCGATGAGGAACTTTCTCTTCCGAGACCAAGCTACGATCTGTGGGAGGAAAAACACTATATCTCGACATTTACTGTAGCAGGGGTTTACGCGGGTTTGAAAGCTGCTGGAGAGATAGCCGATGAAGTTGGAGAAGACGGACAGAAATACTTAGATAGAGCTGAAGAGATCAAGAAAGATGGGCTTGAAAACCTGAAGTCGGAGGAAACCAAGAGATATGTCAGAGGAATAGAGGACGCATCTTCCTCTGAAGAGGAAGCTGCTCAAAGCAGCAGTCTCGGAGAGAATGCTGCGGACGGAGAAAAGCTGGACGAGGTTTCAGCACCACTTTTCTTCCTTGAAAGATTCGGCCTTGTAGATGAAGACGATGAGTATTTCCGGAACACGATGAATGCGATCCAGCACGACTTGTCGCCGGATACAGGGATAGGCGGTATCGCCCGATACAAGGGCGACTACTATCATAATGTCACTGACGACTTTGACCGGGTTCCTGGAAACCCGTGGATTATCTGCACTCTCTGGGTTGCGCAGCACCTGATAGAGACGGCAGAGAATGTGAAAGACCTGAAGGAGGCGAAGGAGTACATGCACTGGACTTGCGAGAATTCGCTGGAGACAGGCCTGCTGCCAGAGCAGGTCGATCCTTTCACGGGGGATGGCAAGTCTGTCAGTCCTCTAACCTGGTCACACACTACATTCATCGAGACTGCTCTGAAGTACTCGGAGAAAAAGGAGGAAGTAACCGGTAGTGAGACAAAGAGAATCTTGATCACAGGTGCTGAAGGCACTGTAGGCGAGGCCGCAGGCAGATACCTAGTGAACCACGGATACGAGGTAATAGGTGTTGGATTACAGCAGTGCGATGAAGCATGCTACACCAAGATACACATGCTGGACTTGACAGATGATGAGAATATTGACAAGCTCCGGGACTTAATGGGTGATGTAGATGCAGTTTTCCATCTGGCCTGGAATACGCAGCAGGAGAACTTCGACACCGGCAAGAAATGGGAAGGCAACATGGAGATGTTCGAGAATACACTAGAAGCTTCAAAAGAAGCAGGAGTACCGATATTCATCAACGGGTCTTCAATTCATGCAGGAACAGGAAATATTCCTGCCTACACTGCAGAAGCAAGTCTGGAAGATACTCCAGAACCTTACAGAAGCAGTATCGATCCTGAAGACGGTTATGAAATGAGAAAACAGGATCCTGGGAAGCTTCTTGACCCTCGTTCGGAAGAACCAGACAGTCCTTACGGAGAATCAAAGGTAGAAACCGAACACAGGACCAGAGAGTCAGTTGAAAACGGAGACTTCGATATCGGAGTCAGCATCAGGATCGGAGGAGTAAATCCAGATGACAAGAAAGAACTTGAGGGGGAGCCCTACTATTCCGGCCTCTACTGGAGCCACAGAGATCTTGGAAGAACCTTAGAAAATATTCTGAAGGCAGATACCGAGAAGATGCAAGGATACTACCAGTTCTACGGTGTTTCTGACAACGAAGGCCGCATATTCAGTATAGAAAATCCGTTCATCGGTAATTCCTAGACGAAAAATTTAACGAAGAAAAATTATCTAATTAATACTATGAAAGAATTCGACCTGATCGTAATTGGTTCAGGTTCCGGGCTGGATATAGCCTCAGGGATCGCAAACAAGGGGAAGGACGTAGCAGTAGTAGAGCCGGGAAGGCTGGGAGGCACCTGCCTGAACAGAGGCTGCATACCCTCCAAAATGCTGATACACCGAGCGGACCTGGCGGAAGACATCAGGGACTCGGAGAAGTTCGGCCTCCACGCAGAACTTGAGGAAGTAGATTTCAATGATATAATCGAAGAGGTAAACCACGAAGTCCACAGCGACTCCGAAAACATTGAAGAAGGCCTGAGAAACTCCAGCAGACACACTCTCTACAGGCAAGAGGCCCGGTTTGTCGATGAGAAAATTATCGAGCTGAAGGAGAGTGGGGAAAAGATAATCTCCGATACTATAGTTGTTGCAGCAGGTTCAAGGCCTTTCGTACCTCCTATCGATGGCACCGATGAAGTCGATTACTGGGTCTCCACCGACGCACTGAACCCGGATTACCAGCCTGATGAACTGATCATGGTTGGAGGAGGCTATATCTCGCTTGAACTGGCCCACTTCTACGACGCCATGGGGACAGAGGTCACAGTACTGGAGATGGGAGAGAAGGTTCTGGAAAGAGAGGACAGAGAGATATCTGAGAAGATCACGGAGATCGCAAAGAATAGATACAACGTGGAACTGGAAGTCTCGGCAACCGAGATAAGAGAGGAAGGAGGCCGGAAAAAGGTTATAGCCGAGGACAGCGAAGGAGAAAAAGTAGAGTTCGCCGGAGACGAAATACTTTTCGCCACGGGAAGAGTACCGAACACAGACTCGCTTAAAGTCGAGGAAGCAGGTATAGAAACCACAGAGCGAGGCTTCGTCAAAACAGATGAAAAGATGCGGACAAGTATCGATGGAATCTATGCTCTGGGAGACATCGCCGATAACTGGATGTTCAAACACTCCGCAAACCATGAAGCAGAGATTGTCTTCAAGAACATCGTGACCGGAGACCAGTACGATGTAGACTATCCGGGAATGCCTCACGCAGTATTCACCTCTCCACAGATAGCAGGAGTCGGGAAGACGGAACAGGAGCTGGAAGAAGAGGATGTGGAGTACGTTTCTGCCACCTACGATTACGCTGACACAGGTATGGGTATGGCACTGAAGGAGGAAGACGGATTCGTGAAAGTGCTCGCATCTGAAGACGGAGAAATCCTGGGCTGCCACATCATCGGGCCTCACGCCTCACAGCAGATCCACGAAGTTCTTGTAGCTATGAAGGCAGGAACCGGAACCGTGGATGATATCAAAGACACTATCCACATCCACCCGGCTTTGAATGAGGTTGTGCAGAGAGCTTTCAACCAGCTCTAGAATCATGGTACAGAAAGAATCGAGGTTTCCATAATATGACAACTACAACAGAGTACGACGGCGAGAAGGCCTACATGTGCGAAGAATGCGGTATGCACTACAGAAAAGAGGAACTGGCTGAAAGATGTGAGAAATACTGCAGGGAAGAAGGAATGTGCAACTCTGAGATAACCAGGAAGTCTATGGAACGAAGTGGATGAACATGAGTAAACAAGATATGCCTGAATGGTGTGAGACACAGGAATGGTGTCCTGTAACAGTTACAGCGGAGCTACTGAGCCGGAAATGGCATCCTGTTATAATCCACAGGCTTCTGCAGGAACCGATGGGGTTCAATGAACTTCAGAGAGAAGTACATCACATCTCTGATAAAGTACTGTCCGACAGTCTGGAAGATCTTTGCGACAAAGGTGTTGTGCAGAAGGAGGTTATAAGCAAGAGGCCGAAAGAGGTCGAGTACTCATTGACAGAAGTTGGGCGATCGCTTCACGAAGTTATCAACCCAATGTTTGAATGGGGGCAGGAAAACGCCTCGAAGCTGTAGAGCTTTCGCTGAAGTAAGCACCTGTTTAATAACCAAAAAATTCTGTATAATACCTATGACGTTATACGAGTTCTACGGCGACGGCTGCCCACACTGTGAGAAAATGGCGCCAAAAGTTGAGAAACTAGAGGACGAAGAAGATGTTGAAGTCGAACAGCTGGAAGTCTGGAACAACAAGGAAAATGCTGAAAAACAGCAAGAATTTGACAACGGAAAGTGCGGTGGAGTACCTTTCTTCTACAACACAGAATCTGAAGAATGGATCTGTGGCGAAGCTGACTTCGAAAAACTGAAGACATGGGCAGAAGGCAGCGAAGTAAACTAGATGCCGGTATAGAAAATCAGAGAATAGCTAAAGGAGGTGAATTAAACTATGGGAGACGACGATGACAAAGTATGCAAGGCCTGCGGTTCAAGCTTCGACACCGAAGAAGAACTAGAGGAACATGCTGAAGAAGAACACAAGTAAATTTAATCTAATTTCTCCTATTCTTTTTTCTCAAATCTAGTTTGTGCTGTACTCTCAAGAACTGGCTATTATCAGTACAATCTTCTCAAAGCATACTTGGAAAGTATGCGGGGGACAGGATTTGAACCTGCGAACCGCTAACGGACAGGAGCCTAAATCCTGCACCTTTGGCCACTTGGTTACCCCCGCATGAGAATTGGTAACCTGTGTAAAGAATTACTGATGGTTAAGTCTTTTAATAGGAATTGTCTACGGGCCTTGTGTCGGCGGAATGGATTTAAACGTCGGGCCCGGCAGAGTTTTTTGAGGGGTATAAATCTTTGATAGAGGACGATGGCCTGGAGATTTTCTGGGATGGACATGCTTCTGTCCGTGTAGCTGATAACGGCTTTACTGTTGCTGTCGATCCTTATTCACGTGTATCCCCTGATTTCGAGGCTGATATCATTCTTGTAACTCATCAGGATTCAGGCCATTTCGACCCAGATATTATCGATGAGATCTCCACTTCACGCACTGTTCTACTGTTGCCGGATGCTATGAAGGATGTTGAAGTACCTGTCAACGATGTTGAGTACCTGGGTGTCGGCGAGAGAATCGATATCTACAATGTCGAGATCGAGGGAGTTCCTATGTGTAACGAGTACCACGAGAGAGGTCAGGGTCTTGGCTACCGTTTTGTAATGGCTGACACCAGTTTCTACGTTGCAGGTGACACAGGGCTTTTCGACGAGGTTATGGATCTTGAAGGCCGTGTTGACTATGCTTTCCTTCCGGTTGAGGGAGAGTACACTATGGATATTGATGAGGCCTCCAGTATGGCGGTGAAGATCAAGCCAAAGGTTACAGTTCCTTACCATTACGGCGAGCCTTTCTTCGACGACAAGGATATCGACCTGCGTGGGTTTAAGGCAGAGCTGGAGAGAAGGAATCTGGAATGCAGGATTATGGATACCGAATGATTGAAGTCTTTTGAGACCTAATGTTCTACTGGTGAAACTGTAATGAATAATTCTACAAGCTTCGGCTCTGTCGACGTTGAATGGCTGGGACATGCCTCTGTAAAACTTACTGACTCCGATGGTAAAACCGTGTACATCGATCCCTGGAGCGATGTCATGAGCGGCGAGCACGAGGAAGCTGACGTGATTATCTCGACGCATGACCACTTCGATCACTTCGACAAGAAGATGATACAGAGTCTCAAGAAGAGAGATACTGTGCTGGTGTGTACCGAGGAGTCGGAGGAAGAGGTTCCTGAAGACCTGAGCTACAAAGTGCTTCAGCCAGGTTCATCAGTGAAGGCGAAAGGCCTCAGAGTTAGAGGTGTTCCTGCTTACAACGTTGACAAGTTCAGGGAGCCAGGCCAGCCTTTCCACCCTGAAGGCTTCTGTACCGGTGTGATCTTCGAGATGGATGGTACAAAGTTCTACCATGCCTCGGATACCGATCCGATAGATGAGATGGAGGACTTACCTAGCGATATAGATGTGGCGTTCCTTCCTGTCGGAGGGCACTACACTATGGATCAGGATGAAGCTGTCGAGGCCGTTAAGAAGTTCCATCCGAAAAAGGTTGTTCCGATCCACTTCGGTACTGTAGAGCAGACTACTGCGGACACTGAAAGGTTTAAAGAAGATGTAGAGGAGGAGACCAGCAGCGAGGTTGTCGTGCTGGAATCCTAGAGAAGCCCCATTAGAAGGTCGGCGAAGAAGAGCTTGATCTTTGTCCAGGCATCGTTCGCCTGGTACTCTATTTCTCCATTATTTATTGCCTGTTTCATATCCTCGACAGGGTTCTTCGACTCGATAATCTTCTGAATTACTTCTGAGGAAGTCCATACTTCTATATCAGGGTTCTCCAGAGCGGAGTCGCTGATGTTCTGAACTTTCAGGCCATTCATCTTGATACTGACTGTGTAGGAGTCGTTCTGACCCTGATCGATGTAGATGTTCAGGTCCTGGTCGCCTACCAGGTCCTTGATCCATCCTGGAAGCTCATCTGTGTGCTTGTTGATCGTGCTCTCGTACTCCGAGAGATTGTATTTCTGAAGGTTAAGATCTGTAGAGTTCGACTGTGCTGACGCAGTCCCTGTCATAAGGGCTGCCAGCAGTAGTCCAGCAAGTGCAAGTTTCCATTTCATGCAGCAAGATTAACTCTGCAGATATTTATCCTTTGGCTATTTCACAGTCACGCTTTTTGCCAGGTTCCTCGGCTTGTCCGGGTTGTGACCTCTCTTTACCGCTGTACGGTAGGAAAGCATCTGGAAGACCGCTACCTCAAGTATCTCGGAGTTCTCGTCCTCCGGAATATCGAAGAAATACTTGAAATCGCCGACATTCTCCTTGCCAACGCCTATGATATCTGCTCCACGGGATTCGGCCTCCTTAGCGTTCGAGAAAATATCTTCAAGGCCTTCATCACGCATGAATGCGACGACAGGAGTACCGTCCTCCACCAGTGCGATCGTTCCGTGTTTGAACTCTCCACCGGGGAACGATTCCGAGTGGATGTATGATAGTTCCTTCAGTTTCAGCGAGGATTCCTTTGCTACCTCGAAGCCTTTCCCACGGCCGATAAAGTAGACGTGATCCTGGTCCTGCAGGTAGTCGCTGACCTCCTCAACCGTCTCCTCGTTGTCTTCAAGTGTCTGCTCTATCTTCCCTGCTGTATCGATCAATGAGTTACGGGCCTCCTTCAGTGATGCCTCGGCTGTTTCCGCAATTAGTTTGAGGACTGCTATCTGAGCTGTGAAGGCCTTCGTAGAGGCAACCCCTATCTCTGGACCTGCGTTAATGTACATGGTGTGGTCCGCTTTACGTGCGAGTGTCGAACCGACGACATTAACGATAGATAGGACAGGTGCATCAACGTCTCCAAGCATTGAAAGAAGGTCTGCAGTCTCACCTGACTGGCTGATCGC
Organism: Candidatus Nanohaloarchaea archaeon; assembly: GCA_013343275.1. Taxonomy (GTDB): domain Archaea; phylum Nanohalarchaeota; class Nanosalinia; order Nanosalinales; family Nanosalinaceae; genus Nanohalovita. Next base: position 296,408 of record CP046106.1, on the reverse strand, counting down.
AATCACGAGATCGTCTTCAGTTACGTGATCGTTCCAGTACTCCATCTCGTGGCTCTGCTCCGAAATAACATCGTAACCAGCTTCTCGCAGGTACTTGGCCCCGAGATCCGCAGCGTAACTGGAGGTACCGCAGCCAGAAAGATACACTGTGTCGGCCTCCTCAATCATATCGATGGCCTCTTCTACATCGCTTCTGTCCTGGAATACTGCTCTCTTCACTGTGTCAGGCTGTTCCTTGATCTCCTTCTGCATGAAGTGGTCGTGGCCTTCCTTAGAGGCCTCCTCTGCATCCCAGTCGATATGCTTGACTTCCCGCTCGATTTCCTCGCCGCTATTCTTGATAGTATAATCCCCGTTTTCGATCCTGACCACGTCTCCATCTTCCAGGAATACTGCTTTGTCGGTGTGCTCCAGGAAAGGTGTGACGTCGGAGGCAAGGAAGAGCTCTCCATCCGAGATCCCGAGGGCTAATGGAGAACTCTCCTTGAACGCAGCCATTTCGCCGGAGTCTTTCACGGCGACAACTGCATACGAACCTTCAAGCATCTCCACAACTGCTTCAACAGCCCTGTGGAAGTCTTCCAGTTCGTCGTGTTTCTCCTCGATCAGTCTTGGAATCACCTCTGTATCTGTCTCCGATCTGAAGTCGTGGCCTGAGAGATGCTTTTCTTTCAGTTCTTCGTAATTGTTTATTATTCCGTTGTGTACTACTGCGATAGCTCCAGAGGAGCTTCTGTGCGGATGTGCGTTCTCATCAGTTACTCCGCCATGTGTGGCCCATCTTGTGTGTCCGATCCCGACGTTGCCGTCGATTTCGGCCTCTGAGATGCTGTCGATTGCTTCGTCAATTGTTCCTGTGCCTTTCTCTACCTTGACTGTGGGGTTGCCAGCTGTTGCTATTCCTGCTGAGTCGTAGCCTCTGTATTCCAGTTTCTTCAGTCCCCGGTAGATTTTCTCGGCTGCTTCATCTTCGCCGCTGTATCCAACTATTCCGCACATAGTACAACCTAACATTGCAGCCCTGAGTTTATAAATACTTTCTCTACTGCCCGAAAACCGGTAAAAGAGAGGTTTTAACTTGAACAGTGGAAAACAGTTCACAGCTCGAACCCTTTTAAAGAGCACCGGTGTTTCCAACCGAAAGCAGTAAAAAAGAAATTGTACCAGTAAAACATGTTCAACAATGGGCCGAGTAGTCGAAAACGGAAAAGCAGTAGAAGCAGAGGAAATATCACCGGAAATAATCAAAGCACTCAGCGACGAAACACGGAGAGAAATAGTGAAAGAAATAGGCGATGGAGAGGCCTATACCTCGGAAGTAGCCAAGGCCCTAGATCTCAGCAAACAGAAAGCCTACTACCACTTCAACAAACTGGAAGACGCAGGAATAATAGAAAAATCCAGAAGCGAGGAAAAATCCGGAGGCACCGCAACATACTACAGACTCAAGTCGAAGGCCTACTACCTACTGCTCTCAGAGATCAGCGAAGGACTACCAGCACAGAACATTTCCGAAACCACCGCGGACTTTCTATCGCCCCTCGTACAGAACGGAGAACTGAATGGAAACATAGTGGTAGGATCTCCGGACCAGCACGGACCTGACCAGGTGAGGGCAAGAGACGGCCACCTTGCAGGAGAGATCGGGCTGGAAATCGGACGATACTGCAACACAGACAAGAGAAACATTTCGCTGGATACGGAGATCTTCCGCAGCGAGAACTTCAACCAGAACATGATACTCGTAGGCGGAGTACTGACCAACACCGTCACCAAAAAATTCAACGGGAATTTCCCGGCACACTTCTCGGGAGAAGAATTCCCGTACAGAGAGCTTTCTACTGAGAACGCAACGTACAGCGAACCAGATATCGGGGTAATAGCCAGAACCAACCACCCGGAAGACTCCAGCAAATCACTCTTCCTGATAGCCGGTATCAGGAATCAGGGGACAGAGGCAGCAGTCAGAGCCTTCAAAAACCTGGAAGACATAACTGAACAGTACAGCGGGGGAGAATACTATAAAATTGTCAGAGGCCTTGACATGGACGGAGACGGCGAAGTAGACAGCTACGAAGTGGTAGAATGAAGGCCCACACATTCTAGAGGTAACTCTCCATGAGCAACTGGGAAGTATTCCAGACAGACGTTCTGGACCTCCTCAGACAGTACGAAGGATTCTTCGACTTCTTCGAGAGAATCGGCAGCCTGAGAGATAACTCAAGACCCGACGCATTCGCCAGAATATCAAGGGAAGACAAGAAAGAGGTCTGGGTGATCGACGCCAAAAACAAAGCCGAGATAGACGAAGAGGACCTTTCCCGCATGGACAAGTACGTGGAAATGGCGAAGAACGACCCGATCGATATAGGCCTGGAACTATCAGAACTATCAGAATACAGGTTCCGGGGAATATTCGTTACCAACAGAGGAAGCATCCAGCTAGATGAATACGAGCAACTCAAGTTCTCACAGCTCCACCAGTTCCTCCAGAAAGAACTAATATACACAGATACCGAGAAAGTTATCAGGGATATCGCAAAAATGGCTGAAAGAGAACAGCTCAGCCACAGCCAGGCCCGGCTACTGTTCAGATCGATGAAACCTTTCGAGAAAAACATCGAGAAAGCAATGAAGGAACTGGAAAGAATAGAGAGAAAATACGTAGGCCTCAAATTGAAAAAACCTCCTCTAGACAGCTTTGACTTCCAGGTACCTGTCGACGCCGTCCTGGTACACGAGGACAGGGAGAAAGCCTTCCTGTTCGACATCCCTTACACAGGTAAAGGCCTGGAAAACGTCGAAGAAAAGGTGGAAGAGGTCAAAAAGAGAATGGAGGAAGGCCTCGACAAGGATCTGTACTACGCAGCTATCGATACTTCCAGAGAGAAGGATGGTAGATTTATCTACAGTCTTGATGAACTTGAGAGCGAGGTGCAGGAGACCGCCGCAATTGTTTCGCCTGAGGACGTGGTCGATATTTTCTCACCGAAGATACCTGTCGAAAAAGAGTACACCGACTCAGGTATCGTAGTGCGTGGGAAGCAGGGCCTTGACTTCATACTGCAGGTTGAAACAGGTAACGATATTGACTACTCTATCTCTGCCCGACTGCCTGAGAACTCTGTTTCCCGGATCAAGGATAACTCTATCAACGCCCGTAAAGAACTCGGCGAGATGGAGGGCAGGAAGTTCCATCACAGTTTCTCAGTTCAGGAAGACCTGAGCATTTCCTACGATGAGAGAACCGAGGGATGGCAGAGCTACAAGGATACTGTCAGAAGCATCTATTCCTCGGCCTTGAACCCTGTTCTCAGCAAACAGGTAAAGAAGATGGTCTAAACCGTTCCGAAATATTTTTCATGGATAAAAAGTTTATCTTACCCGTAGAAGAACATGGAAACGGAAAAATTCAGGGAGAAAAACCTTCTGGAGGCAGAAGTTGAGAAACTTGAGAGGGATGTTGACGCCGCCATTGTTGAAGGATTCTCCGATAAGATCGCCCTTCAGAAACTGGGCTTCCAGTCCAAGATCTTTCTGTCAGCAGAGAGAACTATTGAAGACCTGGTGGAGGACGTAGCCCGTGGAGCAGAAAGAGTCGTAGTTTTAACCGATTTCGATGAACATGGCAAAGAACAGAACAAGAAGATCTCCCGGGAGCTGGACAAAGAGATAGATGTCATCAATACCCTCAGGAAAGACTTCGGAGCTCAGCTGACCAGTACAGGAAGGAGAACCATTGAGGACACACTACCCCTGTTTGAGGACCCTGACGAGAAGTTTGTTGAGGCCCAGCTCTCAGGCCTTTACTTCGAGGGATGATGATTAAAAGTTTAGTCAGCGATCAGTCTTTCTATGAGTGTAAGTGAAACAGGTTACGACCCTATCCAGGTAGAAGAAGCTATAGATGAGGCATACAGCTTCGCTGAAAACATGGAAGAATACCAGGAACTGGTGGAGGAAGCAATTCAGAAGGTTGAAAGCCTTCCATACGCAGTGAACAGGGATGGTACATACAGCGAAGAGGAGATGGTAGAAACAATTGAAGGTCTCAACATGATGGAAAACATTCAGAGAACAGTAATGAACGAGACCAGAGACAGGGAAACAGTTGAAGAACTGAAGGAACTCGAGAAATACCTGGAAGAAAGAGCTTTCAGACCAGCAAAAGAACAGGGCATACTTGAAAACTAGAAATCTGTAAGAGAGCTCTGATTCTGCTTTAATGCACGGGCATTAATCCCTTTCTCCTTTTTCAGGTAGGATGCAAAGGCCTCATCGAAACCGTGGTGAGTGTAAACCTCTTCAGGACCTACTTTCTCAACTAGTTCAACCAGTTCATCGAAGTCGCAGTGATCGGAGAAAGGAAAAGTCTTGTCGTACCCTCCACGATGCTTGAAAGCCTCCTGAGCTGCCCAGCCAGAGAAACCAGCCTTCAAACCATCTACCTTATCCACAAACTTGTTCAGGCCATCGTTACGTGCAAAACTTGAAGGCCCGATAAAGATCGCATTGTCCTCCAGCAACTCCTTGTTCTCGCCGTAAGGCTTCGCCCTGAAATTCAGATCTGTAACCTCTTCTACAACATTGTTCATATTCTTCACGGATCCATGAGCCACGATAGGTCTCTCAGTCGCCTCCTGCATGATATGCTGGATCTTCTGGGCCTTACCCAGCGAGTAACCGAACAGGAACAGCGGCCTGTCGTTGTCCTGCACCCAGTCTTGGATAGATGATTCAATCCCCTTCTGATCCGGAAATCTGTAGGCAGGAATCCCGTAAGTCGACTCAACCACGAGAACATCGGCAGAAACAGGTTCAAAACCTTCAAGATAGGCCCTATCCCGCAGAGATACATCTCCAGTGTAGAGATACTCCTTCTCCTCTCCGAACTTTGCTGCTGTAGAACCTATTATGTGTCCCGAAGGAATAAGTTCGAAGCTCTCCGAGCTTGCTGCCGCTATATTTTTCTCTGTACGGGCCTCTGCAAGCTTTCTAGTTACCTCCGAGGCTATAACAGGATTCTCTCCACGGTGAACGTGATCCATATGAGCGTGGGAGACAAAGTTCACATCTCCACGGGCCTTACGGGAGTCAGCTACAACCTTATCCTCAAGATCGAAATGGATCCCATCTTTCTCTCTAATCATTTTCCTTTTACTGTAGAAATTTGTTGTAGTCAAAAATCTTTAAGCGTAGAGTCAGAACCTGGACAGTTCACTACCTGTTTTAAAGTTTCAACCTCTAAATCAACAATACAGACAGGTTGGGGTCGTAGCTCAATTGGCAGAGCGTCCGCCTCCAGCGACTCCCGTAGCAGGTCGACAGTACCTGATGGATCACTGAACCATCTCTGTTCTGTTACGGATCTGGAGGAATGAGGCCTTATGGCCGATGATTAAATCTTGAGGTGCATTCCTTGGAATGCTCCGTGGTGATGGAACTTCCAGAAGTTCCGGAGATAGCGGAAGGTTGCAAGTTCAAGTCCTGCCGGCCCCAACAAATTTCTTCCTGTAAAATTTCTGTCGTAAATGTGAGTTACAGCGGCTTTCTGCTAATTTTTAAAAGGATGTCAAGATAATTCTTTGGTATGTCAAAAAATGATGATTTACTAGATGGCACTGTCGATGAGGTCAAAGAGAAGATCGACAACGCAGTGGATCTAGATTACAAATCCCTCCTCCAGTCAGAGGAGGAAGGTAAGGACCGTAAAACCGTCAAGGAGTATATCGAGCAGAAGATCGGGGAAGAAGTAGACGAAGAAATGCATTCCGAATCCGATGAAGTTACAGAGGACGATGTACTTGAGGAGATCGAAGAAGAGACCGCAGGAGGAATCCTGGGAAGCTACTCCCGAAACAGCGTATTCGCAGGAGGGCTTCTTCTAGGACTACTTGTAGGCCTGGTTGCAATGGGCCTCTCAGGAGCAGGAGGTAGTGGCCAGATCTCACCTGCCGCTGCACAGGACAAGGTTACACAGATTGTAGGGCCAAGTGTCAACGTTTCTGAATTCCAGACACAGCACGGCCTCTACGAGTTCAACATTACGACTACAGGACAGCGTAATGGAACCACTGTCTCTCAGACACAGAGTTTCTACATGACCATGGACGGCGCACAGATTATTCCAAAGCAGTCCCCTCTTACAGGACAGTCCATGATCATCGATGTCAGTCAGGCCATCAAAGCTGCTCAGCAGCAGAACCAGCAGCCTGACAACCAGACATCCGGCAACACCACACAGTAAGGCCGGACACCTTTTCCCTCTTTCTTCTTTCCTCATTATTTTTCGCCGACTTAACTTTCCTAGTCTTGATTTGGCCAAAACCTGCTTATACCTCCAGCCAAGATAACATGTTATAGGTGAACTTTCTATGGCAGAACACGGTTTAATGAAACTACCTTACGAATACGACGCTCTAACCCCTCATATCTCCAAACAGGTTATGGAGTGGCACCACGACGTACACCATCAGGGCTACGTCAACGGCTGGAACTCCGCAGAGGAAAGACTGGACGAGCAGAGAGAAAACGATGATTACAGCTCCACGGCCTCGATCTTGAAAGACTTCACTCACAACTATGCAGGAACAGTACTGCACAACCTTTTCTGGAAGAACATGGGGCCTAACGGCGGGGGAAGGCCAGAAGGCCAGCTACTGGAGAAGATTGAAGAGGACTTCGGAAGCTACGAGAACTGGAAGAAAGAGTTCAAGGCCGCAGCATCAAGCGCCGGAGGATGGGCCTTGCTTGTCTACATCCCTGCAGAAGACGAGCTACATAATGTAGTAGTTGACAAGCACGACAGACATGGAGTCTGGGGAGCACATCCTATCCTGGCAGTCGATGTCTGGGAACACTCTTATTACCACGACTACGGCCCTGAGAGAGGAGAATTCATCGACAGCTTCTTCGAGGTAGTCGACTGGGAGCATCCTCAGGAGAAGTTTGAAGACCTCTCCAGCAGATTCGAGTAAAAAATCCTTCGCCCTCTATTTCCCTTTTTTTTCTTCTCCCCCACCTCAGGTTTTTACCTGTTCAACTGGGTTAACTGGTTATGGGCCTTACTGATAAACTGAAAGACAGATTCTTCAGCCAGGAAGAGTTAGAGACCAGCTACAAGGAAGCTCCAGAAGTTTTCAAGGAGCGAAATCTGAACGAGATTGAGTCAGCAAGGAACAGAGCTGAAGAACTGAGAGATAGAACCGAGGAATACCTGCAGAGCCTTCAGGAAGACCTTGAAGAAATGAAGGACTATCAGGACAGTGAAGGCCTGAAGGTTGTCGACGATGTAGCAGAGGATTTCGCTCAGTCACAGAAAATGCTGGTCAAAGAGACCGATCTGTCCGAGAAAATGGATGAACACCTGGAGGACTTGAGAGAGTTCCTTGAGAAGTTCAACAACGTGTCCGAGAAGCAGGGACAGGTAATGAAACGGATCAACAAGAGAACCAAGCTCTTGAGCGTTCTGGAAGACATAGAATCTCATCTGGACAACACTGAAAGCTTTGTGAAGTCTAAATACAGCTCTCTGAAAAGGTACAGGAAGATTAAATCTCTGAAAGAAGAGATCAGCGAGCTAGAGGAAGAGCTCGAGGAAAAAAGAAGGGAGAAAACCGAGATATCTACAGCGACAGAGGAAGACGAGAAACAGAGAATAGAGCAGGAGATCCAGGAGCTTAAAGACAGCAGTGAATGGCAGGAAATGCAGGAGATGCAGCAGGAACTCGAGGAAAAAGAAGATAGAAGAGAGGAAATACAGGCCAAGATATCCAAAAACATCTCCACAATGCGCAGAGGCCTAAAAAAACTAATCTACCAGGTTGAAAGCGGAGAAATCGAGTTTGAAGGAGATATCAGCAAGCTAGATAAGATAACAGAGGAGAAATACGCACAAGCAGGTGAAATACAGGAAGAACTGGAGGAGGCCCAGGAAAAAGTCAAGGAAGAGGACCTTCTGGATATACGTCAAGTCCAGAACTTTGCAGAGGCAGCGGAAAACCTCTCCAACTTTCAGGAACTTGTGGAGGAAGAGGACGAACTTGAGGCCGAGATAGAGGTGCTTGAACGGAAGATCGAGGACATGGACATCAAGGAAGAGGTAGAGAAAGCAGAAAGAGATCTTAAAGCTGTGAAAGATAAGATAGAACGGAAGGAAAGAGAGATAGAGAGCATAGAAGATAGGATTGATGAACTGGGAAGTTCTCTAGATGACAGGATGGAACAGCTGGAGCAGGAAATGAATGAAGGCCTCGAAGCAGAAGTCTCCGTGAAGGAACGGTAGATTACAGGCTGATATCGAAGGAAGTGTCTTCGAGCTTGTAACCTCTCTGACTCATTAAATTCTTGGTCTTCGGCAGGATGACGTACCGTAGCCCGATAACTGAAAGAAACCTGATTCTTCCGCTGTAGTCCGTCCGGTCTATTAACTTGGTGTTATCTCCGGACTCATCGATCTCTAACTTTGAAACAGACTCTTCATCATCATTTACGTATTCCTCAACTGTTAGCTCGTTATCTGAGACCTGTTCAAACTCTTTTACAACTCTGACTTCCCTATCCAGCCATTTATGTACCAGTGTAGGGTATGTCTCCAGCTCTACCTTCCCCTCATCTCTATTGACAAGTTCGAAACCTCTCTCTGTATCAAGGGCCAGAAGCGAATCGTCTTTATTGATATCCTCCAGTATCTCTTCTCCATCTTTACTGGTTGTAAAGACAGTAGTTGTGGAGAGCTTAACTAGAGGAATCATGCCTACAACTGTTGCAACAATCAGAACTGCAAAGATAGGCAGATAGATCATGTTTATCAGGGCGACAGACTGAGCGTAGCTTTCAGTAACTAGAGAAGCAGCAACTCCAAGAGAGATACTTAGCAGAAACAGTACTGCAGCTAGAAGTTTCTGCCTCTTAGTCAACATATTATTCTAAAGAAATTTTACCTCAACCGCAATAAAAAAGCCTGCTCTGCGAGAGAAATTTTTCTCTCCGGAAGTTATTTACAGATTTATCCAGATTTCCAGTAAGTATGAAAGACGTAATCGTAATCGGCGGCGGAGTATCCGGCCTACAGGCAGGTTCTTTCACCGCAAAGGCGGGCGAAGACGTGCTTGTACTCGATTCAGGAGAGTCCCTGGTTCTAAACACTTCAAACATTCAGAACCTGATAGGCCACGACTCTATAAGCGGCAGCGAACTACTCAAAAAAGGAAAGGAAAAACTCGACGAATTCGGAGGAGAATTCAAAGAGGAAGAAGTCGAAAAAGTAGAGAGAACCGATGAAGGCCTCAAAGTAACAACTTCGGAAGAAGAATACGAAACAGAATACGTCATCGTGGCCTCTGCAGGAATGCATGACTACCTAGAAGAACTGGATCTCGACTTCGTCGAAGGCCGTGACGACCCATACCTGATGGATGAGCACATAGACACAGATGAGGACAATAAGGCCGCAGAAAATGTATATGCAGCAGGACTGGCCCGTTACTGGGTGCACCAGACATCTTTCGCAATAGGCGACGGCACGAAAGCAGCAGCCAACCTTCTAAGCGAGAAGTACGGAGAACCTTACCAGGACCACGACACCTAACTTACTCCTCATTTACTTTCTCTACTATTTCTTCGATACCGTCAACCAGTCGAGGCCCGGGCCTGTTCAACAGCGAATCATCTACCACAAAAACGTTCTCCTTCTTGATAGCGGTAATTTCCTGCCACTCCGGCCTTTCCAGGATCTCTGATCTATCTACATTCTCACCAGCACCGCATACGTTCAGAAAAATATATTCGGGATCGAAATCCTTCAACTCCTCCAAATCGAACTCTCTGCTGCGTTCACCTTCATCAATAAAGTACTCTCCACCAGATCTCTCAACAAGGCCTGGAATCCAGTTACCGGAGGCCATCGGCGGATCCATCCATTCCTCACAGTAAATCCTGGGCGAGCTATCGAACTCAAGGCCTTCCAAGTTATTCTTCATTTCTTCAACAAGCTTCTCCGCTTCCTTCTCTCTGTCGACAGCCCTCCCAATCCTCCTGATGCTGTCAAAAACTTCCTCTACAGTATGGGGCCTGACCTGCAGAATCTCAAAGCTCTCGTCTTCGAAAAGGTCGATTGCGTTGTCCTGAAGGTCGTCAGAAGCCACTACAAGATCAGGATCAAAGCTCCTAACCTTCTCAATATCCGGATTAGTCCAGCCACCGATACTTGGCTTCTCCAATGCCTCTACAGGAGTACCGCAGAGAGAAGTAGTAGCAACTATCTCATCCCCTAGGCCCAGCCGGTAGAGGATCTCGGTGTTGGAGGGAGCTAGAGAAACTATTCTCACATTAAACCGTTGCTGGTCCGAGTTTTACATCTCTTACTGAAGGAATCTTAGATACATGCAGATACCTGATTTCCTTAAAGATCTAGGCCTCCACATAGTTGCCGCTATAGGAGCTGTAGGTCTGGTAGTTGCAATAGCATTTCTCGGCGATATCTTCAATATAGGCTTCCTAGACTCTGGCAGTGGGCTTCTAGTATCGACAATAATTGTGATGGAGGCCCTGTTCTTCTCGGCAATAGGATACGCCGTTGCAACAGGCAAAATCTAGAAAAAGTGTTTTACATCTTGTTGCACAAACTTTCTGCATGAAGTGTCCAACCGAGATAAAGCAGTTGCTGAAGGTGCTGTATAATCTTTCATCTTCGGAAACAGAAGTGCTCTACTATTTATGCGATAATGAGGCCCGCGCATCGGATATAGCTGAGGAACTAGGCAAGGATCGTTCTACTGTTCAGAGATACCTCTCCAAGCTTCAGAGCACAGGCCTTGTCGAGAGGGAGAGCAAGGTAGAGGAAGGTAAGAGAGGCCGATACTACATCTACTCTGTACCTGACAAAGATGAGATGAAGAGCAAGGTTAAGGAAAGGATGAGAGAGTGGGAAGAGGAAAAGATAGAGGTTCTTGAAGAACTCTGAAACCCAAACTGTATAAAAGTTCAACACTCTTACACAAACTATGACAGCAGAGATACAAGTCTTTTCGACACCGACATGTCCTTACTGCACAAAAGTCAAACAGTGGCTTAACGAGAACGACTACGAGTTTGAGGAACATAACGTAGCTGAAGACAGGGATAAGGCCCGTGAAATGATCGAGAAGACTGGTCAGAAAGGAGTTCCACAGGTATTCGTCGGCGATGAAGCAGTGATTGGTTACCGACCGGATAAAATTGAGGAAGCAATAGAAAACCTTGAAGAATAACAGCATTTCCAGTATTTTTCCTTTCTTTTATTCACATTCTTCAACTTCTTTGAATTTATTACCAGATCTGATAAAAACAGCCTATCTCCAGTTTCAATTAATGAAATCTGATGTAAATGCAGAGAGCAAGAATCCGACAAAAGTAGAGGTAAACGTTAGAGGTTACAGCTTCGAAATAGACGAGCCAGAGGCCCACGGAGGCACAGGTTCAGCACCTACTCCAGTAGAATACGAACTAGGGGCATTAACAGGATGCTTCAATGTAGTGGCCCATGTCGTGGCAGATGAAATGGGTGTAGAGATTGAAAATCTGGAGATAAAGGCCTCAGGAGAGCTTAACCCCGCTAAGTTCCAGGGCGAGGACACCGATGAAAGAGCAGGGTTCCAGCAGATAGAAATGAATATCGATGCAGAGACAGATGCAGATCTAGAGACTGAAAGAGAACTGTTCGAGAAAGTAGAGCAGAGATGCCCTGTTAGAGATAACATCAGCCATGAAACACCTGTAAAACTGAAACTAGAATAACTACAAGCCTTCATCGCCTTTCTTGATAATTTTTATTCTTTCTTTAGGAAATCCCTGTAGACGAAGAACCAAATCAGCACCGTTGAAACAACTCCTAGATAAGGTCTTAATGGTTCGAAGTAAGTAATTATCTATCTAGATTTTGCATGTATCAGGATTTCCTGTCCTTGTGATCAGTCCTGCCAGCAAGAGTGCTCCTCCGAGTCTGAGAAGATTTCCTTCATATGGCATGGAGGCAAGTACTCCTCCGAATCCAAGGAGTGAGAGAACTCCGACACCACAGGAGGCACATCCTCCGGCCAGAAACCCTGGAAGAGCTCCTATACTGCTGAAATCTAGCCTGTTTCTTCTCAGCTGTACTGCTGTGTTTGTCATTGTAACGCCCACAAGAGCCGAGAACAGAAGTGTTAGTGAAAGACCTGTATAACCTGAGGTAGCTAGAAGTCCTGAGAGCCGTGTTGAAAAGGCCAGGCTCCAGTACTTTATCCCTGAGGAAAGCATCTGCATTGAGTACTCGGGACTCGAAGAGAAAACAGTAAGAAGGAAAGCAGAGAGGCCGACAGAGGAGGCACCTATAGCCCTCTTCCAGTTACGGGAGGCTCCTTCAAGACCTTGCTTAAATCCTTCTGGCCATCTCCTTGGGTTTACAGTGATTTTTGGGTTTACAGTGATTTCTATAGTCATTACTGGAATCTCTGAATTGCTTCTCTAAATCTTGAAAGAGGTTGAGCGCCCGAGATTTTGATGAATCCCTGCTCTCTGTTTCCGATAAAGAATGTCGGCGTGCCTATCCTTCCGATCTGTCTTGTCAATGCATTCTGATCTTCCTTGGCCTCCTCTGCGTTCGAGGAGTTGTAACAGCTCAGGATAGTTTCCGTATCAAGGCCGAGATCGTTGGAGATCTGCCTGAATGTCTGTTTTGGATTGTCCTGTCCTCCTTTCATCCACTGAGCTCTACGGTCAAACAGCTGGCCCTGATAATCCCAGTACTTGGATTCGTTAGCATTCCTGTAGACGCAGTTTGCGATCTTGTGGCCTTTAATAGAGTTAGGGTGCAGTCTTGGTTGTGGCCAGTTCTTCTGAATAAACTCTACTTCTCCTGTCTCCACATACTCCTGTACCAGGTTCTTTTTGACGTTCCACCGATCTATAGGAATCCTGGAAGACGCATCATAGCCTTCCCATTCCGAGCAGAACGGACATCCGAACTCGGTGTACTCCACTACCTTGATCGGGGCACTTTCATTACCGAGATCAGGTTCTCCCTTGAACTCTATACCTTCCAGGCTTACCAGGCTGGTAGAATCACCGCTACCGCTATCCGAGTTAGTATTCTGTGAATTATCTGTCACTGTGGCTCTCTCGGCTGGAGAAGCACTTACAGTCCCTAAAGCAAAACCTCCGAAACCACCAACCAAAAGGCCTAATGCAAGGGACAGAATAGTAGCCTGTTTTGCAGTGAACTCCAGTTTGATACCTTCATTTTCGCTCATATTTCTCTACCTCCGTCTCCGACTCTCAAAATTAGTTTCATATCTATACCTGATTTACAGAAGATATTAAAGGCCGGAGTGTGTACCTTTACACGAGGTTTCGAGGAGGATACCTGATGACTGATAGAATTCCTGTATGGTGTAAAGGAGGAGAGTGGTGTGCATTGAAATCTACTTCAAAAATTCTGGGCCACAAATGGGTGCCGGTAATTGTCTTCCATGTAGGAGACAATGAAGAAGTACGTTTCAACCAGTTAAAGGATGAGATCGGAGGTATCACCAACAAAACTCTTTCCGACAACCTCGATAGAATGCAGGAACAGGGCATAATCAACAGGAAGGTAGAGGATGAGAAACCGGTGAAGATCACATACGAACTGACAGAGTTCGGCGAAAAGCTTCTGCCACTTGTCGAAGACATGATAGAGTGGGGCCGAGACAACCTCAGAGAAGGAGAAAAAGAAGAGGCCTGGGTGACCTGACTCAAAGATCAAAAAAGTGGAGACCTAGAGATCGGCTAATCTACTCCGAGGTATCGATTCTCAGAGCGGAGTAAAGCGCGCACTTGCTGGTGTAACCTGTAACCAGAAGCACTATACCTACAACCGTTAAGGCCACCGAGGTCAGAGCCTGCGGTGCAACGTTAGCTATAGGGATTACTCCTGCATACCCTGCTGCTCCCAGCGCAACTAGGATAGTCCCCAGAGCCATTCTTATCTTGCGGTCCGTGTCACCTACGTTCTTTTCCATAAGCAGCTTTTGGCCTAACTGAGTTATAAAGCAATAGATTGACCTGGTTAAAGCGAGAAAAAGAGAGAAACTGGCGAAGATGTGACACCTTGCTAGTCTCTAGAGACTCGGTACTGCCGCGATCAGATATCCAGTAAGAATTATGACTGCCGTAACCACTCCTATCAATGCCGCGAGCATCTTGTTGTCCATGACATCCTTCAGCATTATGAATTCGGGGAGTGAAAGGCCTGCTGCCGCCATCATGAAGGTGACAGCTACCGAGACAGGAAGGCCTTTCTCCATCAGTGATTCAACTACCGGTATGACGGCGAAGATGTTGGTGTAGACCGGTACCGCCAGCAATACCGCTACAGGCACCGCCCAGACCGTGGAGGCGTACCTCTTCAGCAAATCAGTGGGCAGGTAGCCGTGGATCAACGCTCCAAGAGCTGTTCCTACCAGGACATAAGGAGTGAATCTTTTCATCTGGTCGTAGGTGTCTCTGTACGCTTCCTTCCATCTGTTGTCTACTTCTGTCTCGGCGACGTCTCCTCTCTCGATGTTTTTCTCGAAGCCAAGTTTCTCGAGCGAGTAACCGGCTATCATGCTGATCGTGAGGCCTACCGCGGTGTAGAGCAGTGTTATCTTCCAGCCGAAGGCAGTCCAGAGTATCGGTATCGCCACAAGGTTGACTATCGGAGAGGTCAGCAGGAAGGTTAGTGTAGGGCCTATAGAGACTCCTGCGCGCAGGAAACCCATGAAGAGTGGTATCGTGGAACAGGAGCAAAAAGGCGAGAGCGTTCCGAAAACCGATGCCAAGGGGTACTGGACAGACTTGTGCCTGTCGAGGTACTCGCTGATCTTCTGCGGAGTCAGGTATGTCCTCAGATAGTTCAGGCCGAAGAACAGTACGGACATCAAAGCCAGTATCTTAACGGAGTCGAAGATCCAGAAGGATATGACTCCGGCTATCGACTGCGGTACTCCGAGCGAAAGAAGGAGAGAGGAGAGTGAAGAGATCATGCTTCCTGCTGTATGACTTCCCTGATCTCATCGGGTTTAAGGACGCTGCCCTGCTTCTTGAGCTCGCCGTCGATCGCAAGGCCTGGTGCAGACATCAGGCCCATCTTGCTGGCTTCCTGCAGATCGTATACTTTCTCGATCTCAACATTTTCGAGGCCTTCGGATGCTTCTTCAGCGTTCTCCTTCATCTGCTCCAGTGCGTTTTCAGCGTTTTTCTCAAGCTTCTTGCATTTTGGACATCCTCTTCCCAGAATCTGAATCTTCATCTTCTAGCACCTCCTTGGCTTCTAGTAGATTTTCGACTGCTTCTCTCTGCGGAATTGTCGAGATAAGCTTTCTCCCGTCTTTCTCAGTCTCTATCACTCCTGCCTCGTCCAGTTTCTTGATGTGGCGAGAGATCACGGATCGATCGCGTGGACACGTCTCGTCTAGTTCACAGATGCATACCGGCTCATGCTCCATGATAAGCTCTAACACGTGGAGCCGGGTGTCGCTCGAAAGCGCCTTGAAAACTTGCATATGTGCACACTCATGCATGCAAATTTAAATAGTTTTGTATAAATATACTAGATAAACTCAGTTCTGGAGAATTTTTGCCAGATGCTGTGCAAGAGGCCTTACTTCTTCTTCCAGAGAGTGAGAGAATTCAGCATCTCTCCATTCAAGCACTGTTATCCTGATGCTGCCCATCATAGTTCTTGCGAACGTGTCAGGATCAACTTCTTCGTTAAACAGGCCTGATGTCTTTCCCATGATCACGAGGTTCTTCAGCTTCTCCTTCTTCTCTTTTCTGTGTTCTCTGAATATTTCCTCCACTTCTGGATACTCTGTAAATAGTTCGTCGTGGAACAGTACTGAGGCGATCTTTCTGTCCTCTTCAAGTTTAGCGAAAATCCCTCTAATTATCTCCTCAAGAAGCTCTTTAGGCGCCTCAAAGCTCAGCTCCTCAGGATCGACTAGCTCTATCGAGAAAACTTTCTCCGCCATCTTTCTGATAATCTCCTCCTTGGAGTCGAAGTGTCTGTACACTGCGGCCTCGGAAATACTGATTTTTTCAGCAATTCTTCCGACAGTCAGGCGGGATCTTCCTTCCTCATGAAGGATCTCAAGTGCTGTCTCAAGTATCTGTTCGCGGCGTTCCTCGGAAGTCTTTCTCTCACCCATACCACTAAGTTAGTCCTCACTAACTTTATAAGTTAGGATCAAGAACCTGTTAGATATGAATGCGAAAGTCGTCTTGATTACATCCCTCCTTCTGGCAGTCTCCAGCTCTGCAATGGCCTCAACAACTATCAGCGACATCTCAAAGGCAAAAGTAAAGCCGGGAAACACCTTTACTGTTCAGGCTACCATACATAATTCAGAATACGAGTCCGCAACATACAAGCCTCTGACATTAAATCTTCCGGAAGGGTTCAAGGTAATAAACCAGCCTGATGAAGGCCTTACAGAGCTTTGCGCTGACTGTAGCGTTGAAAGAACCTTCAAGATCAAGGTAGAAGAGGGAACAGCTTCCGGAACCTACAAAATAGATCTGGAACCTGACTCGTCCTACAATACAGGATTCGGCCAGGAAGAAACCTTTTCGATTGTAGTGGATGGAGAACCTAATCTGTTTATCTCGATAAACACCACCGGAATAGTACAGGGAAAAGACTCTGAAGCATCACTGAAGATAAGAAACACCGGAACAGATACCGCCTCCCAGATATCGGTAACATTTTCAATGCCCAGCACCAGTTTTGATCCTTCAAAGATGTACCTCGGATCATTAAGGCCTGAAGAAACCGCGGTAAAAAATATAAGCATCCGAACATCAGATGCGATCTCTTCAGGCACTCATGATATTCAGATAACCTCCGAGTACAGAGACGAGAGCAGAAAAGATGTGGAAAAAGCCTCCAGCTCGGTATACATACAGGAAAACGCAGAGATAACAGTTTCACAGATCCAAACAGAAGAGGCATACATGGGATCGGACACACGGGTAATGGTTGAACTCGAGAACACAGGGCCTGGCGAGGCCGAGAAACTTTCCTCAAAACTCTCATGCAAAAACGCCAAAGTACAGGACTCAAAGGCGTTCGCAGGATCACTGGACTCCGGGGAAAGCGTTCCGACAGTCTACCAGGTGATACCGAACTCTGGCGAAGTTAACTGTACTGTAGAAATAAGCTACACCGACTCAAAGGAAGAACAAGCCACTCAATCATTTGAAATCAGTGCCTCCCGAAAGAGAACTGATAAGATACCGATTCTAGGGGTTCTGGCTGTCCTGCTGGTCGGAGGAACATATTACTGGAGAAAAAAGCAGGAGTGATTCCATGAAGCTGCACAAGGCGAAGTTCGTCTGGAAACTGGCGAAGAGAGACATATTCGAGGACAAGAAAGTTTCCTTGATAGTTGTGGTGATGCTCAGCTTCGCCTTCCTGAACCTGGTCTTCTTCCCTGCATTCATCACCGGCCTCAGCCATACCTTCACCGAAGGCCTGATAGAGGGTCAGACAGGTCACGCCGCAGTTGAGGCGGAAGAAGGATACCTTGAGAACCCTGAGGCCCTGGTGAACAGGATTTCAAGGCTCGCTGGAGTGGAGAATGTGGAGAAAGTCCTGACCTTCAGGGCCTCCGCTGTCTACAGTGGAGAAGTAGCGCACATAACTGTGAAAGGTACGGACTCCCCAGATTTTGAAGGATACACCTCCAAGATGATATCCGGGAGCTTCCTGAAGGAGGACTCCGATGAGACAGTTATAGGAAGATTTATCGCAGCTGAAAGCGAGAAAAGAGGAATCGAAGGCCTAGGAATCGACCGCGGTCAGATACTCACTCTAAAAGGTGAGAACTTCAGCCGCGAGTTCAAGGTTAGAGGTGTTATAGGCACGAAAGGCGGGATAGCGGGCATGTCCAAGAAGATATACGTAACATTTGAACAGGCAGAGCAGATGCTGGGAGTCGAAAACAGAGCCAGCAAGATCAAAGTGATACTTGAAGACAGGGAAGCATCAGACAACTTCAAGAAGCGACTCCAGGCCTTAAACACGCAGGGAGAGATCAAGACCTGGAGAGAACAGTCAAACATGGCGGAGGGAATCTCCGGAACATTCGCTATAGTGATCAACGTGCTTTCCATAGTAGGCCTGATAGTGGCTCTCGCGGCGATAGGCGTCGTCATATTCATCAACACCAGCAAGAGAGTAAGGGAAATGGGTATCGTAAGGGCGGTGGGAGCAAAGGAGAGGAGAGTGCTGGAGATATTCGTGCTGGAAGCCTTCATCTTCGGCCTGACCGGAGTAGTGATCGGCAACGTGCTCACGCTGGGGATAAACTCTTTCCTCACCTCCCACCCGATAAACTCGCCTGTAGGGACCATATCAACGAGAATCTCACCGAACCTGCTGCTGACAAGGAGTGCCTGGATGGTAGCAGCTTCCGTGGTAGCAGGCTTCGTACCTGCATATCTTGCTTCAAAAACCGAGATAGTCGAGACGATCGAGAACCGATGAACTACGCAATCAAAACTGAAGACCTGTCGAAGATATACAGCATGGGAGAAGTAGAGGTGGAGGCCTTGAAAGACGTAAGTATCGATATAGAGAAAGGGGAGTTTGTATCGATAATGGGTCCTTCTGGTTCTGGAAAGTCCACTTTAATGCATCTGATAGGCCTATTAGATGATCCTTCCAGTGGAGAAATCACGGTCGATGGCACCAATACATCAAGTATGACTGAGGATGAAAAATCAGAGTTCAGGCTTGAGAAAATAGGTTTCGTATTCCAGTTCTACTCACTGCTGAAAGGATTTAACAGCCTGGAACAGGTATACCTTCCTCTAACACTTGATGGCGTACCTGACTCAGAGGCAAAAGAGAGAGCAAGAGAAGCTCTTGAAAAAGTAGGCCTGAGCGACAGGATGAAACATTCCCCGGATGAACTCTCGGGAGGACAGAGGCAGAGAGTGGCTGTAGCCAGAGCTCTCGCTGGAGAACCTGAAATATTGCTGGCGGATGAATCAACTTCCCAGCTGGATACAGAGGTCTCAGAAAAGATGATGCAGCTCTACAGAGATCTAGCTGAACAGGGACAGACGGTAATCACTGTCAACCACGAGAAAGAACTCGGAAAAGAAGCTGATAGAGTGATATGGCTGGAAGACGGAGAGCTCTCAGAGTTCCCGGAAAAATAAAGGAGATGAAAAAGAAGAGAACAGAAAAATTTATTCCGCGATATATTCCTCGTAGAACATTTCAGGCGGGCAGAAATCTGTAAAGCTGCTCTGCCACATGTTGAGGCCTACAAAGGCATCGATTAGATAGAAGTATGGGTGGACAAACCATCCGCCGATGAATCCTGTCAGGATCGTTGTGCCTGCGAGCCTTCTCATGAATTTTTTCTTGCTTCTCACTGGGATTCACCTCCTTCAGAGTCATCTTTTCTTCCATGGAAGTGCCTGAAAAGGCCTATCGTCAGCAGTAGAAGCGCTGTTGCTGTTCCAATATAGATGAGCGGTGATCTGGCTCTATCCTCCAGTCTCACATCGACGTTTTCGGTAAAGGTATAGACCGAGTTGTCGCCTTCTTCAGAGTCTCCGTTTGCTCTCAGCTCTATCTTTAGCTGATGCTCTTTCAGTGATGCCGACCTGTCTGAGGAGATACTGAGTACTGCTTTTCCTTTCTCTCCAGGCTTTATCTCGCCGATATAGTTTGATCTGTCTGCCAGTGAGAAAGGCTGAGATCTCTGTGCGATAACACGGGCTGATACAGCCTCTGCGTCCTGAGTTCCTGTGTTCAGAACTGTCAGTTCCAGCTGGGCTGTAGATCCTGCTTTCATCTCCATACTGGAGTTTACGACTTCGAGGTCAGGCCTTCCTTCTACTCTGAGAGGGATTTCAAGTTTCTCGCTGTAACTGTTGCTCTCTGTGTCCTCATAACTTGCCGATAGGTTAATCCAGTAAACTCCAGGCCTTAGATCGTCTCTGAGGTCTACAGAAAGTTGCTCTCTAGCGGAACCGGTCCTGGATATTCTGTCGATCAGTATCTTCTCTGTCATAGCGTTTGAAGAGGAAACGCCTTCAGGAAACTCCGGGACTACCTTTATCTCCTCGATATCCTTGTTACCAGTATTGGACACTCTCAGGCCTAGTCTAACATCGTTATCACCTGCCCTAGGTGTATCTGGCGAGGTCTTTACAACATCTGCCGTCAGATCCACGCCTTCTTTCTCAACAGGCATGATGAACTCCTCTTCATATGTTGTACTTGAGTTCTGACCTGTCTCTGTAATTTCAACTGTGAACCGGTAGTTTCCGGATGGAGCATCTCCGTGAACCTTGACCTGGAACTGCTGATTCCATCCTCCTCCAGGATAGATGAAGATACTATCGCTGTTAACATCTTCAATAGTTACATACCTCTCAGCGAGCCTGTTCTCAGGCTTCAACGATACCGCCACATTTTTCTCCTCCTCATCTCCATCGTAGATATCGTAATGAAGCGAGGCCGTAATGTCGACTCTGTCTCCTGCAGAGATAACTCCGGGATCAAAGCTGACGTCCTGCAGTTGAGGCGCTGAAAGGCCCTGTCCTGCAGCAATAATCATTATCGTAAGGGTTAGACCAATCTTGAAAGCCGTTGAATGTGTAGTTGTTCGTTTCATAGTATCATTTTCATACAATCGATTCTTTACCGTCTGAAATCAGTATAAGGGTTGGAAGCAGGATGGTAGCACCAATATAGGCCGAAATTATACCTGTAAACAGAAATATTCCAAGAGAGTGCATTCCTGTAAGATTAGCTGCAAGTAAGGCCAGAAAACCAACTCCTGTCGTTGCAGCCCCTCCAAGAAGGCCTCTGGAAAGCTCTATCATTGTCTCGCTCATTCCTTCAGTACCTCTCTTTGTGGAGAAATACTTCTTCGTCACATGGATGCCAAAGTCGATACCGAGGCCCATTATCATGGCTGCAGATACCATAGAGATTATTGTAAGGTCTGCTCCGAGGTATCCTCCGAGGCCCAGCATCCAGATCAGAGAGAACATCACAGGTACAATCGGATACATCATCTTCCGTGGATCTCTGAAAACTGCGTAAAGCACGCCGAGAACCGCAGTAAAGGAGACTGCTGTTATAGTCATGAAATCTCTGATTATAACCTGGAATGTCGCCAGATTAATCATATTGTATCCTGTCAGATGATACTGTGATCTACGGAACTCGGAGTTAGCCACCTGTTGAATCCGGTTATGCAGTTTTCTGATCTCCGATGAACTGGCCTGTGTATCTGCCCGTATAGCCACTACCGCAGTTCTGTAATCTTCCGTAACCATATTCCTGTAGTTGAACTGTTTCAGCCTATCAGCGTCTTCAGGAATCTCACCGTACCGTCTCTCCAGCATCGAAGCAGGCGAACTCGTAGAGAGAACATTTGATGATAGTTCAACCCTTTTCTGAATCCTTAACATGCTCTCGAAGTTCTCTGCCTTCCGTATATCATTCTCAGCGTTAATCACGAGATAGGTTGTATCTCCTGCAAACTTGGCCCGCAAAGTATCTAGAGATTCAACTACAGGATCATCTGCAGGAAGTATGGCCTCAGTACTGGGCTTAATATCAAGCATCATGGTGCCCGGCAGAATCATTGCAGTCAGTACTCCCAGAACCATAAGTACCTTGTAAGGGCTTTCAGACTGTATCTCAACTGTCCGGGCTGCCAACTCCTCAATAATCATCCGAAAAACCTCCAGGTTTCTCCTGATTTAGCAGAAGATGTTAACCTTCTAATCATCGGAAATCATGCCTCCACTTGACAGATTCATGGATTTTGTTGATTAACTTCTCCTCCAAAACGAATACAGATGGCAGGAGGAAGAAGCTGAAAATAAGCGAGTAGCCAATTCCTATCGACATTATAATTCCGAACCTGTGCATCTCTGGCATTTTACCTGAGAGAAAGGCCATAAAGGCGCTGATAGTTGTGACAGAGGTAGCAACAATAGCTACTCCTGTCTCGCCTACCGCCTCAGAGAGCGCCTCTCCCACAGTATTGTCTCTACGATGGAATCTGTAAGTATTCAGGATGTGCACCGAGTAATCGATACCTATACCTATAACCAGCGCAGCTACCGATCCTGCAAGCGTTGAAAGAGGTATACCTAGGTAACCCATTGTTCCATAAAGCCAGACCACGCTCAGGCCTACAACAATAAGTGGCATGATCGAAGAGGTTAAAGAGCCTTCAAACAGGCCTAAAGTTATCAGAAACACCAGGAAAAGAGAAATAGCTGTAGTAACATTTTTATCGCGCTGGACCATGGAGGAAAGTCTCTGCTGAACTGCAGGAACTCCCGAAACAGACGCCTTAATTCCTTCAGGTCTGTTATACTGTGTTTCCTCCTTTACTTCATTGAATATTCTATCCATAGAGCTTCCAGAATCACCCATATAGGTATATGCAATTATCACAGCCGTCCTGTTCCTGTCATCTATCAGGCCTTCCATCTCGTAGGGTGTATAGACCTCTGTAACTCCGTATATGTCTTCGATATCCTTGGCAAGCTGTTCGATGTACTGGCGGGCCGTTTCACTGCCTATGGATTCGACGCCGTCCGCGCCCTTGCCTGCTGTGATCTGTACAGCAATAGAGTCTTTGCCTATTCCTTCTGCCCTGAGATTGTTGAACTCTCTGACCGGCTCAGAACTTGACGGCATCATATTCTCCAGAGCCACAATCGTCTCAACACGGCCCATACCCGGAATCATTGCCACCGTCAACAACAGGAAGAAAAGCACGACTTCCAGAGCATGGTTCTCCTGAAGGTGCGTCAGTTTATCCAAGATTTTCTGTGACATATAGTTCAACTATATTACACAAACTCTTTTTAATGGCAGGCCTACCTGTTTCGAAAGATTATTTCAAGTTCTCCCTTCCAGGTTTCAGTATGAACATCAGAATAGGTGCACACGTCAGTATTTCGGGAGGCCTTGACAAAGCGATCGAACGCCAGGAAGAGATAGGAGGTAACTGCGGTCAGATATTTGCAGGATCTCCAAGAACCTGGAGCGTATCAGAATACGACGAAGAGGACGGACAGGAATTCCAAGACCTCAGAGATGAGAAAGGCCAGAACCCGTACGTGATTCACTCCACCTATCTGGTAAACCTTGCAACGCCGAAAGACGATCTATTCGAGAAATCGTTGAACTGTCTCCAGAGCGAACTTGATGCCGCGAGCACTTTAGGAGTCGAATACGTTGTATTCCATCCAGGAGCACATACCGGGAGCGGAAGAGATACAGGAGTAAAGAGGATTGCCGAAGGAATCGACGAACTGAACATACCGGAAAACGTAACTTTACTACTTGAAAATACGGCCGGAAAAGGCACAACCCTCGGAAGATCGATGGGCGAACTCAGAGATATGATCAAACACGCGGACACGCCGGACGAGAAGATCGGAGTCTGCATCGACACATGCCACGCACACGCCGCAGGATACGACCTGAAAACCGAGGAAGGATTCGAGGACTTTCTTCAGGAAATTAGGGAAGACATAGGCCTGGACAAGATCAAAGTTCTACACCTTAACGATTCAAAAGACGAGAAAGGTTCAGAAAAAGACAACCACCAGGATATAGGGTGCGGGAAGATCGGAGATGAAGGCTTCTCCAACATCGTCAACGCAGAGGAGTTTGAAGACCTGCCTATGATCCTTGAAACACCGAGCGACGAAAGAGACGGATACAAGGAGAACCTGGAGAAGGTTCTGGAACTCAGAGAATAATGGAACCGCTGAAAGAAGACGAAAAACTGAGAGCTCTGATCGAGGAACACGGAGAGCTGGAACTGGAGGCCTCCAATAAACCCTTCGAGAGAATGGTTGTCTCGATTGTCAACCAGCAGCTATCCACACAGTCAGCAGAGGCCATCAGAGAAAGACTTTTCGAAAACTTTGAGATAACCCCGGAGGCCTTGCTGGATGCCAATGAAGAGAATCTTTCTGATGTAGGGCTTTCAAGGCAGAAGATAGATTACATCAGGTCGGCAGCAAAGCATTTCCAGGAAGACAATCTTTCTCCAGAGAAATTCTCGAAGATGCCGGATGAAGAAGTGATTGAAGAGTTGACGGATATTCATGGGGTAGGCGAATGGACTGCGAAGATGTTTATGATCTTTGTACTGGCCCGTGAGGACGTTTTCCCTGTTGAGGACCTAGGTATCAGGAAGGCTATGGAGAAACTGTACGGCCTCGACTCCAGGAGCGAGATGAGAGAAAAGGCTGAGGAGTGGAAACCGTACAGAAGTATCGCCAGTCTTTATCTCTGGCGTTCGGTGGATTGAGTACCAAAGTCCTTTTAAGCTTCGTCCGACTTTAGTTCTTTGTACCGAAAATCGTTCTTGAATCGATTTTCTAGAAATTAGAGGTTAAATTAATGTCAAATATTCATAAAGATCAGAGAGTAGGCGTCTTCGTTGACGTTCAAAATATGTACTACAGCGCGAAAAATCTTTACAACTCCAAAGTAGACTTTGAAAAGCTTCTTGATGCCGCAGTGATGAACAGGAAGCTTGTAAGGGCCTCAGCTTACGTTATAAAAGCTGATACGCCTGACGAAAGCAACTTCTTCGAAGCACTTCGCAAGATTGGTTATGAAGTTGAAATCAAACAGCTGAAAGAGTTCTACGGCGGAGAAAAGAAGGGAGACTGGGATCTCGGCATGACTGTCGATATGATCCAGCAGGCTAAAAAGCTTGATACTATCGTACTTGTTACGGGAGATGGAGACTTTGCAGTCCTCGTCGACCATCTCAAGTCCATGGGTTGCCGAGTGGAAGTAATGAGCTTCGGTAAATCATCCGCAAAGGAAATCAGAGAATCAGCCACCAACTTCATCGACATGGATGAAAACTCGGACAAGTTCCTCGTAGATTAAGGTGAATTAACAAAATGAAATCTGTAAACCAGATAACGGCAGAAGAAGTACTGAACGCAGACCCAGTAACCGTCTCACCTGATATGGCGGTATCCAAAATCAAGACGAGAATGGAAGAGAACGACTTGAGAGCAGTTCCCGTAGTAGACGAAAAAGATAATCTGAAAGGGGCTGTAGGGTACAGAGATGTAATCAGACACATCCAGTTCAATCCAGAGAAAACAAAGGCAGACCAGGTAATGCACGAACCTCCGAGATTCGACGAAGAGGACTCCCTCGTTGACCTCGCAGAACTGAGGATCAACTCCGGCCGCAAGATGCTTGTACTGGAGGAAGGAGGAAAGCTTGTCGGAAAAATCGACGATACAGAGTTCCGAGAGGCCTTTGCAGAAGCAGAGGAAATTGACGACACCAACACCAGAACCATAGGTTCAAACGAAGTAATCCGAGTATTTGAAGAAGACAGTATCGAAGAAGCACGTCACAAGATGCTGGACAACAACATCTCCCGACTGCCAGTACTTGACAACAACGGCAACCTGACAGGAATGGTCGACAGCACGGACATACTCACCACAATCGTCCCTAAGGAAAGCCCTTCGCCAGGAGGAACATCAGGCCCTACCGATAAGGAAACACAGATCGCTGGCGGCAACAAGAAGCTGAAGATGACGGATATCAATGTCAGCGAGATCATGAACAGAACACCTCTCACACATGAAGGCCATATGGAAGGACGGGAAGCCGTAGAACTGATGAACGACCACGAAAGCAGCCAGATAATCATAACTGACGACGACTACCCTGTCAGTATTGTGGCTGTCAAGGACTTCATCGACCATGTAGCTGGCTACCAGGTAAGCGACATGCTACTGGTACAGATTACAGGCCTTGATGTAGATGAGGAGAAGGCTGTCGTCCACGAGAAGATTGAGAAGACGATGAGAGGAACTCTTGGCAGAAAAGTTGAGAAACCTAAATCTTTCACTGTCAGAGTAAGGAAGTTCGACAAAGACGGCAAGCAGCACCGATATGAGTTCACAGTCAAGCTTGACTGCGAGTTCGGCGTTGTAACCGCTCAGGAAGAAGGCTGGGACATGATGGATACGCTGGACACAGCACTTAACGACATCAACACCCAGATCAGAAAGGAGAAAGAGAAGAGAGAAGAACACAGGAAATAAGGCCTTTTCTACCTTCTCCACTCCTTCTCTTTAGTTTCTTATTCTCTGTAACTCTGTAGCTCGACTATATTCACTTCAAGGCCTTCTGGAAGTCTCTGCCGGAACTCTTGTTCACTGTGGTTTCCGACTACGAGAGCTCTGACCTTTGAGTTGTCTAGGCTTACTGACACAAGATCTTCACCGAAGAAGTTTCCAGCAGTCTTCTCAACGTCTTTCTGGATACTGTACGGTTCATGGCTCTGATACGAGATAAATGTGATAGGTACCGATACCACGAACATGATCACTATTGCTGCAGTGACGACAGGCCTCAGCTTCTCCGCCTCCTTCTTCTTGTAGTATGTGCTGGGTTTTACGCCTAGAATCTTGAATGCTGCGAACCCTGCCACTATAATCGAGAGAGCGTTTTGAAGGGCTATAGAGGCTGATTGAGCGGCCAGGTAGTAGTCCTGTAGGTTCAATCCTACTCCTACTGCTGCCAGTGGAGGTACCAGTGCGATGGCTACGGCAACTCCTGCTATCTGGTCTCTCAGGCCTGTGGTAAATGTTAGTGCTGCGGCAGCTCCGACAAGTAATGATAGCATTATAGTAGGGAAGCCTGGAGCTATAATCATGTCCAGAACCGCTGTTCTATTCAAAGGTATGATTGTAAGAGCTGCTGTGGATACAATTACGGCGATTACTATGCTTTCAACGCCTGCAAGCAGTGAGCCTTTCAGTAATTGTTTGTCTCCGACGGCCAGTGAGAGTGCTGCTGAGACAAAAGGTGAAAGCATCGGTGCCAGCATCATTGCACCTATAACAACTATAACGTTGTCCAGAGCGATGCCATATGCAGCAATTGCGGAGGAAAGACCGATTAAACCCCACTGTGGGCGGGAGAATCCTGAGAACTCCTGGGCCTTGCTGTACAGTTCCTCCTGCGAGAGCTCCGAGCTGGAACCCTTTGTTTTCTGGCCTTTCTGGATTAGAGATTCCTGCTCCAGCACTCTTATCGAGAGCTCGCCGACATCGATATCATCTAGAGACTTCAGGTCTTCTGTAAGTTCGTCGATTTCGTCGGAGTCGACAGTTGCCGTGAACTCTATAACCTTTTCCTCATTCTTTTCGGCTTCTGAAGAAGAGATATCTGAAGAGTAATCTTCCAGTACCTCCTTAGTAATATCCTTGGATCCCTTGGGAACTGTTACCTGTAACTGTCTCACAGAAAGAAAATGAGAGAATACTGTATTTATTTGTTCAGCTCCGGACCTTCAAATCGCCCTGCTCGGCTGCACCAAGAACACGGCCTGCGAGGTCGGACTGCTTGGTTAATGAGATTTCTCCGTTCTTGCCGACGGTTGCTGCGAAGAGGAACTCGTCTTCGTCATATATGTCCACTTCTTCGCCCGACATCTCCTCTCCGACACCGATTATTACGGAGTTGCCTCTTTCCTCGACATTGAAACCTGTGTCGCTCTTCAAGGTGTTTGTCTTCGGTTCGACAGTTATGTCTAGGCCTAGCTCGTCCTCTATCCTGTCGATGTTCTGGCCTCCTTTACCGATGATCTGGGCGATATTGTCTTCGTCAACCTCTACCTGTACATGGTTGTCTGACAGGAACTCTATCCTGGGGTTGTCGGCGTACTGCTGGAAGTAGTGGTTAAGCTGGTCCTTTGCCAGTTTCTGTGTTCCTGTCTCTCTTTCATCTCTGTCGGATACAGGTACTACTACTGTTTCCTCTCCGTATGTGTAGATCTCGTACTGAGGTGTATCGTCTTCGAACCTTGAGATCTGGATTACAGGCCTTGCAAGGTCTTCTTCCGTCATTCCTTCCGGTACCTTAACTGTAAGCTCTATCTTGTAGACCTCTGCGATCTCGGCGTCTCTAATGAAGACTACTGTGTCACAGACCTGTGGAATCATTCCGAGCTCTACCCTTCCGATCAGTCTCTGAACAGCATCGACCGCTTCCGAAGCGTGGACAACACCGATCATTCCCACTCCTGCCATACGCATGTCGGAGAATACCTCGAAGTCGTCCGTTTTCCTTACCTCGTCGAAGACTGTGTAGTCAGGACGAGCCAGCAGAAGGAAGTCTCCGGTATCCTCCATCGACTCATCCAGAGCCGTATACTGAGTAATATCCTCGCTGACATCCAGGTCTCTAGGCTTCTCCATGGTCTTCACGACCTCTCCCTGCTCTCTGTAGTATTCTGCAAGGGCCTGTGAGAAGGTGGATTTACCGTGTCCCGGCGCACCTGCAACCAGGATTCCCTCGGCCTCGGTCTTCAACCGGTTCAATAGCTTCTCGCTCATTTCGTAATCGTCAAGCGTAACTTTTGCGACAGGCCTTACAGCTGTAATCTCTGCTGCTTCCGAGAAAGGAGGCCGTGTCATAGCGATTCTATAATCTCCAAGCTGGATAACTGTTGCACCGTCTTCCTCCATCTCGACAAGACCTTCATCGGAGATCTCGGCCTTCTCCATTGTCTCGTTGATCAGGTCGTACATTTCGTCGTGTGTAAGTATTTCTTTACCTATCTCCTCAAGTTCGAACTCGCCAGGAAGCCCTCTCTTCGCTTTCGGCGTTGCTCCCTCCTTGAGGTGTACACTCATAGTTTTATCGTCAAAGTAATCCTCCAGCGAAAACTCTACATTCCGTTCCTGTTCAAACTGCCGGACATCGATACCTTTGGCCCTGGCAACCTTCGCCTGGACTTTATCGGCCGTGTAGAGTGTTGCATCCATTTCCTCTGCCATGTCCCGGATCAGTGCGTCGATCCTTCCTGCGTGAGCCATCTCTATCTCTTCGGATGTAGGCTTCCTGCCCTTGAACTCGAGGCCTAGATCTTCCCTCTCGGCGAGCATCCGGATCTCCTTGATCTCCTCGATACCTTTGTAACCAGTTTCTTTGCCTTCATTGGCCTGGTTCTCGAGCTCGTCTACAACAAACTCCGGAATTACTATGTCTTCCTCTATATCTCCTTTTTCGATAAGATAGGAGAGTTTTCCGTCGATTATGATAGAGGTGTCTGGTATAATTTTCTTTGCCATGGCTAGTATACTCTACTCAAGACTTGTCTACAAGTTTCAAAAAGATGTTTTTCAGTTTCGCTCCATATACTTCTCTGCAAGCGATGAATCGTCAAGGTACCGCTCCACAAGCTGCTGATTACCTGGAATAAACGGCAGAGAATCAGAACCAGTTCTATCTTCTTCTAACTCCTCGATCATCGAGGCCTTCATCTCCGAGGCCACGTCAAGTGCACGGTGCTGGTTCTCCACCATTTCATAAGCACGAAGGCCTCTGCCAGTAAGCTTGCGGTCCCGAGGCTCCCCGCGGATGAATCCCAGGCCTTCCCCACCGTTCCATTTCTCCATCCAGTTGTACACTGTTCTCTTGGAGACATCGGAGGCCTCCGCTATCCGACTGGTTGAAGGCTCTTCGTCCGCAGCATATATGAAACCTGTCAATGGAACCTCCTGGTTCGAGGCCCTTCTGCTGAAGCTGCCGAAGGCCTCCGCAATGTACTCCTGTACCTCCCGTGTATCCTGGTCTTTACCTATGGCGTCCAGGAAACCGTAGGCCTCGTCCATGAAGATTTCTCCTTCTGTAGTAAGCATTTCATCGCCATTCTCGGTGTATGTCAGGCCTGCGTCCCTGAACTTTTCGTACCAGGAATCTACAGTCTCGGGCTTTGCTCCTGTAATCATTGCCGGATTGATTCCCTTCTCCACAGCGGCAAGGCCTCTGAACTGGTTGTAGCCATCGTTTCTTCTATCGGCGTTGGTTCTCAGGGCAGAATATACTTCATCCATTATTTCCGTGTCTATATCACGTGATATATCGATATCGGAGTCCGGCATACTGGATTCTGCGAGCTCCATGAGTTCGTCCATAGAATCTAGGGTCTGCATGCTGCCTTCGGGTTTCTGCTCACGAACGGCCTCGATGTCGACATCAAAGTTTCCAAGTTTTGCGGTTGCCTGGTCGATTACTCTCTGGGCGTCGTCAGCAGAGTTCCTCATAGATAACCGAAGCAGTACCAGTATTAAATAAACATCGATCCTGTTGTGACTGCCCGATAATTATTCTCGGTGTGCGAACGGCCTTCACATGGACAGGTATTTAAGGAATGCACCAGAAAAACTCTGACAGACAAAACACAACATATCGTGGGGGAGGGAGAGAATTCTCCCTATATATTGCGTTGCTTCCAAAACTGATTTCAACAAGCTAGACCCAACTATACCCAATGAAATGCATCTACTGTGAGGAAAACTCGACAAGAGTAGTCGACACACGAGAAGCCGAAGACAAAGTAAGAAGACGCCGAGAGTGCAAAAACTGCGGCAGAAGATTCACAACATACGAAACAGCCGAGAAACTCGAACTCACGGTAGTCAAGAGAGACAAAGAGAACGAGAAATTCCAGGAAGAAAAAGTAAGGAACGGAGTCGAAAGAGCAGCAAACAAGACCTCCATAACCGACGAAGAAGTAGAAGAAATAGTCGAAGAGGTCAAAAGCATGCTGCGAGGCCGCAAAAAGATAGAGGCCGAGAAAATAGGAGAAAAAGTCAAGGAAGAACTCCAGAAAAGAGACAAAGTAGCCTACATCAGATTTGCCTCGGTATACGACTCATTCGAAGACGTTGAATCATTCCAGAAAGAAGTTAAGGCCTTGAAAGAGGACTAAATCATGATTGCGAACCTGTATTCCACTATGGTGTTAACATGGCAAAACTAGAACAGAAGTCAGACTTCACGTTACCTGTCAAAAGAGTCAAAGGAGAAACCGTCGAAGAGCGATTAACAGAGAACGCTTATGAGAGAATTCTACCAGCCAGATACCTTCTGAAAGATGAAGATGGCGAGGTAGTAGAGGCTCCTGAAGACATGTTTGAACGGGTAGCGAAGAACGTCGCACAACCAGACAAAAACTACGATGATGTAGACTTCGAGGACTCATGGGAAGAGTTCTACGACCTGATGACACATCAGAAATTCATGCCGAACAGTCCGACACTGATGAACGCTGGAGCAGATCTACAGCAGTTATCCGCATGTTTCGTCGTACATCCAGAAGACGACATGGATAGTATTTTTAACAAAGTTCACGACGCTGCAAAGATCTTCCAGTCCGGAGGCGGCATGGGATACCCATTCCACCTCATGAGACCGAAAGGAGATATCGTCTCCTCAACAGGAGGAATCGCATCCGGCCCTCTAAGCTTCCAGCAGGTCTTCGACACAATGTGCGGAACGATCAAGCAGGGAGGCAAGAGAAGAGGAGCACAGATGGGAATCATGAAGATCGACCACCCTGACGTCCTCAGATTCATAACATCAAAGAGAAAAGAAGGCAACCTCTCCAACTTCAACATCTCAGTCGGCCTGACGGAAGAGTTCATGGAGGCTGTCAAGAACGACGAAGAATACACCTTAACCAATCCGAGAACCGGAGAACCTTTCGAGGTAGCAAAGGAGACAGCGCAGTTCTACAACAGAGACGAAGAATGGTACCCTGAAGCAGAAGGATCAGACCAGGGTAAGGACGAAAACTTCTGGAGAGATCACGCATCAAGCTTTGGCGACGAAATAGAGGAGTTCGACATCCATCTAGAGCCAGGAGAAGAAATGAAACTCCCAGCAAGATTCATCTGGGAAACCTTGATCGACGGAGCATGGAGAAACGGAGAACCAGGCCTCTTCATGTATGACGAAGCTAACGACATGCACAGCTTCGACACCGAAAAACACCCAGAACATCGAATCGAAGCGACAAATCCTTGCGGTGAGCAGCCGCTTGAGAACTATGAGGCCTGTAACCTCGGCCACATCAATCTATCGCTCCTTGTAGACGATCAGGGTGATGGAACAGCTCTATCCTTCCCTGAATGGAAGGAACAGAATCAGGATCGTTACGATTTCGAGAACGAGGCCGATCTACAGGCCGCAATGCAGGAGTACATCCAGCAAGCAGTAGACATGGAGGAGTTCGAGTACGTAGCCAAGACAGGCCTACGATTCCTCGACAACGTAGTAACCATGTCCGACTTCCCACTCGAAGAGATCGAAGAAACAGTAACAGACCTCAGAAAAGTCGGTCTCGGACTTATGGGATTCGCACAGATGATGATCCAGCTAGGAATCAGATACGGATCAGACGAATCAGTAGCCGCAGCAGAAGAAATCCAGCGACTGATCACAAGGTTCTCAATAGAAGAATCCAACAGACTGGCAGAAATCCGTGGAGAATTCCCGGAATGGGAGAAATCCAAATGGGCCAACCCAACCGAGTACGAAGAATGGTTCAGACAGTACACCGGAGGCCTCGACCCAGAAGAGTTCGAGGACGGCCTCAAGATGAGAAACCACAACACGGTAACCATCGCACCAACCGGAACCACCTCCATGATCGGAAACACCAGTGGAGGATGCGAGCCAATCTACTCACTGGCCTACTTCAAGAACGTCGCAAAGGACATCCAGGGAGAAGACATGCTCGTCGAGTTCGACGACTACTTCATCAAAGCCCTGGAAGCCAACGACGTCGACGTAGAGGAGGTCAAGAGAGCTGCACAGGAGAAGATGGAGAACAATGAATGGGAAGGAGTAGAATCCATTCCTGATGATGTTCTGCCGGCCGACGTCAAAGAGATTTTCGCAACAGCAGATCAGGTCTCACCAAAAGAGCACATCGATATCCAGGCAGCATTCCAGAAACACAACCACTCCGGAATCAGCAAGACCTGCAACTTCCCTAACGAAGCAACTAAGGACGATGTCAGAGAGGCCTACATGAGAGCCTACGACAAAGGAGTCAAAGGCATGACAGTCTACAGAGATGGAACAAGAGAAACACAAGTCATGCAGACCAACAAGGAAAACCAGCTCACCGACATGGACAAAGTCGACATGCTCTCAGAGATCATCGATGAATTCGGAGGCGCAGAAGACCTACTCCAGTCCAACGAGTTCCAGGAAGTAGTCGGCGACACAGGCCTCAAAGTACAGGAAGAAGACACAGAAGACCTTTCACAGGAAGTCACTCAGGAAGGTATCGAGGCCGACACACAGGACACAGGCCAGTCCACACACATGGGCGACGAGAAGAAAGGAATTAAGGAAAGGCCGAAAGTCGCACAGGGAACAACACAGGAAATAGAAACAGCCTACGGCGACCTGTTCGTCACAATCAACAATAGCGAAAACAACGGGCCTTTCGAGGTATTCGCCAACTTGGGCAAATCCGGAGGATACACACAATCCTTCACACAGGCCCTCGGAAGAATGACCTCGCTGGCCTTGAGAAGCGGTGCATCAGGAGAGGACGTCATCAAACAGCTTGACGACATCCGCTCACCGCAGATCGCATGGGACCAGGGAACACAGATTCACTCAGTACCAGACGCAATCGCAGAGGCCATGAAACGCCACCTGGAAAACCACGAAGGCAGCCAGCAAACGGTCGATCAGTTCGACACACAGGCCCAGAAAACACAGCAGAAAGGGCAGACTCAGCCAAAGACAGAGACAGAAGAACAGGCCGACAAAGGAGACGCAGCAAGCATCGTCAGCGACGGCGGCAACCCAGAATGCCCAGACTGCGGAGGAATGCTAGTCCTCCAAGAAGGATGCAAGAAATGCCCAGACTGTGGCTGGAGCAAGTGTTGACCTCGTTACGCTGAGAGTCGGACGCAATAAACCATTCACAGAATGGATCCCGAAAAGGCCTGACAGGAGCCTTTAATTTCCTGTCAACTTTCAGCATTTCTTCAATCTAACCGGTTGGAAATGCTTTCGATCAACTATGGAAGACAAACAACTCGACCTTGGACAGTACAAACTATTCCACCTCACAGAAATGGAACAAATCCCAAGCGCAGACGAAGTAAAAACAATGCTGACACCAGGCACACCAATGGCCCAAGGAACCACACAGGCCAAACTAGTAGAAGACGACACAGAACTAGGATACGACGATAGGCATGTTAGATACCTAGGAGAAACAGAAGGCTCAGACTACGACCAGTTCCAACAAACAGAACTAGACACAGGAGTAACACCTGAAACCCAGCAAGTAGAAATCACGGCCTATAACGATACAAAAGTAGGAGTGGCATCAGATTAGCCCGCTGCTATGAGGAGATATCCTTGTCTACCCATAAAATAGTCCCCTATGAGATAAAGCTGCATGAACCTAATGGCTGGTATTATAACCTACAGAGGACCAACAATATACCTGAGTTGTATGCTTATGACTCATTTGAGGATTTCATGGCAGAGTTCCTAGAGAACTATAAGGGAGCCTCTGATGCCGATAAAGATCGGAAAAAGACGTTCTCGGCAAAATACTTCCATAAGTCTAACAAAAATGTCATAGGTAGAATTAGGACAGGAGAATGGGGTTACGAACAAGACAGATTCAATATAGATAACGAAAATAGAGAAGAAAATGCAGTTGGAGTCAAGGATTCTATGGAGATTGATTTCTTTTTCCAGGTTACAAGATCAAACAATCTGCCCAAAGAATCTGCAGTGTTAGTGATGGAACAGTTTAAGGGGATGGGGGCGAAGACAGAGTTTGAAAGAAAACTTTCTGCTTTTATTGGCAGCAATAAAGTAAAAGTTGAAGTAAACCGTCTTTTTACCAAGGATATAGTTAGGCAGTTGAGAAAAGCCGATGAATTACTGAGATTTAAACTAGAGACGGAAAAAGGACCCGATCTCAATCTTAATCATGAAGAAAGAATAAATGATGAAAGAGGGCCTAGCGAAATTACCAGACAAACTATAGAGATAAAACCCGATCCTGGAGGAGGTTTTTTCTCCTGTAGTGATTTAATAGATAAGATTCGCAACGATGAAAAAATTGGTTTCTCGAGAGCATATGATTTTAATATTCTGGATGTTGGAGCAGTAGTTAATGAATCAGGATCAGAAAGAACAGTTTCACTAGATGAGGGTGATGCAGTTAAAATGGTAGATATACTCAAACCTAGCGACCCTGAAGTTAGAATTACAAAAGGAAGAGTTAGGGATGGAAGTTTATCTAAATTCTCTGAGAATCTAATTGAAGACTTAATAAGTTCTTACCAGGATGAAAAAATTACCAATTTCCCGAGTTCAAAAGAATGAGCAGCTTTATATCGCCTAAATCTAATATCAAGAACACGTACCAAGAAATAATAAATGAAGAGAGTTATCTATATCTGATCTCTTGGTTTATAGTTCTTCCTGTTATTTTAGGAGCAATAATGACTCATTTTATTGAATTAAAGTCAGAGGTTCTGAATTATCTAGGCACAACACTAGCTATAGTAGCAGGGTTCTCCATCAACGCTATTTTTTCCTTAACTAACAAAGTTTGTTTAGAAGATCTTAACGTCCCTGAAGACAAAAATAGGGCCGAATTTGAGAACAATTTTGAACAATTTTTTAGGAGTCTTAGATATTATACTACAACCAGTATTTTCTTGGTTATTATGCTCCTAGGAATAATTTTAATGATAAAAGTAACCAATTCAAGTACAGTACTTTCTTTTGTACTATTTTCTACCCTAATTCATTATTCTCTACTTCTAATGGCAATAGTAAGACGAGTTGAGACTATATCAAAATCAGTAAACTTCTAAAGACAGAAGAGGTTACTGTCTAGCGGTAATTATTCTAGCTCTTCCATAATTTCTTCCTCATAAAATTCTATTTGATCTTCCGTCAAAACATCCATATCAATCAGTGAGGCCACTGTTTGGACCAGTGTTTCTACACGGAAGAACTTCTCTAACTCATCAAAATTCTCAGGCAGAGGCCTTTCCTCAGAATAGCCTTGGTAAAACTTGTCGCGAGGCCAGTCTTTGACAGGATCATTCATCCAGAATGCGTTGGCGGCCTTTACTAGGTTACGTGCGTCGAGGCCTGAGAATGCGTAGTCTATGTCGATTATTCCGTTGACTTCTCCGTTGAGGTAGATGGTGTTGTCGGGTGTGAAGTCGTCGTGACAGATCACAGGTGTAAAGTTTTCGGGCCAGACTTCTTCTCTTTCCTCGATGAAACTGTCTACTTTGTCAGCGAGCTCTTCCAGGCCCTCATCCCTGAGTATCTGTAGTTTTTCTTCAAGCTGTGTGAGGAAATGTTCTTTCAGGCCTCCTTCCTCGAACTCCACTATTTCGTAACCTTCATCTCTGAACTCTATCCAGCCTGCTTTGTCGAGTGTTGTGTGGTTGTGGATCTTGGCCAGTTCTTTCCCTGCTTTCCGTGTTTTCTCCTTCGAGATACTTTTTTCTCCTGATTGTCCTTCCAGTTTTTCTACTATGATGTATCTTTCTCCATCAAGTTCCTGGACTTCACTGGTCGCTGCGTGTGGAACTTTGACGGTGTCTGAGAGAAGTTCGTACATCTTCAGGCAGTGTCTGAGGGATGCATGGTCATCGTAGTCGTCGCCGGAGAACTGCACTATGTAATCCTTGCCTTCTACCGTTGCCCAATAGGTATCATGTTTCAATCCCTCGGCAATCTCTTCAACTTTTTCTGGTTCTCTGCCGAGTACCTGTTTGACTGCTTTCTCTACTTTCATAATTGAGAATTTTGTTGGGTAGTGTAAAAAGTTCCACTGAGAGAAAGAAAGAGGTCTTAACGGTCCTCTCCCAGGATAATCTCTCCTACTGCGTCAAGAGCTTTCTTGGAGTCGGCCTTGGAAAGGCCTGCTTCACTGGCCATTGCCTCGATAAGTTCGGCCTTGTTCATCGTGTTAACCTTGTAGAGGCCTGTTCTGGCTGATCTCTTGTCGACCCCTGTTCCTGTAACTGTTACAGTTTCTTCGTTTCTTTCAATGCCGACAACTATGTCAGGGTATCCGTCTCCGTCAAGGTCTCCTACATCCATTGAGTTTACTGTTTTGGAGAGCTCTGCTCCAGCCTTGAACTTGTTTTTGTTGGCCTTAACTGCGGATATTACCTGCCCTCTGTTTGTTCCAATCATCTCTGTGCTTTCCAGTGCTAGATCGCTGATCCCATCTCCGTCGCTGTCAGGATCATTCCATGTCTGGACAGTCAGGGCGATCTGACCAGGCTTTATACATCGATCTGTGTCGTCACAGTCTCCACCGCCGATTCCCTCGTACAGTGGGTTGCTGGCTTCAGCTCCTCGATCCGTAAAAACAGGATTCCCGAGGACTGCAGTGCTCATTGCCAGTGCGAGCATCATAATTATTGCAAGTTTTTTCATGGCAACTAATTCAGTAGGAAAAGAAACTATAAATAGATTACTGCAGGCCCTGGATCTGCCGCTTTGGAGATCTTTACTTCCCGAATTCGTATTCTCCTTTCAGGAAGGGTATTCTGTTCTGCATTACCTGTTTGAATCTCTGGCCTCGAAGGCCTTCTGCCTGCTCCATTTCTTTCCGGAATCCATTCAGGTGTGATGCGATGATGTCTCCTGCTTTCTCTCCGTAATGATCGAGGCTGTTGTATGAGCTACGTGTGTCGGCGAGTTCTTTCTCGAACCCTTCCTCAAACTGGCCTTTCATGAAGTAGCTGACGGCCTGACAGATCGTTTCATCACGTGTATCATACTCTTCTAGACCAAACTTCTCGTTCATAACTTCAGCAGCATTCTCGAACTCTTCTATATACTGAGTGAAATCTATGTCCTCTCTACTGTTTTCCTGGTATGCAGAAAGAATTCCAGCATTGTATATTTCATCGAGGACTAGAAGTGAGAGGCCTCCAAGGAGATCGTGTTTTACGCTAGGTACCTCGGTATTTTCAATTAGTTCCTCGTACTCTTCGGGTACATCGTTTTCGTATACTGTTGCGAGATCTCTGACTCTGTCTACTTCTCCTATGAGGGCCTCTACGTTGTTTTTGTGCATTGTTTCGTGTGCTGCTGCTTCGGCTGCTGGTGATCCTTCGCTTATTCCTCCGAATGTGTGGTAGAGGCTTGATCTGTCTCTTCTGAAGCTGTGGCTACCAGCGTAGTTCTTGTCGGTATCGGTGAACTCTGTACTGGAGGGCGGTGTGATCTTCTGTCCTGGCATGAATCCGTCGATGTATTCTGCTGCGACTTCATGGAGGTCATCCAGGAATCCTTCGGGTAGCCCTC
The DNA here is from genome assembly GCA_013343275.1 of Candidatus Nanohaloarchaea archaeon. Taxonomy (GTDB): domain Archaea; phylum Nanohalarchaeota; class Nanosalinia; order Nanosalinales; family Nanosalinaceae; genus Nanohalovita. The sequence continues at coordinate 258,187 of CP046106.1, read as the reverse complement.
CAATACGTTCTACTTCGGACATGTTTTCTCTTGATACGTGAAGCATCGGCAGTCTGTCAGTATCGTGTGTTTGACTTCTTATCTCCTGTATTCTCTCATCAACTTCCTCTACAAGATCTATGTTTTCCTCAAGACTTCCTTCTTCTGCTATAGACCTTACGATTGCAATTGAGTCGTCTCCATCGAATTCAGGATTGTAGTTTCCCGGCCTTACCTGGAACTCTGTCGCCCACCTCACCAGTTCATCCTCGAGAGAGTCGTCAGTTTCCGGGCTGATCGGGAGCTCTGGAGGCATACCACACGATAGACCTGGCTAAATTTTTATATCTGTTCGGTAGCAAATGCTCTGAGTTTTGTTCTGGTTTTAAACCATTGGAGGCATAATATCTGGTTATGCCAGGCGATGCATTGAGCAGGATCGATTTCTCGGATAACAAGTATACTTTGAAGCAGAAAGCAGTTAGAAATGCGTATAAACTGTATGATTCAAGTGGAGAGGAGGTTCTCGGTGCGAAGCAGAAAATGTTCAAGATGAAAGAAGAGTTCCCCTTCACAGATCCGGAAGGTAACGAGGTATTTACTGTAAAGGCCGAGAACCTGATGGATATAGCCGGAGACTATGCTATCACCGACTCCGGTACCGGCGAGAAGATAGCCGTACTTACACAGGACTTCAGCTTCCTGGTGCACAAATGGAGGGTTAAAGACACCGAAGGCAACCTGATCGCAAAAATTGAGAGCAGAGGCAAACTTGTAGGCCTGTTAAGATCGCTCTCCGACATAGCCCAGCTATTCCCTCACAGGTACACAATTGAAAATGCGGAGGGAGAGCAGATCGGAACAATTCAGGGCCAGTTCAGCTTCAGAGATAAGTACGAGATAGAGCTGGAAGAAGGAGTAGATAATAAGGAAACTATCATCGCTGCAGCAGTAACAATCGATGCACTGGAAGGAAATTAAAGTGGGAGAAAAACCCCTCCTTCCAGTAATTAGATCTCTCTTCTAGAAGTTCTTGATATAGTCGAGGCCCTGTTCTGCTATTTCTTCTTCAGGTAGTTCTCCGATCTCAGGCCCTGTAATCCTTATGTATCTCCCATCGGAGGATTCGCTGTAGAATATCTTTCCTGCCTCTTCCTCTATGCTGGGCGTTGTGTCGTAGATATTGTTTGATTTAGTGTTTCCTGGTGCGGCAAGAGTGTTTTCTAGGGCTTTACCGCCCCATTCCATGGATGCTAGCATCGGTGTCGCTGCAAGGCCGCCACCTCCTAGAAGAATCCCTAAAGCTCCAAGACCGTACTGTTCTCGATCCCGATTACCGTTAACTGTAGTTTCAACTATCTTTTCTGCGCTTTCTCCTACAAGGGCTCCTGCCTCATTTACAGCGTCAAGAGTTCTATCGAGGACTGTCAGGTTCTGATATCGGCCTCCGTCCCACAGGTTCTCTACCATTTGTTCGTATTCGCTTCTTCCAAAACTGGGAGGTGCCTCAATATCGATAGTGCCTTTTCCACGATCTACTTCAACTTGTTCGTCCTCTAGCATATCTTCCCACGGAGCCATACAGTAAATTTTTACCGGTAAAATGTTAAATCGGTTATTCTACAGAGATGTAGCCATCTTCTATATCTTTCAAGACATCACCCATGAAAAGTGCGGATGCCAGAGCCAGGTAGACTGTTACAAGACCTAGGTTCGCTGCGAAACATATGTAGGCCTTATTACATTTTTTCTTCTACCTATTTTTCCGATGGACCTGGATATTGACTACGAAAAGCTGTTTTCGGAGTATGTCAGTGAAGTTTATGTTGAAGAACTCGATGAGAAAGGTCTAGAGATCGCAGCAGAATACAGTGATAGAGGCGGCAATCCACGGGTATGTGTTGGTGTAGGTCTCTATGAGACAGAAGAATATGACAGTAATCTGGATACTATAGCTGAGGAGCTCGATGTAAGCAGGAGAGCAATCTACGGTGCACGGCAGAAACTCGGTCTGGAGATAAGAGAACGTAATAGTTTATGAACTGAGGTAGTCTGGAACATCTACATTTCTTTCCGCAACCAGTCCGTCTTCTGGAAAGTTATACTGTTCTCCTGAGACATATTCATAGGCCGTTGCCAGATCCTGTTCATCGATATCATTCATCAATATTCTGAAGGGAGCGGAGTCGTTCCAGGTCGGAAGTATCTCCGCACGGGAAAGAAAGTTGACAATACTCTCGAAATCTCCCTCTGGAATTCCTGAAGGCAGAAGGCCGTCTTCATCTACTTCCTGGTAAACTTCTCCAGGCAACGGAAGGTTGTAGTCCTCAGGATCTGCATGGTAGAGGATATCAACTGCCTTATCTCCTTTGTCCTCGAAAAGCGAGTAGAGGCCTCTCCATTCATTTCCTACTTCATCTATTCTTGTCTCTATTTCCTCTGCTTTCACAATAAGTATTCCGTATGTAAAAATCTAAATAAATGATTCAGTAGAGGTTGCCGCCTTCAGGAACCTTGCTGTCAGGGCCTACAAGCACCGGGTTTCCGTCACTGTCAGGCACTCCAACTGTAAGTACCTCCGACTTGAAACCTGCAATCCTTACATTACCGAGATTAGTGGCACATATTACCTGTCGGCCTTCCAGATCTTCTGGCCCATAATTGTAGCCTGTCTGGGCTGCACTCTGGACCTTTTCGTCACCGAGATCTATCCAGAGCTTGGCCATCTCAGGTTTCTCAGCCTCTGAGAAGTCCTCTGCTTTTTCCACTGTACCTACCTTGAAATCCGTGTCGAAAAGAGAGCCGGTCACTTAAGCCACCTATGAATTGTCTAGACCTTTCTGTACGTAATCTCTGAACTTTTTAGGGCCTTCATACCTCTCGCTTAGTTCGTTCAGCATTTCATCAAGCCCTCTTGGCAGGCCTGTTGATGACTCCATGTTGCCCAGACCAAGATAAAGCTTCTCTACAAGCATCTCGTTGATTGAGGAGTTCTCCTCGTTTCTGAAGTAGGCCTTCATGTAACCTTTCAGGAAGTCGTCGAATGCTACCGGCGTATTCAACTCCTCTACTTCTTCCTCCCAGTATTCGTAGAACTTCTCCACAAGCGCATCGAAGTCTACAGTGTACTCCTCGGGATCGCTACCTTCTACTACATCGAGTAGACCTTCTTCCGAGGCCTGTAGTATAATCTGTTCAGCTTTCTCGTCCTCTATTCCGTGCTTTAGCTCCATCTGCACGCTGTAGCTTTTATCGTCTAGAAAAGTGTATCGGAATACTTGGTATGCCAGGGCCGAGTTGTCGAGGTCCATACCTATTGTTTAGTTATCCGTGTTAAAAACTGTAGAGCAAGTGGACTTATTAATTAGGAAGCCATGAAAGTTATTTCATGGATGTTTTAGTAGCTGGCAAGGGATTTATCGGTAAAAATATAGGGAAGAGACTTTCCAGCGAAGGCCACAGCGTAGAGTATCTCGACAGGACTAGAGGAGATTACCATATAGATATCAGAAAGGAGTTTGGGATCGACAAGAGCTTTGATGTAGTCTATCATACTATAGGACTGGCTCCCGGATTCTACGGTGAGAAAGAGTACTACAACACGCACGTTAGAGGTACAGAACACTTGGTTAAAGGTGTAGACACTGAAAAGATAGTTTATCTAAGTGCTCTGGGTGTAGGTAAGATAGACCACAGCTACTTCAACACAAAGGAGAGAGCAGAGGAGATCATACAGGAATCTGGTGTGGACTATACTATTGTCAGGCCTTCAACTGTTCTTGGCGAAGGCAACCGTCTACTGGAGTCTATCCGCAATATCTCTTTCACGCGAGTGTTCCCGGATATACCTACGCAGATGCAGCCTATCGAAAAAGACTCTCTGATCGAAATACTATACCGCTGTCTGGATAACTACAGTGGAGAAGTCCTAGAAGTGGCAGGAGACGAAGAGATATCACTGGGAGAGTTAGCGAAAGATATCTACAGGGATGAAGGTTACAGCTGCCACCTGGTTCCCTTCCCTGTCTTTATGACTGAGGCCGGTCTCCTCGGGCTTAGATTTCTTCCACCACCGTTCCTGCCGGAGAACAGAGTACTTCTGAAGATGAACAATACCTTGGAGGAGAACGATGCTCAGAGAGTTCTCCAGGATTGAGTTTCGCAAGTTTTTAGTTAGTTGAGACGATAAATAGTGTCGGTGTAACTTCTGATGAAGCAGTTTACCTGTGATATATGCGGCATGGAGTTCGAGGACGAAAACGAAGACGACCTTGTCCAGCTGGCCAAGCAGCACATGAAAAGAGAACACGATCTCCAGCGAGAAACGGACGTAGCTGAACCCAATATTGCTTACGAGGAAGAAGAGATTAGAGAAAGAATAAGCGAAAAATAGCTACTCAGGGTTAATGCTTTTCTCCATGCCCACAGCCTGCATAACTTCTTTCATTCTATCTTCCAGGTAGTCAACCCGATCTTCTACATCTCCTACGCCGAACTTGACAAACTTCTTGACACAGGCCTTGCAGTAAGTATTTCCATCGAACTTGATGGCCTCATCTCCAAGCTTCATGTCCTCCGGCTCTCCAGGCCCGTATTCCGAGGGCTCGCTGCCGCCCCAGTTAATTATCTCTCCACAGTTATCGCATTTAACTTCCCAAACCATAGAAAAAGTATGTGGGAGCGGCCGATTTAAACCTTTTTACGGCCTTCTACCCAGATTTAGTTAAGTCGGATTGTCTCCAGGTTCTGAGGTGCTGACGTGTCGATGTTCAGGATCTTGTGCAGGGAGCTGGCGAGTGAGAAGCATTTTGATTCCTCGCCGTGGTTAGTCAGGATCTTGTTAGGTGTGCTTCTCAGGTTCTTGGAGAAGTTGATGATCTGCTGCCGGTCACTGTGTGCAGAGAAACCTGAAACCGTGTAGGTATCAAGGTTGACATCAACTTTCTCTCCGTTAATCTCAACCCTGTCTGCTCCGGACTGGATCTTACGTCCAAGCGATCCCTCGAACTGGTAACCTACGAAGATCAGAGTGTTTTCTGGAGCTTCGGCCTCTTCCTGAAGGTAGGACATTACCGGTCCGCCTGTGATAGATCCTGAAGTTGTCAGAATTATACAGGAATCGTCTTCATACACTTCCTTTCTCTCCTGATGGCTTCCGATAGTCTTGATATTGTCCATAAGGAACGGCGATTCCTCATCCAGGACCTTGTTCTGTACCTTCTCCGAGAGGAACTCTGGATAGGCTGTGTGGAGAGCGTTCACATCGTTAATCATGCCATCAATGTAGACATTGTAGTCAAAGTAGTCTCTCTTCATCTCGTCAGCCAAGAGACCTAGAACCTCCTGCGAACGTCCTACGGCGAAGACAGGTACGATAACCTTGCCCCCCTTATTCAGAGTCTGCTTTACCCGGGAGAGGAACTTCTTGTTCGCCTCATCTCTCGGCGTCTGTTTATCATCACGGCCTCCGTAAGTAGACTCCGTAATCATGGTCTCAACACGCTGGAAGTTAGTATCTGCAGGACTCAACATCTCAGTCTGATCGTAGTTGTAGTCTCCAGTGTAAAGCAGATTATGCAGGCCTTCACCCACGTGGATGTGGCAGAGAGCTGATCCGATAATGTGGCCTGAGTTCTTCAGCGTAAGCCTCATATCAGGGGTGATATCGGTAACTTCTCCATAATCCGGTGTGATTGTTCTTTTAACTGCCTTTTTGATGTCTGAGGAGTCGTAAGGGGCTTTTGCTCGCTCGCTGTGTGCCAGGCCTATGTAGTCTAGGCACAGCATGATCATCAGGTCTCTTGTAGGCTTGGTGCAGTACAGAGGCCCGTCGTATCCCATCTTGTATAGATATGGGATCATTCCTACGTGGTCCATGTGTGCGTGGCTGAGAACTACTGCGTCAAGGTTCTGAAGATCAAGTTCAGGCGCGTTGAGGAAAGGATAGTTGTCCTTCGTGCCTGACTCTGCGGAAGGGTCGATTCCTGCATCCATCAGTACGTTAGATTCCTCGGTCTGCAGAAGCACACAGCTTCTTCCTACCTGCCGGAACCCTCCTAGAGCGGAGGTACGTATCCATTCATCGCCGACAGATTTGTCAAGGCGGATCTTCTGCCCAACTTCATGCAGAAAGTCTTTCCTGAACTCTGGATCCTCTACAGTCAGCTCTCTGGCTCTATCAACTACCTTCGAGCTGATAGATGGCACTCTTTCCACCTGCGGAGCCCACAGAGTTGCCTCCTTGATTTCCTGTAGGCCTGAGCCTTTCTTACCTATAATTGCTCCAGGCTTTGGTGTCCTGATTATCATTTTTCCGAGAGAAGGCTGGAAGATAACATTGTCGATCTCTGCTTCTTCTCTTTCTTCAACTATTTCTTTGAGTTTCTCTTCAGCGGTTTCAGGCTTGTTGAAAAGCTTTGATGAAGGCCTTACTTCCACTCTTTTCTTGAGTTGTGATACTATGTCCTGAATAACATCTGAGTGGTCAAGGAAAAAATCCTTGCTGTTTGTGTATACCACTATGTCTGATGCTTCGAACTTTATGTCGTCTACGTTTGCCTCTGGAGGCAAAAGATCTTTTACGTCTTCTAATTCTTCCATTTTGTCAATCAATCCTTGTTGTTAAAATACTCTGTATAAATTTTTGCTATGTACGAAACCCTGAAGTAAAATAAAGTAAGTAAGAGAAGAGGAGAGAAAACCTTTACTTGAGAACGCTCTCTACTTCTTTCTCATCGAGCACACGGTAGCCATCGTCTTCAGTGATTTCAGCTACCATAATTCCGTTTCCGGAGGCCGTGTCTCTTTCCATGGCAGCCTGTACTGCTCGTGTTGCAAGTTTTCTTCCCTCTTCGTGGTCAAGTTCCTGCTCGAACTTGTCCTCAAGTACTCCGTAAGCCATCTGGCTTCCTGATCCTGTGGCCGTGAACTTCTCGTGCTTCATCAGGCCTCCTGCAGGATCCAGGTCGTAGAGTACTCCTTCGCCGTCTTCGATTCCGCCCATGATGAACTGGTTGAAGAACGGCATGGCTTTGTGGCCGTGTAGTATGTTAGATAGTAGTGTTCCTGCTCCTTTGACCGATAGTTCCTTGGTCTCCAGCTTGTGCAGGTTGAGCTGGCTTCTCATCATCCTGATAATCTTCTGTGCATCGCCGACGCTGCCAGCGATTGTAAGGCCTATCTGATCATCCAGCTTGTACACCTTCTTGGCGTACTTTGAAGCTGTAAGCCTTCCCATTGAGGCTCTCCGGTCAGCTGCCAGAATAACTCCTTTATCGGTTGTTAGGCCTACTGTAGTCGTGCCTGTTTTGAATTCGTCCATGTCCTGTTTCGTCTGAACCTGGTTATTTTCCATTATAAATCATCCCCGAGAAAAACTTTCACGGATTAAAACTTACTAAGCAAAGATTCCTCTCTTATCTTTAAATAGGTATGTGGAACTCCTCCACAACGGCCTGTTAAGCAGAATTTTTATAAAAAGTAATCACCTAACTGGAGGTATGTCCAAGGCAATCACGGGTGGACGCTTTATTGAAGGCCAGCTCGAGAAGGGTGGCCGCGTTCTACAGACTAAGTAATAGCTTCACCTCTAGCCTTGACTCTCAAAGCTTTAATTCTGTTTCAGATCTTGATCAGCTAGCACCCGGTATTTCTATTATCCTGCTGATTATCCTGATTCTGTAGAGCTAAAGACCTCTACAGTCTCATTCTGCTTTTTGAGGTGAAATTCAATGACACTACAACACATCATTACAACACGACGCAACGCACAAACAGGCAAAAATCAGCAAGAAAACAGCAGCTATAGGTGGCCTACTTGGAGCAAGAACAGAAATCAGTAGAGTACAAAGTAAGACCTGCCCGAGAACAGGAACTCGATGCCGAAGGCATAGCAGGAGCTTACAACGCAGTCTACGAGGACTATCCTTTCGTGGCCTTCACAGACCCTGAAATGGTTGAGGAAGAAGTAATCCCTGGAGAAGGCAGCGATAACTTTGTAGTTGAAGTAGCGGGAGGCCAAGAAGTTGAAGGCGAAGAAATACCGGAGGATACTGTTGTCGGTACAGGATCTGTAAAGTATCACCGTGATGGCCATGAGGCCGAGTTCGGAGGGATTGTTCTGGATCCAGAGTTTCAGGAAATGGATGGCGCACCTTTCTACCAGGACCTCGTGGATCAGAGGGTTGAAACAGCTAGACAGTCCGACGCCGACAGGTATGTTACCCATCCTGTCTCCTCTGTTCATGCGAAGACTCAGCACGGCCATGAAAAGAAGGGAGCAGTACCTGAAGGAGTCAGCCTGAACAAGTACCCTGAGGTATTCGCTGGAGAAGGCCGTGAGACAGTTGTTCCTATGGTTTATCCTGACGGCAACTTTGAGTACACCGGTGAGAACTCCAGAGAGGTCTACGTAACTGACGAGAATATAGGCCTAGTGGATCACGTGCACTCCAGTTTAAACGAGGAGCGTGATGAGCGTGTGGCCAGAGAGTTTGAAGTGGGTTCCGGAGGCTCTACCGATACGGGTTACCGAGTTGAGCAGAAGACCTACGACGATGAAACCGGTGAGATGGCCAGCTTCCGCATCCTCCACGGAGGAGAACATTCGCTTGACGATGTCATGTCGGCACTTGACCCAGAAAAGCAGGTTGAAGAAAGCGAGGAGGACGAGGCCTACAGCATTGAACAGGCCCTTGAAGACGACAGCATTCGCTGGGTTGGCGTAGAGTTCGATGCCAACCATCAGTCAGCATGGGATGTCGCAGACAGGCTTTCCGATGCCGGATTTAACCCAGAAAGATACAGCCCAGAGGCCATTAACTACGGTGATGAGGTCAGCGATGCAATGGGTTATCAGTTCCATAAAGACGGAACCGGTGAGATCCAGTTAATCGATTCCGCTGAGGAAGCACTTGAAGCCACAGGCACCGAATACAGCGATCATGGGCAGGGACCGGTAGAAGGGGTGAGAAATGTTTCAGTTAGTTGATTCGAAGGTCATGAGGCCTTTCAGCTCTCCTTCTTCAATCATGTAACCTGCATCATCAATTTCTCCTTCTCTTATTCTTGCAGCCATCAGTCCCTCTCCATTCTCCAGGGCATTTCTGACATATCCTTCGCTGGCCTCGATACCTCTGAAAAGAGGAAATTCTTGGTCATTCGCAGCTCCGGCCTCGAGAATCATTCCAATCTCCTCGGAGGAAATTACATTGATGCCTTCATCAATATCCTTATATTCGAAAATCACGTACCTGTCCTCAAGATCACTTACATCAGAGTAATCGCCGTAGAGCGTGTCTGGTGCGGCATCTATAACTCTTTCAAAAGTATTTCCGGCTTCTTTTTGAGAGCTCATGCAGAATAATGAAGGAATGAGAAATTTATCTTTTACGCCAGATGGTCAGGCCTATCATAGATCTCTATTTCAGACTGATCTCTGTGAACTGCGATCCTGTAATCTCCTTCATCGGTTTCAACCCGGTAACTGTTGACAACACCTTCATCAAGTTCTACATCCTGGACAAAGGTTGTGTCGAAACCTAGTGCTGAAAGAGATTTTCTGACAGATGCCTCGAACTCACGGCCCTCGAGCTCTCCGTACTCTTCTTCCGCATAGTCAACTGCTTGGTCAAACCAGTCAAATTCCATACTACATGTTTGTTCCTGAAAATTTAAGACAATTCTCCGGTAATAACTGGGTATGGCCGATAAACAGGACCAGATACTGGAACTTACCGAGGAACTTGTGAAGTTCAAATCCACAAACGACGACCTGAAGGAGATAAACAGGTGCCTGGACTTTATCGAGGACTACTTCTCCGAACCAGAGTTCGAGGTCAACAGACATGAAAATGAGGGCATCCCTTCCATGGTTATCACTTTCGGCGATGACAATCCTGATCTGATGCTGCACGGCCATATCGACGTAATAGAGGCACCAGATGAAATGTTCCAGCCAGAAAGAGAAGATGGAAAGCTTTATGGTAGAGGAACAGGCGACATGAAGGCAGGAGTCGCCGCACTCATGCAGGTAATGAAGGATCTGAAAGATAAGCAACCAAGCGTAGGCCTGATGATAGTCTCAGACGAGGAAAAAGGCGGGTTCAACGGCGCTGGCTACCTCTTCGAAGAACATTACTCTCCAGAGTTCGCGGTATCAGCGGAACCGAATAACCAGGAAGGCTATATGGACATAATTACAGATCAGAAAGGAATTCTATGGCTGAAAGTAACTGCAAAAGGCCTCTCGGCGCATGGATCGAGGCCGTGGAACGGTGAGAACGCAGCGAAAAAGTTCATGGATAAATGGCCCGATATCAGAGATCTATTTGCTGACCACAAGGATGGCGAAAAATGGGTTACAACAGTAAACCTTGGAAAGTTGGAAAGCGGGGAATCAACCAACAAAGTGCCGGAAATAACAGAGGCCTGGCTGGATATCAGGACTGCCAGAGAGTACCCTAACGAGGAAGTACTGGAGGATATCCGGAGTATAGAAGGGCTTGAAGTTGAGGCGTCGCTAAATGAGTCGATGCTCTCGACCGATCACGACAATAGACATGTTCAGACCTTGAAGAGTTCAGCTGAAAAATTTGAGGAGGAATGCAAGATCTCCCGTAAGGAGCCAGGCAGTGATATGAGGTTTCTGACAGAGCACGGTATCCCTGCCGTCGTCTTCGGACCTGAGGGCTACAATGCTCACGCTCCGAACGAGTACGCAGTGATCGACAGTCTCGGTGATTACTACAGCATCATGATGGACTTTGTATCGGATTTCGAGGTGGATAGATGATGGATCTGGAGAAAGGTGCTGAAAGAATTGTGAACCAGTGTCTGGATATCGGTAGCGATGAGTCTGTTGTGATAGTTGATGATGGGAACGACCCAGACATCATAGAGGCCTTACGTTCAGTTACGGAAAGGAAAGCTGGAAGTCTGGAGTACAGAGAATACCCTGAGCCTGATACCTCTGGAACCGAGCCACCGGAGGATGTTGCAGAGGCTATGAAGAGCTCAGATGTGTTTATTGCTCCTACAGTCAAGTCTATAAGCCATACACAGGCCCGTGTAGATGCCAATAAAGCAGGTGCAAGAGGAGCTACGCTTCCTGGAGTTAACAAGGAGATCTGGACAGGCTCCTTGCAGGCCGACTACAGCAGGATAGAGGAAATTTCACAGAAAGCTTTCTCATTTCTTGAAGAAGGCCAGAAAATAAGAATTGAGACTCCTTCAGGCACAGATCTTGAGTTCAAGGTTCGTATGGACTCCTTCTTTACAGATACCGGGATAATACATGAGCCGGGAGACTTCGGTAATCTTCCGGCTGGAGAGGTTCATGGAGGAGTGATAGAGATGAATGGTACTCTGGTTATAGATCACTTCCCTCATGCGGATTCAGGAACTGAAGTAGTAATAGAGAACTCGCAGGTTGTAGAGGTGAAGGGAGAATCCAAGCTGAAGGATGCAATGGAAGATGAATGCGTGAGGAATATAGCTGAGTTCGGTTTCGGGACAAATCCTGAGGCCACATTGATAGGTAAAACTCTGCAGGACGAGAAAGTGCTTGGAACAGTCCACATAGCGTTCGGCGACAATACCCACTACTTCCCGGAAGATCACGAAAGATACAACCCTTGCAGTGTACACTGGGATGCTGTCTGCGAGAGCCCTACCGTCTGGCTTGGAGAAGAAAAGATGCTGGACAGAGGAAAACCTGTGTTCCTGGAAAAGTAATATACCTAAAAAGACAGAGGGCCAATACTTTGGTATAATACGAGGATTTGATTTAGTAAGATGAATTTTTCAGAGCTTAATATTTCAGACAGGACAGTTGAGAAACTGGAGAAACACGGTATTACAGAACCTACAGAAGTACAGGAAAAAGCTATACCTAAAGTTTTCGAGGGCAAAGACCTCATGGTCGAGTCCGAGACAGGATCCGGTAAGACACTGGCATTCTCCCTACCTATAATGGAGCAGGTCCACGGAAGCGATACACAGGCCTTGATTCTATCGCCTACAAGGGAACTGGCGAAGCAAATTACGAAAGAGATTGATACAGCTGCCGGCAAGCCTGTCGAAACAGTTACTATCTACGGTGGAGTAAGTTACGAGCCTCAGATCGAGGGAGCGAAAAAGGCCAATATAGTGGTCGGTACACCGGGAAGAGTTCTCGATCTACTGGGCAAAGGCCAGCTTAAAGTCGATAATCTGGATTTCTTTGTTCTGGATGAGGCAGACCGCATGCTTGACATGGGTTTCCAGGACGAACTGGAGGATATTATCAGCTATCTTCCAGATGAACGTCAGAACCTTCTTTTCGGCGCCACGATTCCACGTTCACTGAAGAAGATGTGCGACCGATACGATATTGATCCGGAGACTATAAGGATCAAGAAAAGCAAGCAGACACGAAATCTCGATGAGAAATACGTTAACGCAAAGTCCGACAAGAAGCTCTCGCTTCTGTACACCTTCCTAGAGAAGAAGGATAGAGATCTATCCGTTGTTTTCTGCCAGACAAAGGCTACTACCCGCTGGCTTGCAGACAAGCTGAGGAAAAACGGTATCGATGCACAGGAGCTTAACGGCGATATGAACCAGAACCAGAGAGAAGACACTCTGGAGAAGTTCGCAAACGGCGAGATCAAAGTCGTAGTCGCGACTGATGTCGCAGCACGTGGAATCGATGTAGACCGGGTAACACATGTTTTCAACTATGACGTACCGGATACAGCAGACACCTACACTCACAGATCGGCCGTGCAGGACGCCAGGGTCGTGAAGGAGAAGCTATTACCCTGCTAGAACCTAAAGATCATGATAAGTTCCGCAGGATCAAGCAGAAGAAAACTATCCCGAGCATCGATGAGAAACCAGAGTTGAAAGACGCAAAAGTATAGAAAAAGAAAAGAAGGCCTTTTTTCTTCTTTTCTAGCCGAGGACTAGCTCCAGGGCCTCTCCTGCTACAGAGCTGAAGACGTATAGCAGTACTCCAGCGATTATCAGTACTACTCCTACCGCAATCCCTAGTTCGTCGAAGAGGTTAAGGTTGAGGAAGTAGCCTCCAACCGTTACGATAAGGCCTGCTACCATCATCAGGCCGGCGATTATGGATATCAGGGTTTCGATAGGCGCAAACTCTGTCAGGATATCCAGTACTTCGTCCATGTCATCTGTAAAGCTGACCTGGCTTGTAAAAATCTTTTTACTCTCTACTTCTTATTCGAACTTTTCCGATAGATCTGCTGCGTACTTCAAAATTTTCTCTCTACCTACTTTAACGACCTCTCCACCCTGAACAACGGGTTCGCCATCGACTACTACATCGTCAACCTTCCCTGAGAACGAGTACACTATATTGGATATCAGGCCTTTCTTGCCGTGTACAGGAGTCATATCCGGCGAGTCAAGGTCTATCGTTATCAGGTCGGCTTTCTTCCCGAGCTCTATAGATCCTATCTCATCTTCCAGCCCCAGTGCTTTCGCACCGTTTATCGTGGCCATATCGAGTATCTGCTGTTCATTGATCTTTTCCGGGTTGTTCCTCTTGTGAAGTATTGATGCAAGTTTTGCCTCTTCGAACAGGTTGAGGTTGTTGTTGGATGCTACGCCATCGGTTCCGAGAGCTACGTTGATCTCCTTCTCCATTATTTCCGGTATGTCTGCGATCCCCGAACCTAGTTTCAGGTTTGCTGCAGGGTTGTGGATCACATTTCCTCCTTTTTCTGCCATGATCTGCTTTTCCTTATCCGTCAGCCAGACTCCATGTGCTGCTATCAAATCGTTGTTTACAAGTCCCAGTTCGTTGAGGTATTCCAGCGGCGGTTTCTCGTTTTCATCTATCGAGTCATTTACTTCTTTCTCGGTTTCCGAGACATGAATGTGATATGAGGTGTTGAAGATCTCTGCACAGTCCTTGGCCTCTAGTAGAAGCTGTTCCGAAGCAGTGTAAACTCCGTGAGGGGCGAAACAGGTAGAGATCCTACCATGGCCACGGCAGCTCTCAACCAGTTCAATCGCTTCATCCACTCTCCTGTCTCTCTCACCATCAACATCCAGAAGGCCTCTTCCAAGCATAGCACGGATACCTGTCTGATCTACGGCCTCGGCGACCTGATCCATATGATCATACATATCGTTGAATGTAGTTGTACCGGTTGTCAGCATCTCCATACATCCCAGAAGAGCACCTATGTAGGCATCCTCCTCTTCCAGCTTCTCCTCGGCGGGAAATATATCTTCCTCAAGCCAGTCCTGCAACTCCTTGTTATCAGAAATCCCACGCAGAAGAGTCATCGAAACATGAGTATGAGCATTTATCAGGCCCGGCATCACCACCTTGTTGCTGCAGTCAATTATCCTGTGGTTCCCAGCAGGTATCTGATGGCCTATACCAGCAATCCTGTCACCATGAATCAACAGATCAACATCCTCTATAATCTGCCGATCATCGTTCTGAGTTACCAGGTATCGAATGTTTTTGAGGATCATAAAGCAGTTAGTCGGGCCTGAAGCTTAAGAAAACGTAAGCAAGAGAAAAGAGAGAAAAATTACTCCCTCAGTAATTTTTCGCAAAGTAGGCCCATCTCTCGGCTTCTTCACCGCAGACTGCGCATTCTCCGTCGATGTGTTCTTCGGAGGCCTGGATAGTAGCAGGCTTGGAGTCCTCTCGGAACGGTAGCACTACGATCTCGGCAGAGACTTCGTCCTTCACTTCGGCCTCGCATTCCTCTTTTCCGCACCATCGGGCCTTGACGTATCCACGGTTCTTGCCTATTGTCGCCAGAATCTCGTTCTTCGAGTCGGCCTCTCTGATATTTTCATGCAGATACTCTTCTAACTCGTTGTAAAGTGATTCCTGGATGTTTTCCAGTACTTCTTCGGCTTCCTCCACGAACTCTTCTCTGTCCTGGCCCATGTTTTTCTCGCCGCTGTCTCTTCTAACAGGTGTAACTGCATCGTCTTCTACTTCGTTAGGCCCTATCTCTACTCTGAGAGGTACTCCTTTCAACTCCCATTCGTTGAACTTGTAGCCAGGAGTTCTGTGATCTCTGTCATCGAGGTCTACTCTCAGGCCTTCAGCTTCGAGCTCTTCCGTCACTTTTTCTGCGTATTCAACTACTTCTTCCTGATTGTCCTCCTGATAGATAGGTACGACGACCACTTGTGTCGGTGCAACACGAGGAGGCAATCTAAGGCCATCATCGTCACCGTGTGCCATGATCAAAGCACCGATCGTCCTTGTTGAGAGGCCCCAGGACGTCGTCCACGCAGTCTGAGTATCCGAGTCCTCATCCTCGAACTCTATCTCGAAGGCCTCGGCAAAGTGCTGGCCCAGCTGGTGAGATGTTCCCGACTGAATACTTTTTCCATCCGGCATCAAGGTTTCGATTGTTGTAGTGTATTTGGCGCCCGGGAACTTATCATGCTCCGGCTTGTAACCCAGGATCGAAGGAATGGCAAGGTGATCTTCGATTACTTCCTGATACTGCTCCAGCCTCAACATAGTCTCTTCGTCAGCACTTTCCTCTGTTGCATGTGCTGTGTGTCCTTCCTGCCAGAGGAACTCTCTGGTCCTCAGGAAAGGCCTTGTGTCTGTGGCTTCCCAGCGTACAACGTTGGCCCACTGATTGAGTCTTAGAGGCAGGTCTCTGTGGCTTCTTACTTCGTCAGCCATGTATGGTGCGATTATGCTTTCAGATGTAGGCCTTACTGCAAGTCTTTCCTCCAGTTCTTTGTCGCCTCCATGTGTTACCCATGCGACTTCAGGATCAAACCCTTCTACAATATCTTCTTCTTTTTCCAGGTAGCTCTCCGGTATGAATAGTGGGAAGTATGCGTTTTCTACCCCGGTATCTGTGATCTTGGAGTTGAAGTCTTCCTTGATTGATTCCCATAGCTTGTTGCCGTACGGCTTGATTATCATGCAGCCCTTGACAGGTGCGTAATCCGCTAGCTCTGCTTTCTGGACTACCTGCGTATACCATTCTGAAGGGTTCTGATCTTTCTTTACCGTGATACCGAGTTCCTGGCTCATACAATAAGTTCTGAGGAGTAATTCTTAATTTTCTTGCCTGCCTGGAAGTTACTTTTTCCCTGAAAAATCCAGCTAGATTGAAAAAACTACATAAGGCTGAGGAAAAATTAACCTGAATATGTGTTATGGATCAAGTAACTGCGATGAAGAGATAGGAGACGATGAATGGTTCTGTTCTTTCTGCGGTCAGAAACGGCTTTTCTGCCCGGAATGCAGCGAACGGTTCGATGATGGAGATAGAAAATGCAGTTCATGCGGGACAGTAAGGAAAGCAGCATGTGAGGAATGTGGCGAAATTATTGATGCAGACCTGAATGAATGTCCTGAATGCGGTTCGGATCCTGGAAAGGAGAAAAGAGAACACGGCGAGAAAAGAAAGAAACAGGCAGCCGGAATCGGTATCGGAGGACCTGTACTTTCAGGATTCGCGTTAAGCGGCCTTCACCCTATCCTGATGTGGATACTCTGGATACCTATAGCAGGAGCAAGTGGACTCTTAGGTTTCCTAGTCTATGGAAACGGGAGAAAACACAGTAAAAAAGCCCAGAAAAAGTATCCCTCCAGCTTCAGTAAAGGCGAATCCATAAACAAAACCGAAGAGTTCAAGGAAAAGAAAAGAAAGGAGAAGAAAAAAGAGGAAAAGAAAAGGCACAAGGAAAGAACGGAGAGAAGGGCGACAGAAGTCGAGATGAACTGCCCGGCCTGTGGAAACGAGTGGTACTTCAAAAACGACAGGCACAACAGCAAGTTCAAATACTCAGGTCTGACCACGATCGGATCTAAAACTAGGTACGGTAAAATAGAGGTCCAATGCGAGGAATGTAACCATACCAGGCATATAGAAATTGAATAAATTTCAGGAGGATACCACCTCCTTAATCTCCTCAAAGTCGGCCTGGAAGGTTCGTCCATCCCTCTTCTCTACCTCAATCACATCGTTCTCCAGGTAGTTATTCCCCAATATGACCTTCCGTTTGATCCCCATTAGATCGGACTCAGCGAACTTCTCACCGACAGATCCTTCATCGAAGAGCAGGACTTCAAGGCCTCTTTCGGAAAGTTTATCGTGCAGCTCTTCCGCCTTTTCAACTGCCGCATCTTCATGTCTTGCAATGATGATCGAGCAGTCAAAGGCAGACACCTTACTGTTCCAGGTGATGCCGTTTTCATCGTTGTTCTGCTCGATTATTGCTGCGATCAGCCTTGATACACCGATTCCGTAGGAGGCCATGATGACATCTTTCTCCTCTCCATCTTCATCGGTAAATGTCAGATCCATTTTGGAGCTGTATCTTTTGCCAAGCTTGAACAGATGGCCTATCTCGATGCCGCTGACATCCTGAAGTTCAGAGCCACATTCACGGCATTTCTCTTCACCCAGATCTTTGGCGCCGTATCTGCACTCCGAATCCACGCATTTGAGGTATGTGTCGCTACCGATCTCTGATTCAGCCATGAACTCATGGCTCTGACTGCCTCCCATTGAACCGTTTTCAGCGGAGACTCTGGAAAATTCAAGGCCTAGTTTCTCGAAGATCGTGGTGTAGGCCTCAATCATTTCATGGTAGGTTTCCTGAAGTTGCTCTCTGTCGGCGTGGAAGCTGTAGGCATCCTTCATGAAGAACTCTTTCCCACGCAGAAGGCCTTTCCTGGCTCTGTCGTCTCTGAACTTTCGACCTATCTGGTAGATGATGAAGTCCAGGTCTCTGTAGGATCG
This sequence comes from Candidatus Nanohaloarchaea archaeon, assembly GCA_013343275.1. Classification (GTDB taxonomy): domain Archaea; phylum Nanohalarchaeota; class Nanosalinia; order Nanosalinales; family Nanosalinaceae; genus Nanohalovita. The sequence continues at coordinate 240,452 of CP046106.1, read as the reverse complement.
AATCTTCTTCCGGACAAGTTCGACAGAGGCTTCTTCATGCGTCGCCGCGATCGTGAAATCTCTGTTGTCACGGTTCTTCAGTGTGAAGAACTCGTCTCCCTCAAAGTTCTTCCACCTCCCGGACTTCTCCCACATCTCCGAGTTCTGCAGGATGTTCATCGTCACTTCCTGGCCTATCTCGTCCATCTCATCCCTGATTACTTCTTCTATATTGTCCAGTACTTTCCGGCCCAGGTGTGTGAATCCGAAAGTTCCGGAACCATAGTTGTGGACCAGCCCGGCCTTTACGGCAAGTTCTGCACTGCGGCAGTCGAACTCAGCCTCCGATTCCTTGGAGGTTGTGGCAAATAGTTCGCTACGTTTCATAGCGACCGGCCTGAGAATTTTTCTGTTGAAAGGTTTTGAGTTGTGTTTGAATGCGTTCTTCTGAACGCATTATTGCGTGTCGACTGAGCGTAACCAGTCGTGTGGAACATATCCACCTTTGGTTGATTGTGTCATAGAAATCACGTTAGAATGGGTAGAGCAGTGGCTAAGGAAATGTTGAGAATACTGTTTATCCTGCAATGCAGCTTTGTTGAGGAAGCTGCGGAACGTAGCCACCGTTCATACAGTAAAAGAGAAAGAGAATTTTGAAATAGTTTACGGTTTGTTCCAGTAGAGGAACATTGTTGAGGATAGCATAAGCAGCACTACTATCTGTGGTAGGCCTATTCCGGGTACTGCGTTGCTGGAAGTCGCTCCGGTCTGCGTGGAGTTAGGGGCCTTTGTTACATCAATTCGGATGCTGTCGTCACCGGATATTGTGCCATCTGCTGAGGCAGCTCTTACCGTGATCTGTGCGTTGTCTACGTTTGAGTTCCCTCCGTAGAGTTTAACTGTGTATGTCCTGGATGACTGAGCGCCTATAGTCGCTGTTACTGTATCGGATCTTGTGGCATCTTCCTGGGATAGGTATGACCATGCGTTGTTCCAGTTACTGGAGCTGTCGTCCTTAAGCTCGATATTGAAGGTTTTTGCCTCTGTCTCCACGTTGATTACCTTGAACTGTGCTAGTCGAGAGGTTCCTAGAGGCACATCTACAGTATCTTTTCTGAATACTACAGGCCATTTCTGGTACCAGGCTCCGCCGTAACATGATATCATCTTGGTATCGCTTCCGAGATCGAACTCTATCTGCGCTCCAGGACTGTAAAGCTCCCTTTTGTCGCTGGAAACTTCAGGATACTTGGCTCCATCAAGTATACATGCGCCCGGCTGTGAAGCAACTCCTATGATGGAGTTGTTGGTCTGAATGAGACTCGTTACGCCTTCCTGCGTTACCAGGTATTCTGATGAGTCATCTCCACCACAGAAGCCAGGTGTTGCTATTGTAGTATTTGAGACACCGTTTCTCTGATCCGCATTACCTGTCGGTACGGGACTGTACTGGCCCAGGCTGCTGGAAGATGTGTAGGTTCTTGTAGGATCTGACTGGAGGTTTTGCGAGGTTGTTCCTTCCAGCGCCCTGTTTTCCTCTATAAATTCGTTGAAGTCGTCGTCTATTCCTCCTTTGAACGCTGCTGGGTGCTGTGCGATCTCACTTTCCGAGAACCATCTTACGCCGCTATTACCGTAGAGAGTGTTGTCGCGGCACAGCCTCTGTTTGAAGTCCTGATCATACCACTTAGCAACTGTATCGGTGCCTATCACTGCACAGGCCTCCTTATCAAGCTTGGATCTCCCGAAGGCTTCATCAGGCTCATCTGTCTGCCGGTAAACTCCTAGGCCGAATACCTTACTTCCTTCCGCACTCATATCTATACAGACGTTCTGTGAATCAGTACAGGCATACTTTCCATCTCCTGCTACCGATCTCTTTGACTCTCCTAGCTCTTCAAGCAGGTATTCGTATTGATCATCACCACACATCGGGGCCTCTATATAAGGCTTGGATTCACCGACTGTTCCATTGCTGTTCCATTCCTCGTCTACAACTCCATCTCCGTCATTATCAACTTTATCCGCTTCTCCTTCAAAGTAGACATTACCGTACATAACGTAGGATCTTGGAGAGCCAAATCCTGAACGATAGCTTATTCCTCGGTTATCTCCAAGATTGAAGCCGAGACCCATGTCAGGACCGGTAAGGTCAGTATTGTATACAAGTTTCTGTAGCCAAGGCCCCTCCAATAATTCATTCATTGACCGTATATCATCAGGATCTACCCATACTCCATCACCTTCTCGAACAGGCCCGAAAGCACCTGTAAAGTTCTGTGCAGCTACAGCAGCGAACGAGTTGCCCATTACCTTGTCCTTCTTGGAAACACTTGGAGAGGTGAAGGCGCCTAGATTAGTAGGAACGCTTCGATATGGCCCGCCGTAGGTCTTGTGATAATATGTTCCTCCCTCGCTGCTGTAGCTTGGATGGTAAAGACCCCCCTGTCTTATCTGCGGAGAGATTACTGTTGGGCCTGGAGGATATGGAATCCCTCTGTTCGATATCGACCAGTTCTGGTACTTTGTGATGGCCCATTGATCTGCACTCCCCTGAGAGCCATCGGAGTCCGACCAGATACCGTAATCGCTTGGACTGTAGTAACTTGTATCCATTCCATCCTCCAGCTGGTTGGTAGCCTCCTCCAGCTTGTTAACATAGCCCTCAAAGTAGTAGTTTCCTACGCTCCTGTTCTCACCGATCTTTGTATAGTCTTCATCCATCAGGCCTCCTCCAGTATATGTTTTCTCTGCAGCCTTATCTACAGTAAAACTCCAGGTATCGGTAATTCTGCACTGGCCGGTTCCATCACAGGCTTTGATGTACCAACTGTAACTCCCTCCATCACTTAGACCTCCCCAGTATACTGAGACTGTTGCTCCACTGGGAGCCGTTTCGTTCTCTATCAGTGTGCCATCGGCTCTGTGGAAACTTACGTTCATAGTGTCGTCGTTAGGATCTGTTATCCTTGTTGAGAGTTCTACTGTTGTGCGTGTTGCCGTTGCTCCATCCTCTGGCTGTCGGAAGGAAGGTTCATTTGGTTTGTCTGCGCTGGATGTTACCTTGATATCGTCTACCCATACTTTCCATGATCTATCTTCCGGCTTGCTGTCGCAGAAGCTGGAGCTGCTTATACTTCCTGCGGTGAGAGAGAAGTCTTTGTCCTGTGAGCTGACTACAAATGTTTCGCTTCTCCAGCCAGAATCATAGGTTGAACCTGTTCTTTTCTTGTCAATAAGCTCTGTGACTCCGGAGGAGTCGTTGATGTATATAGTTCCCTTGCCCCAGCTGTCTAGACTTATTCTGTAGTCAAAGCTCAGATACTTTGGCTGCCGAGAGAAATTGAAAGATTTCGTTATGCCTCCTTTACCACAGATCTCGTATCTCCCCGTGGCCTTTGCCGACTGTTCTGGAGTGGAGTAACTTCCGGTAGCATCTGTAGTACATTTATCCAGCGATCTTCCTGTAGTATAGCAACTCCAGTCGCTCTGCGTTCCTGACATGTCCTCCATATACATCTGACCTGAAGCAGGAGCTACGAACAGGGAAAGCAGTAGGGAAGCTACAAGAACTGCTTTTCTCACTGGAAGCCCACCAGCTGCCAGAAGAAGCTGAAGAACACAGGCTCCTTCCCTTCAGTCTTTGATTTTGACTCATCGCAGCCGATAAGCAGAGGGCCGCAGTCGTCTTCGAGCGTTACGCCGATATTATCCCCTGATCCAAGGCCTTTCGGATTGAAGTCGGGATGTGACGGGTTCTCATTTTGACGCCAGTAATAGGCTATCTGCGATGCGTTATCTGGATCTCCATTTGTTACCAGTATATTCCCGTTGTTTCTGAGGTACTGGTTTATCCTCTTATTATCTAGATCATACCATTCTCCGCCTACCTCTTCAACAGTTCCATCATCGTCGTAGTCGTAGTTATCATAAGGGACGTCATCTCCAGGATCATTGGAAGGGAGAGTTTCCTCGTAGGTCTTTCCATTCTGAGTAAATGACTCTCCGCTGCTATCTATAGCTAAGCACACCTCACCGTCAGGAGAGTAACCTCCCAGTTCATACTGAGAGTACTCCTGAGTTCCTGATGTCCTGACTGTTCCCTCCGGAACATCTACACCATACCATAGACAGTCAGTAATTCTGTCCGCGGTTCCTTCAAGGTGGTGGGTAGAGATAGCGCTTTCATCAATCTCTGGGCCTTCCATAGTAACCCAGAACTCAGTGGCCGTATCGCCGGCACACCTTTTATCAGAACTCTGGGTGGGGCTATCAGTATTTGAACCGTAGTTAGAACCAATCGCTGCATCAGGGTCGAGCTCCTGATACATCTTACAAACTCCGAGAGAGCGATTAGTATTCTCTATATCATGCCTGTAAGTCACAGCTGTAGGATAGGCCTCACTACCAGTCTGGACAGAAGGATCTTTCGGATTACGCCAGTTGTTAATGTTACGGAACATTACATCTACAGCCGCAATACAGTGAGTGAAAGGATCATTACAACCGCCGGCAAGACCTACCTCTCCTAGAGCATCTGATGGCTGAACAATATCTACTGCAGAGTTCCCATCAGTAATCTCCGTCGCCATCAACCTGTTGCTCTTACCCTGTAGCTCAACCTGTCCCGAACCAAGGTAACCCTTACGGTGAAGCACCGCAATATACCCGTCTGACTGGCCTTCAGGCCCATCTACATCCCAGGTCTTCTCATAATCTCTTACGGACTCAAATGCCGTCCCATCAACCTGGATATGGTAACTGCTGGAAGTCAAGGCCTCATCATTGCCCAGAGTCTTACTATCTTTATCTACAGTATAAGCAAAGTAGGCATCCCCGTTAAACGCATTGTACTTGATATTGGAACGAGAATATGCCTCAGTTCCGTACTTGAAAGTATCTCCCTCGAAAAGAGCATTTGTAGGAAATGCCGGCGAGTAAGAAGGATTTTCCGCCGGATTCAAATCAAAGACTTTTGCTGTATGAAGTTCGATATCTTCGTACCTGTAAGTAATCGTGTTACTGGTCTGGCCTGTAGCAATATCCTGGTCGGAAACTTCGCTGGCGACAGGAGTTGAACCTGAGCTACACCCCTGGCTTGAGGTACAGGAACCAGTAGTAGTATACCCTCCACAGCCGTCATCATCAACAGTCTCTGTATTGTAGCCAGGATGATGTGTTACTTCAACTGAAACCTGATTGAGATTGGTATTTTCTTTACTGTGCTGGTAGCTCCCGCTGCTATCAGCGTAGTACTGTTCATTACCACTATCGGAGACAGTAGTCGTGGTCTCACTTTCAAGAGTATATTTTGTATCTGTACCCTGATCAACACTGCTACAGACACTGCCGGAAGTAGAGCAATTAGCCCCAGAGCAGGTACCCTCGCTACCGGTGACCTCCCATGTCTCAACATTTTTATCACCGGTAAGGTCATAGTCAGTTACCGATCCCATCTTTGTTTCTCCAACTTTCTCAGGGTAAACCATCCAGAGCTCGTCCGGAGCACCATCTCCATCAGCATCCTTCAGATAGTAGTCGGGAACATCAGTCCACTGTTGATCCTGAACAACCTGATCAGTAGTCTCTCCAGCGTTAGCCTGCGTTCCACTCTGCAGGTCGCTGGTGTAAGGGAAGGATCCGCTTATATCATCAGTTTTCTGGCCTTCCGCTTCAGGAGCTACAAGGCCTTGACCAGAGTTACTGAACCTGTACTCGATATTATCAGCCAGATCATCATTATTATTCTTTGAAGTCAGATACTCGCCGTTGTTAGCCTGATTGTTGGGATCGCCTACAGAGACACCGTTAGCATTGTTCACATTCCACTGACTGACTTTGGCATTAAACCTGTCGGAAAGAGTTTCAGATGAAGTACTTTTTGTGGTGCCTGCATCATCCGGAAGGCCATAATCCTCCGGACAGTCAAGGTTGTTCTCATCTGAGTTCTCTATACCATCCCCACACTGGCCATCGCTACTAGAATTATAAGGTGCATCTATTAGTTCAGCAGATCCTTCAACACCGGTAGTTGTTGTGCCAGTCATTGTGCCCTGTGGCCTGTTCTCAGAGTTAGAGATCTCAACCGACTTTTTGTCGCCTCCACCCCAGTTATCAGAGGATCCTTCAACATAATACTCAATTATAGAGTTAGAAGTAGATACAGTATCTGGATGGACAGTAGTAGATGATCCATTTGTTATGAGTTCCGAACCATAGAATACAGATGAATCTTGCGGAGTAGGGGCCGAGAATCTCGTGCCGAAGATCCAAGATGCATCGAGATCGTACATATTTGCCTCGCTGTCATCGTAATCATATGGTTTCGAGCAGCCAGGATCAGGGCCATCAGCATTTACCTCTTGCCAGTTAGGAGTTCCATCATTATCGCTGTCCGAATCTTTTCCATCCACCAAGCCATCACCATCATTATCGCTACTATCCAAGCATGCAGATGGTTGAGGAGGTCGCTCAGGAGGCCCGGTGCCTGTGTCTTCAGAACCCCCTGTAAACTGGTAGGCAGAGATAGTTCCAGCCAGTACTGAGAGAAGTAAAGCTATGGCTAGAGCTTTTCTAATACTCATAAGTTCTAAAGGTGAGGCCGTGAATAAAAAACCTCTCAAAGAGTATAGGTCGGCACCTCCATTGTAGAAAAGATATATAAACGAGCATGACGTTATTACTTAGTAACAACGAGGGTTCTGTCTTTGAAACGACGAGACTTCATGAAGGCCGCCGGCGCTGCAACCTTAACAGGCCTTGCAGGGTGCAACACAGTTACAGGTGGAGATGAAAGTAACAACAGTAACGATAACAACCCTAGCCAAGATATTTCTGTAAGTATTTCTACAGAGGCCCAACCTTCTCAACTGCCTTCAATCTGGACAGATTCTCAGAGTATTGAGGACTACCAGGCCCAATTCTCAGTTCAGAGCAGCGGCCAACCCACTCAAGTAACTGTAAGCAACGGTAAAGTACAGATTAACAGAGAGTCAGAACAGTGGCAGGAAAACAGTTTAACAGTACAGCCAGGCCAAATGAAGAAGGGCCAACAGGAATTCAAGGCAACAGCAAGTAGAAACGGAGCGACAGCAGAAGACACAGCACAGGCCTCCAAACCTACACCAGGAAACTACAAACTGGATGTAGTACCAGAGAGAAATGAAGAACTGAGGAACACAATACAGCAGAAAAGCGACGAGGAAAACTACTTGCAGGAAAAAGGCGGATTCATCACCACAGATCCAACACTCGACACCTACAGCAGTCACGAGGCCCTAGGATTCGACAAACTAGGAGTCGATCTCGCCGCACTCGAATGGTACCACGACAACGACTACGAAGAACTAGCACCGAGCCCACAGACAGACCCGTCATCAGAAACCAGTCAGTTCATACAAAGCATAGGAACAGATACAGGCAATCCACAGATAGAGCAAGCAAAACAGGGTTACGGCTTTGTCTATCCAAACGGAGAGTGGGGAGAGAGCTTCGGCCACTTCAACGCCGAAAAGTTCTCAAATGCAGAAACAGTAGAAGAAGCACTCGACTGGATACACAGCTACTACTTCAACTGGCAACGCACAATGACCAACGAAGGCCCAATAAGCAGCGAGAACAATGTCTACGCCCCCGTTCTGGAACAGGCAGTTGAACAGAAGAATAACAGAGACCTGGAACTACATGCATGGGAATTCCAGTTAGACGGCGGACACGGCAATGGCCTAATCTACGGAAAAAACGCCGATGGAACCGACGAACTCCGGATAATGGAGACCATAAAGGGACCAGTAACAGCCACGTCAGAAGACCCTCAGATGCATCCATTAGTAGAGAACTCAGGGTACTTAGAACCAGGAAACGATGGCTACCAGCAGTTCTGGCACCCACTACGGTTTGGATGGGAAGGACACAGTAACAACCAATACAACTCAAATTTTGAGTCAAACAAAAGAAAAGCATCGTCTTTAGTCAAGAATATAGCAAGCTCCCCTATCACGGCCGAAGTAGAGGGTAATAAAGCCTCCATGGCTCGAGCAGAAAAAGTTGCCCCAACAACAGAGTACCTCCAAGACTTCACGGAAAAACTAAGAACCTACAATCAAAATGACGCTGACTTCCAAGAACTACATAACCAAGCTAAAGTGATGAACGAACTGCTAAAAGACAAGGACACCAACCACATAATCTACGGAGACACCGGGAACCCACAGTACGCAGTTGTAGAAGACGAATCTGTTGTCGAAGATGTATGGCAGGATGAACAAGGCCATTACGATGATTTCAACCAGTTCCTCCGAGACAATCCTTCCTACTCGATGAGCGCGGAAGAAATCGACGCAACACTGGAGGGAGAAGAAATAGAAGGAGACATGGGCCAGCAAACACTGGCCGGCGCATAGTTCTTTATTGTGCTAGGTATCCGTTTGGAGTAAAGCTGCTGTAGCTGTATCCCAGATTATCTTTCCACTGACTGGTTAGTCTTCTAACCTGTGACTGAGGTACTGTACCGTTCAGGTCCTCTTTCTCTATCAGCAGACTGCAACTCCCGCCACAGATAGTTGATTCAGCGAACCAGTCCGGGTTAATCCATGTAGAGTACTCTCCCGTAAGGATGGCCAGAGAACGGTGCTGTTTGGCAGCAGCCTCATGAGAGATAGCTACCAAGTTACCCTGAACTCTAACAGGGTTACCATTAGAGTTGATAAACTCAAACTTGCAGGTATAGTCTCCAACAGAGCTTGAAGAAGCACTGAAGTTACCTACTACAGGAACAGGCACGCTTGGACTGGTACCTATTCCAGTTACTTCTTTAGCAAACCAGTCGCCGGAGTTACTGGAATTAAACTCACTTGGCTTCTCAGAGGCAGTTCCCTCCCAGCAAACCGATCTAATCTGCTCAAGAGTCGCAGCAGATTTATCTTCATCTAACCTTGCCTGTCGGTAACTTGTAAATTGAGGGTCTGCAGTAACTTCTCTGAAAACATATGGCTTAATCCAGAAACCAGTTGTAGTTTCTCCATAGAACTGGCTGGTATCAAAGGAGTAAACTGGTATTTTGAAATCTAGCGCACCGGAACACTCCCATCCCGAAACTGTTTCTTGAGTAGGAGTATATGTCCACTGCTGGCCTCCTAAGCATTTAGGGTAGAATCCTCCATTGAATACTTCGGAGTTGTTTCTACCAACGTCTATCTGGTTCAGTCGGGAACTATCTATTCCATCAATATCTGATGTGTACTGGCCTGTTGCGTTGCTTACTTTCCACATGTTTCTTACTGCGTCTTCGTCCAAGTTGGTAAATGAGTTGTTGTAGGCTGTTCCTGTTGAAACGTTAATTCCTTGGTATTTGCTCTGGTTGTGAGCTGTTCTGCAAGGATAGTAGTTATAGTCCTCATAGTTGCAGGGTATTGCATCTAGCTCAGCACGGTGTATGTGATCGTATCTTGTATTCTTGAACCCTGAGGTAGTTGCATATTCCGAACCTTCTTCTCCTACAGGTATTGCTTCCTTAGGAACGAAGTATCTTACCGCAAGAGCGCTCCCATTGTGGTAGTCTCCCAGAGATAAGCTTCCTGTTGAGTCCATATTAAACTGGCAGTAGTTTTCTTCACCGGTTGTCAAAGTGTCTCCACCGGTTGCAGAGGTTTCTCTAGGGCCATCTGACTTGCTACACAGGAAGAGATCGGGCTGACCTGTCTCTATAGTGGTATCGATATTCGTGTAGTTGCAGCCGGTACGTGCATCGGTAGGTGCAGCATCTTCGTTAACATCCCAAAATACTGCCTTTGTTCCATCAGGTTTAAGCCCTACTACCGGTGACTGACAGGTTGGCCCATCATCTGGTATAATCCATGTCTTTGGCTCATTTCCTCTCCAGTCAACACCGTTACCTTTGACATCGCACCGGTAGGTTTGACCGTCTACATTTACTCTCTGGCCATCCATACTTCCTCTGCAGATAAACCAGAAAGGCCCCTGTCCAGATGTAGTCTTGGCCTTGATTATTTCTCCATCAGGGTAGTATCCTTCAGAGTTACGGTCCCAGACAGGTGAAATACTGCCGGGATACAACCTTTCCTTTACTCCAAACTTTCTGCCGAGGTTCTTATTTAGAGGAGAATCAAGTAATTCCCATGCATCCATCTGCGCATCTGTGCAAGTCCAAGACGTGTGATAGTTTATCGTATCCATTTTAACAGCTCTCCTCATCTTGAAGCCATCCTCCATAGGTATTACAGTGCCTACAGCTTTTGACTGTACTTTCAGCATGTCAGGACACCCTGCATCCATCTCAGCTGCTACAACATCAGTCTTAGAAAGACTGAAGCTCTTCCAGCTTGGATCATTTGAGAGGAAGAAGCCATGAATATTGTCAAGAGAAGATCCCTCTGCAGTGGAGCCAGCCTGGTCCATAGCCATGATAAGGTATTTCCCTCTATTAGGCGGCATGTCTTCCGGCACTACATTGAAGTCGTCCTCGTCATCTGGAATACCTACTGGCGAGCCATCATTTGTAATGGTAATACTATGAGATCCTAGATAACAAGGGATATTTCCTCCGTAATTTTCACTACCATATACCCTATGGGTTGACATCCCCCACACATGTTCACCGGGATTGCCCTCAGTAGTACCTTTGTGATTAAGATTTATCGATTTACCGCAAATATTTAGAGTCAAATCCTTAGCAGGGCAACTACCTGAATATCCAACACCATCATTACATGAGAGAACAAACTCCTTACCTATCGAGCCCCTAAACGCATTTCTAACCGTGTCCCCATATTCAAAGTTCTCAACTCCGTTTTCATAGTCATCTCCTTCTGCCGGATCTGATGTGGCGGGAGTCCAGTCCCAGCTAACAGCGTTAGCTTGAGTCAGGAAGAATGTAAAGAACAGTAGGGCTAGTAGCAGCTTCTTATACATACACATTGATTGGCTGGAGTGGTATAAAAAATAATGGCTGTGAAGAGTAAGAGAAGAAATGAAAAATGAGAAGTGAGGAGAGGCCTTATCTTGGTAGTTTCCAGAGGATGCTGGATTTGACTTCTTCTAGCTGGGCCTGGTCTCCTCCTGGCAGGATTCCCATCATGCCCTGGTAGCTGACTTCTTCCTCTTCCTTTTCTTCGTACTCTTTCCAGAACTTCCTGAGCCTGTTATGGACTCCAGCTACCTGTGAGCGAGTGTTGCCTACTCCGCAGGTGTTTCCTACTCCTACTACTGCTACTTCACCGTCGTATTCGCCGACTATTTCGTTTACTTTGTCGACTGCTTCGTGGTAGGCCTCGTAGATCTCTTTCTTCATAGGCTTGGAGGCTTCTGGCGGCGACTGTTTGATTACTACTCCTTCAAGCGGTACGTCGTGGTCAGTTGCTGCTTCCTCAATCTTCGATTTCTCTACGCCGGGGCCTCCCATCATGACGCCTACGCCTTCGTAGACTGCTCCAGTGTCTTCTCCCTCGAACTTTCCGGCTGCATCAACTGTAATGATGGCTTCCAGATCGTTTTCTTCGGCGAGTGTGTCAATTGCGTCGCCGTATTTACCCAGGCGGGCTCCTGGGCCTCTGCTTTTGACTACGTGGACCTTGTTGCCGTCAATTTCTTCCTCTGACTTGATGATGTCTTCTGCTACTTCTTCCGGTTCTTCGTCTGATTCTATGAGCTTAGCTGCGACAAGCGGGCCGATTCCGTCGCCGGTCGGTGCCTGGTTGACGAAGGCCCGTGTTGCTTCTTTCTGAGCTTCTGCGATCTCCTTGTAGATAGGCATCATCATGTTGACGAGACCTACCATCTGAAAGTTCTGTGTTTTCTTGATAAGCTGTCTGAAGTGGTTCATTACCTTGTAGATCTGGTTGGTACCCATTACTCCCTTGAAGGCCATTGTCAGGTCTGCCAGTTCTTCTTCGTCTTCTGTATCTGCCTGGTTCTCTACGAATCTTCTGAACTTGCTCTCTGATGTGTCAAGTACGTGTTCAAGTCTCTGAACCATTCCTGCCGGGTCCAGATTTGTTGGTGCGGACATCTGGAAGTTCTTCAGAGAGTTCATCTTGTCCTTAAGTCCGGGGTTTGGATCGGACGTAAGCTTGTCGAGGAACATGGCCTCTGTAGATTCCTTGTAGGCCTCGAGGTCGAAAAGTACATCTTTCATCTTCCTGTCTACCTGCCAGACCATAAGTCTCGGTCCGAAGATTATCAGGGCAGGGAATATCAGGAAGGATATTATCATCAGGATTTGGTATATCTGAGTTAGTAAGTCGTTTCCGCCTGCTGCAAGTATTCCTAGAGGCATGAAACAGAATTAATTTACCATCTTTTTAACTCTGAAACCAATGGTTCGAACTCAGTCAGACATATCCTTGAGATCACCGATCAGGCGATTGGCCTCACTTTCCGACGGATTGGCCCTGAAAATAAGTTTTTCTAAAACCTCTGAATCAACTATACTGGAAATATATTCTTTCTTGTCCAGATCAAGGCCTTCTCCTTCCGTTTCAGCAAAACTGTGCATTACTATGGCCGTTGCGTGACTCTGGTTGATTGACCGGTAGTCTTCGGTCTCGATATGGACAACTGCATCACACATTTCAAGTTCCTCATTGGAAAGGCCCGAACTCTCCCGGCCGATCATGATAGAAGTATTGTCTCTCGGCGTGAACTCTTTCAGGCCCACTCCTTTACCTGGCTTGGTTCCGACAACGAAGTCCAGTCCGTCAACTGCTTCCTCTACATTATCGTATATTTTTGCGTTTCTCAGTTTTTCCTGGCCGTTTTTCGCTGTCTTCCGGGCTTTTTCCAGGTTGAATTCCGGATTGACTATCCGTATCTGGTAGTCGTAGTTGTGGGCTAGGCGGGCGATTGAGCCGGTGTTCTCCGGTATTTCTGGTTCGACTAGGATTACTGCTTTCACATGGTTTTATATCGAGGCAAGACTTTACATTCCTTTTATGGAAGCCAGAATTCTAGCCGCGGTATTTGCCTCTATAATGGCCCTTGCAGTAGGGATCAACGGAGGCTCGCTTAATCAAGCAGATGTACAGAATATTAACTCCCAGCAGAAGAACATTCTTGAAGGGATATTTCCCAAGTCTATAGATATTTTCTCCATGCTTTCGAACAGGCCTGAGCCTACAAAATCTGTAAGTATTAACATAACTGCTGAGGGAGAGGAAACCCTGAAGTTCTCAGAGGCCTCCTTCACTGCGAAGAACATGACCTCCTACAGCGCGGAAAGGTTCTCGATAAGTTCTGATTCCGAAGTTACATTGACAGGGTTCAACGGAAAGATGGTTTTCGATACCAACAGCACAGATGTCAAGGGTAGGGCCTCTGGTTACATCAGCAGCGGCGTGAACTCTTCCAGAAGTTTCAGTTTCGAGAAAGAGCTTGATACAAGCAGGATCTCGATCACCGGTGCCAGAAGAGTTAAAGTCAGTTTTGATGGAGTTTCCGGTGTTGTGGAGACTGCTTCAAGTTCCACGAGTATTAACAACAGCAACCTGAAAATTGACTCTTTCTCAGGCAATATAACTGTCTACCCTGAGCAGGAGAGATTTGTTTTCGAAGGCAAGATAAATGAGTTGAATGCAGGAAGCCTGACTTTGAAGGCTGAGGAGAACTAGTTTTCTTCCTCTTTGTCCTTATCCCCTTTCATCTTGTCAAGCACTACTTCCTTTACTTCTTTCTCGTTTTCTGTCTGTTTCCTCGACTTTTTCTTCTCCTCTGCCTGGCTCATTAGAGAGCTGAAAGCTTTCCTCAGGCCTTTGAAGGCAAACTTGATTATCCTGTAAGGTATACTGATTACAGTTGCTGCGAGGCCGTAGGCCGATGCCAGTAAGGTGTATCCTAGGTAGAGTGATGCTCCTGCAAATGCAAATAGAAGGATATTATTGAGGCCTGGCATTGAGTTGTATACCAGTCTGGTGAATGCTATGTATGCTCCTGCTGAGAGCACCGACACCATTATTGTCTCGAATACCATTTCCATAAGTTTGAAAGCAGCAATGAATGCTGCAAGCAGCAGCACCAGAAGTATTACTGTGCTGTATTGCTGAGGAAGCGAACTCAGGAATCCTAGTACCATTACTGTTGTTCACCCAGGTATTCGTAGAGTGGGTCTCCGGGTTCGGGGATGTAACTGGTGTAGAAGATAAATCCTGCTACAACCAGTATCAATACCACAAGAATAATAGGTAGTATTCCAGCACCGCCGCTTTTCTTCTGAGCATCTCCAGACGGATTGCCTGTAGGACTATCAGAAGAGTCACCGCTCTGGCCCTGCTGATCATCAGTTGCATCATCTTGGCCAGTTCCACCGTTCTGGCCTCCCGTATTTGTATTGCTGTTTATTTCCTCCTCCATGCTTGCGAGGTTGTCCATCGTCGTCTGGTATATTCTGAAGGCCTTCTTGTCGTTCCCTTTGCTAAATTCGTCCCTCATAATCGTTGCGTTGGTCTTCGCCTGTTCTAGTCGGCTGATCATCGATGAACTGAAAGTCTTACCCATTAGCTCGTCTGCCCATGATGTTATGTTCTGGGCTGCGGCCTCAGTTTCAGGCATAAACCTTGCTACCAGCTGGAAGGCATCTGAGGATCCGGATAGCTCTTCCTGAGTGTTTGCAGGGTTTGCTCTGTAGGCCGTTAATGTGATAGCCTGATCAGTAAGTCCGTAATCCTCTCTGGAAATATTAAGGGTGATATTGCCTGTAGAGGATGGATCGATTGAGTTATAGTCTTCTATAGTTACTTGGTCTGTTGATTCGAAGTAGTCTATTGCTGTTGTTCCATTGTTCTGCACCTCTACCTTGAAGTCTGTCTGCAGGGCCTGTATTACTCCTAAGTCCACAGTGTCTTTCACTACACTCATATTTACCTGTGGCTGTGCGAAGTCGCCTACGACCTCAGTAGGTATTGTGATGTCGTAGGTTGAGTTGACGAATATTTCTCCTGTAACGTTTACCGGTTCGTTGATTGTGTAGTTCAATGTTATCTCTCGTGAGTCGGACAGATTGAAACTGGTGTTAGATATCGAAATATGGCTGGCAGCTTCGCCTCTCTTCCCTATTTCAACTGCTACATCTTCTTCCGGTCCAAGGTAGTTCAGTGTAAATGTCTCGCTTGACTGGCCTCTTCCTACACGTGTCACGTTAATCCATCCGTCTCTGCTTACACAGATAGTAGCGTTCCTCGTACCGCAGTCTGGAGCATTAAGCTCGACATCCACTGTCTCATTGTAATCGGAGGCAGTATCGTGAAGAACTATTTCTCCAGAGTAGTCCTGTACTTCATCGATATCGAACTCTACAGTTACGTTCGTGCTATTCCCTGCTGCTATATCGATGTTCTGGCCTGAATTTACGTTTGCTATACCCTGTATATCTCCGTTTACTTCAGGATTCACTGTTATGCTGCTTGAGAGTTTATTCGTTATAGTGAAGTTCTTCGTGTAATTTTTCTGCTTCTGCAGATCGACAGTTATCTGGTCGGTCGCTGAAAAGATCTGGGAGGTAGTCAGTACCTCGAAGCTGTGAGTAAACGACTTCGTCGTGCCGTACATATTTGAGACCTGAGCATCCAGCGTGTAGCTACCGTTAGGCGCTCCCTGCTCAATAAGTACGTCTCCTGTCACCCAGCCGGTCTCGCTATCGTAACTGAGGTTGGATTTACTGAGCGTCCTGTAAGTGGTGCCATTAGGATACTTGAAGCTTAGATCGGCAGAGGCAAACTTGCTTGCATTGTAAGGATTCCCTGTGTAAGGAGTCATCAAGCTGAACTTGATACCATACTGCGATCCCTGATATGCTTTCTGATTCATATCCTCTGAGACCTCGAAACTGGCCTTGCTGATATTGTAGTAGGAAACATGCTGACTGTAGTTATTCTCCGAGATAAACTTCAGAACCAGTTTATCCTCATAACTGCTGGTATCGATCTGCGGATAGGTTATCTGTCCTTCATAAAGGCCTGTCTCCTGGTTTTCAGTCAGCTCCAACTCCTGCACCTGAGTCATGCCTCCTTCAACACTATCCTTCAGAACTTGAAGAGTTACATTCTCAGCGTAAGCCGATGTTACGTTGAGGCCTAGATCAAGAGTTGCCCCAGGCTCACAGCTTGTAGGCATGCTCTGCTGGCCACAGGCCTCTCCTGCCTGCACCTTGTCCACTGATGTGTTCAGGTAGTCCATTGTGCTGATGAACTGTGTTGTAACTGATGTCTGTCCTCCCACATTAGCTATTACATGTAGAGCATACTGCTGCTGTACTGCATCCGGTATATCCATGGCGTAAAGCTCATATCGCTTATTGTCGGTATCCTCGTTAAGGTTCTGTGTGCTGATGTAAGTAGTATTGGTAATCTTGATTTCCACGGTTGCTCCGGAGAGATATTCTCCGTTCGTATTATTCGTTACGTTTACTTCTATCCTTGCGTCCTCTCTCCCTGGAAGATAAGGATCCGACATGTCCGTTAGTATTTCTACAGAAGTATTTGTTACAGTAATGGCCTTTGTCTTGTTGGCTTCAGGATCTAGATTATCTTGCTGTACTTCAAACCTGAAACTACCGGATTTATTACCTACTGTATGCCTCACGTACCAGATTCCATCTTTGAGGTAGTTGAGATCGCCTTCAGCCTGAAAGGTTCCGTTCTCCTTGTAAATCCATTCTGCTCTTCCGCCGCTGTCTTCTAGAATGCTTTTGGTGATAGGTGTGCCAGTATCTCTATCCACTATCTCGATATACTGAACTGTCCCTCCGTAGGGCGAGATTTGCTGGTAGCTGCTTGGAGTTCCAAGCAGGTTTATCTGCCAAGCTGATGCAGAAGCGGCAAGAGAGACTGTAACTAGAAGGGTTGAAATCAGGGCAAGTGACTTAGCTAGATTTCTGCCTGCAGACATATCAATTCTTTATCAAACGGTGTTAAAAAATCTATTTACCGAGAATATACAGAGTTTCAAACCACAGCTCCTTTTCACCCAGGATTTCCAGATTGAACTCATCGACTAGCTCCTTATACTCGGCAAGAGAACTTGCCACAAAGTAGAAAGAACCATCTTCAGAGAGATAATTTTCAACATTCTCAAGAAACTTTCTGCTGACCTCTATACCTTTTTCCCCGCCGCGCCATATCTCTTCATCCCCCAGACCTTCCTCACCTGGCAGGTACGGAGGGTTAAACACTATAACATCGTAAAGGCCTTCTATATTCTCGAAAAGCTCTGATTCAACTAGATCTATTTCCAGGCCTTTTCTCTCAGCTTTCTCCTTTACCTGTCGAAGTGCTTCAGTATTTATATCGGAGGCCGTTACTTCTGCTCCTTCTTCTGCGGCGTAGAGCGCTATTTCCCCGTTACCTGTTCCTATTTCGAGGAACTTCTGGCCTTCGATATCTATGTTCTCTCTAAGATAGTCTCTGAGAAAGTAGGTGTCTTCGGAAGGTTTGTATACTGTCATGTCGTGGATTCAAGGAACGATAGGTACAGTGGGTTTGGATTTTCGAAGGTGGATGTGAACTCTGGGTGGGCCTGTGTTCCTATAAAGAAGTTGTTCTCCGGCAGTTCGATGTACTCTGCCAGGTTCCCTTCCTGCATCTTACCTGAGATTTTCAGGCCCTCTGCCTCCAGCCTGTCGTGGAAATCAGGATTAAGTTCGTATCTGTGGCGGTGCCTTTCTGTTGCTGTTGCTGATCCGTAGATTTCTTTGACCTGGCCTTCTACCTCTGCTGTGTAACTACCAAGTCTCATCGTACCTCCCATTTCATCTATGTCTTTCTGGCCTGACATCTCCGCTACTACCAGCTCCTGCCCTTCTTTATCGTCGGCAAACTCCTCTGAAGCAGCGTCCTCAATTCCAAGCACATTTCTTGCGAACTCAACGGTCATCAACTGCATCCCGTAGCACAGGCCCAGCAATGGAATATCGTTTTCCCTGCAGTATTCTATGGCCTGTATCTTTCCTTCTACACCTCTTGACCCGAATCCACCAGGAATTATCACGCCGTCAAAGCCTTCAAGGTCTTCTTTATGGAATTCTTCGGTTCCTATGTACTCTATCTCTACCTGGCCACCAAGCTCCGCTCCTGCATGCTTCAGGGCCTCCTCTACAGATGCATAGGAATCATCTATATCCGTGTATTTTCCACAGATTGCTATGCTGGAGATTGTATCGTTTTTCAGGTTTTCAGCCCTGCTTCTCCATTCCTTCAGGCCTCCGTTTTTCTCGGCTAGCTGCATTTTTCCGGCTATGATCTTGTCAACGCTCTGTTCGTCCAGTTCTATCGGCAGCTGGTAGATATACTCCAGATCAGGATCTGAGATTACCTCTTCCTCCTCCACATCGCAGAAGAGCGCTATCTTCCTCCTAACTTCTTCGTCCAGTTCCTCTCCGCTTCTTCCGACAATCATATCAGGTTCAAGGCCAAGGCTCTGGAGCTCTTTGACTGAGTGCTGTGTCGGCTTGGTCTTCTGCTCTCCAACTGTATCAAGGTAGGGAACGAGCGTGGTGTGGATCAGGTAGGTATCCTCTTCCGGTAACTGGCTTCTGAGCTGGCGGACGGCCTCAAGGAATACCTGGTTTTCGATATCGCCGACAGTTCCTCCGATCTCAACTATATTGATGTCGGAGTCTTTCTCCTCCCCCGCCTCTCTCATCAGGTCTTTCATGTGGTCTGTTACGTGAGGCACCATCTGAACTGTTTTCCCGAGGTATTCTCCTTCTCTTTCCTTTTCAATTACCTGTTTGAATACTTTGCCCGATGTCAGGTTCTGTTTGCCGGAGGTCTCTACTCCGAGAAATCTTTCGTAGTGGCCGAAGTCCATGTCCACCTCGGTACCGTCCTCCAGAACAAATACCTCTCCGTGTTCATGCGGGTTCATTGTCCCTGGATCGACGTTCAGGTATCCGTCACATTTTATCGGAGTGATGGTTAAATCGCGTTGCTGTAGAAGTTTGGAAACACTTGCAGAGACCAGGCCTTTACCCAGTCCGGAAAGAACTCCTCCCGTAACAAAGATCCACTTCGGCATAATATAATCGCGGAGGCCTGAAATTTATATCTTAAAGAAGCGAGAGAATGAACGACTTGATCTTCGAACCGAGGCCCGGATTTTTCTCCTGTGTTATGGGATTTCTCTCCATCTTCCTCTGCTCGCCAGGATTTACCTTATCCTGCTGTTCGACAGTAGTATCTCTGGCAGGTGTAGGATCTTTCTGCGTGGAGTTTTCAGGGTTGCTGGCGTTCTGACTATTTTTGTCTCCTCCGAAGTTGAATATGTCGATATTTATTGTAATTCCTGCAGATAGGCCTACGGAGAGAATCATGATTGCTGCCAGCAGAGATATTTTCCTCATATAGTCTACTTAGGCCTTTGCTGAGTTAAAAAGTTTCTACACCGGCGTGTTCTAGAAGTTGTCCAGATAGAACTCCGCTATCTCGTTGATCTCCTTCACGTTCAGATTGATAACACGTTTCTCGGAGTGCGGTATCTCATCTCTCAGTTCTTTAGCCCTGTCCTTGTCGATATCCAGTATGTGGCGTACATCGACGAAGGAATTCCTGATCTTCTTTCTCTTGTGGGTGAATAGAGCCTTTGCAACTTTGAGGAAGGCCTCTTCATCCTCTATTCCGTGACGCTCTTTGTTCGGATAAAGTTTGAGGATTGCACCGTCTACATCTGGTGATGGGTAGAAGTTGCGGGCCGGTACTGTTCTGAGTTTTACAGGTACGTAGTAGTAGTTGATTCTGACTGAGAAAAACCCGTAGTTTTTGTCGCCGGGATCAGCCACTGCTTTCTCCGCCAGCTCTTTCTGGACCAGCAGCGAGGCCTGTATCTGTTTCTCTCCGAGGCTGTCCAGTATCTTGGAGGAAATCTGGAAAGGTATGTTGCCGACACAGCGGTCGACTTCCTCTGGGATTTCGTATTCAAGTATGCTCTTGTTGATGACTTCCACGTTCTCCAGTTCAAGGCTTTCAACGTGTTTGGCCAGTGTCGTGTCGGATTCTACTGCGTAGACTTTCTCTGCCTTCTCCGCAAGTTTCTCAGTGATAGCCCCTGTTCCGGATCCTATCTCGAGAACTACGTTATTTTCTACTTCGCCGGCTTCTACGAGAGCCTCCACAGTGTTTTCTGATGTTAGAAAGTTCTGGCCTTCTACCGGTCTTACTCCGAGCTTCTGAAGTTCCTGTCTGGTGTTCATTTACTTACGAAAAGGTTTCTCTTGGCATCTCCTTTGAGCTCTTCCTTGATTCTCTTGACAAGAGTATCTCTTGGGTCTGGCATGGAAGGTACTCTCCCTTTAACATCGTCCAGGCTTTCGAACTCTTCCTCTTCTCTTTCGTCGAGAAGTTTCTGCATGTGTTTGCTTCCGATTCCTGGAAGGAGTTCGAATGCGTGTCTTCTCGGTGTGACAGGTGTAGCTTCGTTGAAGAATTCGACGAACTCGTCTTCTTTCTCCTCAATCAGTTCTCTGAGAACGTATTTCAGTTCGGACTTTGCACTGGCAGTAAGATCGTCGTAAGAGATCTTGTCTTTGATGTACTGGACGCGGTCTCTTTCTCCTTCACCGATGTAGAGCTCTTCCCCTCCTTTAGGCCTTTCTTCATCTCTCATTACGACCTCTAGAAGGTTGTAGTGCTCTTTTCCTATTCCCTGAGTTGTTGGTTCATCTTTCTGCCCTGATTTTCCGTGCTCAAGGAAATCTAGTACTCTTATGTATTCGTCTTTTCCTGCCATTGTTTATCAAATCCTCCAAAAAGGGTTTTACGCAGAAGGCATAAGGCCCTCTAGTAAAGTATTAAAGAGAGTCAAGAAGTTAAAAGGGTTTCCCGCTCCTAGTTTACGGTTTCAATGCTCTGACAGATTTCGAGGATGTCCTCGATCTGTGAGTCATCCAGCTTGATTCTCTCCTTGGAGAAAACCGATCTAACTGTTGACTCATGCTGCGGTACTACTTCCAGTAGCTTGAAGATATGCTTGTCCTTCAGATCATCGATCTCCGTGAACTCGTCGTAGAGTTCTTCCAGAGTATCTACGTCGTCAACCTTAACGTGTCGGGAAAGATTTTCAAGCGCGATCTTCTGCTCGTGAGTCAGCTCCTCTTCATCTCTCTCCTGGAGAGCATTGAGGGCCTCTACCGGGTAAACATGTTCCTCTTCTTTAATTTCCATTTTTTATCGAACCTCTATTCTTCCTCGTTTAGCTTCTGGAGATGTACTGGTGCGACATAAAGCGTCTTTTCCTGTCCTCCATCATTGAACTTGACTTCGTAGGCATCTCCTCTCTCACCGGTAACTTTTACTGTTGTACCGTGGAAACGTGCGTGAGGCTGACCTTCCTGTACCGAAGAGTCAATCTTGATCAAGGCCTGTTCGCCTTCCTCAAACTCCTTAAGGTATTCGTTGACCTTGGTTTTCGCTCCCTGTTCACGCTTGAATTTCTTCCTTGAGCCATGAAGTGCTCCTCTGGATTTCTCTGCCATATTAAGTTTTACCTCGTTATATAGAAAGA
This sequence comes from Candidatus Nanohaloarchaea archaeon, assembly GCA_013343275.1. Classification (GTDB taxonomy): domain Archaea; phylum Nanohalarchaeota; class Nanosalinia; order Nanosalinales; family Nanosalinaceae; genus Nanohalovita. The sequence goes on along the minus strand of CP046106.1, from coordinate 218,972 downwards.
TCGGGAATTAAAACTTTTTAAAGAAGTGGCTGAAAAGGCCTTTACTCGTTGCCTACTTTCTCAACCCAGGAAACATCCAGGTGAGTACACTCGGCATCAACGCCCAGAAGGCCTGCTACACTTGGCTCCGTCCGGCCGTTATCAGAAGAGATCATCTCCTTGATGTACGTACCGGCCTCGGCCTTTACCTCGAGTTCAATCGTTCTCTCGCCAGTCTTCTCGTACTCTATCTCGTAGACCTCTCTCTTCCGGACCTTATCGGCCCTGCGATGCTCGACTCTTTCCGGCGTTCTCTGCTCAATCGTACCAACAAGATCATCAAGAACTTCCAGATCTTCCTCATCGACGTCCTCCGAAAGCTCGATAACTGCTCTGTAGGCCTTATCTGTACGAGTTTCCTTGATTTCCTCTATTTTATCCTTGTGTGTCCACTGTGTCTCAAAGATTTCTATCTTGTCGGTAGATTCGTTTACTTCTTCCTGTAAGGCCTCGAGGTCCAGATCACGGTTCAAAGGCTCAATTAATTCGAGGACGAACTCTCTGCGGCCGAAGCATTTAGCGTCGACGTCTTCACGGCCGTTTCCATGGAACTTGGCCTCAATAGCCTTCGATTCTCGTAGGAAGGGATCCATAATTTCCTCCTGTACGCTGGTAGGATAGTTCTTGCCCGTCCAGTCGCATTCATCGCATCCGCTGCCTCTGCAGTTTCTGCAGTGCCATTCAGTCTGCGGGATTTCACGTGAGTACTTGTTGTACTGCGAGTAGATGAGAAGAGAGTTAACCTGCAGCTCTACACGCTCCTTTCCCTCCCTCATATCGACTACGGCCATGATATCGGCCCTTTCAAAGTCTACGCTGTGATCGGTTCTGTCTTCGATTCTTTTTCCGATCAGTCGTGAGAGCTCGGTCTTGACAGGTTCCGTCCACTCTACTCCGTACTCCTCCCAGAGATCTTCCTCAGCCTGAAATGCATCTTCAGGAGGCCTTATGCCAACCAGGAAGGTTTCAAGTTCGTATCTTTCGAATGAGTCGATCACCATGTCTGTGTACCGGTCGACTTCTCCGAAGATATTATCGCACAAGTCGCATTCCTCCGATCCTTTTCCATACTCTGCGTCTTCCGGAATATTTTCTCTAACGAAGGAGTCTTCATCCAGTTCTCCGAAATCTGTGTCACGGATTATAGCTCCGCGCTCCCAGTTTTCAAGGCCGTGGCCTAGCTGTGCGAACTGCCTGCCAAGACAGTGGTCACATAGGTCTTCATCTTCGAGAATGGCCTGTGCTTTGTCAAATACTGTTTGAATGTTCATGGACTTGGATGAGAAAGGCAATCTTTTATGGGATAACCCTTCTAGATTTCGAAAGTTCGGGATTCCTTAACGGAGATCTCTCCGGACTCCTCATCTTTCTCCAGAATCCGGGCCTCCAGTTCTCCGTCTTCCAGCTCTACTTCCATCATTGTCGGGTTGGAAGGTCTCGCAGATCCTCCGCCTACCCCTGTGCAGCTACCGGGGTTGAGAAGTATTACACCGTCTTCCTTCGCTATTTCTTCTTGATGGGAGTGGCCGTGAATAAGTACATCGGCTTCCAGGTCTTCCTGCGCGATCTTTGCCAGGGTTTCCTGATCTCCACGAGGGTTGATCCCGGTTCCATGGTAGACTCCGAATTTTAGACTTTTTCTCTCGAAAGTTTCGCTGTTAGGTAGATCGAAGAAGTCGCAGTTGCCCTTTACTGCTACAAGTTCTCCATACTCATCTATACTGTTGTAAACAGGTTTTTCCGCGAAGTCTCCGGCGTGGACTGTCAGTTCTGCCTCTTTCATCTTCTCCCTGTATTCTTCAGGTATTTTCTCTGCCCTGGTCGGAACATGTGAGTCGGATACTACTGCGATCATTGTAACAGGTAACTCTGGGCCTCGGAATATTTTATATAGCAGGGATCAAGAGGGTTTAATACGGGGGCTATGTTTATGCAGGAGGGGTTGAATAGATGACCGATAATGAAGAAAAGAAGTTTACGGCAGGAGCTGAGAAAGAAGATTTTGATGGCCTCTCTAGGAGTAACTAGAGCCCTCTCCAGCATCGACTACAATATTCCCTCCAAATGGCTTTCTGTAATAGATAGTTTAACGGTTTCCTCTGAGACCGCACACGCCAAACTCTCAATGCTTGATGAAGATGTCCAGAAAGAATACCTTGAGAAAGAAGAGATGATTGAGAGACGACTGGGTAAAAGAAAGTTCTACGACGACGAAGATATAGATGAGATCCGTGAAGAGATCAAGAACAAGGAGTTAAAGCCTTAAAGTCTGGAGTGCCTAGAGTTTCAGAAGCCCAGGTTTTTCATCATATCCTGCATGTTTCCACGCTTCAGAGATTTCTTGTCGAACTTATCCATCATGTTCTTTGTCTGCCGGTAATGCTTCAACAGGTCACGGACATCTCTCTCAGTCTTTCCGGAACCTTCAGCAATTCTCTCAATTCTATCCCTCTTGATAATCGATGGATCCTTTTTCTCTTCGTCAGTCATGGAGTCCATGATAACCGAGTAGCTCTGGATCTTTCCCTCGGTCATGTTCGAGATATTGTCAGGTATCTGTGATCCTCCTATCGGTAGTTGCTGGAACATCTCCTCCATCATACCGGTATCAGTTACCTGAGCCATCTGGTCCTGGAAATCCTCCAGTGTGAAGTCTCCTTCCAGAAGGGCCTCAGGATCTGTATCCAGGTCCTCGATCTTTTCGAGCAGCGATTCAAGGTCTGGTTGGCCGATCATCTGGGAGACGAACTCGACAGGATCGTAGACATCCAGGTCCTGCATCTGTTCTCCTGTACCGACAAACTTCACCTGGGCCCCGGAGTGCTCGCATGCTACCAGTGCTCCACCACCTTTAGCCGAGGAATCCATCTTAGTAACAATTACACCGGTAATACCAACTGCATCATCGAACTGTTCGGCCTGTTTCTTCGCTGACTGACCGATATCTGCCGGCATAACCAAGTATTTCTCATCGGGTTGAAGCGAGGCCTCCATCTGTGAAAGTTCCTCGCTGAGTTCCTCGTTAAGCGAGTTTCGCCCGGCAGAATCCACGATTAAGACATCGACATCAAGGGCCTGTTTACCGTTCTCTACAACTTTGACAGGATCCTCAGCATCCTTCTCTCCGTAGAACTCTACATCGACGTCTTCCGCTATCTGCTTCAACTGGTCGTACGCTGCAGGTCTGTCGGTGTCTGCTGCGATCACTCCAACCTTGAGGCCTCGCTTCCTGTAGAAATCAGCGAGCTTTCCTGTAGTGGTTGTCTTTCCTGCTCCGTAGAGGCCTGCCAGTAGTATTGTCTGTGGTTCGATCTCTATTTCGGCTTCGTCGCCTAGAAGTTCCTCTAATTTGTTGTATACTATTTCGAGTACGTGTTCTTTCCTTGTGAGGCCTGAAGGTACTTCGTCTTCCAGGGCCTTTTCTCTTATGTCGTCGCTGATATCTGATACCAGTGATACATCGACGTCGGCCTGGATCAGATCTCTCTGTATATCTTTAACCAGTTCTTCGACTGCTTCCTTGTCCGCTACACTTTTGCGGGAGAATTTCTGTACTGATTCCTTGATCCTGTCGAACATGTTGTAGGTTTAACTAGGAAAGATTAAATTACTGGGCCTCTTGGGTCAGCCTCCGATGTTCCAGTATTTGTAGAGCCACATTGCTAGTGCTGCTCCAAGCAGTGCTATGCCGAGGCCGTACTTGAGCGAGATGTTGAGCAGGTGGCCTTCGAAGATGAAGTAGGTGGTGCCGATCAGGAGTGCGATGAATGCCAGCATCGGTGGTTTGATGAAGTAGCCGAGGAAGTCCCAGATTTTCTCGTAGCTGGTGAATCTGTATAGAATCCATGCTGTGGCGAAGATCACGAATACTGCTGATGCAGCGCTGGTTCTCTGGTATGCGAAGTATCCTGTTGTTGCTGCTAGAGCTGTGATAAATGTGTATCCTAGCGTCTTGTTGTTGGGCACTGGAACTGTTTCATGGTTTAAAGGAATAAAAGTTTTTCAGGTCATACTTGTCTTACGATGGATTTTCCGATAAGGAGAGTTGGAGACAGGAATATGCATTATTTTGAGTCAGATGAAGACTCTTCTATCCAGCTGGTTTTCCTCCCAAGCGGTTTTAACCCGGAGCTGTGGAAGCACCAGATCAAATATTTTTCACGAGAATTCAAGACCATTGCTTTCCAGCCGACAACCAGCAAAAGAAGTCGAGCAGGGGAAATAGAGTGTCTGAAAGAAATACTGAACCAGGACGACATTAACAATGCAGTAATTGTTTCACACCACCTCGGAAACAGTATAGCGCAGAAGATGGAGTACAACGAGAACGTTGTAGGTCTTGTTACCACTGGCAACAGAGATAAGTTCAGCAAGAAACCGCCGCAGATAGTTTACCAGATGATCAAGAGACTGGGATGCAGCGAACCCAAGCTCGTGAAAAAACTGCTTTTCTCGGAGTACGCAAAGTACGAGGTCGTGAAGAACTTCGTCAACGATATCGAGATGCCAGACTACAGCACATTCAAAGAATACTATAAGAACTACAGCATTGAGAAACCGGTAAAGCACTCCATGGTGGTTCACGCCGAGGAAGACCGCTTCTCGGACATCGAGTTCATCCGATCATTGAAGCCAGGCCCTCAGATAAGTATTATTCAGGATGCAGGAACCTTCAGTTTCTACGAGAGACCAGGAGACTTCAACAAGGCCCTGCATGATTTCCTGCGGAAGCTTGAGGAGTTTGTCGATGAAAGAGAGCTTGCGGAGGCGAAGAGCAGGAACCGTTCGTTAAAAGATTTCGACAAACGTAGAAGTATGAGGAAGAAGGTGAAAGTAGAAAGATGACAGAGACAAGAGGTGTTTTCGAATGATTGCAGGCTTGATACTGAAAGACACGCCGGGCCGTGAATGTGGCCTGGCTTTTCTGGATGAGGAACTTGAAACCTACAGTGTTGAAAGCAATGAAGAGATAATTGAACTTCTGGATGAGAAGAATCCTGAAGTGCTGGCCGCTGATGTCAGCGATGAGACCAGCCTGAAGGAGTTCAACAAGAACGAAGAAGAGCTGAAGGAGGAAGGCCATATCTTCACTCCTGTATCCCACGAAGGTGAGAAAGTTAAGCGCTTCGAGGCCTTGAAGGCTGGTTGCAGGCAGCATCTAGGCCAGGACTGCCCCGAGTTCATCCGTTTCGAGCCTCAGATTACTGCTGACGAACTGGCTATCCACAGTGATGATGGCCTGCGTTCGTTCGGTGTTGAGACAGAAGATATTCATTCTGCCGATGAGTTCGATGCAGCTCTCGGCGCTATTACAGCCCGTTTCTACCAGCAGGGTCAGTTCAAGGATCTAGGTATTGTAGTTCCTCAGAACCTTGACGGGGATGAAGAAGCCGAAGAATCAGAAGACTCTCAAAAAGCTTAAAAGAGTTTTACGAGCAATGAGTAAATACAGGTAATAGTTATGGGCATGGAAAAGTTTTACAGGACAGTGCGTAGGAAGTTCGGCCTCAACAAGGACCAGATGAAAAACGAGCTTAAAGAAGAGGTTACTCACGAACTCAGAGCAGAGTTCGAAGAAGAGATTTCCTACATAGAGGCAGAGATGAAGGAGTACGAACAGCTTGTTGCCGAAGTCAACCACCTGCTATCCGTGATGAGGAAGCAGAGAATCCAGGAAGGCTCCAGCAGTAGCGGCCGACAGATCAAGATGGACGATGTAGGAGATGACATGGCCCCACTAAAGTCCAAGCTCCAGGAACTGGAGAAATCAATGGAAGACAGGATGGAACGCCAGAAGGCCCTGCAATAAAATATACAAATATACTCTTTTCTTACTTCTCGATTCAGGTTAAGTAGGTTTTTAGCAACTATTTTAGATTCTTGACAACCATTTGTTCTCTATGGACTATTCTGAAGAGGCCATCAACAGTTATCTTCTGTGGCAACTATGCAAGCAGAGAGGGATTCAGGAAATGATCATTCAGGCCCGTCCTGAGAAGGGGTTGAGAAAGGTTGTAGAGGAAGTTAAAGCAGAATATCGATCTAAGAACTACAGCCGCTCGGAAAAGATTGAGATGTTGTGGGAGCTGGACGATAACCCCGAGCATCGATCGGAGATATTTGAGGACTGTTCATGGAGTAAAGAAACTGTCAAAGTGGAGGATCTGGGAACTACTCTTCCCCACGCAATGGGATTGCCTCCAGAAGTGATTTCAGGTTCGCTTCCAGATGTTATAGATTTTGTCAGAAGTGCAGACCCCGAGAAGTATCGCAGTGTAAAGTACATAGAGGCCTTGAAGGAGGTACATGAGATTCTGGACGAATTCGCCCCGTGGATTGTACATCCCGGAAAAGTCATCAGGAAACGTGAAAGAATGAACAGAGAACATGGAGAAAAAGACTGGGAGATAGACAATACCTGGGGCGCAATCAATGACGGAAACCATAGAACAATCGCCAGAATCATGGCCAACGACCTGAAAGAAATAGAGTGCTACGTAGGCCGCCCAGAAACCCTACAGCAGCACTAGTAAATTTGAAAAGGCCTTCTATTCAAGAATACTTTCTATAAACTCCTCTTTATCAAACTCTCTGATATCGTCGTAGTCCTGGCCTGTGCCCAGAAATGCTACCGGTTTACCTGATCTCTCGCTTATCGAGATGATTGCGCCTCCGTTTTCATCCACGTCCATCTTTGTGACGATTACTGCGTCGAACATTCCTTCGTAGGCCTCTGCCTGTTCCAGTACATCGTTCCCTGCCAGCGCATCAACTACTAGAAAAGTTACGTCCGGTTCATTGACTCTGATCATCTTGTCCAGTTCATTCATCAGGTTCTGATCTGCGTGAGAACGGCCAGCGGTATCGACGAGAGCTACTTTACCCTCGTTCTCCGCGTGTTCAACAGTATCGTATCCCACAGCTGCTGGATCGGATTCGTATTCGTGAGAAATCACTTTAACATCTAGATTTTCTCCATGCTCCTCAAGCTGTTCGATAGAGGCCGCTCTGAACGTATCACCGGCGCCCATAACTACCCCGCGATCTTTCAGTTTCCGTGCCATTTTTGCAACAGTTGTTGTCTTTCCGCTGCCGTTGAAACCTATGAAGAACACTGTTGGGGGATCTTCGGCCTCATCGAGTCTCTGTTCGAAGTCGAAGCTGTCGTCAAGCAGTTCAAGGAGTACTTCTTCAACGGCCTCATCTACAGTCTCCTGTACCTTGCCACGTGTAACTTCCTGGCCCAGAAGCTTTTCCCGTAGTTCCTCCTCTATTGCCTCTGCTGCCTCCAGAGATACATTGTTCTGGAGAAGTTGGAGTCTGAGATCTTCCAGTAACGGGTTAAGTGTGTCTTCATCCAGTTCTTTCTCTGCGACCTTGCTTTTTACGCTGGATGAGAAATCCTTGACTGAGTCCTTGAACTTTTCTAACATAACAAGTTCTAGTTGACATCCAAAGAATAAAATTAGGTCGGAAACACCTAAAGCAGTTACTTCTCAGTTCAAATTCGTAGAGAAATTATAGGTAAAAGTAGAAGAAATATGTGAGGAAGAATTTATTCTTCCTGCTGGGCCTGTTGCTGCTGTTGCTGAAGCTGCTGCTGGATCTGCTGAAGCTGCTGCTGAACCTGCTGCAGTTTCTGCTCTAGCTGGCTCTGTGTCTCTTCCAGGTTCTCTCTTTTCTCTTCCAGTGCCTCGACTGCTCCTTCGCGGTCTTTCTCCTGATGTGTTCCACCGCCGATATTGACCATTACATGGTCAGTATCCTTCAGTTCGGCCTTTACGTATGCGGCCTCTCCTACAGGTGCGAGAATCTCGCTTCCTTCTTCAGCATCTTCAAGGCCTTCTACTCCTTCAATACTCTGTTTTATTTCTTCTGTTTTCTCTTCTACTTCTTCCATGTAATCCTGAATCTGCTCCATCTGCTGCTGGAGCTGCTGATACTTTTGCATCTGCTCTTGCTGATTTGGCATAGTATTCACTCTTTTTCTTCAACGTCTTCGATACTGATTTTTCCTCGTGGAATAGAATGCTCGCTGCCGAGTTCTGCGTAAAGATTCTCTTCAGCGTGCGATTCGGACTCTGCCTCGACTTCTCTCTCAAAGCCATGAGTGCTTCGCCCGAGATTTATCTCTCCTGAAAATGTGTAGACAGTCATACAAAAGGTAGAAACCGACGAACTTTTTAAACCTAATACCGGTGAGAAACTCAGAGGCCTCAAATCTCAAATCTCACCGACCATTTCAACCACCTAATTACAGGACACCAATAACCTCCTCCCTCAAATTTTCTGTATCAGCATGGTTGGCATGACCTCTCCATGAATCAATCGAATCCTTCAACTCGGAGAAATCAATTTCACCTTTTTCCAAGGCCCTTTTCTGGTTTTCCAGTCGTTGCCTGAATTTCTTCTTGTTCCTCTTCCTCAATTTTCTGTGCTGAGGAAAAATCCTGTACCCGAGAAAAGTCAAACCTTTGTTCACCGGTTCCAAAGTAGTTTTGCTGTAAGGGATCTCAAGATCCAACTCATCAGCCAAGTATCCTTTACAGGCCTCTCTAAGTTCGTGCAGTCTCTGCTTTGAATCACTGAAAAACACAAAATCATCCATGTACCGCACATAGTAATCCTCCTGAAGGCCTTGTTTCACAAAATTATCGAACCTGTTAAGATAGATGTTGGCGAACAACTGGCTGTACAGAGTGCCGATCGGAATACCTTTACTGCCTGAAACTGACAAGATAGCCTGTATCAATTCGATTATTTTCTCGTCCCTGATCTGCCTTTTCAGCATATCCAGCAAAATACTGTGGTCAACGCTGTCAAAGTATCCTTTAACATCACATTTCAGAAAGTAATCCGCATCCTGTTTTCGCATAAACTCCTGTGCTTTATCAACACCAGCGTGAGTGCCTTTACCTTTTCTACACGCAAAAGAATCCTCAATAAATTTCCTGTCAAAGAAAGGCTCCAGAGAGCGGTGGAGAGAGCGGTGGACGATACGATCACGAAAATAAGGAGCAGAAATCTCTCTTTCCTTCGGATCAAACAGCTTAAACTTCTTGAAACCCTTAGACCTGTAACTACCAGCGAAAAGGCTGTTGGAGAGTTCGTGAAGATTCTTATCTAAATCCTTGGAGAAACTTAGGACTTCTCCACTGTAACGCTTTCCTTTCCTGGCTTCTCTATAACCTTTGTAGAGAGGTTGAAAACCTGCTATCTCCTCAAAACTTCCTGAAAAACTGTCAACCATTTTTCTGAAAAGAAGAGATGTGGCGGATTTCAGCTTTCAACGCCGTGTTTACTGGCTGTCATCCGCTTTTTTAGAGAATTTTTCGCCTCCGCTCTTTTCGTCGGTTGGGCAGGCCGGCACCGAAGTTCTCCCTCCACATGATCGGCTTTGCCCCGGCATCCTTTGGATGACCAGGTTCTCGCCTGAAAAAGACGGGAGGACACCGGAACCCGATGTTCGTGTTCGAGTTCGACGGAGCGTTGTTCAGGTTCATGGAGAACACTCCGACTCTTGCGCCATTGTTCCAGTTGCCACCACGTTGAACGGCACGGGCTCCGAAAACAGTACCGGCCCTAATATCATTTCTCACTGTCTATCCAGCCTCCAAGCATCTTACCTAGTTCAACCAAGTCCTCAGAAATATTTTCGTGCTGGCCAGCCGAAATAAAACCAAGGTCGCGGGAGAGACGGAAGAAAATCTTCGTCTTCTCAAGCTCTCTATCCGCCTTCCTCAAGTAGTGAAGAGTGTTACTGGCTTTTCGAGCTGAAATAATATGAGAGATAAAATCAAGGAAAGAATCCTGGATTTTCTGCACCATGACAAAACGCTCCGATTGGGGAAAATTCTTCAAAGTTGGATAAACTTCTTCATAAAAATCATAGCTTTTCTGAAACAGCTTCAAATCACGCACCGGAATCATCCTCCATACGACTGATCAAACCATTAAGGCGTCCGATGCCACCTTCCAAACCCTCACAGACCGATGAAACATCTTTACTGTTGAGAACACCGACATCCTTCAAAATCAGGAAACAGGACTGACACCTCGACATCTTGCTCCGAGCCTTCCGATAAGCCTCCGCCTTGTCATCATAGTGATACCGGTTATACCCGTCAGCGAGCAGGGGCAGGGACTCAGCCAGGTCACGCCGCAAACCCTTCAAAATAAAATCCCAGTATGTATCGTAATCATCCAGATCTCTCAATAATTTCAGACCTTTCACAACTGCTGGAGAAACCTCCTCATACGCCTGCAAACCAGTGAAATCCATCTCTCCCATTAGAGATCGGCCTCAGCTTCCTGAATAAGAGATTTTGCCAGATTAACTTCTCCAAACGCCGGAAAACAATTAATTCTCATAGCAAACCAGCCTCCAGCAATCAGGAAAGAGAACACCGGAACCCGAAGTCCGTGCCCGAGTCCGACGGAGCGTTGCCCAGGGACATGGAGAACACTCCGACCCCCGCGCCACCGTTCCAGTCGCCACCACGCCGAACGGCACGGTTATCGTTCGATGAAGACCAGTAATAATCACTGCCTAGACTGGAATTAGCACTACCCAGAGTCTCAGGATAACCATTGTTGTTCCAGGAAGCCACGTTTCCATCGCTCCCTCCTTTATGCATCGGATGCGATTGGTCAACAACTGTGGAAGTCCATTCCCAGACATTACCGTTCAGGTCGTAGACTCCGATCGGGTTCGCCCAGGAACTTGGGCCAGTACCGGTCAAGACACGACCATTCTGGGTAGGATCGGGAGTGCCGGAGTTACCATTAGCATCGCTCCCACTGTTCGTATTACCTAACGGTTGCGTACTCGCGTTGCCGATCTCTGCCATTGTAGCTGCCTGCCACTGCTTATTAGACGGAAGACTGTAGCCAGCATCTCGGCAGACCTGTATAGCCTCGTTCTGACTGATCTGTGCCCACGGAATATTGCCTTTAACTGAGACAGGAGTAGCAGAAGTAGGAGGATTGGAAACATTTGACTTTGCTGAGGCCTCATACTTCATAATATAGAAATCAGACATCCCAGAGGTATCGACTGTTCTCTGCGGGACTTTGGAGACGTCTACGAACTCCCATTGTCCGTTCCCGGGCTCTGCTTTTTCTGTGTTGAGTTCTAGATTGCCTGTGATTGTACCTTCTGCTACCAGGTTGTTGAGGCCATCTGAATCATAAGTTATTTTTACGTTCACAGTGTTTTGAGCGTTTGACTCTGCTAAACCGATTAACTGAAAAGTGGATTCTCCAGCTGCTGGAATAGTTTCTTCAGGCCTTTTAACAACTTCGGTGTTGCTATCTGACAAAGTTATTTTCTGTACTTCTATCTGGTTAGCTTCCGTGTTTCGTAGCTGCATTGCGTAGAAACTGCCAGTCATACCAGAATCAACGAGTGAAACACCGCTATTCTCAAATCCTGAGGTCTCAAGCTGTGCCTGACCCTGAACTGTAGTAAAAATACTGCCTCCAACAATTGCAACAACCAAGAGCATCCAGCCATAAGTGGTCAAGTACTCGATCGCTGACTGGCCTTTACTTGAGCCAGAAATTAATTTCTTACTATCCGTGTGTGTGTGTGTGGAGAAACCTGTTGTCATCATAGAGTAAAGACTGCCCGAGTTCATACATACAATCACATTACAAAACATCCTACTTAAAAATTAACTTTCAAAGGCCTTTTATCCTGTCCAGTACCTTGAACTTTCTGTGGAACTTATGCATCTCTTCACGGGCTATCTCGCTGTAACCCAGAAAGCTCTCTACCTCGCTCAGCGATTTCAGGGCCTGGATATCGATTTCTTCGCTGGAGTCCTTAAGTTCGTTCAGCCTGTCGTTGAACTCCTGGACTGCGTCTTCATCGTCCAGTACGTCTTTCATGCGCACCATTTCGTTCGCTGCCTGACTCAATCTTTCATCCCATTTCTGGAGTTCTGAGGAGAAATCGTTCTGTAGATCAGCTGCGAAAGAATTCAGGGCCTCGATGTTGTCTTCATCTACCGAGATCTTGACCCTGCCTTCAGTTCTCTCAACTGTTATCAAGTCTTCCTCATCCAGTTCATTCATCCAGTTCCTGGCACGCTGCTTCTGTACACCTATACTGCTGCACAGTTCCTCCAGTTCGACAGGAGAGTTCTTCATGACAGCCTGGAAAAAGGTGCTGACGCCAGGATCAGCTAGAAGTCGCTGTTTCTTTCTCACACAAAGTTGTTTTTAACTTCCGGAATTTAAATCAAGTCATGGTATTCACAGTTCTGTCACACGCACTGACTTTCTCAATGCTTTTCGTAGCCTCACTTTTCGACCTGGATACCACCGATGTACCCGATATCTTCTGTGCATCAGCAGTCCTGGGAGGTATAGGCCTTCACTTCATAGCCTCCCGCCCTCTGCAGCTGAACGCGGTGACAGACTTCATAGCCACGAATGGCTTCACAGCAATTTTCTCCTACTCCGGGATTGCATCTCTCATGGCAGCTCTAGGGGAGCCTCTTTTCTACTCTCTTTCGGTAGGCCTGGTTTTCTCGGCGATGGGCTGGGCTGCCTACTGGAACGGGATGTGGGGGGGTGCAGATGCATTCGCCATGAGCGCTCTAGGTTTCGGCGCTCCTTACGTAGGAACAGCGACCTTGCTCGATCCTATCAACCTGTTCGTGAACATCACTCTTGCAGGCTTCGTCTACATAATGGGATTCACCCTCTACAAGAGCTTCAGAAACCCTGAAGTGTGGAGTAAGACTGCGGAAAGCCTGAAAAACGATAGAAAACGTATAGGCCTTGAGTTAGCTGCTGTAGCTGTACTGGCCGTGTTTATGACTACTTTGAAGGTTCCTGCACTGGTTTTCTCCCTGCTTTTTGTCTTCATGATCTTGCTTACCCGTTTCCTTGAAGTAGTGCAGGACGAGGCGTTTTACAGAACTGTCGACACCAGCGATCTGGAGCCTGGAGACGTGGCGGCGCCGGGACAGGGCTTTGACGACCGTATTGTAGGCCTGACAGAGGAAGATATAGAGGGAATTGAAGACGAGGAGTTTGAGATAAGAGAAGGCGTGCCTTTCATGCCGGTTTTCGTGCTGGCCCTACTGCTTACCGATATCTTCGGCGCAGGTTTTCTACTTCTCTCCTCTATTTTCTGAGAGGTTCGACGTCGCCTTTCTCAGTTCTCTTTCCAGTACATGTGCTTCTTCCTCTATCTCTGCGAAGTTGAACCACGCCACCCACATCACAAGGACCAGTGCTGTGAGCCCCCATTTCCACATTACTCCGTGGATTACTCCGAAGGATATTATTCCTTTCTCCGCGAGGTAGAGCGTGGAGACCACTCTAATCAGGTTTGCCAGGTAGATGAGGCCTACTCCTGAGATAACGTATTTCAGGTGGTTTCTGAACTTTGTTGAACCTGCGAAGACGAGGCCCGTGAACATGGCCATTGATTTCCATCCGAGGCAGTCCTGTGTTATGTAGTACCGTGCCGAGTCGCTGATCAGGTATATCCCCTGCTGGTGGAGGTTCATTCCTATTAAACCAGTTATATAGTTTACTTGCTGGGCCAGTCCCACCTGCAGCGAGTAGGTGTTCGGGTAGATGTAAAGTATTAGATGGAAGATTCCTCCTGCTGCGAGAAGTTTGATCATGAAAAGGAAGGTCTTGTTCAGTTTCTCCTGCCGCTCAGTTAGGTCTGCTGTTGTAAACACTTCTATCTTGACTCCCGGTATTCATCAATTACTTTCCGGAAGTTTTTAGCTTTAGGAAACTCATCGACCACGGCAAAACGCTCTGTTTCCACGGCCTCAACATCATCTACATGACGTATATTGAATCCACGGGCCTCCAGCTTCTCCTGCAGTTCTTCCGACCGGGTAAGCGATTTCTCCGGCACCTCATCAGTTCTGTGAGTTACTATCTCAATAAGTTCACCGCCTTCATAGAGCTTCTTCAGGGCCTCTCTGTACTGTTCCTCTCTTATCTCTGCGTTCTCCAGTTTCTCCTCAAGTTCCTCAATCCTCTCATTCTTCTCTTTTATCAGGGCCTCTCGCCTGGTTACTTCTCTCTCCTTCAGTACTTCCTGACGGTCCTCTTCCTTTACTTTCTCGAGTTTACCTCGAAGCCTGTCGTTCTCGGCCTCCATCTCGCCCATCTCGGACTTCAGCTCGTTTATCTGTTCCTCCAGATTCTCTATCTTCGCCTCCATCCTCTGCTTCTCCGGATCAACCTCTTCATCTACAGGCCTCGACTCCTCAACATCAATCCTCTCATCAGAATCATCGTCTTCATCATTCTGCGGCTGGATAGGCCTGTCAGAGAAGTATCTATCTGCTATTGTGGTTTTATCCTGTTCAAGTTCTTTGGAAAAACTCTCTATCTTTCTTATTTCTCTTTGAAGGTTGTTGTATGCGTTGACTGCGGAGGCAAGTGCGTCTTTCTCGTGTGAGTTATCGCCGTGGCCCAGTTCTTTCTTTTTCTCCTGTTCGAGATCTCTGTCCGGTACGTATGTTTCTGCGCCGAGGGAGGATGCGATCTTGTCGACTTTTGACGGCATCTTGGCCTTGTCAGATGTTACGACCACCGGTTTACCTGTCTGAATAACTTCCTCGATTATCTCGTGCGGTGGGAAGTTTTTACCGCTGGTGAGGAGATGTTTTTCTCCTTCGAGGTCGATAGCTGCTACTGCAGAAGTACTTCCGGGATCTACGCCTATTATCAGTGGTTTTTTACTCATAGCCCTGTGAAATCATTTTTCGGATGTTCTCCGCCTTTTTATCTCCTATACCTTCCACATTTTTAAGCTCATCTTCTGAAGCCGTAAAAATCTTCTGTATAGAATCGAATTCTTCGAGCAGTCTCTCCGCAATCTTGGTGTTGACACCTGGAAGGCCTGCTACCACGAACTTCATTCTCTCTTTCCTGGACTTCTGCATAGAGGTTCCGCGGACCGCCACATCCTTTTCGTTGTCCTCCTGTTCTCTCTTCGCCATCGACTCCAGCATCTCTGCAGTGTCCTTCTCGTTCTCCGTCCATACGATTGGCATACCGTAGTCTAGTGCAACAGAGGCCATTGCTCCCCTGATGGCGTCAGGATCTACATCTCTGTGGTTGTACAGGTTGCGGCCTTCAATAACTATCATCGGGTTGGAAAACTGCTGAAGATCCTGAATCTGGTCGAAAAGCCTCTGATCGATCATCGAATCGACAAAGTCCTCGGCCTTCTTCCTCTCAATAGCAGTATCCTCCGAAACCAGGAAGTCAGCGACATCCAGCCTCTTCTTCTCGACCTCAATGTTCTTCCGTGAGAGTTCCTTGGCAATCGAGTTCTCACGGTCGTCAGCAATAACCTTGACATCCGGAGAGTTGTCCTCTATCTTCTTGGCCTCGGATTCGTTGAAGTTCTGAAGTGTCTGCTGTTCCTGACCCAGATCCTCATTCTTCAGCTCCTGCAGCACCTTGTTCATATTCTTCTTCTTGTGGTGTGCACTCCAGTAGTATCCTTCGTCTCGCGTATTTTCGGCGATAAGGACGTGAACCTCTCCAGACTCCTGTCTTCCCGTTCTTCCTGCGCGCTGGATACTCCTGATAGCTGAGGGTACAGGTTCATAGAATATAACTTTGTCAACTGCCGGGATATCCAGGCCTTCCTCTCCAATGCTTGTTGAGACAACTACGTTATACTCTCCGGCCTCGAACTCCTCCAGAGTTTCTATCTGCTGTGTCTGACTCATTCCTTCATCCCCCTGCTGGCCTATAAACTTCGTAGCAGAATGACCCTGATCGTTCAGTTCTTCAACTATCCTGTTCGTTGAGTTACGGTACTCGGTGAAGATAAGAGCTTTCTCGTCGTCACCCAGATCCTCCAGCATATCTACAAGCTTCTCTACCTTCGGATGCTCCTCTTCCTTCTTCATCAGGTACTCCACCATCGCCTTACCTTTCTGGAAATCATCGTCGTTCAGAGCTCTTCCAGCAGCCTTCGAATCATCATTCTCCAGGCCCTGTATGTACTCGTAGCACTGCGTTACACCCTGCGTCTCCAGCAACTCTATGGCCTGGGAGATCTTCAATGCTGTAGCTACATGAGAGATAGCTGCGTAGAGTTCCGAATCATCTGACTGCGAGAGCTCCGAGCTGATCTGTCCTCTGAGATTCAGAAGATCAGTCTTCTGTACGTTCGATATAGAATCTATCTGGCCCATGTTCTTCAGCTTCTTGAGCTGTGTCCTGTAGGCATCCTCCATTTTTTCCTTCGCGTTCTCAAAACGGTTGTTGAGCGAGACCTTGGTCCAGTTGACCTCTTTATCCTGGATATACGGCTCTACATCCGGGTCATCCTCTGTACGAACTTCGAAATTATTGATCTCCAGATTCTCTGCCACATCCATAATTTTATCCTTGCTTCCTCCTGGAGATGCGGTTAACGCCAGTCTCTGGCAGCGCATTTTTTCGCTGATGAAGTTGTACGCATAGTCACCGGTAGCTCGGTGGGCCTCATCGAAGATAACAAGCGAGAAATCCTCAATAGGCACCTCTCCTGCTATAAGATCGTTTTCCACAACCTGTGGAGTTCCGAAGAAAACCCTCTTCTCCTTCCAGAGCTCGTACCTCTTGTCAGGCCGTGTGCTACCTGTCATCATCTGCATGTCGACTTCCGGAAGCTCCAACAGATCAGTAAAAGTGGACCTGTGCTGTTCAACCAGAGGCCTTGTAGGAGCGAGGAAAAGTACTTTTCCTTCCTGCAGCTTCATGGAGGAGACCATAGCTGCGATAACTGTTTTTCCGAGGCCTGTCGGCAGTACTACTAGTGTGTTTCGGTCTTTGGCGGAGGCCGCGATGACTTCCTGGTATGTTCTTGATTCAATTTTTTCCTGATTTAGAAGTTGCACATCAAGTTCTTGGACCTGAAATTATAAACCGGTTATTCTAGTTAAAGTCCAGGTCGTTTCCATCGTCAGCCGTAGTCTCCATTCCCTGCACAATCTTGAACACCACCTGGGTCGCTACAAAGAATACAGCGGCAGCCCTCAAGGTCTGGCTATTTACATTCAGGTCAGTCTTGACGAAGATAACTGTGATATAGGCCAGTGTGTAGACTATTCCGGAAGATGAGACCAGGAATGCGATGGTGTCCGGCCATTTATGGTAGAAATCCATATAGCCGACGAGGCCTCCTATACCAATCAGTGCATACGCGGCCTGTTTCTCCCCTGCTGTCAGTGCGGAGCTGAAAAGCAGGTTTGCACCTGTAGTAATCCATATAACTGCGTTACCTACTGCCGTATTCCAGCCAAGCTCTTCGCTTGTGAAACGGCCGAAGTACAGCTCTATAACAATACCACCAACAATAATCGGAAGAAGAGTAGGCAGTAGACCAGGCTGCCTGATAGGCGTGTAAACGAACGTTTCCAGAGCTACTCCTACCGAAGTTCCACCTGTTATCGGCATAACTATCAGTCCTCAAATGCGTCCGGCGTACCTCCTGCGTGCCAGGACTTCCTAGGCCTCATCTGAACCGGATAAACCCTCTCAGAGTTATCGTCAAGAATAAGGCCTGTACCTGCTCTATCAGGCAATGCATCGATGTAATGCTCCAGGTCATGTCTCATATACGTCTGCATGATCTCACCCAGCGCATCAATGTCCTGTTTGGCAGTTAAACGGTGAGAGAGCAGGATATCGCACTGTGAAAGAGCGTTGGGGTGAAGCTTAGCAGGCTGCTGTGTGGCCATTACAAGAGAAACACCTGGCTCACGTCCAATCTTCACCCAGCGAAGCAGTGTATCGGTAGCAGGAGTTTCTCCTTTATTCGGCAGGAATTCGTGGGCCTCGTCGATCATCATCCATACGATAGGCATTTCGTTGGTATCCAGGCCCTGCATTTCGTCAAGCTCCTCCATTCTGCGTGCGGCCATCCTCTGTCTAAGTATTTTTTCTCCGAGAAGCCCGACAATCAGTCCACGTACAAGTTCGTCGTACATCGAGACATCAACTACCGACATTTCTCCACGGGTCGTGAACTGGTCAAGCGATGAGTCGTCACCGAAGACACCCCATTCCTCCGCAGTCATGAAACGGTTCTCCAGGGCCTTGACAGTGGATTCATCGAAGTCAAACTTTGTGATCGCCTTGTTGATATCATCCAAATCGTAATTTTCCCCAAACTTATCGTCAAGTTTCGAGATAGCTCTCTCCAGGAGAATACCTATCTCAGAGTTCATATCTATATCAAAGGCCATGGCCCAGTCCTGGGCTGAGAGCTCTGCAGGATCGATCGTGAAAGTACTGTCGTACGGCATATCCTTCTCCTCGAACTCTTCCGTACGGCCTTCCGGAATATAGACCTTGGCATCGAAAGCCTCAGGTTTTATATCCCAATCCTCTAGCATCCCTGCTGCACGGTCGTTAGGCCTCTTCATCGACCAGTAAATCCCCATGGAGTCAATTATAATTGTAGAAAGATTGTCTGAGATATCTGATCCCTGGAGTTCTTCAGCTATCGTACCCATCGAGTAGGACTTACCTGTTCCTCTCTTACCGAAGACCCCCATGACGTGAGGTTTAGCCAGGTCGAAGTATATCGGGTTGGCCTTGTGGGCTTCCTCGTTCTCTCCTACCAGGTGTTTGCCGATAATTCCTGTCCCTTTCAGGCCGTGTTCCTCTCTATCTTCTTCATTTCTTCCGACGCTGATCTTCGGCATAGATTCTGGTTACCAAGGCTTGAATATAAAATCTAGTTCAAGGTCTAGAACGTCAGGGAGTAGAAGACAAGTGTCAGCCCCATGAAGATCAGCCAGGTAAAACCGCTCCAGCGCAGGATGAAGGCGCCGTCAAGTTCCTCTCCTGGAAGGTCTTCGTAGTCAAACGGTAGCAGGAAGAAGAAACTGGTTATAGCGTACATCCGGGCGAGTAGTTCAAAGTTAAGGGTTCTTGCGATAGTTGAGCCTGCGAGCAGTGCTATTATTCCGCAGGAGTAGAGCCAGAACTTTCTCTTCATCCATACGGCATCGGTTGATTTACCCCATTGCTCGTACTTGTGTGATTCGGCCTCGTTCCACAGCGGAAAGAGAAGTATTACCGGTAGCTGGGTTATTACGGCGAGGAACGCTCCAAGTATCGAGGTCATCGCTCCACTCCGGGAGATATTGTTGTCAACATAGGCATCCATCCACTGTGCGCAGGTCCGGAAACCGAACTCCCTGGTCAGAAGCACGATTCCAGAAAGCGCAGTGTAGAAGACCGCTCCTTTCGGATCCAGTTCCTGGAAGAATGCAGCGAACGAAACCCCGAAAACAAGGGTAGCTACTGCAAAGTTCTTGACATCCTCCTCATCAGGAACGTAGCTTGAAGTCATTATTACAGGAGAAGTTTCGAAGTCAAGAGATTAATAAGAACGGGCCTAGATCTTCATCTCCATACACATCTCGGCCACAGAATAGTTCTCGGAATCGCGCAGGATCTCCGGGTACTCCTGGATATCGTCGATGTGAAGACCTGTCTCACCTGCTTCGTAAGCCTCTCTTACATCGCTCCATGGCACCATGTAGGCCTTCCTTGCACGGCCTCTACCCCGCTTTAATTCTACTGCGAGGAATCCTCGGCGCCCAGATCTATCGACGAAGTCCGAGATCCTCTCCACCTGATGACCTCCTTCGCTCTGTGAGAAATGCTGGGAGAAGTAGAGCTTGTTAGTCGAACTAGTTTTGACCGACTTGTTCTCAATCGCCAGGTAAAACATTTCGTGCTCTGAATCCACCAGTACATCGCATAACTGGCTGGAAAAACGGTGCTGCTTCTTCCTGTGAGCAATTCCGTCAATTTTCTCTTCATCGAAAAACTGGTTGAAGGAGTTCACTAAGGCCCTTTCAAAGTCTGTCATACACCAAGTTTGTCCTCCGTTAAATATAGTTTTACCGGAAACCTGTTAGAAACTGTCCAGGCCTTTCTGATCCGGCTTCTTCAGTACTTTACCGGAGGTCATCGCCAGCGCCACTCTACCGTTCCCAACTATCTGCCCCTCTACACTCTTTATCTCTCCTTCAAACAGGCCTTTCCGTGCGAAATCTCCGGAGAGATGATCGTATACTGTTAGAGAGTTAACATCAACGATATCGGCCTCGTAGTCATGCTCCTCCATCACCTTCTGCAGTGCCTCCGGTTTCTCGGAAGCACCGACTTTCTCTTCTTTCCTTATTCTTTCGTTTATTCCTCTCGAGGAGATCTCATGTTCATTCTCCAGCGCTACTTTTGAGGGAAGGCCTGAAAGTATTTCTGCTCCGTAGTCCGCACCCTGTTCTATCCATCTCTTCGGTATTTTCTCGGAACGGGTTACCCCGACCTTTACTCTCTGGCCTATCTGCGCTAGGTAAACCGAGAACTCGCCGTCCAGATCGGTCTGGGTGTCTCCTCGGACGTAGTCTGAGTAGATGTCTTTTCCACGGCACTCGCTGCACTGCGAACCGGACTCCAGCTTTCTGAACTCCGGGCACGGCGCTCTTTCTCCTGGCTCTGGTGCATATCCCGTGCATCTTCTCTCATCGGTTACCTCAAAAGAAACCTTTCTGCCAGGTTGGAGGCCTCTTTTCTCGAAGCCGTCAGGTCCTGCCAGAAGTAGCTCTGCTTTCCAGCCATCACAGCCTTCAGAAGAATTCTTCCACTGTACTTTGACTATCGAATTCACTTAGCTCATCCTCTAAAAACTTTCTGTGTGCTGCTCCGACGAACGCAACTATATCGCTGTCAGGGTTTTCTCTCTGCACCTGCTTCAGGGATTCGGCCATAACAATATTTCTCTCCTGCAGAAGCACCGAGTGAAGGCCTGGAAAGCTGTGCTTCATCTCTGCCGACATCTGCTGTACCATCTTCTCATCCGGTATCTCCGAGACATCAATCCCTCCCGGCAGAACAAGCCCTGCAAGAAGAGATGCACCGGCCTTAACTTTCTCCTTCCTGCCTACATCTCTCTTCAGTTTCTGTACTGTAACTCTTATATCCTGATCCACAAGCACTACATCCCTTTCCTCTCCAAGAGCCCTGTGATAAGCGTAAAGCATTTCCTGACCAGGCATAAGCCCTGTCTTCGATCCTATCCTATTCTGAAACTTTCTAAGTAATCTTATGAAAAGCGAGCCTCCTGAAGAACTGTTCTCTTCACCGGATTTCAGGGCCTGAAGTCTTATAGGGTCGAGTTCCAGGGCCACTATATCCGGATCGTGCTTATCTATAGCTTCGTCTATCCGTTCAATACTCTGCTGAGAAACGTGTGAAGTACCGTATACATGGATCATAGCAGGTTTCAGACATTGAAGAATACAGGTTCGAAATGTTAAAAGCCTGCAACATGTAAAAACCAGCGGGTTCCCAGTGCTGGAAGCTCTTCAACGGCCGGTGAATCCTTTCCCGGACCTCAGATCCGCCACCCTCCGAACATGCCACAGACTGCTTAGGGCTGCTCCCGTCAAGGCCTGACCCGATTCACAACCTGCGACATCCCGGAGGACGGATCATCGACAGCCCAGGAAAGGGCCGGAACCGTCGAAGAAACTCCTCGCACTGGTTTTCGGCCCACTGCATGTAGAGGATTTCAGGTTACAGGCGACCCCGAACCGCCCGGCCTACCCATATCTCAGAATGTAAGTGGAAAGGTTAAAAGAGAATGGACCGAAACAGGTTTAGCGAAAAATTATTTCAGTATAGGCCTTTCATTCTTTTTCGGGGGTAAAGGGGTTGAGCTATAACTCGATAATTGAAGATGCGCGTGTTCTTTCCGCAGACTATCTGCCGAACAAAATGGTGCATAGAGACAGCGAGAGACAGGTTATTGCCGATAATTTGAGGCCTATTCTGGAGGGCGAGCAGCCGATCGATATGCTGATTCACGGGCCTCCTGGTACCGGTAAGACTGCGATGGCGAACTATGTTGTCGAAGAGTTGCATAAGCACGCTACAGATCTGAAATCAGGTTCGATTGACTGTTTCCGTAATCCGTCGCGTTTCGAGGCGTACTACCAGTTACTGACAGATATGGGAGAGTTTATTACGCGTGAAGGCACGGCCACGGAGGAACTTGTCGACAAGCTGGAGGAGACTGCGAGAAAAAGGCCTATGGTTGTGATAGTTGACGAGGTAGACCAGATCAAGGAGGAAAGCTTTCTATACGATATTTCCCGGCTTAACAAGGTTGGAATAATTATGATATCGAACAGGGAGAACGTTTTCGGCCAGCTAGATGATCGCATACAGTCTTCTTTCTCGACACGTGAAGACATTCACTTCAGCAGTTACTCCGTCAAGGAGCTTACAGATATACTTGCAGATCGTAGAGAGTACGGACTGAAGCCGGGAGCTGCAACGAGAGCTCAACTGGAGATGGTGGCAGAGAAATCACAGGGCGACGCCAGAGTAGCTATCGGGACTTTGCGGATGGCAGCGAGGAAGGCCGAGAGAGAAGACCTTGAGAAAATTCCCGACAGAATTTTCGAGCAAAGTTTTTCGGACGCAGTCCAGGAGAACAAATCAGTATCTCTGGAAAAACTGCATGACCACCAGAGAATTCTATACGACATAATCAAGGAGGAAGGTGAGATCAGTCCTGGAGAACTCTACGAGAAGTATCGGACAGAGGCAGAGGATCCGAGGAACGACAGAACGCTGAGAAGATACCTGAACAAGATGGTGGACTACGGCCTGATAGAGGCCTCTGGAGAGAAGAGAGGCCGCAAATACTCGCCGGCATCCTAGGATTTATCGGACATTTCGGACAGCTGAGAAACGGTTTAAATAACGAGTCTTGAGAAATAACTTCTTACAGGAGGCCGCCAAAAAAGGCCTCCAGTATTTGATCCCATTGCTTGCCCCTAGAAAAAGTTCTTTCCCGTTTCCCCCGGGAAAGGCCTATACAGAGAGCCTGGAGAAGCGGCTGCAAGTTTTTCCCTTGGGAGGGGTTTTAACGTAGCTGTCTTCTCCGGTTATCTAAATCTCGAACTCCTGACCCTGTTCTACCACACCGAATCCTCTTTCCTCAACTTCCTGTCTCTCATCGGAGTCAGACCTCAGTGCCGGGTTGGTGTGGTTGAGGTGTGTGAAGTAGATCTCAGTATCCCAGTCCTCGGTCTTGTGCATTGTCTCCTTCATAACCGGGTGAGGAACCTCCTCGTAACGATCAATTTCCTCTTCGTTCCAGAAAGTTCCGTCAACAATCGCGATATCGGCCTCTTTCACGCTCTTCAAAGTATCGTCAGTCCATGCATGGATGTCGCTCATGTAGAAAAGCTTTTTCTCCGGGCCTTTGATCATGAAACTTGTAGTATCTGTGTTTAGCCGGCTGTGCTCTGCTTCACGGGCCTCGATCTCCGCTCCCTGCAGATCCAGAGATTCTCCATCGTTGAAGTCGTTCAGCTCTATATTGTTTTTATCGATCAGCAGCCGGTAAGGATCGTTTCTCTCGATGAAGTCTCTTGTCTTATCTGTTACATAGACAGGGAGGCTGTTCTTGTCGCACCCTTCCTCTCCAAAGTCAAGAAGCCCTGTGATATGGCCTAGCTGGCCATGACTTATGAATACTCCGTCAAGATAGTCTCCTCTAATCTGGTATCGTACATCAGGGGTTGCGTCAATCAGGTATCTTACAGAGTCCTTATCCGAGTTTTCCTTAAGCATTACTGAAGCTACGTGCTTCTGATTCCGTGGATCCTCCCTTGCAGCTTCACATACATCGCAGCTGCATTCCAGATGCGGTACTCCTGCGTCCTGAACGTTTCCAAGTATCTCGACTTTCAAAATTTCTCCCCTCGATGTAAATCCACATTCCTCCGTGAATAATAAAAATAGAACAGGAAACTCCGGTACAGTAAACTATAACAGGCCGCAGTCAGACACCCAGAAAACCAGAGAAAACAAAGGCCTCACCGGTTTATTAAAAACTTCTATCCCACCTATACCTTACACAAGCCGGAGTGGCAGGCCGAAAACAAACACGTTTTCTCGGACTCCAGTCCAGCCAGAAAAGCCGGAGTGGCAGAGTAGTTATGCGACCGCCTGCAGAGCGGTTTACCAGGGTGCAAATCCCTGCTCCGGCTTCAACCAATCCCTATTCTAGAAATAGCTCAAGGCCATTAATAAGCGAATATTTAATGATGAGTCTAACAACCATTTCAGAACTAGAATCAAAGGAATACAAAAGTAAGAAACACTAAGTCTAGAATAATGGACGATGGAGACTGGGAAATACTTATAGATCTGTATAAAGGAAGAGATCCCAACGCAGATGTAGAGGAAATTAATCGACTAAGTCAACGCGGATTGCTCAGAGCAGTTGCACTAGCGGATGTTGATGAAGAGGGCAACAGTACCATACAATTTCCAGATGGAATAGATTTATCGAAAGAAGGCTTCCAAATTGTTTCAGAGGAATTGAGCAGGAGGAACGATCAGTTCCTGCAATTTAGTCTGGTTATATTTACTATTCTATATGCCACCACAGCTTTTTTCAACACATATCCTATTTTAAGCTCTCAAAATAAATTAATACTAGGATCAGTCTTCTTGGCTGGCGGTCTCGCATATCTAATTAACATCCCTCCAATAAGCAGATTTTTACGAAGAAAAATAAAATTATAAGCTTCTTACTGACATTCTTATAGCTGACTTCAGACATTTAATCATGCGGACAGATAATTCTTTTTATGGGCCGTAAAGACAGGCTGGAGATTCACGAGTTTGAGGGGAAGAACTCTTTGAGGTACTGGCCTCAGATTTTCGGGGTTACAAGCAGTATCTGGAGGATAGTTCTTGTCGTTCTCTCGAAGTACATGCCTCTGAAGGTCAAGAACTTTCTTCTGAGGTTGACAGGTGCAGATATAGGGGAGAATGTTTCGATAGGTTTCGCCGCCACTCTTGACCTCTTCCAGCCTGACAGGATCTCTATCGGCGACAACACTATTATTGGGTACGATACTGTGATACTGACTCATGAGGCCTTGCAGGATGAGATGAGGACCGGGCCTGTGAAGGTTGGAGAAAATGTTATGCTGGGTACCAGAAGTATTGTTCTTCCTGGCGTGGAGATTGGTGATGGTGCGAAGATATCTGCTGGTTCGCTGGTTAACCGTGATGTAGAGGAAGGAGAGTTTGTAGGTGGAACCCCTATCCGGAATCTCGAAGATAGAGAAGAGTGATGGCGCCTGCAGTAAGTGTGAAGGCCGCTACCATCGCCGGAAACACCTGGGAGGTATAGATTTCTGTGTGAATTCCGAGACTGTAATCTACCAGGTCGTTGACGATGAACCATGCTGCAGCTATGATTAAAGGCCTGAGTTCGACTTCCGAGATCTCCATCAGGAATAAGGCCTGTACTGCCATTCCTACATGCGATAACAGGAGGAACAGATACATTGGAAGCGTGTTGCCTGCGTAGAAGATTTCCGAGTAGTAGGTCAGCACGAAAACTGTCCAGAGGCCGTACTTCAGGTTGCCTATGACTGCGAAAGCATTGACAAGCTCTCTATCCCTCCTGTATGCTATCAGCAGGAATGAAGCAGCTGCCAGCAAGGTTGCAATGGGAGAGTCAGGTATGAAAGGCCATAGTATGACAGGGTTGGCTGATAGCTGATCTGCGTAATAGTAGAATCCGAAGACTGTGCCAAGTATGTTGGCGGTAGCGAACAGGAGTAAGGCCTTTCTGTTGAGAAGTACCTGTTCCAGTTTCTCCCAGTACCTCATTGGGTACGGTTTTGGAAGGCAAGTATATTGAATTTTAGGTTCGGTAACGGTGGTATGACAGACGAAAAGGAGATAGCGGTAGTTGTTCCACAGAAAGGCCTGATGTACTTGATGCTGGAAGACAGCGCAGAGAACTGGAAGTTCCCATCACAGGAAATAAATGGCGAAGAACCTCCAGAGAAGGTAGCGATCGAAGGCCTGAAAGAGGATACATCCCTGGAAGGAGAAGTAGTTGAGAGAGCACAACCGTTTGTATCGGAAGATGAAGGCCTGAAGATCTATCCTTTCCTTGTAGAAGTTAAAGGAGAAGTTGAGTTAAGCGGCAAATTCTCTGATTACGCCTGGGCGCAGGTTCCAGGCCTGAAAACCCTTGATACTGCTAGAGGTCTGAAATCTCTGGAAGAACTGGGTGAGATAGATGACTGATTTCCAGGCAGCAACTACAGTAGTCTATAACTCGGAGAAACAGAAGTTTCTCCTGGTCAGGAGAGCGGACTCCAAGGACAGAAATCCGGGCCTCTGGGAGTTTCCTGGCGGTGTTGTCGAGGAAGATGAGACACCTCGAGAGGCTGCTATCCGGGAACTGCATGAGGAGACAGGTCTGAAAGGAGAGATACTGAAGACCGGTGACTCCGGGATTATCGAGGCCGATATCGGGGATATAGAGATTCATCCGTTCCTCATACTTGTCCAGAGCTCCAGGGTAGAGCTTTCGAGAGAGCACACCGAACACCAGTGGATTTCACGGGACGAACTGGACAGCTTTGAAACTGTTAAAGGCCTGGAGAAAGAACTTGAAGCCGTGGGGATCGAGAAAGAATGATTGAAGTTGCGAAGGCCGTTACCTTTCACAGTGAAAGAGAGGAGCTTCTACTGGTACAGAGATCGGAGGACGACACCAATCCTTTGAAATGGGAGTTCCCAGGAGGTGGGGTAGATGAAGGTGAGACAGCAGAGCTGACCGCTGTCAGAGAGCTCCAGGAAGAGACAGGACTGGAACCTGAGAAGGTTGAGAAGGCCTCCGTTGAAGAAGTCGTGATAGACGATAGAGATTTCAGGTTCCACATTTTCCTGGTAGAGGTATCTTCCTCAGAAGTAGATCTCAGCCATGAACACGAATCCCATGAATGGGCCTCGATAGAGGAAACCGAAAACTTTGATACCATCGACAGCTTCAAACTGTACATGGAGGCAGTAAACCTATGAGCGAATCAAGCGAAAAACACGATTTCAGAACTGTTGTCAAAGGTCTGATAACACACAGAGGAGAAATCCTGATAGGCAGGAAAGAAGAAACAGAAGGCCATCCAATCAGCGGAGAATGGCACCTACTCGGCGGCCATTTAGAACATGGAGAACAGGTAGAGGAAGCAATAGAAAGAGAAGTAGAGGAAGAGACAGGCCTTGAAGTAGACGTACATCAGACAGTCGACGTAATGACATTTGCATGGGACGGAGGAGAAAAAGATTCTCTGCAGATAGTATTCCACTGCGAAGCCGAAGAAAAAGACGCAGAAGCCCTCGATGACCTCGCAGAGGTTAAATGGGTTGAGCCAGGAGAACTAACAGACTTCGTGCACTCAGAAGAAGCTGAAAGACTGGAAAACAGGGAAGATCAGGCCCAGTTCCTCGAGAAAATAGAGAAAGCTCCGTTCTAGATCACACACTATTCTATATCTTCGAGTACTCGGCCCTTGGCTCTAGGTACGGCCTGACAGCTGTTGAAGTTTGAGGCGATATCGGCGTCTTTCTGCCGGTGTTCATGTCTTTCCTGGTAGGGCCCTTTCGCGTTTCGTATCACGCTGGTATGACTTCTGTATTTTTTATCGGAAATTTCTCTCTGGTTGATTGCTGCGGAGATGTGGACTGCTCCTATATAGTCCTCTGCTGCAGGAACGCCTTTTGAGCCACATGGCACTATACAGATATCGGAAGGTTCCATGTTCTCCCTGAGGTATTTTCCGAGAGGCCTGGCATTTGTTGTTGAACCTACAAATATATCCGGATCTTCATCTTTCTCCATCAGCCTGTTGATCGCTCTTCCGCCATTCGAGGAGGTGAGAGCTGCTGAATCCGCATCTTCTATCCCTTCTACCTTTCGAACGGATGCAGGAGAGTTAAAGAAGTCGTAGCCTTCCTCAACTTCGTAGCCTGGTAGGGTAGGCCCTCCGATCACAGATCCAGGGTTTTCCTCCTTGAACCTGTGTTCATCTCCTCTTTCCTCGCTGACATGCACTTCCTCTATCCCCTGGGAGAAGAGCTCAACTACAGTCGATGAAAAGTACTTCACATCCACGATCACGTATACCCCGCGATCATGTGGAATATCCTCCACTCTATGCACCATCTCTACATCTCCAAATACCATGTATCCAGTTACCGAGGCCCAGGGATTAATTGGTTTCGCCAGAGTGAAAGGCCTGAGTTTTTAATTATTCACATCGCAAACCTCAGTTATGAGCAGCAAAGGTGGACGTTTTTGTCTCAGGAAACAGTTCTCTGTTTCGACAGGCCTTTAATTCTGAACTTCTAAACCTAGTTACAGCGCTGCTCGGAGCTGAACTAAAATGACACTGAAGTTATTCAATACGCTGACACGGGAGAAAGAAGAATTCAAACCTCTTGAAGAAGGAAAATTTACTTTCTACAGCTGCGGGCAGACAATCTACGACGACCTCCACATTGGAAACGCCAAGGCCTACACAGCCTGGGATACACTAACTCGATACCTACGGTGGAAAGGATATACGGTCCGGCATGTACAGAACATCACAGATGTAGGCCATCTAACTGACGATGGCGATCAGGGAGAAGATAAAGTTGAGAAACGGGCGAAAAAGCTAGGCCTTGAGCCTATGGAGCTTGTAGAGGATCAGATCGAGCGCTACTTCGAGGATACGAAGGCCTTGAATGTCAAGCGTCAAGATATCGTGCCGAGAGCAACAGGCCATATCAACGAGATGATCGAGTACGTTCAGAAGATTATAGATAATGGATACGCGTACGAGGTTGACGGCAATATCTACTTCGACGTCGAGAAGTTTGCACAGGATTATCCGTACGGCGAGATGGCGAACAAAGATCTGGAACAGTTGAAGGAAGAGGCCAGAAGCCGTGTAGAGCCGGACGAAAAAAAGAAGAACCAGTTTGATTTCGCCCTCTGGTTGGACGCCGAGGACTCCGGCCATCTGATGAAATGGACGGCCAAGTTCGAGATCGACGGCGAATTAGTCGAATCTGTTGGATATCCCGGCTGGCATATCGAGTGTTCTGTCATGTCCCAGAAGTACCTGGGCGACGAGTTCGATATCCACGCCGGTGGAAAAGACCATATCTTCCCACACCATCCAAATGAGAGAGCTCAGGCCTTTGCAGCTTCCGGAGAAGGTCAGGCCCGTTACTGGCTTCACAATGAGTTCATTAATGTTGAAGGAGAGAAGATGTCGAAGTCCGAAGGCAATTTCTATACCGTAAGAGAGCTGCTGGAAAAAGATTTCAGTGGCGATGCGATCAGGCTTTACCTTATCAGCACTCATTACCGCAGCGAGACCAATTTCTCGATCAAAGGCCTGGAAAAAGCCGAGAAAGAGCTTCAGCGAGTGAGAAGGACTGTGAAGAAAATAAGAGATAGTAGTATCTCAGCAGAATCTCCGGTAAATTATGATACCTCTACAGATGAGATTGAGAAAGAGTTTAGAGAGAGAATGGATGATGACCTCAACACTCCGCGAGCAAAGCAATATCTCCTGGAAGTTGTAAACCACTTAAATTCGATAGAGGGAGACGTCAAGCCAAAATATGCTGACACACTGGAAAAGTTATTCCAAGTTCTAGGAGTTGATATCAGGCCTCAGGCCTCTGAAGAGGAATCGGAGCTTGCTGATCTCTTGATGGAACTGCGTGATGAGGCCCGTGAGGAAGAGGACTGGGAGACTTCCGATATGATCCGTGACAGGCTGGAAGATCTCGGCTTCGAGGTAGAGGACACTGAGGAAGGAAGTAAATGGCTGAAGTGATTTCTACATGAGGAAGATTGGTGAAGGCCTTCAGTACACAGTGTATAGGATCAGTGAGGATACTGTACGGAAGGTTCCGAAGTCTCGGGAGGAGATGGTAGAGACTATTAAGAGCTGGGAGTCCAGACAGGAGTCTGTGGAAAGCCTAGTGAGTAAAGGCCTTGATAGGAGGGAAAAAGCTGTTGGAAGGATTGTTTCTTCTGATATCCCTGAGAGAAAGCTTTTTGGAATAAAGAGGGTAGAAGACCCAGAAGTGTACCAGAACTTAATGACTCCGGTTGAGGATTTCGAGGGGAAAGAGTTTCCCGAGATAGTTGATGACTACATTAATCTCCTCCACGAACTGTGGCGCTACGGCATTGGAGACACCATCTACAACTTTACTGTTAACAATGGGTACAGAGATGGCAAAATGTTCCAGATGGATTTCGGAGAGATAGTTTTCGACAAAGCCAGAGTAAGGTCAGAAGTAGAAGAGGAAAAGTGGCTTGAGAAATGGAGTTACAGCGAGGACTTGACTCAGAGTCAGAAAGAGACTTTCAAAAAGAAAATGAGTGAGAAAGTAACGGCGTCACGCTTAGAGAAACATTGGAAAAGAAAGCTTGGATAGATTAGTATGGCTAACCCTTACTAATCCGTTACTTCTCCTTCTCTTTCCTTTTCTCCTGTTTGTGGTTGGTTTCGTCGTTGAAGATTTCGTCTGCTCTCTCGTCGGAGATTCCGAGCATTTCCTTTGCCTCGTCTAACTGCTTGCGGGCGTTGTCTTCTTTTCTGCTCATGGTAAACTATCTAGTTTTCCTCTTTTTAAACAGTTTTTATCCATTCTGCTTCACCAGTTCTTTGAAGTTCCCCTTGAAATCTTCGAAGTATTCGTCCGGCATTGAAGCTCCTGCAGCCTTCCGGTGGCCTCCTGCTTCAGCGCCTTCCTCAACAGCGGATTCCGGCAAAGCCTCTTCCATAAGCTCTCCTAGATCTACCCGGCCGCTCTGACATCTTGCCGAGATATTGACCTCGTCGTCTCTCTGAATAACGAGATGGATCCACTCCGGAGTCTTCGTTGACATATTAGTGGCGATCGAAGAGGTGATGTGGAAGTCGGAGTCCAGTTCGAAGAATATTATGCACTGTTCCCTGTCGATCTCACGTTCCTCCTCGTAGTTCTCCATAACATCGTTGAACTCGTCCTGCATCTCGAGATATACCTCATAGACCTGACGGTACTCCTCTTGGGCCTCTAACTCTTTCAAGTCCTCTGATTTCATCAGGGCCTCATATGCGAGTTTTGCAAAGTGTGCGGAGTCACGGTACGGTTTGATGTTAAGAACACTACTGTACCGGCCGTATTCGCAGTTTTTCGCCAGCTGTTGTTGACTGAGTTCTTCCGGGAAGAATTCCTTGTACTCCTGTTTCAGTTCCTCGAAAAGCTCCGGGCAGGAATCTACTCCGAAATCCTGTATTACTCCGAGGCCTGCAATCCATTTAACCTGCTCTCTTATACCGAACTGTTCTGCAATATCGAGACAGATCTTGCTGCACGGTACATAGACTTCATCATCGAACTCTCTCGGATTGACGAACGGAACATCAGGCACACGATCAAAGCTGTGGTGGTCAACTACCAGCACGTCCTGATCCTGGTTCAGCTCTTCAAGTTCGTCGGCCTTCAGGTTGAAGTCTAGAACAATCAGTTTGTCAGCATCCTCCAGTTTCCTGTGATCGTCCTCACCTAGATGGTAGGCTCTTTCCTCAGGAATAGAGACTTCGTCCGCTGGACGGCCTCTAACCTCTTCCAAGATCCTGGAGGTGATAACTGAGCTGGATGTGCCATCCATATCCCAGTGATGGATAATCACAACCCTGTCATCTTCGTCAATACCTTTAATGAAATCTACAGCTGGCCCTACTTCTTCTGTCATTGCTGGATCACCTCTGTTACTCCACAGGCCTCGAAAAGCTGTAGGAAACTTTTCTATCCTCGAACTCGACGCTTCCTGAGAACTCGAGATCCCTATCCTCGAAGTCAATCGAGGCCACGTTCACACGATCCCTGACAGTTTCGATATTATCCTGTACAGGCCCAACGTCACCACCGAACGAGACATCGACTGTATCCTCTACATCCAGTTCGGCCTCTTTTCTGGCTTGCTGCAGCTCTCTGAGAACTTCTGCAACCAGGGCCTCATCTTTCAGCTCTTCTGTCATTTCGTCGTCGATGTAGACGGTTCCCTCGGAGAACTCTTCTCCCTCCATTCCTTCAGGAACAAAGCTTCTGACCTCGAACATATCAGAGCTCAGCTCGTGGCCTCCGACTTCTATTGATTCTCCGTCTTCGATTTTATCAGCAAGATCGTTGTGATCCATCTCAGCCAGCGAAGACTCAACGGATTTTACATCTCCTCCAAGCTCCGGGCCGGCCTTCGCGTAGTCAAGCTTTACCTCATAATCCAGCTCGACTTTCTCGAAAGAAACATCGCGCGTATTCAATCGCTCCTCCAGAAGCTCTTCCAGGCTCTCAACGGCCTCTCTGACTTCTTCGCTGCCTGATACAGTGACCTTCTTGACAGGGTGACGGAGCTTGATTCCTTTCTCCTGTCGAAGCCGGGCAACGGCCTCCTCAATATCTTGGAACAGCTCCATCTCCCTTTCAAGGGCCTCATCGATGAACTCTTCCTCTACCTCTGGATAATCCAGCATATGGATGGAGTCTGCTTCACCAGAGTAGAGGTACTCTGTCAGGTAAGGTAGGAAAGGCGACATAACCTGGAGAAGCTCGTCGCAGACTTTCTGCAGAGTCCATTCGGCAGCCTTCCTGTCATCTCCCTCGTATCCAGGCCGGAGCCTGTCACGGATCATCTTGATGTATCCACGGGAGAGATCCTCTTTAGTAAACCTTTCTACCTCTTGAGCAGCCTTGAAGGCCTGATAATTTGGCTCAGTTGAGTACTCTCGGACATCCTCGATAAGAGTATTCAACCTGGATAGAATCCATTCATCCTCAATGTTGAGGTCCTCAGGCCTTTCTCTTTCCTCTGTGTAGGTTTCTTTGTAGTTGTAGGTGTTCCAGAGGATGTTCATGAACTCCTGGTTTTCCTCCATCTTGTCCCATGTGAAGTTAAGATCGTCGCTTGGGTCTCCGGACAGGATGAAGAATCTGAGTACGTCTCTACCGTATTTCTCGATGGCCTCTCCTGGAGAGACTACAATACCTTTGGACTTCGACATTTCCTTGCCATCAAGCATTACCTTTCCGTGGTAGATGACGTTCTCGAAAGGTTTCTGATCATAGGTCATGTGCGATGTTATGAACTGGCTGTTCCACCATCCACGGATCTGGTCGAATCCTTCAAGCTCAAGATCTACAGGATTATGTTCCTCGAAGCTGAAGTCGATCTCCGGATGCTTCAGTGAGGCCCATGGAGCTACCCCTGAATCGAACCATACATCCAGCACGTCAGGAATTCTTTCCATTGTGCCGCCACATTCCTCACAGTCAAGCTCTACATTGTCGATGTAAGGCCTGTGAAGATCGTCGGGTACTTCCGGAAGCTCTGATCTGTCTCCGATGACCTTGGTGTGGTCGCAGTCGTTGCACTCCCAGATTGGAAGCGGGATTCCCCAGTAACGCTGCCGGGATACAGGCCAGTCGCCGAGCTGTTCCAGCCATTCATGGAACTTCTGGCCGGCCCAGTCAGGAACCCAGTTAACCTCTTCGTTGCTTTCGATCAGTTCCTCTCTGAACTTTGTAGCTCCGAAGAACCACTGCGGGATCGAGAGCTGTAGTAATGGGGTGTCGCATCTCCAGCACTTCGGATATTCGTGTCTTATTTCGCCGGAGTAGAGAAGCTGGTCGGCGAGATCATCCATGATCTCCGGGTCCGCATCCTTAACGTATGTTCCCTCATACTTTCCGGCTTCTTCTGTGAACTCTCCTTTCAGATCGACAGGAGAGATCTGTTTAATATCGTTTTCCTGGCCTACCTCGTAGTCCTCCTTACCGTGTCCCGGTGCGGAGTGTACAAGGCCTGTTCCTCCTTCCAGATCGACGTAGCGCTCGGATAGAACTACACGGCCCTGCACTTTATCCTGTGCAGGAACAATGTTTTCCAGAGGGTGGTCGTATTCGAGGCCTTCAAGCTCTGAACCTTCAACCTCTTTCAGTATATCGTACTCCTCTATACCGAACTTGTCCATTATCTCATCGACGAGTTCTGAGGCCATCCAGACTTTTCTGTCGTTGAACTGTACAAGAGAGTACTTGTAGCTTGGACCTACCATGATCGCTGCGTTTGCCGGCAGTGTCCATGGAGTTGTAGTCCAGATCAAGAACTCGGTATCGGAGTCTCTGACTGGCATAGCGACGTAGACCTCTGGATCATTCAGTTTAGTATACTCAATTTCGTTGTACGCTACTGCTGTTTCACAGCGTGTGCAGATATGTACAGGGTACTGGTCCTCGTACAGGAAGTCTTTCTGGTAGGCTTCCTTGAAGGTCTGCCATGCGCCTTCAATGTAGTAGTCGTGGTACGTTACGTAAGGGTTCTCCCAGTCCATCCAGACTCCCATGTCCTCGAAGTCGTCGTTCATCTGGTCGATATGCTGGTCGACGAACTTCTGGCATTCCTTAATGAAGTTCTCTACACCGAACTCCTCGATCTCTTTCTTCGAGTTGAAGCCTTTCTCCTCCTCAACCTTGTTCTCGATTGGAAGGCCGTGAGTATCGTAACCTGGCTGGCTGTGTACATTGTAGCCAAGCTTCCTGTGGAATCGTAGATAGAAGTCCTTCAGTATTTTGTTGAGGCCTGTACCCATGTGAATATTTCCTGATGCGTAAGGAGGCCCGTCAAGGAAGTAGAACCTTTCATTTCCCTTGTTTCTGTTCAGTACTTTTTTCCTGGTGTCGTTCTCGTTCCATTGATTGAGAACTGTTTCTTCAATTTTTTCTGGATTGTAGTCGGTCATACACCGATTTCAGACTCGGAATGTTAAAAGCATTTTCCGCAGTCCAGAATTTAGTTTGGTTCTGCCAGAGAAAATAAAAACAGGTGTAGAATATTTAGCGGGCTAACTTACTCCCAGCTGTAACTTTTTCCTTCGAAATCTGAGGCCTCCTCGGTTTCCTGTTCCTGGTCTCCATTCTCTGTTTCCTCTTCAGGACCTGTATTTATCGAGGCCGAGTTACCTGAGTTTTCC
Source organism: Candidatus Nanohaloarchaea archaeon (assembly GCA_013343275.1). GTDB lineage: Archaea > Nanohalarchaeota > Nanosalinia > Nanosalinales > Nanosalinaceae > Nanohalovita. The sequence continues at coordinate 184,011 of CP046106.1, read as the reverse complement.
TTGAATTTCTGACTGTCGGGGTGTGGTTCGATGGTCTCTGTCTGGAAGTTGGCATCTATTGAGGCCATTGTGTCGGCTGTGTCTTTGATTTCCTGTTCGCTCATTTCTTTCTGCGGGAAGACTGCTGAGGCCGGTGTGCCTGCGTTTTCGTCGTCCTCGAACCGTGGGAATATCTGTATGTACATGTGGTCCAGCATCTGGCCTCCCATCTGGCCTTCCGGTATTACAACTGTGAGGCCTTCTGCATCGATGCCGTCTTTTGCTTTCTCCATTACTTCTCTGACCAGTGTCATGGCCTCGCTGTACTCTGCCGGTGAGAGCTCCATTATCGATTCTTTGTGTTCTTTGGGTACTACGTTGGCCTGGCCTCTGGCTCTTGGCTCTGGATATTCGTGCCATACGTAGAAGTTGTCTGTCTCTGCGATTATGTTGAGTTGTTCTGGCTGCTCCATTAGCTGGCAGAAGATGCACTGGTCTCCTTGTGCTGGCATAGATAGTTATTTGGCAGCATTTCTTTTATTCGGATTCGATGTCTTTATAAAAATCTCCAGTGTCTTGATTGTTTGTAAGGTGCATATACCTATGGCAGATAATATCGAAGATGAAACAGGAGATTTTGAAGATCAGTTTGACGACGAAAACCTAGAGGAAATGGAAGAAGAAGTCGAAGAAGTCGAAGAAGAGCTTGAAGAGGCTGAAGAAGCCCTTGAAGAGGAAATCGAGGAGACTGAAGAAGAGTTCGAGGAAGCTTCCGAAGAAGTTGAGGAAGAGTTTGAAGACGAAGAAGAGGAGTTTGAGGAAGAAGAATCCGAGGAAGATGAAGAAGAACTTGATAAGCCTGTTTCCGAAGGCGAAACTGTAGAGCTTGAAGTCGAAGACCTTGGAAGCAAAGGCGATGGTATTGCAAGAGTAGAAGGTTTTGTGGTCTTCGTCCCTGGCGGAGAAGTTGGAAAGAAGTACGAAGTAGAAGTTACCTCCGTAGGCCGGAAGTTCGCTTTCGCAGAAATTGAGGAAGAAGTAGAGTAAAAAACACCTCTCTGCTTTTTCTCCAACCCCCTATTTATTCTATTTCTACCGGAAAATCTCCTCATCAAAAGGTTTTTAAATAGATTTACCCTGTTTTGATCTTTATGTCACTAGATGAAGCCAAGGAAGAGGCTGAAGCAGTAATTGACTCTGCAGAAATGCTGCTAGATACATTTCCCGGGGAGGGGAAAACCGCCAGAGAGCTGCAAGGCAAGATAACAGAACTGGAGCAGGAAGTCCAGGACCCTGACTCAGAGAGATCTCTGAGAAAACTCATCAACGACGTCAAAGAACTCATGGACGAACTTGAAGACCAGGGAATGGAATCAGATCCAATGGGCCCAGGCATGGAAGAAGGAATGGACGACGGCATGGGAGGCCCGCAGGAACCTGAAGACGATATGCCTCCATTCTAGAGAGCGACTCCCCTTCCACAGATTATTCTTTATCTTAACTCCAGCTACAGTAATAGAGAGTTAGAAAAATAGAATTTCTGAACTTGAAGAGGAAAGATAGTCAAATCCAGGCCTTCAGAGAAATACTTAGTTTCTCAAGGCCTTTCTGATGTCTTCGGCTCTGACAGTCTTTCTACCGTCTTCAGCAGCAATATCTACAGCTCTGGAAGCAACTTCTTCACCGTATTCATCCATTTGCTCGCCTAGAGCTGTCGCTGCATCTTCTGAGACTCTTTTATCGGTTTCTCCTTTCAGTACCTGCTTCATTCTGTAGATTGAAAATTCCATATCGATCACTCCTATTAGGTATAATGTTATACGATCGAAGTATTTTTTAATATGTGATGTCGATAAACTGGAAGATGTGAAAGAGGAATTTCCATCTATACTGAATTCTGAACTCTCTGTTCAGGTTTTACAGAGAATAGCTCAATCGAATCCAGGCAGCTACTCGACTAAAATCGCAGAGGAACTTGACAAGCCTCAGTCCTCAATAAGTCGGATTATCAAACAGCTTAACGAGCTAAATTTCACGGAGAAAGGTGAGAGAAAGAAAGCACAGTACTACCGGCTTAACTACCAGGGAATCGCCGAATTCTGGTTCCAGGAGATAAAAGAGGAACTGGAAGAACTTAACAGGGAAAAAGATGTAGAGCTACTGCAGAAAAATAAGGAAGAGATCAAAGAGCTGAACATAGCATTCACAAAGAAGATGCTGCGGAAGTGTGAAATAAATCAGAAAAACCTTCAGAACATCATTTTTGACGACTTCCTTTCGTCACTGGCCACCAATGCACTGCAGGACGAAGAACTTCTAGAAGAACATGAATACCTCAAACCCGTCAAAGACGGTCTCGTCCACCTGCTCAGAGTAGAAGGATACCCAGAAGAATTCAGAGAATGCCTGAAAAATCAACCTGGGGTACACGAATAAGAACGATCGCCAGCGCCCGGATTTGAACCGGGGAGGCCGCATATGGGCCAGCAGATCTCGAATCTGCCGCGTTCAACCAGACTCCGCCACGCTGGCATCTGTAAGATGCTTTCGTTCAGGAGCTCTCGAAGTTCCTTCGTGCGATAGATATACTGTGTAGAAGAGAAAGGTGAAGTAAATGTTTTTAATTAGTCTTCCAGGCCTACTGTCAGGACCGGCACTTCTGAGGTTCTGAGCACTTTCTCTGTTACACTACCCAGTAGCAGTCTTTCTACTCCTTCCCTGCCGTGAGTACCCATCACGATGAGGTCAGCGTCTTTCTCCTCGACGTAGTCGTTGATCTCCTGATGCGGAATTCCTCTTGTCACGTTCTCTGTCACGTCAAGGCCTTTCTCCTCGGCTCTATCTACTACATCTCCGACTATTACTTCCCCCTGTAGCTCCACGTTTTCAAGTACTTCCTCCCAGTTAACGCCGTCGTAAAAGTTTCTGACATCGACCACGTTGATAACGTGAAGTTCTGCATCAAACTTCTCTGCAAGGCCTAGTGCATGGTTTACCGCGTTCTCAGTTCCCTCGCTGCCGTCAGTTGGCAAAACTATACTATCATACATAACTTATTCCACCTTAGCCACGTTATACTTCTCAAAAGGTAAAAACCATTCGATGAAGTCGCCGAGATTAATCGTCAGAAGTTAAAGCTTTACGTGCCTTACCAAGTAGTATGGCCTACAACTCAGTGATCTTCGATATGGACGGCGTGCTTCTTAACTCGCTCGTCGATGACGAAGAATGGAAGTACAGAGCAGTAGGCCACGCACTCAAGGAGAAAGATATTGATCCAGAGGAGCTTTCCCGCAAAGACAAGAACGCAGTTCTCGGCGATAGAGGATACAAGGCCTGCTTGAAGAAGTCCTCCGAGCTAGGTGTTGATCCACGGGAAATCTGGTCTCTAGTTGCCCAGGAAACCACTACTGCGAGGAGAGAGCAACTGGAGAACGGAAACTTCGAGCTTTATCCTTCGGCGGAGAAGACAGTGAAGGATCTACATCAGAGAGATATTCCTCTGGCCGTAATCAGTAACGCCCCTGAATCCGCAGTTAAGACGATGATGGAGTACTTCGATCTCAAACAGTACTTCAAGTTCTACGCCGGTATACGGAACTTCGAGGATCTCAGGGACAGGAAACCTCACCCTAACCACCTGGAACTTGCGAAGGCCGAGTTGAAAAGAAATCCTTTCATCTACATCGGTGATTCAGACTCCGATCTCAGGGCAGCAGAGAACGCACAGATGGATTCCGCATGGGTGAGGAGACATGGAGAGGCGCAGACAGGCCACAGTTTTGAGGTAGACTCTCTTGAAGAGATCGTAGATCACGTAGTTGCAGACCGTTCTGAATAAAAGCCTTGGCCCCGAATTAGTTGAAGGGTTCTAGAAGAAATGTATGACGGAATAATTTTCGACAAGGACGGAGTGCTGCTTGACTCAGCTGTTAACAACTTTCTGTGGATGGACAAAGTCAGGATCAACGCAGCAAAGAAACACGGCATAGAAATGGATGTAGACGATGCAATGACAGTTGCAAAGGCCTCCTCAGCGGAGAAAGTTCAGAAACTTCTCAACAGAAAAGGTGCATCATGGAAGCAGCTGCAGAAGATCGAAAACACTGTACAGGACAGCAAGATCAGGCTCATGGAAGAACACTACATCACACCCTTCCCACAGGTAGGAACGATACTTGACAACCTTGATGTGGAGAAAGCTGTTGCAACAAACGCCCCGCGTAGAACCACCAACTTCACATTTGACCATTTCGGACTTGAAGGCCATTTCCGGATAATCAACGCCCCTCCAATGGACCCTATACAGGAGTACTTCAACCAGAGAAAGCCAAGCACAGAGATGCTGGAAGCCGCAATGAACTACATGGACTGCAGCAACCCGGTAATGGTCGGCGACACAGAATCAGATATCAAAGCCGCAGAAAACGCAGGAATCGACTCAATACTTGTAGAAAGCTACGGAGAAAGGCCTGAACTCGATCCAACACACAGAGTAACCCGACTGGCCGAGCTAAAAAGATTTATCGAGTAGCAAGCCAGAGATTGTTAATTTTTTAACCAGCTGCCTTCTGAAAGTGCAGATGGGATTAAAAGATTTCAACTACTTCTTTTTCTGTATGACTGACGAAACCTGTTCGAAATGCGGAGAACCCGCGGTAATCCACAGAGAGTACGAGGGCCGGGCCCTCTGCAAAGAGCACTTCTCGATCGATATCAACAAGAAAATCAAGAAAACGATCAGAGAAGGCAACCTTGTAGAATCCGGAGACACTATCGCAGTAGGCCTCTCCGGCGGAAAAGACTCGGCCGTCATGCTGGAGCAACTGGTAGAGATTTTCGGAGAAAGGCCTGACATCGAGATAATCGGAGTATCAGTACATGAAGGTATCGATCCTTACCGTGATGAATCTATCTCCGCAGCAGAAGAGCTCTGCGATGAGCTAGGTGTAGAATTGAAGCTTGGAAAGTACGATGACTACTACGACCTGAAGATGGACGATGTAGCGGACGCAGGAGCGAAAGGTAACTGTACTTACTGCGGAATCATGCGCAGAGACCTCCTTAACAAGCTGTGCAGAGAGGTAGACGCAGATAAGATGGCAATCGGCCACAACCTCGATGACGAGGCCCAGGCCATAATGATGAACCATATCAAAGGCGACATGAAACGTATGGCACGTATCGGCCCGAAGAAAGACCCTTCAGACCATGAAAAGTTTACTCAGAGGATTAAGCCTCTGCGAGATGTACGAGAGAAAGAAGTAGCGCTTTACTCCCGTATCCACGATCTCGGCGTTATCGATCGCTGTCCACACGTACAGGAAGGTTCGATGAGGCCTATGGTAAAGAGCTTTTTGAACAAGTTGGAATCCGAGATGCCTGGCGTCAAGAATCAGATAGTATCGCACGGCAGAGAGATCTCTGACATGGTAGAAGACGAAATAGACTATAAATCAGATGAGAATCAGATACAGGAATGCGAGAAATGCGGAGAACCATGCTCATCTGATATATGCCGTAAATGTCAGCTGCTTGACGAGATCAAGATCGCAGCCGACAAATCCGAAGACCACAACTTCTCAGTAGAAGAATAAAATATCTCTAGAAACTCCCCAGCCTTCTCTGACCGCTACCTTCCTCCAAGTCAGAAACCCTGAGGCCTATCCGGCGCACCTCTCCATCGAAACCATCCATGAAATCTTCCAGCAAGGCCTCTTCTACCTCTATAAACTTTTCTTTGTCCTGAATCCGGGCTTTCAAAGTCTTCGACCGTGTATGCATCTGGATGTCCGAATCGATAACTACAAGCACTACCTTTCCGAAGTAAAGGCCTTTATCATCCAGTTGCTCGAATATCTCATCAGCCAGATCTGGAAAATAGGTTTTGATATGGTTAACACTGCGTGAGTTCTGATCAAGAGTAGTAATACGTGTGATCTGTTTCTGGCCTCTCTCCTCTACCGATTCATCGTCAACTCCGCGGGCCTTTTCCTGTATCTTTACTCCCAGGTTCTGTCCGAACTCCTCGATGAGTTGCCGAGTGTCAGCCTTGGCTAGTTCCTCTACAGATGTGATTCCAAGGGCCTCAAGTTTTTCAACGGTTTTATCGCCGATTCCGTGGATATCCTCCAGATCGAGAGAACGCATGAACTCATCGACTTCATCCGGTTTAACGACTGTGAGACCTTCAGGTTTTTCACGGTCGGAGGCGATTTTCGCCACCAATTTGTTCGGCCCGATTCCCACAGAACAGGTGATGCCGAACTTTTCCTCGACCTCTTTCTGGATTTCTTTTGCTATGGCCTCGGCCTCCTCGAAACTTTCAACCTCTCCGGTTGTATCCAGGTATGCTTCATCTATAGAGGCCTGTTCGATCCTCTCCGTGTAGTTTTCGTAAATCTGTTCTCGGATCTCATCGGATACCTGACGGTAGTACTCGCGGTCCATCGGCAGGAAATGAACTTCTTGTCCTGACTCATCCGCTATCTCCTTGGCTCTGGTAATCGGCATCGCAGCATGGATGCCCAGATCACGGGCCTCATAACTGCATGTCGATACCGCGCCGGAATCCTCTGTACGGCCGGAGTAGACACATATCACGATCGGGCCTTCAAGGCCTTTCCTCTCCTTCTCCAGTGATGCGTAGAAGGAGTCCATATCGACGTGCAGGATTTTCCTGTTGCTCATGTGAAGGCCTTCGATAGTTACTGGTTTCTGTCTTTTGGTCGGTGCGTTTACCCGAGCTCGCAGAATTGAGTAAAAATTACTTTGACTCGAATCTTTTCTGAAGATTCGGCAGAGATATTTAAGTTGGTATTACGTTGTATTACGTATGAAAGCTATTGTGCTTGCTGGAGGCCATGCTACTCGTTTGTGGCCTATTACCAAGGACCGTGCAAAGCCGTTATTGCCTCTTGGAGAGGAAAAACCTATAATTGACTATATTCTTGAGGATCTGGATGAGGAGGTTGACGAGACTATTATCTCGACGAACGAGAAATTCGCCGGGGATTTCGAAGACTATGTTGAGGAGTACGATAGGAATGCTCGAGTAGTTGTCGAGAATCAGGACTCTGAGGAGGAGAAGCCCGGTACTATCGGTGCGATCATCAACTTGATCGAGAAGGAAGGCCTTGACGATGACCTGGTTGTTATCGGCGGAGACAATATCTACAGCTTTGATACATCTGAGTTCCTGGATTTCTGCCGTGAAAAAGATGCTCCGGCGAATGTTGTATTCGATGTGAAGGACGAAGAGATCGCGAAAAGCATCGGTGTCGTGGATCTTGAAGGCGATCAGATCATGGATTTCGTTGAGAAACCTGAGAACCCGCCTTCAACACTGGGATCGATCGCGGTCTACTACTTCCCACAGGACAAGGTCTCTCTTTTCGAAGAGTACGAACAGCATTTCAAGCAGACAGATGTTCCGGCAGACCAGTACCTGGATGAGCCAGGCCGGCTTATTGAATGGGCGCACAATCAGACACCTACCTACGCGTTCAGCTTCGACGGTTACTGGTTCGACGTGGGAACGCCACGCGGATACCTTGACGCATTCGAGACAGTAGTTGACGGAAGTATCAACAACGCGGACAGTGTAAAGAACTCGGAAGTCGGAGACAACGTTTTCATCATGGAAGGAGTTCAACTGGAAAACGCAAAAGTACAGAACTCAATCATATTCCCAGAGGCCACCATCAAGAACTCCGACATCCGGAACTCAATCATCGACCAGAAATCAGAAATCGACGACATGGACATCAACGACGCAGTAATCGGAGAACACACAACACTCTAAAGGCCTTCATACCTCTTCTTTTCTTCATTTCTAATCCAGATCATACTTCTCCAGATCAGCATCAACAAACTCATCGTAATCGAGATCCGTAAGACCCTTCTCCTCATCAAGCAGGTAGTCATCGGTAAGATTTCCTCCATAGGCCTCTGCATCTTCTCCAAGCACCATCACGCTGTAATCAGTACCGTTGAAAGAACCGTACTCGAAGTAGAGACCTGGCGCTGATACCTGAGCATCTATTTCGCGGTATGCATCTACAATATCTTCTTCCAGACTCTGCGTCTCCTCTAGAAGTTCTGAGTCGAGATCTGTTCCATTCTGTTCGAGCAGTTGCTCTACTTCACGGGTTTCATCAGGGTAGAAGTAATGGGAGCTGGCATCCGGAGCAATCCTCTTGTTGATGGCCTGAGTAACTCCTTCCTTCCTGTCACGGCCCTGATCTTTCAGAACAGAAATTCTCTGGGCTGCATCCGGAGAAATATTTCTCGAGGCCTCTAGCTGTGGAACAAGTTCATTTTCGAAATCCAGTGCATGGATACCTTCATGCGAAAGAACGTGCTGCTGTAGCTCCGGGTTGAGGTAGTCGAAGGTGTTGCTTATGTTCAGTACGTTGCGGTCGTATTCCTGGCCGTCGATACTGTACGTTCTTTTCTCCATTGAGGCCAACGCTGGCATCTCCTTTTTCTCGATATCGTCTATAGACTCAGAGAAGTCCAGGCCTGTCTCATCCTCTACCTGATCGACTCTGTCCCAGTAATCTGCTTTCCAGGCGTCCGAGGTTCTGTTGATGTTGCCAGCGATCCCTGCCATTATAGTTCAGTCTTCTCGATGTTCTTCAGCCTGTCGTGGAGCGCAGGGTGCGTTGAGAACCATTTGGTTATGCCGTGGCTGGAGAAAGGATTTTCTATAAACAGGTTTGCAGCGGCCTCCTGCGAACGGTTAACGTGCCTCCTTTGAGGCCCGGAGCTCGCCCTGTTTATCTTTTTTAGTGCTGAGGAAAGACCTTGTTTCTGGCCGTGTATCTGTACTGCGTGGGCATCGGCCCTATACTCCATGCTTCTGGATACTGCCAGCCGGATAACTGTAGCTATCAGCGGAGTGATGATCATTAATGCGAGTGCGGAGATCATTTCTCCGTCTTCTTCTCGGCCTCCGAACATTGCTCCCCAGAAAGCCATTTCTGCCAGGAAGCCTAGTGCTCCGGCAACTGTTGCAACTGCTGTATTGATTAATGTGTCGCGGTTCCTGATGTGGGCCAGTTCATGGGCGATTACTCCTTCGATTTCCTCCTGATTTAGAGAGTTCATGAGGCCGTCGGTTACGCATACTACGCCTTTTTCCGGGTTTCTTCCTGTTGCGAAGGCGTTCGGCACCTGCATGGAGGATCTGTAGATTCTTGGTTTCGGTATGCCAGCGTTAGAGGCCAGTTTTTCAACCATCTGGTGTATTTCAGGGTTTTCCTCCTCTTTTATCTCTTCAGCGCCGTACATCTTGAGTACGATACGGTCGGAGAACCAGTAGCTTGCGATATTCATTACTCCTGCAATCAGAAGGCCTATAATCATGCCTCCTGTACCGCCTAGAAGGTATCCGGCGCCGAGGAATACTCCTGTAAGTACTGATATGAGTAGAAAGATTTTACCATTGGCCCTCAGGCCTTGAGTTGTTACCATGTTGCAGAGATTGGTGTCAACTTATTTACCAGTTTCATCTGGTTTCTGCTTCATCGATAAGCGAGCGCATATCCCTGTTGTAACGCCACCGGTGATCTTCCACCTGTTCCAGAGGAACCCAGCACGGTTCTCCTTCCCACGACCCCTGCATTTCTCCACCAGCCACATCTGCAGTGAAGAAAGCTGCAGGCCCTAGGCCTTCTCTACGCTCTATCTTTATTTCATTTCTCAGTTCGATCTCCAGGCCTGTTTCCTCTCTTGTCTCCCTGACTGCTGCATCCTCAAAGCTTTCTCCTGCGTCAAGAAGGCCTCCTGGCAGCATGAGGTACTCTCCAGTATTCACAGCCAGTAAACTTCCATCTCTGATTACTACTGTGTGTGCTGCTGCCGGCGGCCACAGAAACTTAGAGAGAATTTTTGCCCCAATATTTTCTCCCTTCCAGAGAATCCACGAAGTGAGCTTACTCAGCTTCTATCACCTTTAATCATCTCTCGCAGGAATGCAGCAAAAGTTGAGATAATTAGTCCAAGTATAGCCAGGTAGAGGGCATTAACTGTGAAAGTTGTAGCATCCAGTTCTTTCCCAGAGCCTTTCTCCAGCAATGATGCACCGAAACTTCCTGGAGTCCCAGTGTTATTTCTGGAGTACTTGTTGTAGAACCGTTCTTCAACAGTCAAGTTATAGTTGTCTGCGAAATCTCTGAGAAACTGCTCCGAGCCCGACTTATCAAGTATGGAACTAATTTCCTGCCTGACGCTCTTATCTAAATAGAATATACAGCCGTCTGAGGTTTCTAGACAGGGAACACGGTAAAAGGGATCTATCTGCTTTATTGCAAACCCAGTAAAAAGCGCCGCCTGGTAAACTTTTCCTCTCTTGACAGTCTGGGAGCTGTCCAGAGTATCCTCTCTCAAACCCTGCATCTTCTGAACGTTTTGAGATTGATTGGTACTGTTATAGTAGTGCTGGAATGCGTATACTGCGGAAAGGTTTGCTGTTACTTCTACATTTGCGATCGCAGCATCAGAGTTAGCATCAATCCTCTGATCCATCACCATTACAGACCCGAAGAAGAGAATCAGCAGAACAAGTACAGTAGAGATTTTATAGGGCCAGTATCCCCTGACTGCGTCCTCAAGAGCAGAGATCATGACAGTGTCTTCACAGAAGAAGTAATTAACTCTTTCGATCGGAGAAACGAAAGGTAAAAATAGTCTGGCAGCGTCCGCACGCTTCCGCCGAAAAGGCAGTACTGATGCGATCGCTGAGGGACTTTACTTCCGTGTTCGGAATGGGTACGGGTGTTGCCCCCTCGCTATGGCCGCCAGTATGCAAAAATACAGACTGTAACTTTTATATAGGTAAAGAGGGCCTGGAGTTAGAGACAGGTAGCTTATTTATTTCAGGCCTCGAAATCTGAAACTATGAGTTACGGTAGTAGTGGCGGAGGTCTTCGGGAAAAGATTGAGGGATCTACAGTTGTAGATATAATGACAGTTGCCGTCCTTGGCTACGACTTTATGCTTCTGAAGAACCAGGGTTACGGCTCCACTAACCTGCTCCAGATATCCACCACTCCTGAGATAATTGCAGCGCAGCTGACAGGCCTGTTACTCGTCGTCTATATTCTGGAAGCTATAATCGATAGTTCAGGCGACGGACACTAGAAAAGCGCTTTCAGAAGTTCTTTTGAGCGGCCTTTGGGAATCCTGCTGGAGACCTTCTCGTTCTTGTAGAAACCGCAGCCTACGATCCTTGAACCATATTTCAGGGCCACGTATCCTCCCTCACTCAGTTCTCTGTCAATCATGTTTTCCCTGGCCAGCAGATCCTTGAACTCTTCGTCCGTCAGGTCAACGATATTTTTCTCAATTTTCTCATCTAGCTGCTGCAACAGATAAGTCGTGGGTTTAAGGCCAATACCGGTATCCCGAAGCGCTCTTATCCCTCGAGTCTCGGCGTCGTAACCTGTTTCCTCTTCCGAGGCCAGCCACAGATCATCATGCCGCTCTACAAGCTCCAGGCTCTCAAGATCGCCTTCCTCTATTCCAAACCTGTCCTCCAGATAGCGGTATCCTTTACTTCTCAAGTTTTGCAACGAAGATCACCCCTGAATTAACGTGATGTGGATATACGCGGACGCATTTGCTCATATCAGCATCGTAATCAAGATCCTCGAAAGAGTCTACCCCTTCTACGTGCGGTATACTGGTTTCGATCTCTTTAAGTTCCAGTTCTGTCTCATCTACAGCTCTCTGTACCACTCCCTCGTTTTCAATCGGGCTGATAGTACATGTGGAATAGACAACCGTTCCTCCTTCTCTGATCATCTGTGAGGCCTTTTCCAGTATCTGAAACTGTAGCTTGGCCAGGTCACGGGAGTCCTGCTCATCGATAGCTGTAAATGTTTCGTAGAAACGATCTCCTTCACCCGAACAGGGTGCATCGACAAGTATTCTGTCGAATTTCTCCTCAGGTAGCCTTCGGGCATCGTAGTTGGTGGCGTCTACAATAGCTGAGCCTGTCCTGTAGACGTTGGCGTGCAAGCTTTTCATTCGCTGGCTGGATTCATCGTTTGCTACTACAAGGCCTTTATTATTCATTTTTGCAGCTATCTGAGTGGTTTTTCCCCCAGGTGCGGCGCACATGTCAAGTACTTTTTCTCCGGGCTTTGGATCCAGTACTTCTATAGGTAGGGCTGCGGATTCCTCCTGTACATAGTACTCTCCTCTCCAGTGCAGAAGGCTTTTCCCCGGGGATTCCGTATCGAGCCTGTAGATTCCATCGGCCCAGTCTGCTTTCTCATATTGAAATCTCTCAGCAAGTTTCTCCTCGAAGTCTTCCTTTGCCTTCAGCGGGTTTTTTCTGACAGCGTTAACCGGATGCTCGTCTGATTCTGCCTTGAAGGCATCCCAGTCATCGATTATAGGTTTGTACTTCTTCATAGAGTATTTTTAGGTTACTAAACTTTTAGAATGGAGAAGGCTCTACAGCTCCTCCGACAGATCGAGAGAGTACTCTGCCGAAAGCCAGGCCTTCATACTGTCTTCCTCATAGATTATATCTCTATCGCCACTTAGGCCTTCCCTGTATGAGAAATCGGACAGGTCCGGTAGCTCTTCCTCCTGGACAAGTTTCTCTATACTTTCACGGCCCTGATAAGGCGACCCTACCATAGTGAAAGTTAAGGTGGGAAGTCTGAAGTATTTTCCGGCCTAGAAATCAGTGAACTTCTTCTGACCAGACTCTTCTTTCCCAAAGGCCTTTCTCAGGTCTTTCTCAAGTTCCGGGCCTTTAGATCGGTCGTACAGTGTTGCTGCCGGATGGTATACCGGCATGATTTTCTGGCCCTCACGTGTGAATATCCGGCCGTGAATCTTGCTGATTCCTTTGGAAGTATCGAGCATGTGCTTGGATGCGAAGTTCCCCAGAGTCACGATTATATCCGGCTCGACGTTCTCGATTTCCTGTTCGAGAAGCGGTGCCCAGGCCTCGATCTCATCGCTTTTCGGATCGCGGTTGTCAGGAGGCCTGATCTTCACCAGATTGGTAATATAGATTTCGTCCCGATCAACATCGATATCGTGAAGTATATCATTGAGTCGTTCTCCAGCTCTTCCGACGAAAGGCTCTCCTTCCTCCACTTCGTTCGCTCCCGGGGCCTCGCCTATCATCATTACATCCGCGTCTTCCGGGCCTACCGCCGGTACGAACCGGTCCTCGTCCCAGTAGTTCGGATGCAGTGTTTCGAAGAAATCTGAGTACTTTTCTTTGAAGTTCATGAAAAAGTTTCAGGCCTCCGAATTTTTAATTTCTGCCTCGTTCAGCCATTCATCAGCCCAGTCCTCTATCTCTTCGAATACCGGGCACAGCGATTTTCCGGCCTCGGTCAACGAGTAAAAAGTTGCTACCGGGTTTCCATCTTCGACTCTTTTCTCTACAAGGCCTTCACCCTTCAGGTTCTGAAGTACACGTGAAAGCGTCCTCGAGGAGGCCTCTGTCGATCTCTTCAGCTGGTTGAACCTTTTCTCTCCGCCCTGCAGGTCGTTGAGTACTATCAGTTTCCATTTCGAGCCAATCATGTCGAACGATTCGACTATCGAGCACGGCCCAGCGTTTTCCTGTTGCATGTGGTTACACCTGTGTCCCTTCACTTTATTTAATGGTTCGTTTTCAAACCAGATAACATTATGACACCAGAAGTTAAAGGCCTCCACCATTTCACAGCGATCGCAGGCGACCCAACAGAAAACGCCAAGTTCTACGTAAACACTCTAGGCCTCCGCATGGTCAAGAAAACTGTCAACCACGACGCACCGGAGATGTACCACCTATTCTACGGCGACAGAGAAGGCTCCCCCGGCACCAGCGTAACATTCTTCCCCGGAATGGCCCAGCAAAAAGGAAAGCCCGGCGCCGGAATGATCACAGAGCTAGGCCTCAGAATACCCGAGAACTCAGTAGATTACTGGAAAGATAGACTGGAAGATGAAGGCCTCGACTTTGAAAATGAAAAATGGCATGGGAAAGAAACTCTAAGTTTTGAAGACCCTGACGGCCTCTCACTTCGACTGATCCCGGAAGATACCGAAGACTACACGCCATGGCCCGACAGCACTGTTCCAGAAGAAAACCAGATCCGTGGAATGCACCACGTAACAGTACAGGCCCACAGCTCTGAGGACTTGGAGAAAGTACTTGATATAATGGATCTGGAAGAGATTAAAGGCCTTGAAGATACTTACTACGAGGCAGAAGATGGTTCTGGAGTTGAGATAATCGAGACTTCTGAACACGGCAGGATGGGCCGAGGCAGTGTCCACCACACCGCGTTTAAAGCTGCAGAAAGCGAGCAAGAACTCGAGAAATGGAGAGATCAACTGCAGAGAATCGGCCTTCAGCCATCACCAGTTATCAGCAGGAAGTACTTCTCCTCGATCTACTGCCGGATGCCTACCGGAGTTCTCTTCGAGTTCTCCACCATGGGGCCTGGCTATACCGCAGATGAGTCTGTAGAGGAGCTCGGAACAAACTTCGTGCTGCCTGAAGAGCTTCAGGATCGTAGAGAGGAGATTCTAGAGAACCTTCCAGAGTTCAGAGAGGAGGAGATCAACCAGTGACAGAAGAGATACACGAAGATCAACCGGTACAGACCGCAGGCCTTGATCTGAAGGAAGCGGAAAAGGCCGTTATCATGCTTCACGGTCGTGGCGCTTCCGCAGGAGGAATGATCCAGCTTTCCGAACAGCTTCCTGAGGCAGCGTATCTTGCTCCTCAGGCCTCTCGCAGGACCTGGTATCCCCACAGCTTTCTTGAGCCACGGGAGAAAAATCAACCGCATCTGGACTCCGCACTGCGCAAAGTAGACACGCTGGTAGAGAAGGCCTCTGAAAAAGTTGGAAAAGACAACGTATATCTCCTTGGTTTCTCTCAGGGAGCCTGCCTGGCCTCAGAGTATACAGCATCGAATCCTGACAGATACGGCGGAGCGATCCTGTTCAGCGGAGGCCTTATTGGAGAAGAGATCGGAGATTTCAGCGGTGACCTGGAAGAGACCCCTGTGTTCATCGGCTGTTCTGATAACGATCCTCACATCCCTCTTGAAAGAGTTAACGCCACTGAGAAAGTTTTAGAGGAGTTGAACGGAGAGATCGAGAAGTACATTATGGAAGGGTCCAATCACGGCATTGTAGAGTATGAGATTGAGAAGGCCTCCAGTATTATAGAGGAGTGAGGCCGTTAGTTTAATTTTTCTTTCTCTCGAATATTTTTCTGTTATGTCAGTTGACTGGGTTAATCTGGACGATGATGAGGAGGTTCTGTGGCAGGGCCAGCCTCGTATCAAAAGCATTTTGCCAGCTGTTATCGTCGGTATTCCGCTGATTCCGTTCCTTATCGGTATTGCGATTATCGTTGGCGCTTACTACAGCGTCAAAAACACGTACTTCGTGGTTACCGATCAAGGCCTTTACAGGAAGTCCGGTGTTCTCTCGCGTAACGTGCAGAAGATCGGTTTCGACAAGGTACAGAACATCAGCTTCAGTCAGGGAGTCCTCGGCAGCTACTTCGACTACGGAAATATCGAAATCTCCACTGCTGGAGGTCAGGGAGTCGAGATGCGTTTCAACAGCATCGACAACCCGCGAGAGGTCGAACAGATCATCAACAGACACCTGAAAAAGGAGAAAGGCCAGAGCACCGGTAAGAAAGAAACCGGCTCAGACGAACAGCTTCAGGAACTGAAAGAGATAAGGAAGCTCCTTCAGAGTATCGACAGCAAGCTGGAATAGAATCCTCTCTTTCCTTTTTTCTTAACTTCTCCGCGTTCTATCCCCGGTCACAAAACTGAAAACTCTAGGCCCAGAATAAGGCCTTTTATGGAGTCTAACGATGAGATGGTTGACCGTCTGGTTGAAAGAGGTATTATAGAGTCGGATAGAGTGGAGCAGGCCTTCAGGAACGTGGACAGGAAGGATTTTGTCCCTGAGCCGCATAAAGATAAGGCCTATGCTGATACTCCTCTGCCGATAGCCGGCGGTTCAGTGACTTCTCAGCCCAGTGTTATCGCGGAGAACACTGAGTTGCTGGATGTCGGGGAAAATGATCGAGTGATTGAGATTGGTTCCGGTTCCGGGTACCAGGTAGCTCTACTTGCCGAGTTGACAGATGGAGAGGTTATCGGAGTAGACATCATCGAGGAAGTAATCGAGAACTCCCGTGAGAGACTGGATTACGACAACGTAAAAATTCTCCATGGAAACGGTTTCAATCCTGTAGAAGGTGAATTCGACAGGATACTGTACTCCTGTGCTATCGACTCTTTCGATGAGGCACGCAGACATCTTACCGAGGATGGAATCATCGTTGCACCGGTCTACGTGGATCACGGACAGGTTCTCCGGAAGTACGAGAAAGGCGAGATAACAGATCACTCTCCGGTCCGGTTCATGCCTTTCGAGGAAGAGGATGAAGGGCCTGAATTACCTGAAGAATACCGTGAAGAAAACCTCTGAGACCACTAGATTATTGAAACCACAGAGACCAGTACTCAACATGAATATCTCAAGAACCGAGACACAGTCAGACCCTGTCAAAAACAGAGAAGTAGAACTGGTAGAGCGGAAAGGGCTTGGCCATCCAGACAGCATCTGCGACGGCATCGCCGAGAAGATCTCCCGCGAGCTCTCCAGAGAGTACAGAGACAGATTCGGCCACATACTGCATCACAACACAGACGAGGCCCAGCTGGTAGCTGGAGAGTCCAATCCAGAGTTCAATAGTGGAGAAGTTATAGAACCTATCTTTATTCTGTTGACAGGCCGTGCGACGAAGCAGTTTGAAGGTGAAGAGATTCCCGTCGACAAGATAGCGCTGGACGCCGCGAAAGAGTATATTGAAGATAATTTCAAGGCCCTGGATCCTTCGCAAATAGAGTTCAAGTCCCGGATTGGAGAGACGTCTACTGATCTGGCAGCAGTCTACGAGAGAGAACAGAGAATGTCGAACGACACCAGCTTTGGCGTAGGCCACGCACCTCTCTCACCGGCAGAGAAAACCGTGAAGCAGGTGGAGAAAGGTGTTAGACAGCTTGATCAGTGCGGAGAGGACGTGAAAGTCATGGGTTTGAGACAGGGCGAGGGCATAACTCTTACTGTTGCAGCTCCAGCAATTTCCTCACGAACCGGTTCCATGGATGACTACAGAAACCATATCGAAAACGTGAGAGATGTTGCCGAGAGAAAGGCGCGTGAGAACGGCCTGGATCCCGAAGTACATGTCAATACAGCCGATGATATAGAGGAGGAAGAGATCTACATGACTGTTACAGGGACCTCGGCAGAGATGGGTGACGATGGATCGGTTGGCAGAGGAAACCGTGTTAACGGCCTGATAACACCGCACAGATCGATGAGCATGGAGGCTGCCTCCGGTAAAAACCCTGTTACCCACGTCGGGAAGATCTACAACCTGCTGTCACGTGAGATAGCGAAAAGCATACACGAAGAGACCGGAGAATACGCTCAGGTGAAGATGCTCTCACAGATAGGGGCTCCGATAGACGACCCGAAGCTGATCGAGGTCGAAACACCCGCAGAGAAAGAAGAATTCCAGGAAATAATCCAGAGACATCTCGACAGTATCGATGAAATAACCAAGAAATGCGTGGAGAACCAGATAAACACTTTCTAGAAGAGGAAAAAGACTTATGATCTACGCCGCCGGAGAATACGGTCTTATACAGGCCATGAGAAGCCCGCTGCTAAACCAGTTTTTCACTAATGTAACTTCTCTGGCGTCGTTCTCCGTCGCAGCTCTACTTGTAGCAGGCCTGAATTGGCAGAACATCTAGTATCCACAACCACATCTTCCTTCCCTTCAGGTCATTCGGCAGTTGCCTGGACACTAGCAGTAATTCTCTCAGGTAGGAAACCTGGGTTAAGGCCGTATCTGTACACAATGGCGACACTGATCTGTTTCTCCAGACTCTATCTCGGAGTGCATTTCCTGTTTGACGTCATTGCTGGAGCGCTAATTGGTGCAGCAGTAGGTAAAATTGTGCTAAGAAATCCTGTAGAAGAGATTATATAGAAAGGTAGTCCCGACTCCAGGATTTGAACCTGGGACAAGTCGATCTACAGTCGACCGCTCTGCCAGACTGAGCTAAGTCGGGAGTTCTCTATCTTAGTCTCTTTCAAGAAGCTTTTTCCAGCTTCGCACTGAGCTAAGTCGGGTGTGAGAACCGTATACTGTTTTAACCAACCGAATCTTTAAGTGGGTTACTCGGGGCTGAACTCGACTGAGCGCTCTGAGGATAGGGCAAGGGTTTCTTCTCCTTTTTTGATCTCCGCAGGCTGTAAAGTCGCTCCTCCTTCAACCTCTACCTTAGGCTTTATCCTGTACTCGTATACTCTCTCCTCTCCAGGCCTTAAAGAATCTATACGCCATTCAAGCTTTGTTCCTTCACCTGTTCTATGGATTTCTGGCGTTGCAACGTTGAAGTTCTGTGAGACGGAGGCTATATCAGGTACGAAGTCGACGACAGCCAGGTCGCTGAGTACTCTGTCCGAATTATTCTTTACCTCGATACCTACTTTAACCATCCCGTCTTCTTTCCGCGCTGTCTTTGTAATAGTAGCTGTGCTGCCCAAACGTTTCAGAGCTACAAGCCCAGCAACTATAAGCAGTACAATCAGTGCCGGCATCCAGTAGTTCACGCTGTACTGTACAGTAGCTTCCTCACCAGGAGAAAGCGCGTATTTCCAGACATATGTTGCTTTGCTCTGGCTGTGAACTACCTCATCTGGTTCAGCGCTGTAAGCTACGAATGGAGTTACGTAGACAGGTACAGTTTCATCAAAAGTAACGTTAACCTTGGTATTTCCTCTGTTTTCAGCGTAAAGCTCTTTAGTAAAACCCCAGGCACCGTCAGTACCGTTCTGTAATCGGAAAACGTTGGTTACTTTCTCAACATGGAATGAGTAGTTGTAGACCCTGGTCTTGTTGTCGTAAACTACCTTCAGGACCGGTGTTATGTTTCCAGGAGGAGTGCCTTCTGGTACTTCAAGATTAAAGCTGTAAGTCTTCTGGCCAGGCATTCTCTGATCGGTTCCCGGTAGGAGAGTTTCTCCTCCTCTCTCCACAGCCCTGTTCATGTAGCTAAGAACAAAACTGTAGTCCTCAAGGCTTTCAGTTCCCAGATTTCTGACAGTTATATTCAAACTATTTTCATGGCCTGGCTTCACAAATTTCTTCTGTAGGCCTGTAGATACTACCTCAAGCTCGGCTCTTCTCTCGACACGGTAGTAGCTGGAGAGCATTTCGAAGCGGTTTGTGCCTGTCATCCAGACCCGTAGATCGAACTGCCAGTTATGAGGATAGGAATTTACGGAAGGAGTTACAGTAATATTGATTGTGCCGTTTTCAGAAGGATCAAGTGTTATAGGGCCGTCGTTGAAGAACCAGTCAAGGTTTCCTGCATGAGGTGAGACACGGAAGGACTGCTCGGTGCTGTAATTATTCTTTATCTCAACCTGGAAGTTTGCAGGTTCGTCGGGAGAAGCTGTACGGTCCACAACTTTCAGAGAGGCCGGAAAAGCTGCTGTTATAGAAATCAGGAAAATCGTTATTATCAGCAGCAAGGCCTTCTTCATGCCAGTTAATTGGGCTTAGAGTTATTTAAAACCGGCCTCTGTAGGTTAGTGGTGCAGGTAGAGAAATAATGGATTTCTAGATTCGGAAAGGCTTCCTGGAATTAAGTTAGGCCGGTGTTTATACCAGATTTTTATTGCGGCTGCACGGTTTCTTACTTTATGGAGGCAGTAATTTTTGACCTGGATGGCGTCGTTGTTGATACCGAGAAACACTGGAATAGAGCAGAGAAAGAGATCTACCGGGAGGCCACAGGTTCGGAAGTTGATCCTGACAGGCTTGCTGGCATGAGCATTACAAATACTTACGAGAAGCTGTGTGAGGATTTCGATGTAGAGGTCTCCAGAGAAGAGTTCTTTGAGATGTACGAGAGCAGGGCTGAAGAGGTTTACTGTGAGAAGGCCGAACTTATGGAAGGCCTGAAAGAGTTTATTCAGGAGCTGCGAGATCTAGGTCTTCTTATCGGTCTTGCTACAGGTTCTTACTGGCCTGGCTACGTGATTGACAGGTTTGACCTGGATTTTGATGCAGTTGTTGACTCCGGTGATGTGGATGGCAAGGGCAAGCCGGAGCCTGAGACCTACAGAATGGCGGTAGAAAGTCTAGGTGTTGATCCGGAGGATGCTGTTGCTGTTGACGATACTGAGGCCGGTGTTGCTTCGGCTAAAGGTGCAGGCCTCTACTGTATAGGTTACTCTGAATCAGGGGGAGATGCGCCTTCTAACGCGGATGAAGTTGTTGACTCTCCGAAACTGTTGCGTGAGAGGGTTTTCGAGATCGTCGGGCGGTAAAGCTTTTATTCCAGCTCCGAGAAGTGTAGGAGTATATGAAGCTAGTTGCAGTTACTGGGTGCCCGACCGGTATCGCTCACAGCCAGATGGCGGCGGAAAGCCTTGAAGAAGCAGTTGAAGGTACTGACGACGAGATAAAAGTTGAAGTTCATGGTTCTTCAGGCACCGAGAACGTCCTGAACGAGGAAGATATCGAAGAGGCTGATGCAGCTATTATTGCATCCGATATCTCTGTAGATACCGAGAGGTTCGAGGATATGACCTCCCTGCATACACAGGTTCAGGCCGCAGTAACAGATGCAGAAGAGTTAATAGATAAGGTTAAGGAAGCTAAAGAGAACAGAGAAGAACATGTAGAGTACAAGTCCGATACTAACTCAATGGGGCTCGTTAAGAAGATCAAGGAACTGTTCTCCTGAAATCACAGCTCTTCAACTTCAACCCTTTCTACATAATCATTCATTTTCTCTATTTCAGGCTTACCTGTTCCTGGAGTCTCAACTACTAGAGTAGCAAATGCCAGGGCCTTTCTGAAGGCTTCTTTTTTATCCTTATTCTCTTCTAACCCTGCCAGCATTGCGGAAAGCATTGCATCACCGGCACCAGTGGTATCTGCTACATCGGAGTCAAGGCCTTCCGCATAGAGAGCTCTCTCCTCTGTAACCAGAAGTGCTCCGTCCTCTCCCATCGATGCCAGAACGTTCTCGAACCCTCTATCAAGCAGTTTTTCAGCAGCTTCTCTGCATTTCTGTATGCTATCTATATCGATACCTGTTGCCTCGGACAGCTCATTTCTGTTGGGCTTCGCTAGAAAGTACTTTTCCTCCAGTTCTCCAAGCACATCGCCGTGAAGGTCAACTGCTACATCTGTCTCCACTTCGCTAGCGATCTCCTCAACCGCGGAGCTATCCAGGCCTGGAGGCAGACTGCCAGATATCACAACTTTACCAGGGCTTCTGCTGGAAACCTTGCTCAGAACACGTTCCACGGCCTTTTCCCCTGTCTCTGGACCGGAATGGTTCAGCTTGTACTCCTCATTATCGCCTGCTACAGTAGTATTTATCCTTGTGATTCCCCCCTCAGCGAAATCATGGGCCAGGCCTTCCCTGTCCAGTTCCGTTCGGATATAATCTCCTGTAAATCCTCCGAGGAGGCCTGTCGCCAGCGAGTCGTGACCCAGAGTATTCAGGTAGGAGGCTACGTTGATACCTTTTCCTCCGGCGTCGAAATGTGATTCGCTGGTTCGCATAATCTTTTCGCTCTCCAGATCTTCGTCAATTACGTATGTGTGGTCTATTGCAGGATTGAAAGTTACGGTAAGGATCATAACCTGTTATTGGTTCTACAGGGTAAAAAAGGCCCTACAGAAACCTGTTTAAATAGTTTATTTTAAATAGGAGTGAAGGCAATTTTCTCACGGGTTACTATAATGACCTTTTCAAAGGAAGATCTCCAGACTACCAAGGAAAACTTGATGACTGGAGTTTCCTACATGATTCCCTTCGTAACCGTCGGCGGAATCTTCCTGGCAATTGCCTATGCAGTTGGAGACACGCAAGCAGTATTCAGCAACACAGGCAGCCTGGGATGGTTCCTTGCCCAGATCGGGATAGCAGGACTTACACTGATGGTACCGGTACTCGGTGCCTACGTGGCCTATGCGATAGCAGATAGACCTGCACTCGCACCAGGTTTCATCCTGTCCTACCTACTACAGCAGAACGGCGTTATGTCCGCAGCTGCAAAAGTCATGGGCTTCAGTGGAGCAACAGGTACAGACGCTCCGCTAGTCGCCGGATACCTGGGAGCCCTCATCGCAGGACTCCTGGCAGGTTACGTCGCCAGATACATCAAGAATCTGGACGTACCGGAATCACTTGATTCACTTATGCCGATTCTAGTTGTGCCGGTTGCAACAACCGCAATCCTGGCACCGGTTCTACTCCTATTCCTGGGCGTACCAATCGCACTTGCAAACCAGGCCCTCACAGGCTTCCTGCAGTCGATGGGTACAACACAGGCCCTGGGACTAGGAGCAATCATCGGCCTGATGATGGCATTCGACATGGGAGGACCTGTCAACAAGGTCGCCTATGTATTCTCCGTAGGACTTCTGAGCAGCGATCCAATGGTTGCGCAGCCTATGGCTGCAGCAATGATCGCAGGAATGACACCGCCACTTGGAATGGCGCTGTCCAACTTCCTAGCACCTCAGAAATATCCGAAAGAGATGTATGAGAACGCCAAGTCGGCCACAGTCCTGGGATTCTCCTTCGTTACAGAGGGAGCAATCCCTTACGCAGCATCCGATCCAGCCAGAGTCATTCCAAGCCTCATGGTAGGATCAGGAGTCGCAGGAGCGGCATCAATGGCGATGAACGTTACAATGCCTGCACCACACGGAGGTATCTTCGTAGTACCTCTATCAAACAAGCCACTGGCCTTCCTCGGAGCACTTGCTCTAGGAACCGTGGTCACAGCAGGAATGGTAACACTACTCAAGCCAGACGTAGACGAATCAGAGGAAACTTCAGAGGAATAAAAATACCCATACCTTTCTTATTTTTCTTTTTCACCCCTCCTACCAGGGAAAGTTTAAACCCGTACAGAACCCAATCCATAACCATATGAGCAGCAAAGCCCTTCAATCACTCATATCACCGGAAACCATCGAACTTGACAGAGATTTCGAAAACAAGACAGAAGCAATAGAAGGCCTCCTACAGCTTATAGACCAGAAAGGCAAAATAAATGATACGGAAAAAGCACTGAAGGCCCTGAAAGAGAGGGAGGAAGAGGCCACTACAGGAGTGGGCAAAGGGATTGGAATACCTCATGCAAAGACTGAGGCCGTTACGGAGCCTTCTGCAGCATTCATCCGTGCTGAAAACGGAGTGAATTTTGGAGCAGCTGATGGAGAACCTGCAAGACTGCTCTTCATGCTGCTCTTCCCGGAAGGTACTGAAGACGAATACCTGGACGTGCTCAGTAGTATCTCGCGCTCGCTTATACACGAAGACGTTCGCAACAAACTTCTTGAAGCGGATAATGCAGAAAAAATAATGGAGATAATCGAAGAAGAGGTATCCAAGTAATGGAGAGAACTGTGGAGATAGTACCGGAGGCAGGACTACATGCAAGGCCTGCATCAAAATTTGTGGAGACTGCACAGGAGTACGACTGCGAACTGAAAATCAGCGATGCAGAGGGAGACGAGGAACCTGTCGATGCCAGAAGCATGCTGGCCATTACAAGCCTCGGTCTCAAACAGGGCGATAAAATGAAGATAGAGGCAGAAGGCGAGGACGCAGAAGAGGCCCTCGATGCACTAGAAAAAGTTATCACTACACCAGAGGGGTGAAAAAATAATGGAGATAGAGGGAACAGGGATTACACAGCAGAAGGCCTCAGGAAAAATCGTGAGACATGAAGAAACAGATTTCTCAATCGAAGAGAAATCGGATAAGACTGCTGAGGATGAGAAAGAAAGATTTGAGTCTGCAAAGGAAGAGGCCAGGAGTCAGCTGGAGGAGGCTGCTGAGAAGACAGGTGAGAAGTCCGAAGGCGATGAAGGCGATATTTTCAAGGCCCAGATCCAGTTCCTGGAGGATCCTCAGATCACCTCCGGTATAGAGGACAATATTGAGGAAGGCATTACAGCAGAAGCCGCGGTCAGGAAAGGGTTCGAAGATCCTATCAGTCAGCTGGAGTCTCAGGAAGGCCGTATGAAGGAGAGAGCGGACGATCTGCGGGATGTTAGGGATCGCCTGATCAGTATCCTTGTAGGCGAGGAGCGTACGAATCTCTCAGATATTCCAGATGAAGCAGTTATAGTTGCCGAGAACCTGAAGCCGTCCGATACCTCTGAGATGGATAGATCAAAGGTAGAGGGCCTGGTAACAGCAAAAGGGAGCAGAACATCGCACGTAGCTATACTATCGAAATCTATGGGCATCCCTGCTGTAGTCGGTACCGGAACCCTGGAAGGCCTGAAGGAAGGAGAGGAAGTGCTTGTAGATGGGGAAAACGGAAACGTGGTTGTAGATCCCAGTGAGGAGCAGTTGAAGCAGGTAAAGAAGTCTGAAAAGGCAGAAGTAATCAGAGAACGCGTTGCAACCGGAGACGGGAAAAAGATAGAAGTCGCAGCCAATGTAGCCAACCATGAAGAAGTTAAGCAAGCTGCTGAAAAAGGCGCAGATGGAATAGGCCTCTACCGCACAGAGTTCATGTTCCTGGATCGTGAACAGCCTCCTACAGAGGAAGAACACTACGAAAACTATGTAGATGCCCTGGACCAGTTCCCTGACGACAGAGTGATTGTAAGAACTATGGATATAGGCGGGGATAAACCTGTACCTTATCTAGATCTTGAGGAAACCGACAACCCATTCCTGGGAAAGAGAGGTATAAGACTGGCATTCGACAGCGAGGGAGAAGAACTGTTCGATACTCAGATGAAGGCCTTGCTCCGCGCAGCTGCTTCCGAGAACGGTAGCAACCTCGGAGTAATGTTTCCTATGGTTTCCAGCGTAGAGGAGTTCGACAGCGCGCTAGAAAAAGTAGAAGAGCTGGAACAGGAACTTGAGGAAGAAGAGAAAGACTATGCGAGGCCTGAACTTGGGTTAATGGTGGAGACTCCTTCCACAGTTCAGATGGCAGGTGAGCTGGCGGAGAGAGCAGACTTCCTGAGTATCGGCACCAACGACCTCACACAGTACACCATGGCAGCTTCCAGAACAGACAGCGAAGTAGCAGAGCTCCAGAACCCTCTTTACCCTTCAGTACTGCGTTCAATTAAACAGACAGTTGAGAAAGGCCGTGAAAACGATGCATGGGTAGGAATGTGCGGAGAAATGGCAGGAAACCCTCAACTAACAGAACTTCTTGTCGGCCTCGGTCTCGATGAATTAAGCATGTCCTCCGGAGTAGTACCGGGCGTAAAGTCAGAGATTAAAGAGATAGAACAGGAGAAGTCGTCAAGTAAAGCGGAAGAAGTTCTGCAGGTGAGCTCAATAGAAGAGGTTAAAGACTTGCTGGACTAAATATTTTCATACAAGAAATCTTCAAGGCTTTCCGCAACCACTTCTTCATCACCTGTACCTCTGTAACTCGGTGCAGCGTTAACATCTACAACATAGGTACCAGAATCCGGCCTTATCAGATCTATACCTAAAATCCTTGCATCAAAGGCCTCTACACATTTTTCCCCGATCTCCTGCATCTCCTGATCTGTTTCGATCTGGGTTCTCTCGTCAGGGTTATAGAGAAGCTTGGAATCAGCTGAGAGCGCTGTAACATTTGTCTCGCTCCCCAGATCTGTGACATAGAGCTTGTAGTCTATACCTCCGTTTTCAATAAATCTCTGGTAAAAGTGATCAGTATCAGGTTCAGGATCCTGCTCTCTCCAGGGCTCCTCTCTCATAGTCTCCGTCCTCGGCTTCACCACTACATCACCGTCCAGGCCTGTAGAAGAACCCTCGGGAACATCGAGCCCTGCCTGCTTGAGATGCCAGTAAGAACCAGGGTTATGATTGGTCTTCATATGTGCACAGAAACCATTGAAAGTAGGTATGCCATCAAGTTCAGCATCTTTTAAAGTTCGGAAACCAGGCTCTCTAGACTTCTTCAGGAAAACACCATCGTAACTCTCAAGATCCTCTGGAGAATGATAG
Organism: Candidatus Nanohaloarchaea archaeon; assembly: GCA_013343275.1. Taxonomy (GTDB): domain Archaea; phylum Nanohalarchaeota; class Nanosalinia; order Nanosalinales; family Nanosalinaceae; genus Nanohalovita. The sequence goes on along the minus strand of CP046106.1, from coordinate 157,942 downwards.
CTCTCTGGATCCAGAAAGTCGACAGATACATCTCCATCACTCAAGATCTCAGCTACTTCCCCGAAAACATCATGATCCTCAGGCCCAAGAATACCTAGCTCCATGAGATATTTGTTACCTTCAAAAGATAAAAATCCAATCGGGTACGGTTCTAAGAACTGGGCCATCGGGAAAGTCTCTCTGTCTTCAACATATAGGGCCTGGATCTTCTCTGTTGTTCGGCCTCTTCTCCGAATAATTCGAAATTGTTGGTTGTATGGCCTTCCCGGTCGCTCATGAGATGCATCATCTCGTAGGCATGCCATATGTTATCTCTTACCTCTAGATCCTCTATTCTTCCATAAGAGTTCAAGTTGTGCCTGAAATCTTGCGCTAGATCATCTAGGTCTTGAAGTCTCTGTTGAGGGTTTTCAAGAGCATTAGGGTAGGCAGTTGTCGGCAAAATATCGAGGTCAGAGATTATATCTTCCTCAACCCAATCACTCAGGAAGACCTGATTATCTCTTTCAGGACTCTCATCAGGGAGAATGCTTTCATCTAAACCCTGGGATCGGTATTCACTTTCAACCAACTCAGGTATAGTCTGTTCAAACCAGTTACAAAACAATATAGCTGCTGCAGGCTGAGCTGGATTATAGCGGGTAGTATAGCCGTTTCTGGAAGTTTCATTCAAATGCGGGCTTCCTAATCCATGATACATTGCAGAGGCTATAGAGTTTAGGTAGTTTATTCCAGAAGAGTTAGACTCCTCTGAATCCGTATCCAGCACAGTATCAATATCAGGGCTAGATAGAATCTCTTCACCATAAAAGCTCATTTCTGCATCTCCCATCCCCCGTTGCATTAATGACTCCTCTTCCGAAATCCCCAGAATCTCCTCATAAATGTTTACCGCATCTTCCGGACTGGCGTCAATCAAACCTTCCTCAGTATAATCAAAGAAATCGCCCTCTTCATCCAGAGGAGGTTCCGCATAGTAGCCATCACCATCATCCGATGCTCTATGAGTTGCTACATTCCTTATCATTGATACATTATCCAGTACCTGAGCTGGGTTAGATGGGCTGTTCTGCAGAAACTCTGATCCTAGATCCTGCGCCTGCAGTAGTCTATCGTAAAGTTCGCTATACCTAACTTCTTCGCCTTCCTCCTGCAGAGCCGAATACCCTTCATCAGTATCAACCAGCTCAAAATCAGGACGATCAGCTAATTCATTCCTAGACCAAGTTTGAAAGAAAGTATCAAGAGCTACAGCCAGACCTGTTATCCAGCCATTCTCATAGCAATATTCAACAGTATCTCTATGATTACTGTAGGCCTCTTCATCAAGCCAGCCGGGTAGTTCCGGACTGCTTTTCGTACCCACCAGAATTTTCCAGATTCATAAGAGGTTATCACTCGAAAATAGTTAAAAACTTTTTCGATACGAGTGCAGTTGATACTTTATCTAAAATAACAGATCCTATATCCACGCACACAAAAACTTAGGGAGAAAAACAGCTAAGGAATAAATTTTGGCAGGACCCGGATTTGAACCGGGGTCTGGCCGTCCCAAACGGCCAATGATAGTCCACTACACCATCCCGCCAAGATTTAATCTTGTGTGGGCCAAGAAAACTCTTTAGAGTTTTCGACCCTCGCCAAACTTTCGAGCTAAGTTTGATCAAGCTGAGGCCATTTCCAGAGAAATGGCATTCGAGGCCTGTGTTGAACTGGTTTGAAGTGAATTCTTTTAAACCATATCAGTGGAGTGTTCCTTCTCTTTTGTCGTAGTCGTGGGCGAACAGCGCATATCCTATCTCGGCTGCTGAATAGCCTTGCTCCTCCGCGATTTCCCGAATAGGCTTTATCATTTCTATGTAGTCGAACGGGCCGAAGCTCTCTTTTCTCCTTTCCAGGCCTCCAAACCGTTCTAGCGAGGCCCATACCCGGGTGTCAACTACTGCGTGTTTCTCCGGGTTTAGTGCGGTGAGTATGCAGGAAGCTGTTGGGGCCTTGAACCCTTTCAGCGACGAGGCCAGTGCGATTTTCGAGAAATCGCCTTCGGCCCCAAGAATGTTGGTTGTTACCTCCCGACAGATTTTCTCCGGATTCTTTCTGACGTGGTAGGCGCTTCTAGTCGATGACTCATACGCTATCTCATATAGCTGATCCTGAGTCAGATGGCCTTGCTCCCGATATTTTTCGCCGTATTCCTGCAGTTTCTCTGGCATGAGGCCCTGTGTCTCACTGTAGAGTTCCAGGTATTTCTCTACATTGAGAGTCATAGCTTTTCCTCAAGTACCTGTTCCGCGGCTTCCCTGACTTTTGCTTTACGAGCCTGATCTGTGTACACGTTCATATCGACCAGTCTCCATTCGGCCCTGCTAAGTGCTTCTGGTATCGGAGAGTAGCTGGAGAGTTTCTGGACCTTGGAACCTCTCTTCACTTTTATATCAATATCCTTGATTTCAGGCGTCCAGGGTTTGCTTGTAATTACTTTTTCCTGCGGCACGGCTGCTGTTTCAGCAATCTCCTTCTCCAGTTGTTTCTCATCTATCTTTTCCTCCAGACGTTCCAGCTCCTCTCTTGAACGGTTTTCCACGTCCCAGCTGAGCGCTGTCTTAAACAGTTTCCGGTCCTTGATTCTTGAGTAATATTTCTCGGCAACTCCGCTTGAGTTGAGGAGTTCAGTATGGGCAGTGTAGTCATCCATACCCATCATTTTCTCCAGAGAGTTCTTCTGAACATAGTCCTCCAGAGCCCTCTCCAGCATTTTCTCCGCTATCCTTGAAGTATCGTGGACATAAACCGATTTTATCATATGGAAGCGGGCTGTTAGAAGTGCTTCCAGCGCCTGAACTGCCTTGTAGTCGAATACAAGTCTGCGAGAGTCTATCTGAGCCAGCCGTATAATAGTATCTGAATCTATATGGCCGTACTCCACACCTGAAGTATGCGCATCCCTCTGTAGATAGTCCATCCTGTCTGCATCGATATCGCCTGCTACTATCTGCCCTACCTCTAGCTCACCTCTTATCATTTTCTTGACTCTGTCCGCAGATACAGAGAACTTGTCTTCCAGCTTATCGACCTTTCTACAGGAGATTTCCTCATGGGAAAGGCCTTTCTGCTCCGCCACTGTTTCAGAGGCATGGCTGAAAGGACCATGACCAATGTCGTGCAGTAGTCCTGCCATTCTGACTTCCTTGGTTCTCTGTTCGTTGAGGTTTAAACTTTCCGCAAATCTACCTGCAATATGCATCACGCCCAGAGAGTGCTGGAAACGGGTATGTGTGCCAGAAGGATATACCAGAGGTGATAGCCCCATCTGTCTTATTCTTCTAAGTCTCTGCATTTCCGGCGAGTCAAGCACCGCCCACTCCTCCTCACTTGGCTGTATATATCCGTGTAGAGAGTCACGTATCATCAACTTTCCCCCTCCTAAACTGTTAATGCTGCAAGTATTATTACTGCTGCCCCTATAATTGTCGAGGCCAGGCAGTGTATTGTGATTTCGTCAAGTTCGTGGTGATGCGGGTCTTCATCGCCGGTAAGGATTTTCCGTAGATGCGATTCCGGCTCCGGGTTCGGTATGAAGTCAAGCGCAAGGTGAAGAAATATTCCGGCCGAGAAACCGAAGAACAGTGCTCTCGAAGTAGTTCCCAGTGAAACAGAGAAGATATTGACAAGGGAGGCCATTGCTCCGATGCCTGATGCTGGCAGTAGAAGTTTCATCCAGAAGGATTCCCTATCTCTCTTCAATCTGTCAGCAACCATGTATCCTGCTGGAAGCTTGTGTGATACTATTGCAAGGCCGAGTGTTAGTGCTGCGGACGGCATCTGGTTGTAGATCAGGCCTATAATAAGTCCTGCTGTTATCGAGTGCAGGGATACAGACCAGAGGCTGCTGTGGCCTTTTGTCACGCTGTGTGTAAGTCTGTGGCTTGCCGAGTGAAGTACAAGCCCTGCCAGGAAACCTGCGATTATTCCTGCTGCTCCAAAGTTTTTGGATAAGTTGAGGGCCTGTGGCAGTATGAAAAGCATTACCGATGCGAAGGCTGCGCCACCTGACATTCCGTAGAGCCAGACTATCATTTTGTGAGACTTGATATCTCTAAGTGCCAGGAGGCCTCCCATCATCATTGCTGCAAATGCTACAAAGCCTATAGTTACTACTTTTGGAGTTGTTGAGAAAGTGTATATGGATGTAGCTATGAATACTAGTGTTAGAGCGAGGCCTAGTATGCTGGATTTGTCAGGTAGTTCCATAGAGTTTCAGTTTGAGGTTTTATTTTTAAGTAGTCAGTTTATTTCTCTGGCGAGTCTTTCAGCTCTCTCGTTTGTAAGGCTTTTGAGCTCTCTCTGGTATGTGTGCCTGTCTCTAACGCCTTTTTCATCTAGTACCTTTGCTACCGGTTTCTCTGTACCGGCATCTATCTTTATTATCTGGGAGACGGCCTCCGAGATATAGTTGCTGTCGGTCATATCTGCCAGAGCTATTACCGCATCTGCCTCCTCCAGTCTCCTTGCTACCTCTCCAGGCAGATCCATCAGCTGGTCGACAGTATAGGTGTTCGAGTTCACACCCATCTCCTCCAGCTGAACAGTAGCGTTCCGGCCTAGATTCACGTCGTTCTTGAGCTCTACAATAGCAACAGCCATTCTATCCAGAAATTAGTAGTCAGCACTAAAGAAAGTATACCTACTCCCCGAAACCATCCAGCATCTCTGCATAACTCTCCTGAAGGCCTGTGAAATCTACATCTTCCTCATCCCTCAGTTCTTCCAGGCTTTCCCTGCGGGCCTCGGCAGTCTCCACGGCACAGTTAAACGCTTGCTCGGAGTCATCCAGCATGTAGAAGATCAAGGTCCTGACATCTTTTTTCTGCCTGTCAGATAAGTCATCGCCGTACTTCTCTATAGACTCCTTTACCCCGTTGATATTCTGCCTTTCCAGCGACAGTCCCAGATGGTAGGCCAGGAACTCTCTTGCCCTCTGCAGCAGCGAAGGCTTGCGGAGAAAGGCCTCTATGCTTTCCTCCGGGTAGCCGAAGAACTCTCCCATCTTTCTGTGGTACTGTGCCGGTCTCTTATCCCTCATATCCTGGTAGCTGTCGAAGAAGCCTTTAGGCCGACTCCGGTAACTGAGGAAGACCTCTGCGTAGACGAAATCATCTTCCTCCAAGCCTACTCCTGTCCAGACGTGGAGGCCTTGTTCTGATAGAAAGTCCGCGAATTCCTCCAGAGAGTTTTTGCTATCGAACTTCTGGGTTATACTTGCTCCCTTCTTCTGGCGGAGCATTACGAGAGCAGCTTTCAAACGGTTTAGATCCTCGAGATCGTTGAAACCTTCTTTCAGGCCTTCAAAATCCGGTTTATCGTTATCATGGACCTCTCTGTACGTGTAGTTTTCTATATCGTCTAGAGATCCCCACAGTCTTCCGAGTTCCTCGACATCCATCAAGACATAATTACCGGTTTCAGGTATTAAATCACCGACCCAGATGAGAGATACTGTTAAACACTGGTAGAGGCCCTGTATTTACCGAGGAAAAGGTTTTTGAAGCTTTCTGTCCATATAATAGTGAAGGTGATTGGTTATGGGAGAAGTAGATGTAGATAGTGAAGACACCAAGTTTGAAGGGCCGGAAGAGGCCGAAGAGAAAAACGAAGAGGAAGGATTCAAGTGCCCTAACTGCGGTGCTTCCGATTTTATAGAGAAATCGGCGCAGGCAGAGCTTATATGCAGAGAATGTGGCACAGTTGTTGACGAGGACCGTGTAGAGGAGTCAGCAAGCCCTAGAGCTTTCTCAGCAGAGGAGAAACAGAAGAAGGCCCGAACAGGTTCACCTATAACATATACTAAAGCAGGTAAAGGGATCCGGACCTCGATAGGCCGTGGCTCCGAGATGAGAAATGTTTCGTCAGGTAAGCGTGGGCAGTACTACAGGATGCAGAAGTGGCAGAACAGGATCGGCGAGTCTAAAGACAAGAAGATGAAGACAGCTCTCAGAGATATAGGTCGGCTGGTCGATGTTCTCAACCTCCCGGAAACCGTCAAGGAGGAAGCATCCAGACTCTACGAGAAGGCACTGGAAGAAGGTCTGATCAAAGGTCGGAGAATCGAGAGGGTTGTCGCGGCACTGGTATACATCGTGGCAAGAAATCAGAGAATCCCACGTACAATGAAGGAGATCTCGGACGAAGGCGGCGTCGACAAGAGAAAGCTGGGCCAGACCTACCGGTACATCGCCAAAGAACTCGACCTAGGAATTACACCAGTTAAACCAGAAGATTTCCTGCCGAGGTTCTCCGAGGAACTCGGAATCTCAGGAGAGACACAGGCACAGGCCCGGAAATACATCCTTGACGCAAGAAGAGAAAACCTTCTCGCAGGCAGAAGCCCAGGCAGCATCGTAGCCGCAGCGATCTACCTCGCATCACAGCAGAGAGACCAGGAACTCACACAGACAGAGATAGCAGACACAGTAGGAGTAACAGAAGTCACAGTCCGGAAAGGCTACAGAGACCTCATGGAAGGCCTCGACATCGAAGAAAAAGAATAAACCCCGGATTTACCTCTTTTCTTCTATCCGCTCTCTTTAAATACAGACCTATACCACACCACGTTATGGGACTAGGCCTTACAAAGAAGTTCAGCAAGATGGAAGAAGACAACGATGAAGACGAAGAAGAGGACGACGAATAACAGGCCTTGCTTCATCATACAGTTCTCCTATTTTTGAATCCCTTTTCTACAAATAGCTTTTACCTCAAAAATCAGATATGGTAGAGTTTGAGAAACGCATCTTCCAGAGGAAGAATGCTTAAATCAAATTCTACCGTAAAACTACCTGATATCATGGTAGAATTTGAAACAATCGAGAAAGAAAGACGAGACTACGGAAACTTTCCAGGAGAAAAATTCATCGAGGTAAGCCGCAATAAGGCCATACAGGACGACGGATCGGAGAACAGCTTCCTGCAGATCGCCACCGGCTTCTACCAGGACGAAGAACCGCAGTACAAGAAAAGGTTCACAGTACCGACAGATGAGAAGGCTGTAGATCATGTAGTGGAGAAACTGCCAGAGATGTTCGAGAAAGAAGTCGAGGCCCAGGAATCAGAGGAATAAGTGTGTTTAGCCCGGCCAGCCGCCAAGCAAAACCCGGGCTACCAAAAAAATCTGAAAACTCGAGAAAAAAGCAAACTCATTAAGGGACTGAAGATCAACAAAGCCTCCGACCCCTAGAACCCCAAAAAGAGTTCCTGAGCAGGTCTATCCGCTACACCTCACAAATGCAACGGGAACCTATACAGAAAACTTGAGGCCTCAACTTTAAATAGTAGGAATATTATTTCCGCAGCAGTATCTATCCTTTATTGAGGCATAAGAACAGCTACAACTCCAAAACCGAGGGAGTATGGAGAGTCAAAGAAAGAGGGGAAGAAAAAGAGACTCTGAAAGCCTTGCCCTCTTAGAAAACCATCTGTTAAGATAAAAGAATTTTTATTTGAGGTCAGAAAACATAGTTTCAATGCCATCAAAACTCGAGAAGAAGTTCGATGATTTCTTTTCAAAATTAGGTCTCGTCGATAGAAAAGGGCGGGAAGAGGCGGTTCATTTTATTGCGAGTGGTGGCATGAACCAGTTAGATAAGACATCTAGCAAAGAGCAGTTGAAAGAAGTTTTTGAGGCTGCTGACTCCCGGATTGATTTCTTGATCGACAAATTTAACGAAGAGGAGTATTACAAGGTGCCAGGTGGAAGAAGTAAGAAAAAATTCGATTTGAGAGGAAAAGAAGATATTTCCCACAAAGAGGTCTATAAAGCAATTTACGATGCTCTATTTGAGTACAATCTAGAAAGGATAGAGAAAGTTGATAGATCTCTGGAAAAAAGATTGAGCAAAATAGATTCAGAAGGAAAGATAGAGAAGAATGCTAACGGTCCCATTAACCATTATCTGTATGGGCGAGGTTCTCTATCGCTTACACCCTTGAAAAGCAAATATGCTAAAATCCAGAGACATCTCAAATATCTGGAACACCTTTCAAACCATGAGGAGAGCAAAAGAAGTATTTCTATGCCCGAAGATGAACTTAAAGCAGTGAAGTATGCTGAAGAGATATCTTCTGACCGGATAAACCAAATTGAGAGAGTATTAAATGCTGGCGAAGCCGAAGGAGGGAAAATAGGCTTAAAAAACTTCATAAAAGTTGTGAAAAGAGTAGAGGACAATATCAGAGGCGAAGATGAAAGATTAGATCATATAAGGCAGCAGATAGAAGAATAAAAATATTTTTCTCCGCACACCTCGCTTTCAGATTAAGCCCCGAGAGGGATTTGAACCCTCGACCTGCCCCTTACAAGGGGGCCGCTCTAGCCAGGCTGAGCCATCGAGGCCTGTGTATTTGTTGTAGGAGGTGTTAACTGTTAAATATGGTTGGTGGTCGGGAGCTAATTATGTGTATTGCAGAAATTTAGATAAGTTACAGCGAAAGATGTTTGCTATTTTTTTGAATCTTGAGAACTTAAACCAAGCTGTATGAAGAAGGATTTTGAGATCACGTCAGATTTTCAGGAAATTCAGAACGTGGAAGGAGAGAAAGTTGCTGTAGGATTCAGGCCTTCAGGAGAGCTTCACGTCGGTAACCTGTTAAGTATCGGTTATGCGGCGGTGATCGCCGATGAACTGGGTATGGAGCTGGATCTCTGGTGCTGCGATACTGACTGGAGCGCGCACATCCACGAGCATCACAGGCCTGACAACAGCAGAGTGATGAAATTGTTTTTCCAGCGAGACTGCAGCTGCGGAAAACATGAGAACGTTGCTGAGCATAGAGTAGATGAGATCAAAGATTTTCTGGAAGGCCTTGAGGCCGAAACTGTCGATATTGAGGTTAACTATCTTTCTGATTACCGTGATGAGTCCTATCTTCAGGCCTTGCGTAATGTTTTGAATAATATTGATGATTTTGACGAGATATTTGGCGGCGGCTTCAGGAGAAGGTATCGGTCTCCTGTGACTGGTGTATGCAGTAGCTGTGGTTTCTCTCATGCGAAGGGTTCGGCCTTTTCCAGCGAGTGTGATGAGATGGTGCATTCGTGCTGGAGCTCTGAATGCAGCTCCGGTTTCTCATCTACTTCTCTTGACGGGCCTATCGGTGTTTATTACCTGGTTGATCCTGTGCGTGATCCTGGCCGGGATGTCGCGGTGCATGTTTTTGGCGGCGACTACAGGGATGCGGAGAAGGGTCAGAAGACTTCCAAGGTGCTTAAAGTCGCGAGAATCACCGACCTTGCATGCGGAGAGACGCCGGCCTACTTCCTTGGCCCGATGATTGCCGACGAGCAGGGGAAGCCGCTGAGTAAATCTAAAGATACCGGAACCACTGTCTCCGAGATAGATAATCTGAAGAAATATGGAAGCGAATTAGCGGGCCAGATTAGAGACTGGCTAGGTGAAGAGAAAAAGTATATTTCCGAGTCCGAGCTCCACCAGTAAACTTTTATTTATCTATGAGTAACAACAGTTATGCCGCGTCCTGTTACTGAAGAAGACGAAGTCAAAGACGAGGAGCGATTCTGGTCCGATGATATGAAGTCTGTTATGGATGGAGAGCCTGTGTTAGAAAACAGTAGAGGCCTGACAAAGAAAGAAGTCAGTAAACTTAATGAGAGGAAAGATGGTTTTGAAGGCCGGCTTCTTGAAGCAGGAAGCGATTACCTGTCGCAGTTTGATGTTGATCCTGCTGTTGACGAAGCAGATTTAGTTATTGTAGATGATAGAGAGGATGTAGATTATATAGACGAGGATCTTGACCTAACTCAGGGCGCAGCCTATATTCACGGCGAGGACGAAGTTCTTGTCTTTACCAGAACCCGCGATGGAACGTATTCTGAGTTCGATCCTGTCGGTAGCGTTGCACATGAACTAAAGCACAGAGATCAGGAGCTCCGCTATGAAGGAACTTTTTCAGACAACCTCCCTGTCACAGAGGCCTCAACCCAGTTACTGAACATGTACAGAGAAGGCATCCTAGAAGAGGATAGAAAAGTCGATAGAAGAGTAGATAGTCTACGCGACTCCAACTACTCCGATCCTGAAGCTCTAGCAGAGGAGACAGAACTGGCTGCTGAAAGCTACAACAATCTACTTGAGAACGATGTAGGGCCTGAAGAAGCGATGGCCTTTATGTTGAACGAATATGAGGAAAGAAGAATTGATGAATAAGTTTATGTGACGTCTACGTCTGCGTCTTCTACGCCTTCAGGGCCTCGGTTCTTGACTTTTTTCTCGGCCTTGTCCTTGATGCGGTAGACGTTGATGCTTCTCGTGCAGTCAGGGCATTCGATCCACCAAGGTCGCTGGTCTAGTTCCTGTTCACCCTCGAAAACGTTCTGGCAGTAAGGGCATTCGATCTCGTAGAAGTACAGCTCTGTATCATAGGAAAACATTTTGACGTAGCCGGTTTTCTCTCCTTCATCGTTTTCTATCTCTCTGTTAGTTGCGTATTCTACGCGGTCGAAATCTATCTCCTTTTCCATTCTATATCACATATCTTAGTAGTCAATCAATTTTAAGTTTTGCAACGGAACTTCACGACTAGTACATCATGAATTCGTAAACCATTTGAATGTCTTCCTGGTCGACCTCTATCTCTATCTCTTCAAGGCCTTCATGCTGGAAAAGTGCCTTATTGATTCCGAGCACTTCCTTTGGTTCGTCGAACTCCAGTTCCTTGATATCAGGGTTGAACCTTTTCAACAGCCTGAGATCCCATTCATCGCCGCAGTCTAGAATTCTCAGGTCGTAGCCGTCGACTGTTGCCAGGAAGGCCTTCACTAAGTCTTCTTTGGAGTGTATTCGGGCGTAGGCCTGTTCCTGTACAGGTCTTCCTTTGAGGCCTTCGTGTTCCTCATCGTCGATCCAGTATTTCTCTACTCCTGGAAGCCTCTCAATGATTGCCGGGTTTCTTACCTCGGCTATTACGTGGCCGTTACTGGTTTCTGCGTCTTCTGCTCGTTTCTCAAGGTTGTCTTCCAGCTGTTCTGGTTTCTCGGTTGGTTTTATTTCTACTTTCATGTTTACCGTTGTCCCGGCAAAGCTTTTATTTCAGGACTGTAAAGTCTCTCTTTATGCTGTTCGATAATAGAGGGAATTCCGACTCCGAGGAGGAAGAGGTTTCTATCAGCCCTGCCGATAACTCACGTAAAGGCCGTGATCGAGGTAACGAGGCCCGTGTCAGCCAGGGCAAGGATAGCAAGAGTCAGGACAGTGACTCTGATTCCAGCAGCGGTAGCGGTATTGCTATTCCAAGTGCTGAAGGCGATGGCAATGCGGTGGATGAGAGCAAGGTTACTTTGGAGGATATCCACGAGCAGAACGAGAGGATTATCCAGCTGCTTGAAAGCATTCCGGACAGCGATGTAAAAAATACTCGAGATACTCAGGACGACAGCAACGACAAGTTGAAAGGTGATATAGAAAATGAGCTACTATGATAACGTGAAGGATTCTGTAAAGGATGAAAAGGAAAAAGCCAAGAGCGCCAGCGATGGCGGAGGAGGTGGAGGCCCAGGAAACTTCTCCACACTCCGTGAAGAGGCTGAGAAGAACGCCGATAATCAGGAGGAAGATGATACTCCTATAGAGGTGCTTGAGGAGGGAGGCCTGCAGAAGGACAGTTCCAGTAGCGGCAGCGATTCCTCAGGTAGCAACCCTATGACTCAGAGCAGTCAGAACAGCAGCAAGGATGTATCCGAAGGTTCAGGTTCTATGAACTCCTCGAATATCGAGGAGAAGCTGGACAAGATTATAGAGCAGAACGCCCGGATGATTGAAGTGCTTGAGAGCTTCGGGAATTAGAAATATTCTGCTGTCTCAGCTCCCAAGGAAGACAAAAGTAGAGAAGGAAATTATTTTTATACTATTTCTACTGAGATCTTCTTTCTTCCGTCAGCGTCCTTGGATACCGCTCTTTCTTCCTTGAGTACGAACTCTATTTCAAGTTCCCGGTATTCGTCGCCTTCCTCGAACTCCATACTTAATGTGTTCTCCTGGTTTGGCTCGATTCTTACTTCTTCCTTACCTTTGAAGCTCAGGCCTACTTCTCCTTCTCTTATCTTATCTGCGAAGCTTTCCAGAAAATTTGCTAGTTCATCGTTTGAAAATTCGAAGTCGAGGTCAAGTTCCCTGCTGGCCATAGAAAAAATAGAATGGTTAAGAGTTTTATTTGTAACTGAAGAGTGTCAATCACTCGCCGCCCATCAGTCTCTCGGAAAGGTAGTGCTCCTTATCCTCCAGCTCCCTGATTGCCTCTATACTGAAAAAGTAGGCCACCATGATCATCAGGAAGCCTAGGTATGCAGGCATCAGGTCTGCAGAGTATCTCATCGGGTAAAGCACTGAGAACAGTAACAGCGACCCCAGGATGAACAACGTGAAGGAGATTCCAACTTCAGCATTTAATGTAAGCTTAGGAAGGCCGAAAACATCTTTCTCCCGCACTTCTTCCGTATCTTCGTCTTCGCTCATAAAAAACCGTGCACCTTAAGTTAAAGTTTAGAAGGCCTCGATTTAAAGCTTCAGGCTACAGATCCTGAACATCTACATTTCTGTCCTGCCTGTTGAAGGCTGAAGGCAGGTGTATATGGTATGTTCCCTCTCTTTTCTCGATTACAAGTGGTACTTCTTCCAGGAGTCGGGAGACATTGATATTGTAGACTCCTTCTTCCTCAACTTTGATCGATTCGAGGTCGAACTCTATACTGATGTTGCCTCTCTGCTTCTCACCGGCGGCAACCATCTCCTCGATATCAGATTTAACCAGCTCTTCCTCAACCTCCTCTTCTTCAGAGGCCTCCGGCTCGTTCTCATACATGAAAAGAGATGAACCGCATTCACATCCAGAGATAAGCTCCTCAGAATCCTCATCGTAAGTTTTACCGCAGTTCATACAACGGTGAGGCACTTAGAGTTCACCTCGTGAAGTCTGATCAAGAAAATCTGCCATAGGATTTTCGACCTACTCCTTTTCATTCTCAAGTTTTGCGAGGAACGAAACAGCGTCCCTCTCTTCCTTGATTTTCTCCATTACACGGGAGTTACCGACAATTGTCAGGCCTCTGCGCGGTTTCTCATCGAAAAGTTTGTCATATACAAGATTACGGGCCTTGTCAAGTCTTGACTGACCGGAGTTAAGCCCCATGAACTCGATTCCCGGGAATTCGTCGTCCACCTGCTCCATTGCATCGGTGATGAGCGTACGCTTTTCTTCAGGAGTCCATCCTTCCTCAAGTACGAGGACTGCGTCGTCCTTCACCTTCTCCAGCACCAAGTCGAGCTTGTCGTCAAGCTCGTGGCCGGAAAGCTTGTCTCTTGAGAGAAATTCTATTGTAACTCCATCGTCGCTCATCAACTTAACCTTTCAATTATTTCCTGATAAAGTTTGTCAATATTTTCACCTTCCTTCGCAGAAACCTCCAGAACAGGGTGTTGAGGGAAAGCATCACGGACTCTGGAAGGATCAGCATCCTCAAGGTCCGTCTTGTTCGCCAGGATCAAGATCGGGATATCCTTGGCCTCCAAGTTTCCAATTATAGTAACATTTACCTGAGTGTAAGGATCCTCAGTCGAATCAAAGATCACAAGACATGCATCGACATCATCAAGATACTTGATAGCCTCTACAATTCCTTTTGTCGCTTCTTTTGCACGATCCTTCGATTCCTCTTCTTCAAGGCCGTGCTCTGTAAAGTCCTGGAAATCTACATTGGTGGAAATACCTGGCATGTCCAGAAGATTCATGTCGATCGTCCGGCCGTCCTCAGCTTCCAGTGTTACCTGCTCCTTCTTCTCTACAGCCCTGGTTTCGTGAGGCACCTCCGAAACATTGCTCATTTCCTCTCCTGTTAAATCCTTGGAGATCTGGTTAGCGAGCGTGGACTTACCTGCGTTTGGAGGACCATAAAGGCCTATACTTATGTCATCCTGTTCAGTTGAGCTGAATAGATCAGATATTAACTTTTTAAGACGGCCTATCATAGTTTTGACACCGGACAATAATAAATCAGGTCCGTAGGTATAAAAACCGTTCCCCAGATACAATCAAAATAATAAAATCAGAGGTAGAAAATCCAGAGTATGAGAACTGAAAAAGGCGTAGTTATCGTAGCACACAAGAAGCCAAGCAGGGAGAACCGGTACCTGATCCTGAACAGGAAGAAGAACTGGGAGGGATGGGAGCTGCCGAAAGGCCACCTAGAGGAAGACGACTACCAGCATACCGTAAAGCTGGAACTGGGGGAGGAAGCCGGTATTGACGAAGGCCAGATTCAAAGTATCGAGAACCTGGACCACACTGTCGAGTGGAGCTTCGAAGACGAAGATGGCGAAGAAGTTAAGCGAGAGTACAAGGCCTTTCTTGTAGAAGTCGATCCCGAGGCGATTGCTGATGTCGAGCAGAACCCTCACGACGAACACGAGAAAGGGTTTTTCCTATCAAAGGAGGACTGTAACGGCCTTCTGACATACGATGAGCATAAAGAGGTCCTGGAGCTGGCCTCGAAGAAAGCCGAGTAAACATTTTTCCATTTACGATAAAAGTTTCTGGAGAGCATCTTTTTGACAGGTGAAAGAAAACTATGTCAGAACCAGATGAAATGCTTGAACTCTACCAGTTCGAAGGATGCCCTTACTGCAAGAAAGTGCGTGAAAAACTTACAGAACTACAGATCGACTTCGTCGCACGCCAGGTAAGGCCTAACGGCGACAGAGCACGTGTAGAAGAAGTATCAGGTCAGACCGGAGTACCTGTACTTGTCGATCCAAACACCGATACCACGATGCCGGAATCTGACGACATCGTAGACTATCTGGAAGAACACTACGGATAAAACGACCTCTTTCTCTTTTTCTATTTATTCCAGGCCTTCAAAGTAGTCGATTCCTTCATCCAGTATATCTCTCAGTTCCTCCAAGCTCTCAGCATCTTCCACGTTCACTCCGAGATCATCGGCCTCTGTAGCAAGTATAGGTGTTGCAGCTGCCAGAGCCTTGCCATCGTACTTACCTGTCATATCCCAGTAAGCGCCGATCTCTCCCCAGAGATCAAGGCCTTCCTCAACAGGATCGCTACGTGTTCCCGGTGCCTTGGCTATCTTGTAATTCTTCACCTGATCATAGACTTTTTCGAGTTGCTTCTGTTCCCTATCGTTCTGATAGCTCTGTACAAGGCCATACATGTGAGAAACAGTCTCAAGTTCGCTCAGATCTTCTACATCAGTCTGTCGAGTATCCAGTTCCTGCGCTGAAAAACCCATACATATGTTGTCACCGACAAATATTAAAAAATGGATCTCAGTTTACATTCTATGAGAGAGTCGCTGGTGAAGCTTAAATCCCGGTTTCTTGAACCCAGCGATTCTGGAGAAACGGAGTCAGACCTGCAGGCAGCAATATCGGATACACCTCGTGCCACGAAAGGATTCAATCAAAATCTGATTAAGGACTACAAAGAGCCCCTGCATAATAACATATTTCTGGATGAAAATATTCTGATAGATTTGCAGATGAACGCCGATAGATCAACCACGGCATATCTGCCCGTTAACTCATCAGACCAGTCAGATATCAGAGGAGAAGATGGCCTAGACTACCGGCGCCTTGAAATAAGGGAGCCTCTTGAAGAAACAGTTCAAATGCTCGAGAAAGCGGCAGAGAAAGACGTTGAACTGTATTTTCCTTCAACATTCGCACACATCAAAGAAAACAAAACAAACGATACCGTTCACCAATTCCTCCAGGAAAATGCGACACCGGTAGAAATCGAGCCTATACCTACAAGCGACTATCCAGAAGATGCAGGAATAGTGGCAGAGGCCCTAGAAAGAGATGCGGTAATCGTGACATACGACGAAGACTTCACAGATACTGAAGACTTTACAATGAGACACGGACCTGAGATATACACTCCTTCCCAGTTATACCACACAATCAAAGAAAACTGAAAGAAGACAAGTCCACCAAAGGAAAAAGCTTGGACCGGCCCTTATCTGAGGTACGTGTTCAGATGAACCTCTTCTTCTGAGTGGCATCAAAGCTGTCAAAATCCATAGATAGTTATACCATTATTTCCATTAGAAAAGGCCTCCGGAAGATCCTCCTGAGGCGAAACTCTTGAACTCTTTCTTCGCCTCTTCGAAATCTCTAACCTCTATCACTTGGGACATCATATCATTTCTCTCATCATTCATTGGGCCTGAGGGCTCATATTCTCCTGTAATGATTTTTGCCTTTTGTTCGCCTCTCTCCGTCACTAGGTAAACTCCTTCTTTCTTCTTTTCAAGTCTCCATTTGCCGTCGCGCTTTACAACTCCCATAAAGTATTTTTCACCTATTATTCTACGTTATCTTCGTATAATTCCAAAAGTTTACGTCCATCTACTAATTTTAAGTTATAATCTTCGGCTTCTTCCTTTGCCTGAGCTGTGAAGTCTGTTGAAGTAACTACCAATACTTTATCGACCCCGTTCTTGTTTTTCAGTCCAGAACATTTCCGAACTGTTGGAGCGCTAACCTTGTTTCCTTCTCCTTTCCGCTTTACCTGTATAAGCTCTTTCTCGTTGTATGGTTCTGATTTCTCTGCTACAACATCGATTCCTCGATCCTGACTTCCCTGTGTTACTTCTGCTTCATATCCTCTACCTCTCCATACCTTCGCTACGAACTCTTCGAAATCATAAGGATCTATCTCTCTCAAGTGCTCTAGAGTTATCCCTTCCTCTGTTTTCTCTACTCCCGAGCTTGTTTGGAGGTCGAGAGAATAGTCTTCTACTCTATCGACGGGCGCGGTTGTCGCCCATCTAACTGCTCTTTTAGGGCCTCGCTGTTTGTACAATGTTCCAAGCTTGAAAGCGAAAAATCCCAAGAGCACTACTCCTGCGCCACCGACTACTAAGTTTATCATTAGATCTCCAAAACCTACTGTAACTGCCGCATAGAGAAGGCCTAGTGAAAGAATAGGAGCTCCAATTGGAGGTATTTCATCTAAATTAATATCCTCTACTTCTGGCTCGTTTTGTCTCCTACTCTGCCCCATATCTACAAGAGTATAAAATAAATACTATAAGATTTCTCATTATTTCTACGCCCGCCTATGCGCATAGAACGTAAACTTCTGATTTATTACGAAGATTCCAGAAATTTTGAGGTCTGCGCGCGCATAGGATCTAATCCTCGCAGAGGAGGGAACCTGCTCACAGAGTTTCCTAAGTCATAGGCATCATTCAGCTCCTTCTCTTGATAGCTTGTTCTCTCGCTCTGAAGAGAAGAATCGCTTTTCCCCACTTGCCGGAACCTCTTCGCCCGTGGTTGAGCGTAGTTTTTCGAGCGGTTTATTTAGGTTGACGAAGAAGTGGTTCAGAAAGCGAGTAATGTAAATGAACACGTAGAGTAGTGGACCGGCCCTTCTTCAACCTCGCTGTTTATTATAAGGCCTTCCTACCTTCTATTAACGCAATAAGTTCTTAACTTTTTAACAGTAACCATAACTGTATGAAGCTCCAAGTCAAACCCAATGGCCAAGCAGTAATCACAGTTCCCAAATCAATGAGAAAAGCCAAAGGATGGGAAAATGGTCAAGAACTAGAGTTTGTTTTAAATAAAGAGGGAAAGTTAGTCCTGAAGGAGGTTGAATAATGGGATATTATAGTAAATTAAAGGACAAGTTTTTCTCTCATGTATCTAGAAAACAGCTCATTTCTGCTGTTATAGGTGGTTTGATCGTATTTATTATTACTGTTCCTTTTACTTCCCCTTATGCCAGACATCTTATAGCAGGAGTCTATGTTACTGGAGAACTTCCTGATATAGATTTTATTGGCTCAGAGCCTTACATAAAGCCAGTTTGGGCAGAACAACCTCAGACAGAATATGAACCTGAGCTAAAAATATCGAACTCCAAGATAATTGGAGATAGAGAAATCTATAGTCCAGGAGACAATATTACAATCTATTTTAGGGTATGGAACACCAAGGAACTCCCCTATAATGTATCTGTAGACTGGTTAAATGGCAATACGAGACATAAAGGATGGCAGACAAGAAGCACCAAGATATATAATACAACTAATGCTTCAAATCCTTACAGTTCTTGGTATAAACCTACCAAAAAAGGGGAATGGAGAGTTCAAATCCTGATCGAATACTTGGAGGATGGGGAAAAGCATACAGAAACTGTAGTAAAGAGTTTTGAAGTGGTCTAAATGGATGAGAGACACCTAAAAATTCTGAGAGAAATATGGAATCACAAGGAGAGAACTGGTGCTGCCCCAACTATCAGGAGTTTCGATGAAGTAGATGGTAGAGAAGTGAGTAAAGCGGATATAGAATATCTTGAGGACTATAACTTAGTTGATTGGAATCATAGCATAGTTCTAACTCATAATGGCATAGATAAGCTCCAAGACTACACGCTCCTAGAGGAAATTGAGAAAAATAGACAGTTTAATCAGAAATTGATGGAGCAGGAGAAAAAGTCCTCCGCAGTGGAGACCTTGTTCACAATTACACTAGTCGCCTTCTCCTTTGTTCAAATTACAACTTTACTTCTTAGAGGGCAGCCTACGGGTTCAGATTATCTTACCACAATTATAGTCACTATATTCATGATAGCAGTAATATATGTAGCACTGGAAATAAATGGCGATAACCTTGAAGATGTTGCCAATCAAACAAAATGGACTATTCCATTAGTGTCTAAGGAGGCTCAGAAAACTGAAGATGAGTGATGATAATAGAAAAGTAAGATCGCCGTGGAGCTGGAGAAAGGATGAATATGGGTCTCTGAGAGATCTCCAGACTTGGAAGCAGATAGCAAAAGAATTTCTCTCGCACAAGGTTTTTGCAAACATATTTTTTCTCTTAATTCAAGTCACTGCACTTTTAGCCCTTGGTATAGCCGTGATAGAATTTCAGAGATTTGGGAGCCTTATATTCAATCTTTCTTTCCTGTGTTTTACAGCAGGAAGTGTTATCCTGGCATTTGAAGAGCCTCTGAGCAAATTTTCTAGTGGCCTGGAGGAGTATCACTATGTTAGAACAGCTCATAACTTTCTGTATACAGGAGGTCAGATACTTTTGTTACACATTTTTGCAGTTATTATAGCAGGAGCTAACTTAATACCTCAGGACCTAGAAGTTTCAACTACTGTAGAATTTGGGATGACGTTGGCTGAATTAACCCTTTTTCAGGGCACAGAAACTGCAATAATTTTTGTCTTCACCTACTTGCTTATTTTGGGCGCATCATCGACTTTCTCTGTAGCAATGTTGTATTCTTTCTTCATAATATTTAGCACAGAATTTTTAGGTTTTGAAATAGAAGAAACAACAACGCCTGCTGGCCCTATAGGCTACTATAAATCCCGCTTTAAGTCCAAAGTTTTTGGTGACGAAGAATGAACCTAACTCAGAAAGGACTTGTAATGAAAGGTCGTCTATATTGGAGAGTTATCAATTAACAGACAGATTACTATAATTGGAGAGCGCAATCAAAGGTCAGGGGATTTATTTGCTACTGTAATCGATACAGAGAATTTCTAATCATATGCATCTAACCACAATAGTCAAAAGAGTCTTAAATTTCGGGTTTAGAGGATATTTCATGGAATATCCAAGTCTATGGCGAGAACATGTTAGTCGACTGAATATATTGCTCGATAAAGGAGAAGAACTAGACTTAGATAAGACTATAGAAGCCATTGAGAACTACCGTGTAACGGCATTACTTGAGGAAGAATTTGAAGAGGAAATAGATTTAACTACTATAAAACAAGGAAATATGGACTCCTACCATGAATGGCTCATGCAGCGGTGGGGAGGTCTAGCAAGTAAGAGAAACTTGAAAAGAAAGACAGGTGTAGAAAATAATGGTATTTGCATGTTGATAGGATTGTCAATGGATATTCTAACGAGTTATGATCATTACAAGGAAGAATTTGGAACTTAAAAGAAAACTCTACTTTGAATATTAAAATTCCCAAAGGATGTGAAAATATTTCACTAGCAGTATACCTACAAGAGCATGCCATAGGAATACTATCTCTAATTGTTACCACTCTAGGATTTCTTGGAGTAGGTAAAGTAGGTTATGAGATCAAAAACCTGATAGATAGGTCTCAAGAGCAGATATTTGAAGATGCTGAAGGAGTTAACGCATTCCAAGCCCAAGGAGACATTAACTTTGACAGGATTGAGCAGAAATTTGAGGAAGAATCTGGAAAAGAGGAAGAAGAAAAGACCTCTGATGAAAGAAAACTTCTAAAGAAAATTGAAAGCAAGATAGACTCAGATGAAGATGTCTCCACTATAGCTAGAATGGCTTTAAGGCTTGCTAAGCAGTTAGATATGAAAAAAGAAGTTGAATGGCTGGAGAAAGAGGTTCATGGATTCAGAGATGAAGAAAGCAGTGGAGTAACAGAGGTAGAAGATACTTCTGCTCACTACTACAAAGATTACAGGAAATTATCCATGAAATTTAGATTAATGGACGATAGTGGACAGATAGAGGAGCTACCTCTAGAAATGTATATTTCCCAACCTCTAGATATGGTAGAGTCAGCAGTTGAGAAAGCTGAGTCAGACAAAATAATGATGAAAGCACCTCCAATGCAGGTAATGGTGGATGAGCTTGGAGTAAACCCAGGAGAAAAAGTTCCTTACATAACCAAAGTAAGCGAGTTAGAATCTCTCTTAGATGGAGCTAGGAGAGAAATTAACGACTTTGTTTCTAGAGCAAAGGAGGTTCAAGAATGAGAAGAATTTACAATAAAATTGGAATAAAAGAGAAAGTTCCCCAAGAGGCCAAACCTGCAGGCAGATTAGAAATAGCGAAGAATAGTAAAGGAACTCTAGCACTGAACAGACACTATCTACCAGGCAGGCTACACTCAGAAGAAGATAAGTTCCTTCTGACATTCAAACATAATACTGACAGAATAGGTCCTGAAGTAACCAGAATGGGTCTAGCAATGAAGAATCTCAAGACTTTAGCAACTGCTTTAGGAGCTGACTATGGATTCTCTGCAGGTGTTGCTAAAAAAGGATTGAAGAAGCTAAATCAAAGTAGTAAGAACTACAATAAGAAGATTCTATCCCCTTTGATGCCTGGAGAGAATAAGTGGAGATATAGAAAGAGATAATATATGAAATAGTGCTTCTCTTATTGACCGATTATATCCCTGTTAGGAAGATAAACATTTGACCTATGGAACTCTTTAGCCATATCACTCAGCTTGTATTTACCTTTCTTTTCTTTCAAAACAGGTTTGAGTTGATGCTTTTTAGCGAAACCTAAATCTTCGACACCGTAGGAATGCGAATTTAAGTATCCATTATTCTCTTTATCCTCTTTACTCTCTTTCTCTTTTCTTCGAGACTCGTAAGATTTCCACTTGATTTTTGAACCTTCCCTCTCTAAATAAATAGCATCATTACTTATTGCCTGTTCTAAAATCTCTTCAGCTCTTTCATAGTCGTTAAAGAGCCTCAATACTTCATTTACATCAGCCACATGTATTTCATCTTCCTTTTTTCCATATTGCTTTACAGCCTTCTTTATCCTATCTGAAGATGGTTCTACTCCTTGCAACCTATCTACATCTCTTTTCAAAACCTTTCTTGGCAGATAATCTAGAATTTCAGTCTTATTTCCAATCTCTTCAAATGAAAGCAATTCTTTTGAGGAATTTTGCTCTTCAAAAGCCTCTATAATGAGGTTTTTTCTAGATTGGAAAGTAGCCATTTTTCGAGGAACAGCTTGTTCTCGCATATCAGAGAAAACCTGATAGAACTGGTTTTCAAATACTTCTCTAGATGGCCCTACCCCAAGCCTGGTTGCCACATCTTCCTTAAGTTTGTCGAAATCTCTTTCTCCATCATAATCCCTTTCCACCAAGTCCTTGAAGTCGTCTAAGGTATATCCATGCCCGTAATATTCAGAGTGATGATCACCATGGATATATGTCTCCATTTCGTCAATTATCGCTTCTTCAATGTCTGTTGAGGAAAAACTGGAAAATATTGGCTTAATATTCTTGTAGAACTCTTTTCCCCTTGTAGAAAGCTTATGATATACTTTTCTTTCATCTCTCGTTTTTTCGACAAGATCTGAGCCTCCTCCGAGTCTTTTAATCTTCTGCCGTAATTTAGGCTTACTTTGGTTAACAACCCATTCTTCCCCATATATTTTCCTTAAATGCGGTTTCATTTCCTCAATTATTCGATCCTGATATGGATCCTTCATTTCTTCCTGCATTAATCCTAGAGTATAGATGTAGGCAAGTTCGAACTTCACCTGGTCTCCTTTAACTGAGCCTAGAGGAATCAGATCGCTTTCAGTTTTCAGATCTTCCATAGTAAGTTTTTGTTAGTCTATTATTTTAAGTCTTTCTCACAGGAAAAAACCCTCTAAAGAAGTTCTATTTTACTAACATCTATGTTAGTTCGAATATAAGATGATGTTAGCTGTAAGAACTAAGTATGAGAACAGAGTCTGAAAACGACGGCGCTAGTAGAGAGGAGCTAGAAAGACACCTGGAGAAGAAGCTCCAGGAAGTCAGAGAAGAAAAATCTGAAGATACCAGGGTTGGTGGCCCTGGCAATGAGGTAAGCTCTAACAATGTATCAGCTTAGAGACCCTAAAAAAGGCTTTACATTACAGAATAAGGAATCAGAGAAAGTCAAAGTAGGTTTCTACATAGATAACTACCAAGATGAGATAATCAGAGATCTGGCAGAGACCTCAGAAGACAAATCCAGAAACCAAGTAGTTAGAGATCTTCTTGACATGGCCTTCAGACAATTAATGAACTCAAAACCAGGAGAACAGACAGCTCCAGAGATGGAGAGGTGATTCTGATGAGGACAATGGTAGAGACTCCAACAAACTTTGAGTTCAAGTCCAGTGAGAAAACTGAAAGAGTCCTGGAGCTGTTCAGATTTGAAGCTCCTAGAAGACTGCAATGCCCAGAATGTGAGGCAGTATTTCATAGAGCAGTTTTTGAGAAGAAGCTCAAGCAATTCCTTAACCAAGATCCTGCATCTGAACACCTGATAGATCAACTAGATTCTCAGAAAGACCTTTTGAACTGGGCCTGTCCTAACTGCAGAAGAACTGTAGGCCTGCAAAAAGCTCCAGTCAACCACAGAAAGCGTATTCCAAGTAATGGTGATTTGATCCAATGAAAGAAATACTATATAGAAACACCTTAGGGGGTAGGTGGTTAATTAGGTTAATTAGGTTAAGAAAGGAGGTTAATTCCCAGAAAAATCTACTATCAAGGCCTAACAAGATGGTTTATTTACCTCAATTAACCCAATTAACCATCTTAACCACATGGGGCCATGGGCATTTCTCTCAGAGGAGGTTTGGAGGACAATGAACAGACAGGACCAATTCCTTACCTGGTTTTACGAAAAACAGGATGAGATAGGCTCTCCTGCAAGTTTATCAGATCTTTATGAGAAGTTCAGAGAGGATCATAACTATGAGGGATCTAAGCCTGCTTTCTCAAAGATAGTGAGAAAACTGGAAAGTAAGGATGAGAGAAACCTCCTGGACAAACCTGAGAGAGGCCACTATGAGATTAATGAGAGAGGAGAGAATGTTGCAGAAACTCTTCTCAACCCTGATGAGCAAGAGGTCAGCAAACCTGAAGGTTACAAGGACATCAGGAGCGATATCAAGAACTATTTATCCTTAGAAGGTAGAGAAAAGGTTTCTCAGGCCTTATTAGATGATGGAGTCTATGAGTTAAGCCTGAGTGAATTGGAGAGCATAAGGTTTGAGATCTTGGACTGGGCAGAGGAAAATACTGATGAGTTCATAGATCTTCTGGATGAGATAGAGAAGGATCTATCAGATAACCTGCCTGGTCTTACCTTGGAGCTTGATGTAGATGTTGATTACTATGAGAAAACGATCTCTGAGGCCAGAGATAACAGGAATATTGGAGAGTTTGTAACGATTGAGGCCATGGTAGAGGGAGAGAAAGATTCCTATACCAAAGTAGTTTCTGCAGAGTTTGAATGTTCTAAGTGTGGAGACCTGTATGAGAAGGAGCAGGATGGAGATAAGCTGAAATCTCCTTACAAGTGTCAATGTGGTAGCAGGAAATTTGACCTTGTTGATAGAAACTTTCAGGATGTTAAGGAGATTACTCTTTCAACTCAGACTGTAGAAAATAAGCCTTTAGAGGCCTTTATCAAGAAGGAGAATATCAGTGAGGATACTAAGCAGGCCTTTACTCCAGGTAGGAAAGTAAGAGTTTCAGGAGTTATCAGAGGAGTTCCTAGACAGAATGATCAGACAGAGTTAGATCCTGTTCTAGATGTAATGAGTTTCAAGAGGTTGGATAGAAAGGATCAGATGCAGGAAGTTTCTCAAGAGGATATAGAAGAGGTAAAAGAGAAGGTTAAGGTCTGGAATAATAGTCCTGATACATATGCCTTCAAAGAGTTTGCTCTAGGCCTTGCTCCTCACATTGTGGATGCTCAGACCTTGAAAGAGGTGATGGGTGCAAGCCTGATAGGAGGAGTAGAGAATGAATCTAGAGGAGATGATGACAGAATCCATTCCCTGATAGTTGCTAATCCAGGGTTAGCTAAATCAGATCTGCAGGAATACATCCAGGAGACTTTCTCAAACACATACTATGCAGATAATAACTCTACAGGAGTAGGCCTTACTGCCACAGTTGAGAACCTAGATAATGGAGGCTATGAGATCAGAGCAGGAAAGCTAGTCTATGCAGATCAAGGAGTTCTTTCAGTAGATGAGATGGATAAGATAGGAAGTGAGCAACTAGGCAGGCTTAACACTGCTATGGAGAGAGGTAAATTTCCTATTGATAAGGCCTCACAGAATGTTGAACTGAATGGTAGAGCCACTATAATAGCTACTGGTAACTTTACTGAGAAACTAGACTTTGAAACAGGGCAGTATGAGGAACTACATAGTTACCTGCCTGAGATGGTTCAAGGTTTCAAGGATAGATTCTCTTTGATCTATGGAATCAGGCAACAGAATCTCTCTGAGATAGCAAATGAGATGATTCAGGGATACCAGGAAACAGGAGGCAGTGAGAGAGATGAAGGAATGGATAAGCAGACTCAGGTCATTTACAGAGGCCTAGCAAAGGAGAAAGAGCCAGTATTAACTGAGGATGCAGGAAACCTGATCAACAAATTCATCAAAGGAAATCTAGCAGATGCTGAGGCTAACAACATTAAGGCAGAGGTTAAGTCTGAAAGCCCAAGAATGATCAGGAACCTCATCCAGCTCACTTTGATGTTTGCAAAGTCTAGACTGGATGATAAAGCCCAGAAGATTGATGCTCAGAGGGCTATAGAGCTTTTCACTAAATGCAGATGTTCTATGGATTTCAGAGAAGGAGAGCCTATAACAGTAGAACAGATTCAAGGCTTGGATAGTTCTGAAAGCTCTGATAACACTGATTCAGTTCAGGTTAAGAAAGGAGTAATGGAGCTAGTTAGGGAGAAAGTTGGAGATAGCCAGAAAGATGAGCAAGAAGTTATAGAGTCTCTGGATGCAGATGAAGAGAAGATAGAGGAGGCCTTAAAATCTCTGAAAAGTGAGGGCGAGTTCTTTGAGCCTGAACCTGGAAAGGTTGCAAAAGTCTAGGTGATCAAGATTATGGAGTCATTCAACCACTCAGATACAGTTCAGAATCAAGTGAGAAAATCAGTAGATAGAGTTGAGAATTGGGGTGAGTTCCATGAGTAGTATAGGTAAAGACTCTGGAAACACTGAGGAAACCAACTTTGATGCATTGGTGAGAGAAGTAGGAGGCAGAACTACCAGGAAAGTATTAGCTCACTTGGAGAATCAGGATTACATCTCAAGCATTGCAAAAGACCTCAGAAAGGCCCATCAGACCATAGAATACCATGTAGAGAAACTGCAGGAAAAAGGCCTAGTTAAGGAAACAGGTGAGGCAGATGGTAGGACTTTCTACAAAACCACTGAGAAAGGGGAGATAGTCCTCAACAAGATCAATATTCCAGAAAGATGAGTCTAGAGCAGTCTAACTGGCTATCTAGACTTTTTACCTGTCGCAAGGCAGGTCTGAGCCATTTCCAAGTAAGAGCCATGGCTCCCTCTCCTGAGCAGGGGGCTAAAATCCCTCCTGCCAGGATCTACATTTCCAGATTTAACCAAAAAGGTGAACCACAATGAAAGACGACAACACAACAAACTTTCCAGAAGACTTCAAAATCTCAGAAAACAAAATCCAAGAGCTTAGAGACCTTACTGAGGGCAGAGAGTTCAGGAACCTAAAACACTCTGAGATAAGAGATTTAGATGCAGGACAGCTCAAAGAATTAGCACTCAGTATAGCCCAAGACATGCAACCTGGAGGCACTTCTAACTCACTAGGTAGAGAGGAATGGAGAAGGATTGTCCAGAAGATGATTGAGGGGCAGAAACACCTCCAAGGTGAGTAAAAATGGGGAAAGAAGGTATGACTGAGGAGTTCCATGATGGAAATTATGTCCAGGATAGCCTCCTAGAGAAATACAGAGATAAGATTACTGAGGAACCAGGACTGGAGAAATTAAGGAGGGAACTCCCTACCTCTACTTTTCAAAGGATAGAGTCCTTGATAGAGGAGCATGACTCACTCAGTGAAGTCCTCAAATCTACAGGCCTGCAGGAGATCAGTAAGATAGAACTCAAATACCTGGTTTCTCTTTACACTGGAGAGCCTGCAGAGTTTGTTTTAGAGGCTAATTCACTGCAAGAGCAGTATGAGATAATCTTGGAAACCCTGCATAGAGAGGTTGGGGAGGTGGAGCTATGAGAATACAGAAATATCAACCAGGCAGTTACTCCAGGCTAAGTTACAGTTGCTATAGGTTCTCTTTCAGAGATCAGAGGCTTAGACTGGTATTAATGGAGTTCTGTGAGGAGAGCAGTAGAAGGCATGACTACAGGAAAATGGATGACTTTGAGATAATTAAGGAGATATACAATGAAAATAAGCAGGTTTTAGCTGATTTCTTTGATATAGAGCCTGATGAAGTAACAGAATTAGGCCATTACCTAGTAGAGAATGGTAAAGAGGCTAAAAAGCACTATTCTAAGGCTGAGGAGTTGAAGGAACAGGTTAAGAAGTATAATAAGAAAGATGAAGGGAAAAAGGAGAGAGCAGAGAAGTTAGAAGAGCCTATAAGAGAATGGGAGCAAGAAGTAGAGAAATCTGTTAAAGAGGCCTTCTCTGATCTAGGTTTCATATCTACAGAAGAGTTCTCCAGTTCAGAAGGCAAGGTAGATGCAATAGGAGAGGCAACCTCAGAGAACCAGATAACCAGTGATTATGTTCAGGATAGAGTTCAAACTATGGAAGAACTTATCTATGGAGGAGATGAGCTATGAAACAGGTCAGATTCCCACATCCCAGTAAGAAACCTGTTAGAGCAGGAGTAACAGGACAAAGTGGAACTGGTAAATCAATGATCCTGGAGAGAGCTATGGAAGTATTCCAGGAAAAGGAGAATGTCAAAGTAGTAGATATATTCTCATCAAAGATAGAAGGCTCATTCTCAGTTCTACCTGAAGGATCAAACTATGAGGTATGGCAGGACCCTGAGAACCCTGAGCCTAAGGCCTTTCCTGGAAAGATCTACAAACCACTTACACCTGATTTGAATCTTACTCAACCAGAGCCAGTTCAACCATTCACTATACCTATCAAGACTCTCTCAGAGGACTCCTTGAAAGCACTTCTTGGAGATGTATCACAAAGCCATGAGGCCTTGTTTAACGCCATGATAAACGATATTCAGGAGATGGATAGTCCTAATGTTGCAGATCTATTGAAGCTCTCTGAGGAGCTACCAGATCAGGACTATATAGAAAGTAGTTCAGGGATCAAGATCAGTTCTCCAACTAAGAGAGGTAAGAGACCTATACAGCACTCACTGATAGAGCTTGCAGATCACAGGCTTGTAACCAGTGAAAACAGTCCTCTCTCACTCAACTTGTTTAAGGAGTTGAACAGTGAGGACAGGAGAATGATATTGGAGACTGCTCAAGTTCAGTCAGATAAAATCACTAAGTTCACTGTAGTCCATATCTTGCAGAGAATCTTGGAACTATTGAAACAGGGGGATATAGAGCCTTACCTTGTTATCTTCATTAGAGAAGGTCATAAACTGTTGAAAGATGATAATGGTAATGGAGGTAGTTCAGAGGCCTTTAGAGAGATTATAGAGGAGTTCTTGAAGGAAAGCAGGCAGATGGGAGTAAGTGTTTTCATTGATACTCAGAACCCTGAGGAGCTTTCAGATATAGCTAGAAGTCAGTTAAACTACCTGTTTACTGGCAGGTTGAATACTGCTAAAGGAATCCAGACAGTTCTTGATGAGAGAACTAAAGAAGAGTTTTCCAAACAGGATAAGGAGAGGATCAAAGGCCTTGAAGATCATTATTTCTATCTCTGGACTCCAGAGACATTGATTAAAGACTTCAAGAGTTATCCTACAAGAGCCAGGCATAGAGAACCTGGAGAGAACTTTAGACAGGAATGGTTGAAACTTGATGGAGAACTCAGGAACTGGGATAATGAAGTTAAACAGGTAAGAGAAGAGATCCAGGAGAGTGTAGAAGAGCATAATGAGAGAGTAGAGGAGAAGATCAAGGAGCAAGAGAGCGATGGAGAGAACTCCAATGACTATGTGAGCATTCCAGGAGAGCTTGTCAAGGAGCAAAAGTTCAAGAGAAAGAAAGTGGAGCAAGTAATGGATATAGGAGAGACAATGGCCAGAAATCACCTGTCAGACTGGAGAGAAGAAGGATTGATAGAGAAAACCAGAGAAGGAAGAGAAGTTTTCTATGAGCTATCTGTATGACATCAACAGCCCTCTCCTCCTGGAGGCCCTTCCTGGAGAAACCCTCAACATCATCAGCACTGAATCAGCCAAAGAAAAATCCTGGTTATCCACGCATACGCACGCACATGAGAAGACCTGGAAGCCAGAGATCTCCAAATCAAAAAAGAAAATATAATTTGAGAAGGTGTCATCATGGCAGATAACAATGCTAAACTGATAGTGGCTAAAGAGCTAAGTCCTAAGCAGTTCAAGAACATAGATACTATCAGGATAGATGATAGTAGGATAAAGAGGGAATCTGAACTGGTTAAGAAAGTGAGAGATCGTTTTGGAACTGGCAAGTATAATTTGATGATTGTAAAGAAAGGTCAGAGAGGTTATAGGCAGGTCTGGTTTGGTGAGATAGAGCAGGATAGTTTCAGGAGAGAAAAAGGCAAGCTAACTCAGTATATAGAAGGCATTGACTCAGAGCATAAGAATCCAAGAAACCAGTGGACTAAAATCAAGGCCTAATCCTTGAATGAGAGAACTAAGTATTTCCTACCCTTTATTCCTACTATAATTCATTCCTTGATCTTGTTTATGCACCTATCTGGCCTCCAACCCCTACCCAAAGAAGGTAAAGTCTTGTCTCCAAAATTACGCCCATGGACTCAGACAGGATAATTCTTGGAGGAATTGGATGTTTAGTAGTTTTACTAATTCTAGTTAATATTTTCCTCCCTGGAGTCTGGGAGAACTATAGCTCCCTCCTCTCAATCTTGACTTTTGGAATAGTATCTGCATCTCTATACCTCAACCACTTCAAGAAACCATCATCAGATATAGAGATTCAACCAGGAGATGAGCTAAAGATAAGATCTGAAGGCAAACCTAACTGGGAGAAAGATTATCCAGGAAAATACGCTCTACCATTCAAGGCAGTAAACCATGGAGAGATGAAAGGGAAAGTAGTCAGAGTAGACTTAGCAGATGTAGAGGTTACACCCAAGCAGGAAAAAGAGATAACCTCTAATACCTTGCAGATAAAAGAGGAAAAGATTCGCAGAAAGAGCAAAGGTATTGGAGACACTATTCAGAGCTTAGATCATATAAGAGGAAAAGTAGTTCTCCCTGCAGGAGCAGTGAGACATCATGGAAAAATTGTGGAAGATTTTAAGGCCCTCACATTCACCCTGAAATTCAATATAAGAGACAATCAAGGAACTACCACAGAGAAGGTTAAGGCAACTGCAGATCTGGAGTCCTTCTTCGACAAAGAGAGCTAGTTGCCTTTAGCTCCAGAATTAGGGATGGACGCTTCCAACAAGTCCTTAATGCCGTCAGGCCTGAGCCTGCCTGTTGCAAGACGGCCCAGTATTTCTTCTAGAGTTTCTTTTGTCCATATAGCCACATTATTCTCAGCACATTTTCTCAAACCTTCTTTTTCCCCAATATCAAGATTTTCTAAGTCATCATAGTCATGACAAACAAGCAAGGGATAGACCTTAGATTCAAGCTCCCTTTGTAGTTTTGAAGGATGCTTAAGTAGTTGCCCCACCTTCTTTTCTGAGAGATTACCTGATGTAGATTCGACAGCAACCCCAAAATCATCAACTACAGAGAAAGATATTACATCCAGATCTGAACCAGGCCTATTTTCTCCTCCTACCCTGATAGTTCTCATTCCAGTTATCCAAAATAAGTCCTTTAGTGCCTCCTCTACCTCATTATGATTATAATTGTCAGTCATTGTCAGTCTCTTTTCCAATTCTGGAAGTGCATCTTGCCCATACTTTCTCTTATACAGTGATAAGCAACTCTCATTAGCACTCCTACTTATGCTCTCTTTCATATTAGCTATGTCCTCTGTGCGTATCAAATCTCTCTTACCAATATTTCTGCCTTTGTATCTTGATTTGAATGTCTTACTAAACTCAAAAAAATCATTTTTTATCCTTGCTAAGTCATAAGGTACAAACTTAGTTTCACCTTTTTGCTTCAAATCATAATAGGATTTTAGATACGCTTCAAACTCATGAGACTTCAAACTGCTTACCTTACCCCACAGACTTCCAAATTCTTCCAAAGATCCAGAATCTTTGTTTCTGTAAACAGCAAATCTTTCTGAAAGATTATCTATAGTAGTTAATTTCGGCAATATACTTTCCTCAACTGTCTCTATAATATTTTCAATAATCTTTTCCTCTTCTTCATCCATTGGGACTCCAATAATTCCTGCCTCCATACTTTTCTCCACGCTGGAAGGTCTTACTCTGCCCTCATGACTTATACTAGAAAATAATTCTCTCTCCCATTTATCTAGATCTTCCATGTCCTGAGAGATCTCATCTAAATTTTTCTCAACAACCTCAACAGGATTTTTCTTAAATTGCTCCTCAACCATATAGATTAATTCATTATAAACTAACTAATATCTGCTCCTACCATAAAGAAGGAGCTTTTAGCTTATTCCATGTAAAAACTGAAAATAGTATAGTTTCAATTACCATTTGTGAATATCTCTAGCAGGCTGAAGAACTTAGAACTCTCTATATTTACCAAGGTACTGATAATTTTTGCATTAATCGAAGGATTACTCTATATAGGAGCTAAATATTTCCCAGAAGTTATACCTCCAGTTTTAGCAATATATCTTGCTGTCTTTTTAGTAGTACTCTCATTAAGTTCAGCTCTTGTTCAGCTAAATCTTTCAATCTTCGATATATACCATGATTTCACAGAAGAAACTCTAAAATATGCCAAAAGCATTGTAGCAGGTGTAGCAGGAGGAATAATTGTCTCTACCTCATCCAGCTATGAGATTGGATCGTTAGGTACAACAGGAGAGCTACTTGGAGAATTCTTAGCTTTGCTTATTCGAGTAATTATGATTCTATTAGTCCTCTTAGCAGGATTAGTAGGATTTATCTTAGTGGAGAAAAACCATCAAGAGGTGTCTAAATGACAGAAAATAATTCAGAAGACAACGAAAATAATAGTTCAAATTCTAACTTTCTAGCAGGTATAAATAATCTCCAAAGCCAGATGGATGTAATTCATAGAGCCTTACAATCTGGAGATGCACTTCATGGAGCCTTAAAGATGCAGAACTCTTTAGACCAGATGTCCAAGGCTATACCAGATCCTAGTCTTTTAGTCCCTGATATCCCAGATTTCTCTGAAATTTTAGGTTCTCTAGAACTTGAACCCAAACATTGGCACTATAATACTCTAAAGCAATCCTACTTGAGAGAGGAATACAGTGTAGTAGTTATCTTGCTTTCAACTTTCTTTGAGTCTGCTGTCACAGAAAGCCTGGAAGAACACATGGAAGAGGTGAAAGAGGAAAAAGGAACCAATGGCTCCACTTCATTCCTTGACGATATGAATTTTGAAAGAAAGTTAACTCTAGCTAGGATTCATGGTATTCTCTCAGAAAATGAGTATTCAGTAATGAATGAAATAAGAATGTATAGGAACGACTATGCTCACAACATAGAGGCCTTCTCACCTGAGAATGACAAAGGTATAGATAGTTATGATCGAGTTGATCAGGCAATTAAAATTTATGAGAGCTGGTTTGGAATTGAGGATTCAATGGTTGATGAGTTAAATCAGGAGGGCAACCCTTGATTGATGATCTATTAGTTCTGGCAACAAGTAGCATAGGAATTAGCTCAGTAATCACAATATTTGTTAGTGCATTTGTATCTGTATTCATCAATGAATGGCTTAAAAGGCCAAAGCTAGAGCTTGAAAAGGTATATAAGAGAAATATATCAGTTGAGGATGGCACTATAGAGAAATTCTCTTTTGGGATCAAGAATACAAGAGGTTTATCTATAATAGAAAGGAATACTGCTGAAAAGTGCAAGGCTTATCTATACATCAAACATGGACCTAATAGTAAAGGAAGCAGGCAGAAGACATTTCTAGTTTTTGACGAATTTCATCTAGATCCAGGTTACAAAAGAAAAAGAGACATTTATTCAGGAGAAACTGCAGAGGCGTTTAGCATAGTTAAAATAGAGGGAGATTATTATTCCCACAATTCTGAAAATAACTCCAAACACGATAAAGAACAAATAAAGAAGAGACAACCTCTAAATAGAGAAGGAGAAGAAGTTTACCTGGTAGTTAAACCTTTGAAAGGAAAAGGGGTTAGACAAAAAATAGAAATAGATGATTTAGAAGAAGTTTCAGTTGCTCCTAACATAGGAATAGATTAATTTTCTGCCATGAACTCCATGAACTCTGCTACAGACATGTCTAGCATCTCATCAAAGTCCTCTGTATCCATCCCTCTCTCCCTGGCAATATCAATGAAGGAATCTCTCATATCCTGATCATCTGAACTATCTTGAGTGAGTTCTTCTCCTTGCTCTGTCAATCCATTACCACAGTCTTTGCAGATGTCTTCAGTAGCAGAGCAGATCTTGCCACAGTTCTCACATTCTACAGGCCTTAATGCATCTTCATCATATCCATTTTCATACTCTACTTCTTCTCCATATTCCTCTGCCAGGGCCTTTTCTAGATCTTCTTTTACCAGGGCAATGTAGTGTTTTGGTGCATCACTGGTTTCACTCCATCCAAAGAAAGCTCTGAGCTGATGCTCTGTATTCCCTATTCTAACCTTGTATATAGCTCTGGCTTTCCTGAAAAAGTCATGAGGATTATCATCAAGCTCATTATTTAGGCCTGCTCTTTCTACAGTTCTCTCCAGGATTCTTCTCACTGCATTATCTGTAAGTGGTTGAACTTCTTTCTCTACCTGAGAATAGTCTCCTTCCCATTCACAGGCAGGGCATTTGTATTTCTTGTATTCTTTAGTGGTGTTGCTTGAAGCTAAGTTGACTTCTCCTGAGCATTTGGGACAGCAATAGGTTCTATTCTGCTTGAAGAAGACAGGGTCATCCAGTGAGGCATTGCTTTCCTCCCATAGCTCTTTCATAACAGGCATGGAAGTCTTTACAGGGATGGTTCTCTCCCCTGTCTTGCCATCCACAGTCACCCACATTTTGTCTCCATTGAAATCTATGTCCCTCCAGGTCAAAGGTTCATCATCATATTGAGTTGTGAAAACTTCTCCAACTCTAGTTCCTGTAGCCCAACAGAACAGGATTATTGCTCTGTCTCTCAGGTTGTTAGCGTGGTTTGCTACCTTCTTTACCTGTTCAGGTGAGGGTTTGGTATCAGGATCTACTTCTGTTGAGAGATCTATACTGATTTCCAGGTCCTCTAGCAGGTTAGGCCCATCTATGTCCTCATTGTATCCTTTGCCTTCTTTCTTGATGAACCAGTTGTAGAACTTAGAAAGTGTGGACCAGAATTTATCCTTTGAGTAGTCTGAGTATTTCTCTCCATTGTTTTTCCTGATCTCATCAGTATTGAACTTAGATACTAATTCCTCTAAGTCTCTCTGGGAGGGATTATCTAACTGGAAATCTATTTCTTCTGCTAGTTTGTTGAACCTGGAGCTGTAGTCTCTTAGTGTTGCAGAGCCTGCTCCTCCACTTCTGGATTTTCTGAAGAAGTCATCCAGAACCTCTTTGTTATGCTCTGATAGATCTGGATTCTTTGCGAGTTTTTGATTAGTTTGCCCCAGTGAGTCAAATGCCATTTTTGCCCTCTTTACGCCTTCTGCTTTTGTTTTATCCATATTTTAGAAGGCGAAGAAGGTCCTTATAAGAACTTTACAGTAATTGAACAGAGAGGTTGATGGACCGGCCCAGATTTGAACTGGGGATCTCCACGTTATCAGCGTGGCGCTATAACCTGGCTAAGCTACCGGTCCTTTGGGCTGTGTAGTAGTGTTGACGGGTAAGTATTTTTAATGCAACGCCACGGCACATTATTTTTATTCGGGTTTTATCTAATTATTCTCTGTAGTGGGACTGAATGATGAGTACGGCGAAAAGGTTCGGAACGTTGAGGAGTCCGTAAGCCTGATTACCTCCAAGAAGTCGGCCTCCCGTCTGAAGTCTGTACTGGATTATTTTCTGCCTCTTGCACTGATCCTGATGGCCTTTGTAGTATTTTTCCAGTTCTTCAGTCTCGGATCAACTGCAGAGGCCTATATCAACTACTTTAACTGGATTGTGATAGTCTTCTTCGCAGCCCGACTGGGAATAGGTTTCCGGCTGGCGAAGTCGAACACAAAATTTGTGGAAGATCACTGGCTGGACATATTAATGGTGATACCTGCATTGAGCATCGCCGAGGAGCTTGAGATGGGCGGAGTACTTGAGCAGGAAATCGCCGGAGAAAAAGCCACAGCAGGCCTGGCAATCATCCGGAACCTGGATCTATCCGCCAAGATGACACGTATCACAAGAATGATCAAAAGAAGCTTCCAGTTCTAGAGAGAAATTACTCTAGAATCCATACTACGTAGCCACAGATTTAATATTTGATACAGTATAAAGCTCTATGTCTCTAGATTTTAACCTCGATAAGGTTGAGGAGGAATATGACTTAGACTACTTTGACAGCGAGTTCGAGGAGTTTTTCGAAAGGGGAGGCGTAGAGGTTTTTATCCGTTTCGAAGATTCCCAATCTGTGAATGAGCTGATTCCGGATTATGAGGGATTAGACTTAGCTCAAGGATCTCCCATTGAATCGTCCGATAGAAGCTCGGACGATATTCACAAGGAGGAGAGAAATCTTAAACAGACTGCTTCAATAGAGCTTGAAGGACAAAAATATTTACTGGATCCTCTTGGATTTCATTCTTACACACTCAAACTTCCGGAACCGGAAAGCATTATAGAGCTAGTAGATAGGTATCCTGTTGAAGCTATCGAACCAGAAAGACCTTTCCCTCAAGAATGATCTGAATAACGATTGGGCTCGACGGGATTTGAACCCGCGACTACCGGCTTAAAAGGCCGGTGCTCTGCCAGACTGAGCTACGAGCCCTTATGGTAAGGTATGTAGAAAAATGAGATGGTAGAATTTAAGTAATCCCTGTTAGTCAACGGTTTCCTGCTCGAAATTACCGAACTGAATGTTCTGTAGAGAGCTGTAAGGGACGAATATTTCGTGGGCCGCAATCCGGTGGGCTTTCTCGTCTTCCGTCATTACGTGCGGTTGCTGAGCCTCTACCCCTTTACCCTCTCTGTGCAGGTGTTCTTCCTTCTCCAGCAGGAAGTCGCCGGATTCAGTTAACAGGATTACTTCGAATTCTGCCATCAGTCTTTCCGTGGCTTTGCCTTGTCAAAGTCGTTTCTCTTCGAGGTCTTTCCGAAGCCACATGCTGCGCATTCCTTCTTTCTGAGGTGGAAGGCTTTCTTGCCACATCTGCGGCATTTGCCGTGGCTTTTCTTGTTCCGTTTACCTTTGTTCAATCCCATTGTATGATCACGTTAATTTATTCTGGACTGACGAACAGTACGTTGTCTCCTCTGACGAAGAGCTTTCCGTAGTCTGTCTGTCCATCTTCTGTCTTTACGGAAGCATTCTCAAGCCAGATGTTAAGATGCTTGTCAAATGCCTGAAGTTCTCCTGAAACTGTAGGTTCCTGATCTCTTCCGTATGCTTTTAGCTTTACTAGTACGTTTCCTTGCTTGGCCCCATCTAGAACGTCAAAAGGCCTCTTGTTATCTGCCATTGTTTAGAACACCTGTAAACATACAGAACCCTGACAACTTATATAAACCTAACTTGAGGCCATCGATTGCAAGGGTTTTTGAGGCCTCGATATCAAGATTCTTTATAAATTTTTACGCATGAACTGGTGTTATGGCTGTTTGGCATAAAAGATCAATGACTAAGAAGACGGGCGGTAAAACCCGTAGATACAGGAAATCTCGAAAATACGATCTAGGATCAGAGTTCTCCGAACCAGAGGTAGGAGAGCAGAGAATTACAGTGAAGGATGCTAGGGGTAATACTACAAAGGTCAGAGCAAAGAGATCTGAGACAGTTAACCTTGCTGAGGATGGAGAGGTTAAGAAGGCAGAGATCGAGGCTGTAGTTGAGAACCCTGCGAACCCTAACTTCGTCAGAAGATCTCTACTTACAGAAGGAACCATCGTTGAGACCTCCGAAGGAAAGGCCAAGATTACTTCCAGGCCTGGACAGAACGGAGTTGTCAACGCAGTACCTGTAGAGGAGTAAAATTCGAAACTCGGAGAGTTTCTGTATTCACAGGAAATTCTTCTATTTCCGGAATTTCTCCGTTCTTATTCCCTAATTTTCATTCCCTATCTAGTTCCCCAGCAGAATTTTTGACAGCGAAATACGATAAAGGTAATAGAAAAATAAATAGAGAGGTTAAAGGGCCGAAAACTTATGCTTTGACTAGGCCTTTAACGTAGGAGAAAATCTTCATATGGATTCCTTCGTTGTTGAACTCTACCGGGATCTGTCTTCCGGCTTCGTCCATGAATTCGGACTCCATCATCAAGTGAAAAGCCGAGGTCAACTCTTATAAACTAATCGATGTTTGAAGGGTTTTAATCACTTTATAGAGAATAAGGCCTGTTCTAAGAAGATTTCGGCTATACGTGGCGGAGGTTGAGTTCGAGTATGTCTTCGTCCATAAGTTCGTGATCCATGCCTACCTTCTGTTCAGGGAATTTGGAGCTTTCGCCCGTAACTTTGGCCTTTTTGAACCGGTCCTTCATATCTCCGGGCAGTACTTCAAGAGCGTTCTCAACAGTATCTCCCTCTCTAAGGATCAGCGGATCCTCCCTGTCAGGTTCCTCTCCTTTCTCCTTCATGTAGATCCTGATAAGGCCTATGCTTTCGAATATCATGTCTCTGAGCTCGTCGAGGTTCTTTCCCTCTTCTGCTGAGATCAGTAAATCGTACTTCTCCTTGTACTCCTCTCTTTCCGGGTCAGAGAGCAAGTCCATCTTGTTAACCGCAGTTATTCCCGGCACGTATTTCCTGTTTCTCATCAGTCCATCGATGAATCTGTCGAGGTCCAGTTCTTCCCTAATCACGACTTCTGCATTAGTATATCCTTTCTGCTGCATGAGCTGCTTGATAGTATCCTCTTCGATATCAAGATCAACTGTTGTAGATATGTTGATTCCTCCACGGCCTTTCTTCTCCACCTTCATGTCCGGCGGGCTCATGTTAACCCTGATACCAGCATCGTATAACTCGCCGGTAATCTTATCGTAACGCATCTCCTCGGGATCAAGCATTACCAGCACGAGATCAGCGTTCCTGACCACGGAAAGTACCTGCGTTCCGCCTCCACGGCCTTCTGCTGCACCCCCGATCAGTCCGGGTACGTCAAGTATCTGGATATTGGCGCCTCTGTGCTTCATCATGCCAGGCTCTACATCGAGAGTTGTGAACTCATAGGCCCCTGTATCCGAGTCTGCGTTCGTCAACTGGTTCAGAAGCGTGGACTTTCCTACCGATGGAAATCCTACCAGGGCCACTGTTGCATCTCCCTGTTTCTTCACTGCGTAGCCTGAGGTCTCGCCGGTTCCTTTCTGTTTCTGCTGCTTCTCCTCCTTCAGCTCGGCGATACGGGCCTTCAGTCGGCCTCTTTCTTTTTCGGTCGCCTTGTTTACAGGAGTCTCTTCAAGCTTATCCTCTACTCGCTGAATCTCGTCTTCAAGGCCCATACTGTTACCGTGAAGGTTGAGTTTCAAAAAGTCTTACTATTTTCGAGTTAGAGAAGAAAGATGATAAAATGGGTTTAGCGGGCCTGCTGGTAGTCCTGGTCGATTCCTTCGATCAGGTTCTTGAATCCCTGAATTGATCTGTCCTGCGCTCTTACCGTGTTCATAAGCTCTGATCTAAGTTCTCTTCTGTCATCCTCTGGCGTCTCCTCACTGAAGGAGTTGCCAGGAACCGGATTCTCATAGGTGTTTTCCTCGAAGTCGTCCAGAAACTCCTGAGCTACTTCCTCTCCATACATTTCGCCCAGCATCTCTATGCCTTTCAGTATTCTGGCATGGTATGTCGGCTGACGGGTTCTGGAAGTGAAGTAGTCGGAACGATCATCCACGCTCTCAGTGTAGAGAGTAACAGGCTCATCGATCTCAAGCCCATCAACATAGCTCTCAATCTCTTCAGGAGGCACCTCTTCGCTGCCGTAGTTCTCTGTGCTTGCTATACCTTCGTACTGTTCGTCGGTAAGGCCTCTGATAACTACGCCGTTGATAAAGTCATCTCTGTCTCCAGATTCTCCCTCCAGCATCGTTCCCCCATACTTCTCCAGAGTATAATTCCTCCTGAAACCAGGGATTTTTACCGGCACCATCTCGATGCCGTCGTCTTTCTCCTTCTCATTCTTCCAGGCCTCTACGGCTTCATCCCTGAGAAGACCTTCATCTCCCAGCGTCTTACCTTCATCGTAGATAGGTTTAGCCGGGCCTATATCATCATCAAATCTGGCTATTACTGAAGTTGGTAGTATCAAGCTACCGTAGCCGAATGTTGATTTTGACACCAGAGACACCTATTATTACCAGCGAGTCACAAATTTAAATCTGTTTCGGTGGTGAGCGTCTAATATAGAAATAGAGAATAGAGATATGGAAGAAAAAGGATACTGGTCAGGCCCGAAAGTTTATGCCTGCTCTATGTTGCCGTCTCTTCCGATGTTGAGTTGGAGGTCGTCAGCCCATTCACGGACGTATCCGCCTTCAATTACTACGTCGGCTCCTTCCTCGATCGCATCGATCTCTTCTTCCCAGAGCGTCAGGTCGATTTCTCCTGTATCATCTTCGAATACTACTGTAGTAATTCTTTTCTGGCCGTACTGAGTTGATACTGCTCTAGGGGTTGGAAGCTTTTTGATCGTTCCTTTGATTTCAACATCATCTGAATCCGCTTGAAGTTCCTCAACAGTCATTTCGGGCATTATTTTACCACTATTACAGAATTCCCCTAACGAAATTTAAAAGGGTTTTTGTTTTCCAGCAGTAGAAACACCAAACCCTGTAAATACTGAGGCCGAAAACACGTAGTTATGTGGCCCTGGAACTCTGAAAACGAGAAAGAGGAGAAAATAGAGGAACTCGAGAATAGGATAGAGGAACTGGAAGAGGAGAAAGAAAAGTGGAGGAACAGATTTGAGGCAGAGGAGGAACGCAGAAGCAAACTTTCAAAGAAAAAGCAGGAGGCCGAGGAGAGAGCCAACAGGCTGGAGGACAAGCTAGAAGGCCTTAAATCAGAAAGCACGGAGAAAGAGGAAGACGCCGAGGAAGAGTCCGAGAGGAGGGATCTCTCATTTGACGAGGCCCGCAGAGTTATCTCCAAGCTTGACTCCATAAACTCTCCTGTAGGAGACCTCGCCACAGTGTATCATACCGGCGATAGGAATGATCTCGGTGATTTGAGCGGTTTGAAGAACTCGATTACAGGAGATCAGTTCAGAGAGATCGATGACTCGGGGGTATACCTGTTTGATGAGGATCAGGTTTTCGATATTTTCCTGGATTTCAGGCCTTTCTTCCAGGCAGAATGGTTTTCGGGCCAGAGTTTCGAGCTGGATCAGGTCTCTGAATTTATCGAGATGGAGAAAGTCTGGGTAAAAGCCTCTGCCGGCGACACCAAGGTTTTCCGTGAGGCTTCCGGAGAACTGGAAGTTATCGAGCATGTTAAGGATCGTGTTAACCGTCAGCATTCTAGCGGTGGTTTCTCGCAGGGCCGTTTCGAGAAGAAGAGGGAAGAGCAGATCGAAGGACATCTGGAGAACGTCAGAGAGGCAATTCCTGATCACGAGCATGTTTTTCTCGTGGGCGAGCGCAGTTTGTGTAAGGATCTTCCTGGAGAGTACCTAGGAGGCTTTGATCCCAACAGGCCTGACCTGGAGGCACTCTACAGCACAGGATTTGTGACTCTAAAGTAAACAATTTGCTTTATATGTTTTTGGATTACTGAGTTTGATATGAAGTTTCATATTGTTTCGGAGGAAGAAAGCTACGATTCTGCCCTCGAGTATGCGGATCAGGAAGGCATGGATGGCGTTCTAGGCTTTCATTTCCGTGACGGCGGAGAATATAGCCCAGGCAGAAATTTTGCAGGTATCGAGATGCGTCACCCCGAGTTTCCTGAGGCCGATCCCCGGGAACTAGATGTCGATACTGTTGACGCTGTTGACTACAACGATCTGACCGGTGCAGGTATGAGAGCCTCCGGTTTTTATGAGAACTGTGATGATGTACTAACCTATTTCAACAATTTTGATGATGCGGCAGAGCTTATGGAATCGAATGGCGGCGACAAGAACTTCTTCCAGTTCCTTCACGTTCTTGATGGGCGTGCCAAGAAGAACGGAGAACTTGTTCTACAGGTAGATGAGGACTCCGATTTCTACGACAGCCAGTTCTACAATACTATGCTGACTCTAGCAGACAAACAGGATCCTTTCTTCCAGGACAGTCTTTGAACCATAAAAATCTGTCTAACCGACACATCTTTATGAACGAAGAAGAGAAAATCCGGGAGCTTAACCGCAGACTGAAGGTGAGATACGGCGAACCACCAGAGCCTTCAGAGGAGAAGAGCAGCGTTGACTACCTTGTCGAAACCATTCTATCGCAGAACACCAACGACATTAACCGCGACAAGGCCTTCAAGCAGCTGAAAGAAGAATACGATTCGTGGGAGGAAGTTGAGAACGCTGACTACGAGGAACTTGTCGATACTATCAGAATTGCAGGGCTTGGACCAACTAAGGCTGAGAGAATTCAGGAAGCCTTGAAGATTGTCAGAGAGGATGAGCGAAACTCTGGGAGTGTTCCTGGTTCAGAAGAAAACTCGGGGACAGGATTTCCGGACGAAGACAGGTATTCTCTTGAGTTCCTTGAGGATATGAGTGTTGACGAGGCCAAGGACTGGCTGACAAAGATCCCAGGTGTCGGGCCGAAGACGGCAGCAATAATTCTGTGCTTCTACTTCAAGAAACCTGTTTTCCCCGTGGATACGCACGTCCACCGAGTTTCAAAGAGACTAGGCCTTATTCCACGTAACGCAGGCAGAGAGAAGGCCCACGATATACTTGAGGAGAAAGTTCCTGATGATATCAAGTACGAGCTGCATCGTTTGATGATCGAGTACGGCCGTGATACCGCAAAGGCTCAGAATCCTGACTGCGAGAACTGTATCTGGCCTGAAGAATGCGACTACTATCAGGAAGTTTACAAGGGAGATCTTGATCCTGAAGATTTCTAGAGTCAGTTGGAAGAAAATTAAGAGAAATATGTAGAGAAAAATTCAGTGAAGAGGCCTAGAAAACTGTTATTCTAGGTCTTCTGGCTGTGGTCCACCAGCTTCCTGCTGTTCTTCCAGGTTCTCAACGATCTCTTGTGCCTTCTCGTTGATCCTCTCCTGGTCGATCATGTCATCTTCATCTAGTACGCTCATAAGGGCGTGAAGTGTTAGCTGAAGATCGTTTAGTCGCTGCTGGATCATCTGCATTGCCTGTTCCGGTGATGCTTCTTGTCCGTCCATAATTTTTACACCTATAACAACCGGTTACAACCCAAGCTTTAAAGAAGTGGAATAAAAGAGTGGAGAAAAAGAAGGGAGAAAAACCTATTCTACAACTGTTCGAGCGCCACAGGCCTGGCACTTCAAGATCTCAACGCCTTTCTCCTTCGTAAGCTTCGTATCCGGCCTGTTACACTCCGGACAGATCACATAATCCTCGGCGTAATCCTCTACCTTGGACTGAACATGGCCTCTACGGAACTCGCCGTTCAGAACCAGTTCACTGCCTTCAATCTGGCCCGAAGTACCTAGATCGCTCTGAATATGCTTTGAAAGATGCTTCTCATCACGACCCAGCTTATCAGCAATCTCCGAGAAATTCTCTATAGCAGTGTTTGAACCTTTCTTACGGCTCTTGACCTCAGGCATCTCAAACCTCTCAGCAGAACCTTCCTCCTCAGAGACCTCTTCACGGCCCTTCTCCAGTAAATCATCATAATCCATTTTTATCGCCTCTTATACCAAAGAATAGAAGGGAAGTTTCTTAATTTATCAGGCCTACCAAAGCGGATCAGTGTAAAGTAATTCTAAAATTAGAGCTATAACAGCTATAATCGTTGGTATTCCTAACATCAACCCTGCTAGATGCGTATTATAAAGATGCAGTATGCCGGAAAGTATCAAAATTACCGAACCGATGAAAAGGAGTTGTGATACTAGCAAGACACCGCTCTTGAATCTCAAGAACTTCTCATTCCTATCTATGGATTCCGCATAATCCTCTAATTGACTTTCAACCCAGCCTTGCTGACCAACATCTGCTTCCAATATCTCAATTATTTCATCACCGTTAACCATGAATCTCCTTTCGGCCTGGAAGTAGGGGATAGCAGATAATGCAATACCAGAAGTCATGGAGACAATACCCCACTTCAACATCGGATTTAGACTTTCTGAAAAATTAAAATAGCCTGCCTCTGCAGCCACTGTACCTGCTCCAATCAGAATAGAGAGAAAGAGTAGATTAAATCGAAGATTCTTGTGAATATTTTGATAGATGGTCTCTAGCCAAGAAACCTGCGTCTCATTAATAGCCTTTACTTCTTCAAACAGACGTTCGTGAGACTCAGAAGTCATAAGTTA
The DNA here is from genome assembly GCA_013343275.1 of Candidatus Nanohaloarchaea archaeon. Lineage (GTDB taxonomy): Archaea > Nanohalarchaeota > Nanosalinia > Nanosalinales > Nanosalinaceae > Nanohalovita. The sequence continues at coordinate 114,506 of CP046106.1, read as the reverse complement.
AAGCTTCTTGATCTTCCCCGGCTTTGGTTCGTAGCAGGTTCCATCGCTGAGTAGGCCGTTGATTGTGTCTTCGAGTTTGTCCTCTGGTTCGTCGAGTTCGTCGACGATGTCAGCGTAGTCTGCTCCTTCTCCTTCGTCCAGGTTCTCTACTGCGTCAAGTACGTCTTTCTCCAGGTTCTCGATATCTTCCTGTGTTTCAGATACTGAGAAGCTCTCGCCAAAGCTCTGAAGCAGGGAGTCGACCTCTTCCTCATCAAGTTTACCGGCCATTTCTTTCTCGATATCTTCCTGATCTTTACCGGATTCCTTAAGCTGTTTGACAGTATCTCTTATCTGGCTCCATTCCTCCATGGTCTTCCGGTACTTGAGCTGGTGAAGGAGCTCTTTCTCGACAGAAACCTGTTTTAGGACTTCTGCATCCATGTAGATCTGGCCCTGGTACTCTCTAACCTTGCCGATAGCCTCAACAATATCGCCTTCATCATACTCCTGGACATCGTCTATGTCGTTGAAGAACTTGACCTGGGTCGTATCTCGGCCGTCGTCCAGTGTTATCGATCCGTATGTTTCGTCTTCATTCGTGAAAGTGTCGACTACGGTAGCCACGAGCCGTGCACGTGAAAGTCTTCTTCCTTCAGGCGTTAGAAGGTAGTTAGGAGTGAATCCCTCTTTCTGAAAGTATTTACCTGAATTCAGTTCGTCCGTGTTCGTTAGTTTTGCTGTCTGTCTTTTCTGTTGAGGCATAGTATCACAGTTTTAACTCAATCTTTTGAATGTTTCACAGGCCTTAAATCTTCTGGACCTGGCCCTGTTTCGGCTCGAAAAGCTCGCCGTCACGCTTCAGATTTTCAATAACTTCTTCCGCTTTGTCACGGCCTATTCCTTCCTCCTCGGCCTCATCAAGTACGTCTTCGATCGGCGCCGAATCGCTGGAACCTGAAACCTGATCAATTATGTGTTTAATAGTCTGAACCCTGTTTCTCTGGCTGCTGGAGACTCCTGACTCAATCCTGTCGATATCAAACTCTCCTGTCTCCGGGTCGACACCGATCTGCTCCAGCGAGTACTTCAATATATCGATCGCTCTCTGAGCATCACTGACTTCTACTTTATCCTTAAGTTCTGCTCTTGCAGAGGCCTCCGCTACTCTTACAAGCGCCTCCAGCTGCCTTGCAGTAATTGGTACGCTGCTGTTTTCCTCACCGCTTCCGGTTGCACGCATGCTGACATAGAAATCCTGTATCTCATCTGCAGCTTCTTGTGTGAGCTGTGGCCGGAGCTGTTTGGCATGAGCCACATATTTCATCAGCAGGTCCTGCGGTATTTCAGCATCCGTCTCCTCTGGGTCCAGGTGATTCTGTAGCACTTGTCGGGATAGTTTGGTATCCTTCTCCTCATCTGGTTGGTCTTTTACAGGGAAGATAAAGTCGAAACGCGAGAGTAGTGTATCGCCGATGTCAATCTGCTGTGGTATCGGTTCGTATGGATCGAAACGTCCCATCTTCGGGTTACCTGCTGCTAGGATCGATGTCTCAGCGTTAAGTGTTGCCTGAATATTGGCCTTGGATACAGAGATCTGCTGTTGCTCCATAGCCTCGTGCAAGCTGGACCGGTCTTCTGCAGCCATCTTGTCGATCTCATCGATAGCTGCCATTCCTTTGTTTGCAAGGACGACTGCACCGGCCTCAAGGCTGAACTCTCCTGTGGATTCCTCTTTTACTACGGAAGCTGTCAGGCCTGCACCTGTAGATGACTTACCTACTACGTATCGGCCTTTTGGCGATAGTTCTCCCGTGAACTTCAGTAGCTGGGATTTTCCTGTTCCTGGTTCTCCGATAAGCAGTACGTGGATATCTCCTCTTGATTTCACACCGTCATCACGGGTTTTCTTCACTCCTCCGAACAGCTGGAGCGCGATGGCCTTCTTGATCTGGTGGTGGCCGAATATCGATGGCGCGATGGATCTTGCGATCTTCTCGAATATTTCATCTTCATTTGAGAGGGCCTCAATCTCCTCTATCTCCTCATCTGTCAGCTCGAGTTCCTCGAACTCCTGTTCTGTAGGATCAAGGTAGTTGGCCTCCATATAGATATCGAACTTCTTCGAGTTCTTCTTCATAGGCCTCTCTCTCATAACACCAGTGATCTCTACTACATTACCTGGTACAACTCTTTTCTGGAAGTCAGGGTCTACGAGGTCTCCTTCCAGCCGGACTTTCAGCGAGGATGGCTGTTCCGAACCTTCCCTGGACTCAGGATTCTCCTCTACGGTTATTATCTGGGTGTCTGTCATGACTTTTTCTTCGACTTCGAACTTTCTCGAGCCGCAGTCGCATTTGTAAGGTGATTTCAGCTGTGAGGAGTCCTGTTCTTTTTCGTATCGGTCCCCACACTGAGTACATTCGAATATTGCGGATACTACTTCAGGCTTTACCTGTGAGGCCCGTTTTATCATACCTTCTACCGGTATGAACTTGCCGATATGCTCTGATCTAAGGTTGCGTAGAAATACGAAGTCTTCTTCCGGCATGTTGACGAATCTGACGTGGAGGCCTTCATCTGTTACCTGGTCGTGGCCTTCGAGGCCTTCCTCTGCCGCATCTATAGCTGAAGTCGGGTTTTCACGCAGGTAGTCACTTAATTCAAAATTGAAGATGTCCATGTCCTGGAAGTCGACTACTATGGAGTCCTGGCCATCCTGTACGGCAGTAGCAACTTTTTTGTAGTATTTCTCCGAGAAGAATTCTTCGAACTCGTTGACTGCCTCCCCGTACTCCATGGTTAGTTATTGTGTGATAAGTGATAAAAGTGAAAAGCAGTCAGGCAGTAAAACTCTTTCATGTCAGATAAACTTGATGATTCTGAAATTAATGAGAGGCTTGAAGAGCTGGAAATCTGGGGTATAGAGGCTGAGAAGCTGGTCTGTCGTGTGGAGTTTGATGATTACAAGAAGTCTGTTTTCTTCGCTAACTCGGTCTTTTCGCTGGCAGAAGAGGAGTTCCACCATCCTTCAGTGACTGTGGAGTACGGCGCTGTAGAGATCGATCTATGGAGTCACGATGTGGAAGGCCTTACCGAGAGAGATTTCGATCTCGCTGAGAGAATTGAGGATAAGGTCAGGAATATTGACTGGGATTAGCGAGTATCTACTACTCTTGAATCAGAGAATCTCCGGCCTTCAAGGTAGTCTTCCAGCATCTTCAACCTGTTTTCTTTTCTGAGATTGAGGCCCTGGATCTGGTGAGGTGAGAAGAACTGTGTATCAAGTATTTCTCCATCGTCGAGGCCGTTGTGTTCTCTTTCTATTATCTGTGCTTCATACAGGAATACTGCTACAGTGTTGCCTGTTCTTACGCTTTCTTCCAGGTATACTCCTATTACTTCCTGCGGTTTGATCCTGTAGCCTGTTTCCTCAAGGAATTCTCTGGCTGCTGTCTCTTTCAGGCCTTCTTCCTGTTCAAAGCTTCCGCCAGGGAAGTTCCAGGTACCCTCTACATGGCCTTTTCCTTCCTGCACCATCAGGATTTCTCCGTCTTCGTTGGTTGCGATCGCTGCGGCGGCAAGGTGAGAGCTTATCATGGTTATGCGTGTAGAAATTTGGAAGAGAAAATATGTGGTGGAGCTTTAAAGTGCTCCAATTTCTTTCAGGTTCTCTTCCAGTGTTGCGATTCCTTCTTTGACGTCTTCGTAGGTTCGGCCACCTGTGCATACCAGGTTACCTGAGCTGAACAGCAGGAATACTACCTGTGGTTCTTCAAGTCTGTATACTAGGCCTGGGAACTGCTCTGGCTCGTACTCTGTTCCTACGAGTTCGAATGCGATTCTGTTGAGGTTGAGTGTAGCTCCTAGCTCTGAGGATGCTACGATGTTCTGTACTGTTATCTCTGGTTTGTTTCCGATCTCGACGTCTGCTTCACGCAGTTCGTCGATGATCTTGTGGGTCGCTTCTTTCGCCTGTTCTGGACTCTGAGTTCCTGTACAGACGATCTTTCCTGAACCGAAAAGCAGTGCTGCGGCCTTAGGCTCTTCAAGTCTGTATACTAGGCCTGGGAACTGCTCTGGCTCGTACTCTGTGTTTTCTAGATAAATTGCAATTCTGTCTAGAGGCAGTCGTTGGTCGAATGTTGCGGAAGCAACAACGTTTTGAATCTCAATGTCTTCGTCTTCTACCATTTTTGGATTTCACCTGGAATTGGGAAAATCTGGCCTCATTTGGAAACTTAAGACCAGTTTATATACTTTATATACCGTTTATAAGTGAAACCTTTTAAATAGTCCGCTTAAAAGACTTTCTGAAATCATAAAAACTTCAAACCAGAGCTAGTTTTCTACGCCCTCAAGAGATTTAACGGTTCCGCTGACCTGTTCAACAGTCAGAAAGCCTTTCTCAGAGCCAAAACTATCTACAAAAGCAAGAGCTGCTCTGAAATCCGTAACTGACTGAGAATTAACTTTTACCACACCTACCTGATCGCTGTAGCTGTAGAGATTTTTCATAATCCATGGATCAGCGTTGCTTGCTCCTTTCTCCCCCATAAAGTTGAGGCAAGCCTCCCATATAGCCTCTACAACTTCCGAAAACTCTATATCCTTCTCAGAGTGAACTCTGTACTTCAGATACCTCTGATCCTCTCTAAGTGTTGGCGGCAGATGCTTCATTTCTCTTCAACTCCCGGCCGTATATTTTTATCGGAACTAGCTTTTTCTACCTCTCTGAGAATCTTTTCCGGAGTACCAGATACAGCTTCTTGACCGGAATAACCTATAGAATCAATCAAGGCCCTCAGCTCTCTTGGAGCTCTTAACTGGTGTACCTGTTCAGCTCCTGTGGTAATAAGATACTGTGCACCGTATTTTTCGCACAGTTTGAGGTTTCTCCTCCAGTGAGAAAGAACGTGTACTCTTTTCTTTCCCGAGTCATCCAGCTGGGCGAAATCAAGCCCGATTGCGACATTATTCTCTGCTGCTTCCTCAGCCATGATATGATTGAGTCCGGAATCTTTCCGGCCTTTTTCCGGATGCAGAAGTACATCAATCCGGGAGCTTTCACAGGCCTTCCTGTTAAGCTCCTCGTCTCCGCCCTCAAATACAAGTATATCAGCGTTTTCTCTTTTCTCTCGGATCTTTCTCTTCAGCTCGCCCCAGCCATCTGCCTGAATGAATACTGTGTTTACACGGCAGTTAGTGGTGTTCCAGCCTATTTCTTCGGCCTTACTGCAAAGTTTCTCTGAACTGTTTTTCAGGCAGAGTTCGTGGAACTGTGACATCGGTGTAGAAATATAGATGGAAGGGAAATGTGAAAAGAATATGTGCGTTTTTACTTTCCTTTGTTGTCGTTAGCTGACTGCGAAGGCCTTACTTTCTCTGCGCCTTTGCCTTTGTTCTTGAGTCCTCGGCTTTCCTTGGCTGCAGGTGTAAGTCCTCTCTCTGCTCTGTTTCTCTTGTCGCAGATCCAGTTGATATCATCATCGGATTCAATCTCTGGATGCTCTGGGTCAACCATGATGATCTCGTACCATTTGCGGTTTCCGTCTTCTGCTACCCAGTAACTGTTCAGAACTTCAAGGTTCGGATACTGATCCGAGGCCCTCTGCTCTGCGATTACTCTCTTGGATTTCTTGGAAGAGTATCGGCTCTGACCAGCGTTCTTAGGCTTGCGGCCTCCGCTTGGTCTTTCTCTCTTGCTTCCTCCTTTATCGACTCTGACTCTTACAGGTGTAAACCCGTTCTTTGCCTTGTATCCTAGCTGTCGGGCTTTTGGAATTCGTGTTGGGTTGTCAAGTTTTACAATTGCATCCTGCTGTCTCCATTCGACAAGTCTCTGTTGCCAGAGTTCGTCCAGGTTCTCTTTAGGCTGTTCGTACTGCTCCTGGGCGTATTTGTAGTAACTCATTTTTGGTGCCTCGTACACGAATTTTTAGCCGGAAAATATTATAAACCCTGTCGGGTCTGCATTGTTTCCCGGAAGATAACAAATAAAAGATCAACTTGTTATCATTCAGGTGTGATACCATGCACCCAGTTGTTAAGATACTAATCGGAGCATTGATGGTGGTAGTCGGAGTATACTCCACAGCCACGCAGCTTGACAAACTTCTATACCTTGCTAAAGGAGCAATAGGGCCTCTACTAGTACTTATAGGCGCCTTCATCATCTGGCTAGAGAGCGACGAATGGAAGATGATAAGAGAGGAAAGCGAAAGCGAGAGAAGCGTTCAGCAACAGTTCCAGCCAGCGAACAACGAAGAAGTCCAGGAAGAAGTCAAGGAACAGGTAACCCAGGAAACAGAAGAAGAAGAGAAACACGCCTGCCCTGACTGCGGCAAAGAATTCGACACAGAAAGAGGAATGAAGATCCACCGCTCCCAGAAACACGAATAGTGACTCCTGACGCGGAGCTCAACACGCGTTAAGCCATTCAAGAAATGGCTTCCAATTTCTTTTCAGTTCTTCTTTTTCTATTTCTGATCTTTGTATAGATTCTTTACCTTCTCCAGTGAGTCGGCCTCTTCCTTATCCTCACGAAACTGTTTCATGCGTGGAAAACGCAGAGCGTAGCCTGACGAATACTCAGGGCTTTCCTGAATCTCCTCATACTCTGCCTCTACAATTACCTCAGGCCTGACCTCAACCTTACGGCCTTCCTCTTTCGTGATCAAAGGCTTCAGCTTCTCAGTGATCTCTTCGAACTGTTCATCTGTAAGGCCTGTCGCCATTCGGCCCACCTCCAGATATTCGTCGTTCTCCTCGTCGTAGCATCCGAGATATAGTCGTCCAAGCCACCCGCTTCTGCGGCCTTCACTCCATTTAGCGCCGATAATCGCCAGATCTAGGGTTTCCATCACTGGCTTCAGCTTAACCATATATCCTACACGGGAGCCAGGCTTGTACTCCGCGTCCAGTGATTTCATCATTATTCCTTCGTGACCTTCGCTGAGAGATCTCTGCTGCATCTCCTGCACAGTTTCCTCTTCAGAAGTTTCCTCATGGTCAACCAGTCTGAGAATATTTTCCTCCTCTTCGACTTCTTCCTGAAGCAGAGACCATCTCTCGCTGTAAGACCTCTCCAGCAGCGACTTTTCATCGTAGATCAGGTCGAAAGGCCTTACCTCTACAGGTATCTCCTTTCTCAGTTTCTGGATATCGTACTTCCTCTTGATCCTCTTCGAAAGCTTCTGGAAAGGAATCATTCCACCGTCTTCCGGATCATAGCCAACAATTTCGGAGTCAATTATACAGTTATCTGATTCAACTTTCTCTTCGACGGCCTCGACGACGTCGGGAAACTGCTTGGTGACATCCTCCAGTCGACGGGTGAAGACCTTGACCTCTCCATCCTTAACATGTATCTGGGCTCTCATTCCATCATATTTGTAGTCGATAGCAGCAGGTTTTCCAACAGTGTCGAAACCTTCCTCTATAGTATCTACTTTCTTCGCAAGCATAGATTTGATAGGTCTGAAAAGCTCTATATCTAGGGAGTTCACCTCTTCCAGGCCTTTCTGACAGGCCTCTGCTACACGTGAAAAATCATTGGTAAAGTCGTAGGCTCTCTGGATATCCTCCGAATATTCTCCATCGAAGAAGGCTTCATCGAGCGCATCCCTCACTGTTCCCTCTCCTATTCCAAGTCTGAGATGGTTGAGTACTGTTCTTGTAATGTAGCAGGCCTCTACTGGTTCTGCGTTAGAGATGAGGTCGGCGATTTCTTTCTTCTTTTTATCCATGTTTACCGACTGGCTGAGGCCTTCTTTGTCCATCTCTGCTACTTTTCTGAGTCTCTCGATAACAGATTCTACTGTGAGAGTTTTGGTCATCAGTTTCTGCTGTGTCTTGTTCTCGACCATTTCTTCGGCTGCAAATCCGAGATCTCCCTTCTCTTTCCAGACTTCTTCTACCTCGTCTTTTCCACGGCCTGTGGCCTGGTGTATTATGTCGACCATTGTCTGGCTGGATACGCCGATCTCCGGTTCCATCCATTCCGGGTAGATTCTGCCCAGCGCTAGGAGCACGACGTAGTCCAGATCGTCTCTTGATTCCTCAAATAGCTCGGCCAGGATATCAGTCTTCTCCAGTGTGGCCTGTGTCTGATCGAGCTGCTGGTATGTCTCCACGAGTTTTGAGTATTTCACATCTAGATTTTGCCACCTGAAGGTTTAAACCGTATGCTCTCGCAGTTTGTTATTGTAATGTCTACCTTCGAGTCTGCCCTGAATCTGAAGACTTTTGAAAAATGCAGAGATGAGACCATTCCACGGAAAACTGTAGGCAAGATACTTGAGGCCGGCAGATACGCTCCTTCGCCAGGAAACGTTCAGTGCCTGGAGTTCATCGTAATTGAGAGCGATGATGCTCTGGAGAAGCTTGAGGACTCTACTGGAAATAAGAAGATTACTAAGGCACCTACAACTATTCTTGTGGTCGCCGATATTCCACGGATGAGGAAGAGAGTAGGAAGCTCTGAGGCCCGGAAGGCGTGTATGGCCGAGGCTGCTTTCTCTGTACAGAATATGAGGCTGGTTGCAAACGAGAACGACCTGGCCTCGATACTTGTATCTGGTTTCGATGAGGAGATGGTAGCCCAGAAGTTCGAGGTTCCTGAGAGTAAAGTACCTTTAATGGCTGTTTCCATCGGTTATACCGACAACCCTCATACCAGCGAGCACAAGTTCAGGTTGAACCAGAGATGTTACTACGATAGTTACGGTCGTCAGATCCAGAGTGCTTTCGAAGGCCTCGAGTGGAAAGGTGTGAAGGAGGAGAAGAGGATCTACGGAAAGAAGGCTAAAGGCCTGAAAGACAAGCTACGACGTAAGTTGAGAAAGGTTTTATAAACTTTCAGCTCTGTTTAATTACTAGAGCATAATAAAACCTGATCGGACTGTGTATTTACCACACAGGGAAACGAGCCGAAAAGGTTTATAACTGCCTTCAAGCAACCGTTACTTAGGTGTAAATACAAATGGTCGCAAGTCAAGACACACTGGACGCCCTTGAAGATATAGGGCTGAACATGTACGAGCGAAAGATTTACTCTGCTCTACTGGGCAGAGGAGTTTCTACGGCCGGTGAACTATCTGAGATGACTAATGTTCCACGTTCACGTGCTTATGATGTTTTAGAGTCTCTGGCCGAGAAAGGTTTCGCCGTCATAAAGTCAAGCAAACCCATGGAATACGTTGCCATACCACCGAACCAGGCAATAGAGAATATCAAGAAACAGCACAGGCAGGAGCTGGAAGAGAAGCTTGGAAAACTGGATGGCTTCAAGGATTCAGAAGCTGTAGAGGAGCTTGAAGAGCTCTACGATCAGGGTCTCGACCTTGTAGAACCTGCAGAGATGTCTGGATCGCTTAAAGGCAAGCATCAGATCGATCAGCATGTTGGAACAATGTTCCAGGAAGCTGATGATAGTATCAAGATCCTTACTTCTGAAGAAGGGCTCAAAGATCTAAGAGATAACCATTACAACCTGCTGAAAGAAGCCAGGGAGAACGGTGTTAATGTGAAAGTTCTTGCACCAGTCACAGAGGAGAACGCCGATGTAGTCGAGGACCTGCGAGAGTTTGCCGAAGTCAGGCATCTACAGGACAAGGACGAGTTCGATATTCCAAACGGAAGGTTTGCAGTTGTCGACGACGATGCACTCACAATGTCGATGACTCACGACGAAGTCCACAACACTCAGGAAACAGCTTTCTGGTCCAAGAGCGATCACATGGCCGAGGAAACCCTCAGCCCAATGTTCGACGTTCTATGGCACCACTCAGAGGAGCCAGAAGGGCCTGAAGGCCCTAAGAGACCTGAATAACATACCCTCTTTTTTACTTTTCTCTGTTTCTAGCGGAACTCAGATTCAAACGCAGAGCTATCGGAGCTGAGAAAACTGTCCGCAATACTGGCTCCTAGCAAGGAGAAAAAGCTGAAGCTTGACTCAGTTTCAATCTTAGTAAAACGGAGCTTCATGTCCGTAAGATTCTCTGCAACACTGTAAGCAGTCTGTCGCCCTCCAAGCCTATCTACAAGACCGAGTTCCTTAGCCTTCGAACCAAGGAACGGCTCTCCAGTCTTCACTTCTTCAAGCTGGACCTCAGTAAGATTTCTCTCCTCATCCACCATTCTGTAGAACTCTCTATGGATTTTATCGGCCTTCGCCTGCAACATCTGTTTCTCCCTTTCAGATGCATTCTGATACGGAGAACCAAGATCCTTGTATTCTCCAGAAGTGATATTGACGTATTTCAGACCCAGTTTATCCATCAGGCCTGTGTACTGCAGGTAAGAGCTTTTAACACCGATACTGCCGGTTAAAGTAGCAGAATCTGCCACTACCCTGTCGCAGCCGAGAGCTGCCATGTATGCTCCAGAAGCCCCTACATCCCGGAAACGGCAGACCGTAGGAACCTCCATAGATTCTATTGCACGCATTATCTCCTTCGAGGCCACTACCGCACCGCCGCCAGAGTTTATCTCGTACACAACTGCATCTACATTTCTCTGACGGGCCTTGTCGTTCAGAGTCCTTACCTTTTCCGGCGTTATCCCTGAGCTGAAACCTGAAGCCGTGGGAGTTATACTGCCAGAAAGCTGTATTACAGCGGCCTGTCCTGTTGGCTCAAATATAGAACTCAGTGAGAATGCGGATGCAAGGCCTGTTGAAATTATCAGAAAAGCGGTTAGAAGTACTGCTATTTTTCTCTTCATGTTTACTGTTGCGACTGTGGTTTTCTTTTAACTTTTCTTTTTAACTTTTCAACCTGTATACCTGAATATGTCTGACTTAAAACAGCTCTCAAGAAAGATTATCGAGGAGATAGAGGCCGGCGAAATAGAGGATAAAGACGATGTAGAGACCCGGAAGAAACAGCTATGCTCAGAACTGAGTTTCCCAGGCCTCCCGAAAAACTCGGATATACTAGAGTTCGTAGATGACGACGAGGAAAAGGCCAAGAAAGTCCTTTTGACTAAGCCTACGAGAACCCTCTCCGGTATCGCGAACGTTGCGATCATGGCAAGGCCTGCCCCCTGTGGTGGAGGATGTATTTACTGTCCTAAAGGAAAGGACGCGCCACAGAGTTACACAGGCAAGGAGCCAGCCACCCGGAGAGCTATCAGAAACCAGTACGACCCTTTCAAGCAGACGCACGACAGACTGGGACAGTACGAGAAAAACGGCCACAGCATCGACAAATCCAAACTAATTATCATGGGCGGAACCTTCCCGTTCCAGGACCCGGACTACCAGAAAGAGTTCATCAAGAGAGCGTTCGACGGCCTGAACACATACAAAGACAAAGAAGAGATCGACGATCCTGACGAGTTTGAAGGAGCAGATTCTCTGGAGGAAGCGAAGAAGATTAACGAGACCGCAGATGTCAGGAATGTAGGAGTAACTTTCGAGACAAGGCCTGATATTGCTGAGACCAAGCATATCGATAGGATTCTTGAGATGGGCGGTACACGTGTAGAGATGGGTGTCCAGACAGTATTCGATGAGACCCATGAGATTACCAATAGAGGCCACGGCATGGAACCGGTAATCGAGGCTACGAAACGTTTGAAGAATGCAGGTTTCAAGGTTGCATACCACCTTATGCTCGGCCTGCCCGGCGAAGGCTACGAGGAAGACATCGAGAAGTTCAAGGAAACTTTCTCGAATGCAGATTACCAGCCTGACGAAGTCAAGATCTATCCCTGCGAGGTAATTCAGGGTACCGAGCTTTACAGGCAGTACGAGGAGGGAGAGTTCGAGCCTATCGACGACGATGAGGCCAAGGACCGATTAAAAGAGATACTTAGAGACCATATCCCTCCACACGTCAGAGTCAAACGCGTCATGCGTGATATCCCTTCTACAGAGGTTGACGCAGGCCCTCAGCTGACAAACATGCGGCAGATGGCTTTACAGGAGCTATGGGAGAACGATGAGAGATCCAGAAATATCAGAGCGAGAGAGGTTGGCCACGTCAAGAAGAACCACGATCTCGAGCCTCAGGAAGAAAATATAGAGCTAGTTGAAAGAGATTACGAGGCCTCTGAAGGCCACGAATACTTTGCCAGCTTCGAGGATACCGAGAACGATATTATTCTAGGTTTCTCCAGATTGAGGACTACTCCTGAAAGCTTCAGGTCTGAGATAGATGAAGATACTTTGATTGTCAGGCAGCTGAAGGTTATGGGCTCGGCCACCAGTATCGGCGAGGAAGGTTCCGATACCCAGCACCAGGGTTACGGCCGGAAGTTAATGGAGAATGCGGAGGAAAAGGCCCGTGAGCTTGGGAAGAGGAAGGTTGTCGTGATTTCGGCAGTAGGTACCCGCGAGTACTACAGGAAGATGGGATACGAGAAGGAAGGGCCTTACATGGTCAAGTATTTGGAGTAAAATCATTGGGAAAAATAAAAAGACGGGTAGTCCCCTCCCCTGGAGAGCTACTGCCGATGAATTTCTAGTTGGAGTGAGTATTCTTGAGTTCCTGCCATCTTTCGGAGAACTCGTCCTTCATCTGTTCAAGAGCTACGCGCTCTTCATCCGTTAATTCGTTGGATTCCACTATTTCACGGTAAATCTTGTATGGATGTGTCGGTACTTCGTCATCCATGTTTTCTTGGAACTGATCCTCAAACTTGTGACGGTGCTCGTTAACTTTATCCTCGAGCACTCCGTCATCTTCCCATTCATCGGCAAGCTTCTCCTTAGAACTCTTTCCTAAATCCCAGAGGCTTGCCATAATCCCAGTAGGGGTTGTAACTATTATTAACCTTTTCCACCCGTTAAATTAGAATCGAGGCCCTCACAGCCATTAATCGTTGTCACGAGACAATAAATACACTTCTTTTGTTTTCATTTGAAACAAGTGTTTTTTGAGCAGGCAAACCTTTTTCGAGTGTCCGGTTAACAGTCTATGATGTGAGACTGATAGAAATACTGGAGGAAAGCTTTCAGGAGCTGAGGGAAAGGCCTGTCTACTTCGTGCCCCGGTTCATATCGACCGGGATAAGCACGGCCTGGTTTATCTACATACTCTCCAACCTGAAAACCAATCTCTACCTGGCCACGGCACCTTTCATCATATTCATGGGCCTCTTCGTACCAGTCATGGTAGCATACATGGTGGAGAACAGGTCCGGGCTGATAGAAGGCTTTCAGACAACCCTTAGAAAGGCCGATGATATATTCCTCTCGACGCTCGTGTTCTTCGCTGCAGCAGCAGTTGCAGCCCTACCTACAGTACTCGGCACAGCGCTCTACATAATGAATAGAAATATCGCAGGCCTTGTAATCGGAGGTTCTCTCTCACTGCTCCTGATTCTAGCTACAGGTTTTGCCACGTACTTCCTGCCGATAACCTTGATCCGGAACGGGGTTATAGAGAGCTTCCGGGAATCCGCCAGTTTCTCCTCACAGAACAGCCGTGAAGTCACAGCGCTACTGCTGTTCTCCTTCCTTCTTTTCGGCCTTTCAGCAGCCTCCAGCGGCGTACTGCAGACTCTGGGTCTCATAGGTTTCGTACTTGGCAGATTCACATCAGCAGTTGTAGCTACCTACCTGATCGTCGTAAGTCCGAAGTACTACCTGGAGAAAGGAAAAGATAAAGAGAATTAAGTGGAAAGAATTAGGCGTTAAGAGTGTCGATAAGATCTCTTGCTGCCTGCTGAGCCTTTCCTTTCTTGTTCTCTATGACTTTGAGGTATGCTCCGGTAAGTACAGAACCTGCTGAGGCCATTTCTCTGGCGACCTGTCTGTACTCTTCTATGTCCTCTACATCATCGTGCTCTCTATCCCTGTCTTCATCCTTCTGGCTTCTCCTGTAGAGCTCCTCTGCGGAAGCATCCAGTATAATTATTTTCTCGGGATCAAGGTTCTCAACAGTCCATTTCGGTAGACCTGGAATGTAGCCGTAAGGTGTTTTGATTGCTGCATGAGTGTCTACAATTACGTTTCCATCTTCAGCTTCCTCCGCATCATCTACTATTGATTCTGCAGCATCCTTCTGAATCTCCTTGTACTTCTCAACTCCAATGTCTTTCATCTCATCTCGGGTATCTACCAGGCCTTGCTGCTTGGCGGTTTCAAGCATTCTGTCGCCGTAGTTGATTACTTCATATTCCTCATCTGCGAGAAGCATGGCTTCTTCAAGTACTGTTGATTTTCCAACTCCTGAAAGTCCTACTACAATATTTACGCTGCTCATTGATCGATCACGTGTAGTTTTTCGGCCAAATAGTTTAACCATTTATCGTCTTCAATGACTGGCTCAGTGAACCTGGCCTCCTCCATCTTCTCAGCCACATAGTTCGGAATACCATCCTCCTTCAGTTCATCCCTTTCACGTGAGATAAAGTCCTTCAGCAGATTTCTCGCATCAGTGTACTCTCTTTCCGTCTTTGCAACCAGCCTGTCACCCTGGATAAACGTGTTATCGTACTTTGAGGTGAACTGCTCCATGTGATCTTTTCCGTGGAAGACTCTAGGGCCTTTCAGTTCTTCGACAGCAGGCAGATGCTGGTCTAGTTCGAAGAAGACCCGTGTCTCCTCATCTCCAACGTAGAACCCGGATTCAAACAGACGGAAATCGTTCTTCTGCAGCTTGGACTTCAGACGGGAGACTGCCTTCCTCATCTGCGGGTACACTACGTCATCAACTTCTTCAGGGCTGTCGAACTCGATCACGAGGAAATCACCTCTATCCTTGATCTCCTGCTCAAGCTCAAACCTCTCGTAATCAGGCTCGGCCTCCTGGAAGAAATCTATCCCGGGCTGTTTGTTGAACTTCCAGGCCTCATGTATGAACTCTGCGTAGTTCTGGGTTGACAGTACTGCGGCCACATTTCTCTCAGGATCAACAGGATCTACAACCACCAGATTATCGCCTGAAAACTTGCTCTCCAGCTCCTGAGAAAGGCCCTCTGGATGATAGTCTTCCGGGTCAAGCAGCTTTCTTTCAGGCCAGTCCTCAGCGCTTTCCAGCAGACTTCTGAAATCACCGAACTCCGATATTAGTATTTCACATAGATATCCGGAGAACCCTCTCCTCTTGAGAGACGAACCGTAGAGGCCTTGGGTCTTGAGGAACTTCTTGAGAAGTACTGCCTCTTTTCTCTGTTCTTCATCCAGGTTTTCCCTTGCCCAGCGAGAGTGATGTGGAGTCCTGTCTACAGCACTCCGTATGTCTTCAGGATCTGTATCGAAGCACGGTACTATCTCGACCTCCACACCTTCGATACGGCCTTTACTGTATGGATGTTCTGCGTATTCTACATGGTAGTCTGCGTTAAAGTTTTCGAAAGTCTTCTTTCCAACTTCCAGGCCTTTCTGCTCCAGTTCATGTCTCTCAGTGTCTTCAGGGAAGAGAACAAATAGATCTATATCTTTGTCGCCAGCCATACATGTCTTCCTGCCTGCTGACCCAGCGAAATGAGTCTCCAGGCCGTACTCTTCCTCAATGAACCCTGATATTTTGTCATACAGTTCCTGTATTTTCTGGAACTCTTCTTCTGTCGGATAGTTTTCCTCCAGTATTTTTTCTCTCAGTCTTTCCCAGTTCATATAGAGAGTTGCGGGTTCTTCATTTAATTTAGTTAAGAAAAAGAAGGGCAGGAATATGTGAGCTAGGAGAAAGTTCTCTTACTTGTTGAGACCTTTCACAAGCTTTCGGTCGTCAATGACCCAGTACTCGATCTCGTCGCCTTCTCCAGCGTTGAGGTCTTCAGGTAGTTCCATCTCCTCCGTCTCGTAGGTATCCATATCCATTACCTGTGCAATATCTCCTTCACGGGATACAACCTGGCCAATCTTCTTGTCGACGTCTGGAGACATCAGCATTGCGTCCCCTGGCTTGGTTACGTGCCGGTCTTTGTCGTCGAACACTCCTCTGGCCTTGATCTTACACTTTGCGGATCCGTGTTTTCCGGGGCTGGACTTGCTCATGCTTCTTACTTCACATGGCTCTCCGTCCAGCATGATGTATGTTCCGCTGTTTACCTTGGATGCTTCAATCTGTCTCGGCATTTATTTCACCGAGTAGCTAGATCGATATCTTCTTTTTTGATTGTGTTTCTTCCTGCGTGGTCGGCGACTTCGTTTGCATCAGAAGCAATTTCCTCTCCTAGATCTTCGAGAGCGTCTTTTAGTTCTTCAACTGCATCTTCTGAAACTCTTTCTGCGCCTGCATTTCTAATTATTCGTTCGACTGGTGCGTTAGGTAGACTCATTGTTAATCACAGGTAAACCATGTTCAAAATATTTTTTAATAAGGATAGGTCTTTCAGAGTTCCATATGGTAGTTGTCGATGCCAACGTAATCATTCATGGCAGGGCCGACCAGAGATTCAAGAAGGCCTACACAGTTCCCGAAGTGATGGAGGAGATGAAGAGCAGTGAGGCCAGTATGAAGGCCGACCTGCTGGACCTTCAGGTTTCGCAGCCTGATCCGGAGATATTTGAGAAGGTTCAGGAGAGGTCTGAAAAGATAGAGGCCGCTACCTCGGATACCGATGAGAAACTGTTGGCACTGGCTCTTACACTTGATCAGGCACTGGTTACCGATGACAAGGATCTTCAGAATCTAGGTCTCCACCTGGGTGCCGATGTTGAAGGTTTTCTTGAGGACAGAATTGATGAGAAACTGGAGTGGAAAACTGTATGCAGTAACTGTGGTAGAGAGATTTCTAGTCCTCCGTGTCGGTACTGTGGATGCCAGCAGGTTCGTCGGAAACTAGATTAGCGTAGTCCAGGACAAATTCTTTTGTCAGAATCAGCAGCAGAGGACCGATTATAAGCCCTTTGAGACCGAGTACTAGAGGGCCTGCTAGGAAACCAAGGAATACTACCAGCGGGTGTTCCTCCATCTGTTTGGACCCGATGTAAGGTCTGAGGAATATTTCCGTCATTACGTTAAGCGCCAGTATTCCGAATACTATTATCAGAGTTCCTTTGAAAGGCTGCCCGACCATTATGTAGTATCCTCCTATCGGCACATAGAACATGAATGCTGCTACAAGCGGGAGTAGAGCTGCTACGCCTACAAGGAAGGCCCATAGAGGGATTAGCGGTATTGGCGATGTCAGAAGTGCGATCAGGTAGAGGCCTATACCTGTTGCGATTCCAAGTATTACTGCTACTATTATCTGGGTCATGAATACTCCCCGGAAGATCTTGTCGATAGAATGGAGTAGCGATCTCAGTATTTTCTCTTCAGGCCTAGGCATCTCATCCAGTATTCCCTTGATCTGGTTGCCGAGCTTGGCTCTGTCTCGGTAGAGGAAGATTGCTGTTACGAAGAATATACCTAGATCAACTAGAAGTGATGGTGCGGAGACAAACATCTGTATTAACATGTTCGATACTTCGCTTGACATCTGGTCTATGAAGTCCTGAAGGTTCTGCTGGAAAGAGGGCGAGAGGTTAAGGAACATCACCAAGTTAGTTACCAGGTTACTGAGCTGGCCTGAGAACTCCTCCACCTCTGATAGTATCACGAAGAAGTTGTTCAGGAAGAGGTACAGGCCCATTGATATAGTAGATATAACTGCCGAGATAACGGTAATTGATGAGAGCAGGTCATTTTTCAGGTAGCCATTGACCCAATCATGTGCGAACTTCAGCAGATAGGAGACAACTACCGCCATAAGTATGGAGTCCAGGAACGGGTACAGGATGAAAAGGCTTCCAACAAGGAGTAGGCCGGCGACTACCAGCGTCTCTCTCTGTGTTCGGAGCTTTTCCTCATCCATATCCAAGTTATAACAGAAGGACTGTTAAATTATCTAGCCTCCCTTACGCGCGGAGTGTTACTACTGGAAGATAAAACCAGAGAGGCTAAGTTATAAAAAATTTGGCCTTCCCATAGTCCTTGTTTAGGTGTAAATAAAAATGACGGAAGATGGCAACATTCCACGAAGGCAGTTTGATAATTACGAGGTCCCAGAAGAATGGGAGGAAGATGAAGAAACAGAGGAACAGGAAGCAGAAGGCGCCGAGGCCGAGGAAGAGGTCGAAGGCGAGGAAGGATATGAGGTAGTACAGGAAGAAGCCGAAGAAGGCGAAACAGTACTTACATGTCCCGAATGTGGCTCCCAGAGGTTCGAGGAAGACTCCTCGAAGGGTGAGCTTATCTGTATCGAATGTGGTTTCGTGATTGACGAAGACAGGATCGACGAATCCGCAGAATGGAGAGCATTCAACGCTGAAGAAAAAGAGAAAAAGGCCCGTGCAGGACAGCCACTAACATATACGAAACACGACATGGGAGTCTCCACAGAGATCGGAAAAGGATCCGGAGAGCTCTACAAAGTATCTGGAAACAAGAGAGCTCAGTACTACCGCCTGAGAAAATGGCACAAGAGACTGACTAAGTCAAAGGACCGCAACCTTGGATTCGCCCTATCCGAGCTAAACTCCATGATCTCAAACCTCAACCTGCCTGAATCAGTCCACGAAGAGACAGCCCGACTATACGAGAAAGCTGTAGACCAGGGACTGGTCAGAGGCCGCTCAATGGAGTCCATCATCTCTGCAATTATCTACATTGTAGCAAGAAAGCAGGGAACCCCAAGAACTCTCGACGAAATCTCAGACGCATCCGGAATCGAAAAAAGAGAGATCGGACGCGCATACAGATACGTCGCAAGAGAACTAGGCCTCAGAATCCTGCCAGCAAAGCCACAGGACTATGTACCAAGATTCGCTGGAAAACTCCAGCTATCAGGGGAAGTCCAGGCACGAGCACGCAACATCCTGAAGGAAGCACGTGAAAGAGACCTTCTATCAGGTAAAGGCCCAACAGGACTTGCCGCAGCCGCACTCTACATCGCAGCAGTACTTGAAGGCGAGAAGAGAACTCAGAGAGAAGTAGCAGATGTAGTAGGAGTCACAGAAGTAACAATCAGAAACCGCTACAAAGAACTTGCAGAGAAACTAGGCCTCGAAGAAGAACTAGAAGAGAAATCCAATTAAAGGCCTTTTCTCACATTTCTTTCTCCTTTATTCTATTATGGGTAAATTAGCTAGTCTGTAGATGCCGCTTCTTGAATTTCAGCATCAGCAGATACCTCATGTAAATCATCTTCAGCCATAGCGTCCTCAGTTTCCATGTAACTCGATAAGTTGAAGATATCGTAAGCAGGTTTCTGAACATTTTCTGCCCGGTAATCAGGCCCTTCCTCTCCATCGATAACAAATCCAACCTTTATCTCTTCAGCAAGGACATCCCTATTATCCACGGTGGCCCTCCAGTAGTTTTCAGCATGATCGTCTTCAAGCTGGACATGCATGTAGACTTCCGCAGTCTCTGCGCCGTCAAGAACCTCCTCCGCAGTTGCATCTACACCCAATTCCGAGAAAAGACTGTTAATTTCAGCTTTATCCGCTCCAGACACTTCATCAGCTCCCTTTTCTATCTCTGGCGGTTGAGATCGATTAGAGCTGTAACTGCGGTTGCTGTACTCCATTTACATTAAAACCTGTGACCAGCCGATTTAAAAAAGTTCGCCACACATTTTACAGAACCAGTTACAGCCTGAAACTATTCTAAGGCCTTCATTATCTCAATAATATCTTCTATCGGCGCATCCGTCCTTATACCGGTTGGTGCAAAGTGAGTTCTGGAAACAGGATAGCCCTTATCCTGCAGTTCCTGTATAACGTCCTCTCTTTTCGGCGCCATAACTCCTGTGGACGAGGCCATTTTATGGAGGTCGTAGAAAGGTGTCAGTATCTCGGCCTCCGAATCCAACAACTCTACAATTTCTCTAGAATCCCAGTCTTCCGGCATCTCTTGGAGCACCTCTTCCGTGAACCTTTGATCAGAGATCTTTCCGGTCCATAGAGGGCCGGCAAGCTTCACTTCAGCTCCACAGTGACCGCATTCATCGACTTCCTCCAGTTTCCGCCACCTGCACTCCGGACAGAAACTCATGTAGCCTATATTTTCGAGGGCCCGGTTAGTCCGGCTTTTTGATTCAGTGACTCGACCCATTACTCTTGAGTAATGTCTTTCATGCCAGCAGATCTTCGGATCAAAGCATTTATCGTATCTTGCGAAGTTCTGGAACACTTCCTTGATGTAAATTCTGAGGCCTGTCTCATGCATTAAGGAGTTTTTCATCGGCGTCGATCCATACCGTCTCATACATGTTTTCTTGTAGCTACCTGCTGGTACTGCATTATCTGTAGCTGTAAGGCCTACGAAGCTCTGGTAGTTAGCTGCTCTAGCTGTAGAATCAAGATATGGTGTGAAAGGACCGAAGGGATCGATGTCGATGAAGTGGAGAAAGTTTCTGTTCTCCGACAGGAAAACGTTGGCGTCCTGCTCCGAGACCTCGGCCTCGATATTATTTTCTTCAAGGCCTTTCTGTATGCTTTCGATGGCCTTGGGGTTTGCATCGTTCAGGTAGATGTTTCCCTGGTCTGCGTACCGGAATCCTCTGATGCCCGATGCTGCAAGTGCGTCTGCGATGTTGAACTCCGGCACATCTACTTTTTCACGGAAGACTTTGAGCGCGGCCTCTGATATGTCTCTATTATTCTTCATATCTTTATTGTAGAATACGCTGGAGTCTTTCCCAGGCTCCTCTTCTTCCGGTACGAAGATTTTCAGGCCTCTTTCTTCCATGTATCTTGATGTATCGAGAACTATTTTTAAATCAGAAACCAGGGTCAGCGCAACTCTTTTAAAGAGGAGGCGGAGAAAAGCTGCTCGCACCTTTTATAAACCTTTCAATGCTCATGTTTTCTTGCGGTGGTTTTGTTTTGAGTAATGTAGTACAAGAAGTCAAAAAGGCAGAGAAAGACGCCAAATCCATTATCGAAGACGCAGAGGAAAGCAGGGAAGAGATTCTTTCCGATGCCAGGGAAGAGGCAGATGAAATAGTAGACAGCAAGAAGGAAAACATGCAGGAGAGAAAGGAGAAGGAACTCAGAGACTTCCGTAAAGAGATAGAAGAGCAGAAAGAAGAGATAATTGAAGAAGGAGAAGACGAAGCCGCAGATACCAAGCAGCATGCCAAGGAAAACAGCGAGGAAGCAAAAGAAGTTCTGGAACAGCAATTTAGAGAAGACTTCCTCTAGGTGATTAAAATAAAACCAGCAGAGATGACCAAAACCTCAGTAACCGGCCCGAAGAAATATCTAAAAGATGTTATCGATGAACTCCACTCTCTCGAAATTCTGGATATAGAATCTTACGACGGAGAGCTTGATACAGGAGAACCCTTTGAAGAGGCAGAGGACCTCTCACAGCTTCTAGTCGATATAAGATCTCTCGAATCAAAGCTTCCGGAAGTAGAAACCGAAGAAGAAGATTTAGATCTTGAAGAGATACAGGACAACGTAGAGCAGATTTCGTCCGATATCGACAGGCTTACAGCAAAGAAAGAAGAATTCAGCAGAAAGATCTCAAGTTTAAATGATGATAGAAAGTTCTTCAGAAAAGTATCAGGAACAGGCCTAACCTACGAGGACCTTGAAGGGTCAGAGAACCTGGATGTCTTCATCGGAGTCCTTGATGAGGAAGAGTTCAGATCGCAGGCCTCCGGTAACTACGAGGTTCTTGAAGGAAACGGAGCTACAGTTGTTGTCTACGAGAAAGACTCCGGCGTAGAAGATGTGTTGATGGATGTTCAGGAGAGAAGTTTTGAACTACCTGAAGGCGATTACTCAGGAACTCCTGAAAGCATAGTAAGCAACGCACAGTCACAGAAAGAAGAGTACAGAGAGGAGATAGAGCAGGTAGAGTCGGAGCTGGAAGATATAGCTCACGAGTGGAGAGGTAAGCTTGAAACAGCCGACGAATACCTTACAGAAAGAATCGAGAAGGCAGAAGTACCTCTGAAGTTTGGTACTACAGAAAACACATTCATCATAGAAGGATGGATACCTTCCGAGTCATTCGACGACTTCGAGGAGAGAGTAGCAGAAGTAACCGAAGGAAAGGTACATATCCAGAAAGAGGAAGGAGACAACCCTCCTGTACAGCACGACAACAACCGGTTCGTACAGCCTTTCGAATCTCTTACAGATCTGATGGCAGTACCACGACACGACGAACTTGATCCATCAGTCATCCTCATGCTTACATTCCCTCTATTCTTCGGATTCATGATCGGAGACTTCGGATACGGACTCTCCACGTTCGCAATCTTCTACGCAGGATACCGTATGATTGACGGAGCCGAGGAAATATTCAAGTCGCTCATGTACGCCTCCATCGCCACTATGGCCTTCGGCCTGGCGTTCGGAGACGCATTCGGATACATGATCTTCGGATCGCACTCCATACTGGCAGAACAGTTCGGACTGCACGTGTTCAGCCAGATCCCGGTACTGTTCCACAGAGCAGAGCACCTAGGCCAGGTATTCACGATCTCAGCACTTATCGGACTGGTACATGTCAACCTAGGCTACCTGATCGGGGCGTACAACGAGTTCAACCGGCACGGCATCAAAGAGGCCTTGCTTGAGAAAGGATCATGGATTGCACTCGAAGCAGGTGCAGCACTATGGTACTTTGTCGGTATGGAAGCAGGCCTGCCAGTAATCCTGCTCTCAGTCATCACACTCTACCTGGGAGAGGGTATCGAAGGAGTAGTAGAGATCCCATCACTGATGTCCAATATCCTGTCCTACCTCCGACTATTCGGAGTATCAGTAGCAGCAGTATCACTAGCCGTAGTAGTCAACTCACTGGCTGAACCGCTTTTCCAGTCAGGAACAGTGCTCGGAATCACTCTAGGCCTAGTAGTACTGGTATTCGGACACACATTCAACTCATTCATCAAAATCATCGAAGGCTTCCTTCAGGGCATCCGACTCCACTACGTGGAGATGTTCGGAAAGTTCTACGAAGGAGGCGGTAAAAAATACGCTCCATTCGGAGCAGAGGCTTCAAAATGAAGCCGAAAAACACAGATTCTTTTCCGGAATCTGTTAGCAGAAAATCCACTCGGATTTTCAAAATTATATTTTGAGGTGAAAACCACACAATGGCAACAGAGACAGCAGCAATCGGTGGACTACAGGCAATTGGTGCAGGCCTAGCAATAGGTCTCTCAGCACTCGCAACAGCCTGGGCACAGGCAAAGATTGGATCAGCAGGAGTAGGAGCTCTTGCAGAGGACGACAGCCTATTCGGTAACGTCCTGATCCTTACAGTTATCCCGGAGACAATGGTTATCTTCGGACTTGTAGTCTCACTGGTAGCAACAGGATTCATATAGAAAAAACCACCCGGAGGGCCCTTCAAAGGCCCTTCACCACTTTCAATTTATTCGAAGACATACGTAGAGAAAAGGAGGAAAAAGTACTATGGCACTTGAAGACGTTAAATCAGAAGTCTTGAACGACGCAGAAGAAAAAGCAAACAGTATAGTGGAAGAAGCAGAGGAAGAAGCAGAAGAGATCAGAGAAGAAGCGCAGCAGGAAGCTGAAAAAATCGAGGAAAGAGTAGAGAAAGAGATAGAGGAAGAAAAGGAATCCATCAAGAAGAAAGGCCTTGCAAACGCCAGAATGAAGGCCAAGGAGAAAAAGCTCGAAGCCAAGCAGAACGCACTGAACAATGTATTCGACGAGTTCAGAGACGAACTCTCCGAGAAAGTAGATGACAACCAGGAAGAATTCGTCACGAGCTGTGTTGAAAAGGCAGATTTCGACGTAGGGAAGATTCAGGGCAGCGAAGGCCTTGAAGACGCAGTAGAGAGCGAAGGTTACGACTTCGAGGAGATTGAAGACGAAGGTCTTGTAGTGGTTTCTGAAGACGGATTAAAGCGTCTGAACTTTAAACTAGATAAAATCGTTGAGAACTACCGTGAAAACTACAGAAATCAGGTAGCGGAGAAACTGTTTAACTGAGTGGAGAACATGGCCCTAGGAACCGAGAGAGACTACCCTTACATGTACGCCCGTGTCAGCGCCAAGAAGGCAAAGCTTCTGGAGAGCAGCGACTACGAGAACTTCATGAAGATGGGTGTAAACGAGATTTCGAGAAATCTGGAAGAAGGAGAGTACAAGGAAGATATCGATGCACTAGGGTCGAACTACGATGGTGTACGACTGGTTGAACTAGGACTCACACGCAACCTGGCCCGTTCCCTGTCCGAACTTGTGGAGATGGCGCCAGAGGATCTGAGCGAAATCCTGGAGGCCTACCTCAGAAGGTACGATATTTTAAGCATCAAGAGGCTGCTCAGGTGGAAGCTTAGTGACCAAGGAGACCTCGACATAGAGTCGATTCTAACCCCTGTCTCCAGCTTCACCTACAAAGAACTCAAGGAACTATCGGAGAAAGACCTCGACGAAATCGTGGATGAACTAGACTTTGACGCCAAGATAGATTACAGCAACTACCTTGAAGGGAAGGAATCTGTATCAGAGATTGAGACAGCTCTCGACCAGGCCCATTTCGACGAACTAGAGCTTCTGGCGGGAGAGGTAAGAAGCGAGGAGTTCCAGAACTTCCTGAAAAGAGAGATGGAACACCAGAACCTTACGGTCGCATTAAGGCTGAAAAAACACGGACAGGGAAGAGAGGAAATCCGGGAAAGGATGATAGAGAACGGCGGATCGGAAATAGTGGACAAAGTAATCGAGGCAGAAGACCTCAATCACGCAGTAGAGATACTTGCCGAGGAAGAGAGAATAAGCTCAACTGACGAAGACCTCGAGGAGATAGAAAGAGAACTGGAAGTAAAGAGACTGCGGAAGGCCTTGAAAATGCTCCACACAGAGCCACTGGGCCTTACCTCGATTATTGGATACGTTGTTGCGAAAATTACAGAGGTTGAAAATCTCCGGATGCTGATCAGAGCGAAGGAGACAGGTATCCACAATATCGAAACCATCAGAAGAAACTTGATTGTTCCAGAAAGGTGAAATTGAATGACAGACGAAGATATGGAGAAAAAGAATCTTGCAGTGATCGGAGATCAGGACTTCACGCTTGGATTCCAGCTTGCAGGAGTAGAGAAGGTATTCGAAAAGGAAAACTACAGGGAAAAGATTCAGGAACTAACCAGCAGAGAAGACATCGGTATCCTGGTAGTGAAAGAGAAGGATCTAAAGGAGCTACCGGAGAGAATCCAGAAGAACGTAAGCAGCTCGGTAGATCCTGTCGTAGTACCGCTTTCCGAGGAAGCAGAAAGCGAACGGTTGCAGGAGAAAATCAAGAAAGCAATTGGAGCAGACATCACTCCAGAATAAAAACTCATACTATAAGGTGAAACACAAAAATGAAATCGAAAACTCAAAGTTTTCTACAAAGCACAACTGTTCGAGGTGAACAGTAATGGCTGATGGAGAAATTTACAAAGTAGCAGGTCCGGTGGTTATCGCTACCGGCATGGATCCTCAGATGTACGACGTAGTTAAAGTCGGCGAAGAAGGACTCATGGGAGAAGTTATCCAAATCGAAGGAGAAAAATCATACATACAGGTCTACGAACAGACAACCGGAGTAAAACCGGGAGAACCTGTAGAGAACACTGAAGAACCACTATCCGTAGAGCTAGGGCCAGGACTTCTAGGCTCCATCTACGACGGACTTCAGAGACCTCTACCGGTACTGCAGGAGATGACCGGCGACTTCATCGAAAGAGGTGAAGACGCACCAGGAATCGACATGGAAGAAGAATATGACTTCAGGCCTACAAGAGAGGAAGGCGACGAAGTCAGTTCCGGCGATGTAATCGGTAAAGTCGATGTAGACTTCGGAACACACAAGGTAATGGTTCCACCGGGAAGCGAAGGAGGAACAATCGAAGAAATCCGGGCCGGAGAACACACAGTCAAAGAAACAGTAGTCACTCTGGAAGACGGCGAAGAAATCCAGATGAGACAGGAATGGCCTATCAGACAGCCGAGAGAGGAAGAAGAAAAGATGAAGCCAGAAGTTCCTCTGATCACAGGCCAGAGAGTACTTGACGGATTCTTCCCAATCGCAAAAGGAGGAACAGCAGCCATTCCAGGGCCATTCGGTTCAGGAAAAACTGTTACACAGCAGTCCTTGGCCAAGTTCTCCGATGCAGACATCATCGTATACATCGGATGCGGAGAAAGAGGAAACGAGATGACAGAAGTCCTCGAAGAGTTCCCAGAACTTGAGGATCCACAGACAGGAGACAAAATCATCAACCGTACAGTACTGATTGCAAACACATCAAACATGCCAGTAGCAGCAAGAGAGGCCTCCATTTATACCGGAGTAACAATCGCAGAATACTTCAGAGACATGGGTCTCGACGTAGCCCTGATGGCAGACTCAACATCAAGATGGGCAGAAGCTATGCGTGAAGTATCAGCAAGACTCGAAGAGATGCCTGGAGAAAGAGGATACCCAGCATACCTGGCCTCTCGACTCGCAGAGTTCTACGAGAGAGCAGGAAGAGTCAAACCTCTAGGCCCTGATGATCCAGGATCTGTCTCCATCATCGGAGCAGTCTCACCTCCAGGAGGAGACTTCTCGGAGCCAGTAACCCAGAACACTCTACGTGTAGCGAAGAACTTCTGGGCACTGGATGCAGACCTCGCCGAGAAGAGGCACTTCCCATCGATCAACTGGGATGACTCCTACTCAGGATACTCCGACAAACTAGTTGACTACTTCAGCGAAGAAGTCGACGAAGAATGGGAGGAAAACATACAGGAAGCCAAAGACCTTCTTCAGAAGGACGGAGAGCTCCAGGAAACAGTTCAGCTTGTAGGTAAGGACGCACTTCCAGACCGTGAAAGACTGACTCTAGAGATTGCAGACATGGTCAAACAGTTCTACCTACAGCAGAACGCTTTCCACCCTGTAGACCAGTACTCAGAACCAGAGAAAACCCATGAAATACTCGACCTGATCCTCGACTGGGGTAACAACGCCTACGAGGCCCTCGAAGAAGGAGCACTTGTAGAAGACATCATCACCCTCGACTCCAAAAACCGTATCAGCGAGGTAGCAACCTCAGAGGACTACCTGGAAACAGTTCAGGAAATCCGTGATCAGATGGAACAGGAGTTCGACGAGGTAGTCGAGGAGTAGAGGTGGCCGAAAATGCAAGATTTTCTAAGATCAACATCACAAGGTGATGTAGAATGAGCCAACAAGAAGAATACAAGACGATCAACGAAGTTAAAGGACCTCTCGTATACGTAGAGAAAACCCGAGACATCGCCTACGGAGACATTGTAGAAATCGAGACGCCGGATGGCGAAACAAAGAGAGGAGAAGTCCTCGAGACATCTAAAGACGTAGTAGTTGTACAGGTCTACGAGGAAACACAGGGAATCGGAAAAGATGCACACGTCAAGTTCCTGGACCAGAACGTCAAAATGCCCGTAACAGACGACCTACTGGGCAGGATCCTTGACGGAACCGGAGACCCAATCGACGACGGACCAGAGATCATCCCTGAAGAGGAAAGAGATATCCAGGGGGAGGCCATCAACCCTTACTCTCGTGAGCTACCTGAGGACTTCATCCAGACAGGAATCACGACAATCGACCTGATGAACACACTGGTAAGAGGACAGAAGCTTCCTATCTTCTCGGGATCAGGCCTTCCGCACAACGAGCTTTCAATGCAGATCGCTCGACAGGCCGATGTTTCCGGAGAGGACGACGAATTCGCTGTAGTGTTCGCAGGTATGGGTATTACAGATGAAGAGTCCAAGGAGTTCATCGAAGAGTTCAGAGAGACCGGAGCACTTGAGCGCTCGGTCGTATTCCTGAACAAGGCCGACGATCCAGCACCGGAGAGACTGATCACTCCACGGCTGGCCCTGACAACTGCAGAGTACCTGGCTTTCGAGAAAGGTATGGAAGTGCTTGTCATCATGACCGACATGACAAACTACGCCAACGCACTGCGTGAAGTATCAGCCGCAAGAGAGGAAGTTCCAGGCCGTCGTGGTTACCCAGGATACATGTACACAGACCTGGCAGAGATCTACGAGAGAGCAGGAATTATCGAAGGCCGTGAAGGATCAGTCACACAGATCCCGATCCTGACAATGCCTAACGACGACAAGACACACCCGATCCCTGACCTTACAGGATACATTACAGAAGGACAGATCGTTGTGGACAGAGATCTCGATAACAAAGGTCTGAAACCTCCTGTAGATGTGCTTCCATCGCTTTCCCGTCTTATGGACAACGGTATCGGAGAGGGTTACACCCGTGAAGACCACGGCGACCTCAAGGACCAGCTCTACGCTCTGTACGCAGAAGGTGAGAACCTGAGAGACCTGGTTTCGATTGTCGGAGAGGACGCACTGAGCGACAGAGATGAGAAAGTTCTCGAGTTCACGAGGCAGTTCGAGCAGGAGATTATTGATCAAGGAACCCGAACCAACAGAGATATCGAGGAATCACTCTCCATCGCGTGGGATCTGCTCTCCATCGTTCCAGAAGGAGAACTCACAAGAGTGGACCCAGAAACTCGGGAGAAATACCTGCCAGAAACCAGCGAAGAGGAAGAGGAGTAAAAACCTCTTCGCTCCTAAAAAGGTGATTATATGAGCCAAGACGTAAAACCAACACGTTCAGAAGAACTCAAGCTGAAAGAGAAGATAGAGCTTGCAGAGAACGGCCACGAAATCCTGGAGAAGAAAAGAGACGGCCTGATCCACGAGTTCATGGAGATAATCGGTGATGCAAGGGACGTAAACCAGGAACTAGCCGATCTCTACTCCGAGGCCCGATTGAAGCTTCTGCTGGCCAAGGTGTACGACGGCGAAGATACTCTACTGGCCAACACTCTGCATGTTGAGAACGAACCGCAGATCAAGGCCGAAACACAGAACATCATGGGTGTAGTAGTCCCTGAAATAGAATCAGAAAGCGTTCAGAGAACAGTTACCGAAAGAGAGTACGGCCTGACCACCTCAACCTCCAGGATCGACTCTGTAGCAGATAGATACGAGGAACTGATTGAGAAGATCATACAGGCTGCGGAGACACAGACCAAAGTACTCAAACTTCTGGATGAGATCGAGAAGACGAAGAGACGTGTCAACGCACTGGAACACAAGACAATTCCAGAAATGAAGGAAGATCTCGACTACGTATCACAGACACTGGAAGAAAGCGAAAGAGAAGAAACATTCCGTATGAAGAAAGTTAAGGAAATGTCAGAAGAGGCCTAAAAACTACTTCTCGGCCTCTTCCTCTTCTTCCTCTTCCTGTTCGACCTTTCTTTCAGCCTCTTTCTCTAGGTTAGGCATCATGTCTTTTGTGTCAGCCGCTTCCGCAATCTCGGAGGTATCAACGTTCGGCCCCATGTCTTTCTTCTCGTCCTTCATCTTCTGGATATCCTTGCCGACTTCTGAGACAAAGTCACGGGTCTCGCTTTTCAGCTCGTAGATCTCCTTCTCTGGCACATCATCTAGTTCCTTGGCCTTGACCTTTTCGATGACGTCCTCCCAGCGGTCGAACATCTCAATATGCTCATCGCCGACATCAAGGTTCTCTTCTACTACACCAGGCAAGTCGCTCTTATCTTCCGGTGGAGAGACACCTTGCGATTTAAGGGCTGCCACGTTGGCCTTGAGGAACTTCTTGTAGTCATCGACGATGCCCTTGACCTTCTTCCTTGCTCCCAGCTGCGACACAAGTTTATGCATTCTGCGGACAAAGTCATCAGTCTTATCCAGATGTTCTTCTACTGCCTCACCAGTAACCTCTTCAGGATCCTTCTCACCAGTATCTGCGAACTCGTAGATCTCACGGGCCTTTTCAACATACTCTTCCTCAAGCATACCCTGCTCCACAAACATCTCCTCTAGAGTATCCGGTACATTCTCCTTTCCTGGAGGGGCCTTGCCGGCAAGCATGATAGGGGCCTGACCAGCATTGGCCATCGATTGCTCCAGCTTGTGAGGGATGGAGGACTTGAAGTTTTTCTCGGCCTTCTTGTATCCTGCTGCACCCATCTTCAACCTTTTCTTGACAGATTCCTGAGTTCCGGAGATCTTTCCTCTCTCCAGAAGTCTTTTTGCAGGCATGAACAGGCCTGTGTCGTATACAGGTTCGCCATTTCTTACTGCTTCGATTGCTAGAGGCTCTCCTTTTCTGAGAGAGTCCCAGAAGTCTGTAAGGAATGGGAAGTACTGAATTGTAATCCTTTCATCTGTTTCCTTCGCTAGATTAGTAACTTTCTTCCTGATCTTCTTCTTTGCATCGTCAGGAACGTCTTTCTTCAACTTAGTATCGTCTAAAATGACAAGAGTATCTATATCGGAGTCATAGCCATGCTCTCCTTTCGGAACAGATCCCCAGACAGCTACAACCTTGACCTTATCTCCTAGCTTTTCCTGCAGCTTGTCGGAGAACTCTTCGACAGCCTCAATCCTTCTCTCCTGGGATTTCTCCCTCATCTCCTTCAACTTGTCCTTAGAACTCATTGCTCAATCACATTAACCGTTTAGTCAAGACAAACTTAAAAACTTTTGCAATAATTTGTTACTTTATGGTAAACAAAGTCTGGGATGAGTTGCTGGAAGGAAGCGAGAAACTCCAGACACTTCCAGGTGCGCTCAAATTTCTGAGAAAGACTGATTCCACCGACAACATTGCCCTGATGGGAGGCAATAACGACTACAACAGAAAGTCCTTTGCAGATTTTGAAGAAACTGTTTTCAAGAACTACTCCAGTAATAACAATGCAAGAATTTTTGCATCGGAAGAGTACCAGGAAGACGTTGCAGAATCCGATAAAATACACAATGAATCAGTATTCTTCTTCGAATATCCTGGTTCAAGCTATCAGATATCAGATATTCTTGCGAACTCCCGTAGCGGCGAAGAAACTGTTGCTTTTGGGCCTAAAGAATACCTAGAAGATTTTTCAGATTTCTCACCAGACAAGGTTAAAGGATTCTATCGAAATTAAAGTTCTACTTATACTCCTCAGGTTTCCACTCGTTATACCTTTTATTACCCTGCTCCAGTGCAGCAGAGCCCTGATGCGTCTCATTAAATTCATCTGCCTCCAGAAGGCCTTCCAGAGGGTCAAATGCATGTTCCTCTATCTTCGCCCATTCCCTGTCGTAGCTGGATTGATCCATTCCGAAGAATCTGGCGATAAGGGCCTCTTTCTCACTCTGGTAGTCCTCTCCCGGATCCACATTGCTTGGATCAAGCTCGTCAGGTGTTACACCTACTTCAATCATATCCATGGATATTCTCATCATAAAGCTGGACTCTCCTTTGTGCTCAGCAAGTTCGAAAAGTAGTGTAGCTGGCTCGTTCTCGTTACGGGCAAATCCTTTCTCCACCAGTTTATACAGCCATTCATATATCTGAGTATTTCCTCTCTTGAAAGCTCCGTGATGTGTTCCTCTATCCGACTCAACTCCAGGATCCATTAAGTGGTACTGGCGCAGTATCTTGGCAATAGGCTTGTCAGAATCTATATCGAGTTCAGGCCAGTCGCCCGCCAGCTCTTCCTCCTGCTCTATAAATAGGTCCATCTCCTCCCACGGAGGCGCTCCCAGAGAGGCCACGTGCTCCATATCTATAGTGAACTTTGCTGGACAGCCGTCAAGCTCTGGATGTATCTCGCTCTTCCCTCCCAGCTCTCCTTCTTCATCAAGCTTGTTTCTTGCAGTCATGTTTATTGCGTGGGCTGCTACCGAGATATCTTTAGGCCTCCAGACCTTGAACTTCTGCTGAGGGCTACCGGCCATTGTCTCAAGGTTAACCCCTATACCGAACCTGTTCATCCAGTCGATCCATGTCCAGCCCTCTCGCTCAACCTCTTCAGCCTCGTCATCTTCCAGGCCGAAATCCCTGTTTCTCAGGTTGAACTGGCTCCTGTGCTGGGTGAAGTGCCCCCAGGCATAGCATGCTCCCACGGCCGCAGCAACATCCATCTGGAACTCATCGCTCTTCTCCAGTAAATCCATATACCTGTCAGTCCCCTCCATACCGTTACGGGGATCCTCCAAGTCAATCTCGACACCGTCTTTATCATTCCATTTCTCAACGAGAACCTCCCATATGAACTCAGGGGCCTCCCATCCTTCATGGTATTCGTGAGAGTCATTGCTGCTGGCCGCCATCCAGGCTGGAATCACCTGATAGAAAATAGTTGACTCCTTCCACATCTCCCTCTGGAACTGCTGGCCCTGCAGAAGTCTTTCAAGAAGATCCTCATGCATGGCCTCTTCATCTTCGATATCCTCTCTATCGCTGGAGTCGAACATCTCATAGTTATCTGCGCCACTGAACACTCTAGCAGCTTTCTCCTCAATATCGTGGTTCTTCTTACCGATATCGTACGCAACTTCAAGAAGTCTTATCTGCTGAACTTCTAATGCGCTCTGCAATGCATTCCATTTCGCATCCTGAGAAATATTCTGCTCATCAGGGCTATCAGCATCCTCAACATGCCAGAGATTATTCAAGGCCTCTTTAACGCCATTTTTTATACTTCCAATAAGCCTTCCCTCATCTACTTTCGAGCTTATATCATTATTTACCTGATCTATTAGCCCATCAGGAGCATCGTCAGGCAATTCGTCTCCTGTCTTGTGAAACCTCTCTTGTTGTATATTATCTACTTTATAAAGCATACTGTCCATTTGGCGAAGATCCTGTGTGTCTCTTGGATTGCCGGATAAAATTCCAAGAACCATTTTGAGGTCGTCAATAGAGTCCTTTTCAACACCATTATATGCTTCGAAGTTACCATCATCATCGGTTTCTATATCAATTTCAAACCGAGGGAACCCGTAATCTAACTCTATCTCACTATCAAGTATTTCCAGCCATTTACGTCCAATCCCTTGATCTCTCTGTCGGGTTGTCATAACTGCAGCTAGCTTATCTTCGACAGATTGTGCTTCTTCCTGGAAAAGCCTCCAGGCTGCTTCATGTTGCGCCTCCAGCCATTCTTCATCGAACTGGTTCGAGTAGGAGGCGAAGGTCTGATAGTTCTGGAAAGGATAGTTAGCTGTCTCGAGGAAAAGCGTGTAGTACAGTTTACGGAGGAAATCCGGATTCTTGTAGATATTCTGCTTGGCGTAGTTTCTCTGCTTCCGGGCGTTTTCATCATAGTTATTTATCGTGAAACCGAAAGGATCTACACCTACATCTGTCTCCATTCTCTCCTCTAGAGGAGGTAGTGGAGTAGTGGAGATATGCGGATTGATTCTACCAATGTTGAAAAGCGGGCCATTCTCTCCTCTCTTTTCGACTTCTCTCTTGAACAGAGCCAGCTCCTGCAGGTACTCAGTGAAGTAGTCTTCAACAGTATCGTATCCATAGCCTTGCTGCCCCGATTTCTGGGGTGAAGCGTATCCAGCATTCATGTCGCTGTGGAGTGTTACATCGATCCCCAGCTGGTCGATTGTGGAGATCATCTTATCCCTCTCCAGAGTAAACGTGGAGGGGTTGGTTATCTGGAGCTCCATTACACTTCCACCTATCTGGGCCGCATAACCTATTCTCTGGTCGAGTGGCGTTGGAACCTCTCCTCTATCCATCGCAGAGGAGTTACCGATCATATAGTTCAGATCCGGAAAGCCTCCTCCCTCATCGCTGCTTTCAGACCCCAGGTTTCTCTTAACTGCATCTATGATAAAGCTCATTTTCTATTTCATCGTGTTCAAGCCGTTTCCGATTTTGAAGTCGTAGTAGAAAGAGTTAGTGATCTGGCCCTGCAGTTCTCCCAGTGCAGCACCGGCATCAATGACATAGCGATCTGTTTCCCCCAGGAATTTTCTTAATTTAAGCTCAACCCCCTCGTAGAAGTCAGGGCCACTGCTTTCCGCTTCCTCGGAGAAATCTTCATCAAGTATCTCATCGATGGCCTCTACATACTCTTTCTTCAGAGTACTGATGTCGTCAAGGCCGTCTTCGATCCTTCTTATCTGTGAGGATACCTCCAGCGGTACATCTCCCTCTATCTCATCTTCTATTGCCTGACGGAGCTCTCTAACCCGCATTCCTTCGTCCTCTCTTGCCTTCTTCAGTTTCTCACCTTTCTCAGAGGAGAAGTTGCCTGTGTAGTCATCCATCAGGCTTTCAAACCTGTTATCCATCTTCTCGATCTTCTCCTTGAATATTCCCTCATAGATATGCTTGTCAACGATTGCGGGGAAGAAGAATACTACTGCAGTTGCTGGGCCTGCAGCGTTCTGCTGAGGCTGATCTCCTCCAGCAAGGTTAACGTGTACTGCGTGGATGTAAACTATCTGGTAGTGTGTTATTTCGTCATCATCGTCGGTGACGATAGGCTGTCCTTCCTCGCTTTTCAGGCCTCTTGCACAGATGAACTCCAGGTTCTTCTCCATAGAGGCGTATCCTCCGATGGTGTAGTATTTGGTCATTTCTTCGTAGTAGTCGCTCTGCTCTTTCTGGTCTATCATCACCATGTCCTGTACGTATGGCTGCAGCCATTCCTGTGTCTCCTCAATAGCTCTTTCAACACGGTTAAGCTCTCCTTTAAGCTCCTGCAACCTCTTCTGGACCTCGCTTCCGTAGAGATCCTTCCAGTCCTCGTACATCTTGTACTTCTTCTTCAGAACAGCTTTCTCATTCGCAGGTAGATCACCAAGCTTGTTGCCTTCTTCAAGATCCTCTATCGACTCCATCTCCTGGAAATCAGCTACGATAGAAGGATAGATATTTCTCTCCTGCAACGTCTTCATAGCGGCCTCACCACCCTGCTGGGAACCAGCGTTGGCCCCATCAACCAGTTCGATAAAATCAGATTTCAGCTGTGTCTCATCCTTGGCCTTGATAGCCTCTACCCTGGATCTCAGCTTTCTAATATCATGTTCAAGCATATGTTTCTCCTTCCGAAGCCGGCCTATGCTCTGCATCTGCTCCTGTATATTCTGCTCGGCCTCCTTTCTTCTCTGCCGGAAAGACTGATGCAGCTGGTTCTGAGGAGAGATAAAGACTTTTTCCTCAGTCTTATTCACTGTGTAACCCATGTCATCGAAAGCGTCCGGCGCACCCATTATTATCCCATAGGCCGTTCCGCTGCTTCCCGAGGAGACCTTCAGCTTGTGCTGATGATCTCCCATGATCTCTCGCAGAAAGTCGGACCCATCCCTTGCGTCCCGAACATCATCCAGAGTGGTGATCTCACCATTCCTGATTTCCTCTCCTACAGGAGAACTGCCGGGAACCTCAAAGGTATGGCCGAACTTGGGTTTTTCATCTCCGTTTTCGTGGCTCACATCTATAATAAGGGTTTGATTTCTACTTAAAATCTGGAGTTCCTGGACAACAAGTTAAATTATTGGCCGGACAATTCTATGTTAGAGTGATTTAACCGATGGAGACACCGCTACTAAAGAGACGGCTTAACCCTATACTACTGATATCAACCGTTCTAACACTGGCTCTTCTCGCAGGAACATCCGTAGTGTACCAGGACCAGCTCAACAACCTGGTATCAAGCAAGAAAGAGCTAAAACAGGAATTAAACAATAAAGAACAGAAAATCGACAGCCTGCAGAGCCGAAACCAGGACCTACAGGAGAGAACTTCTACCCTCAACAGCACAACAGATCAGCTGAGAACAATCATCAGCAATAAGAACCAGACCATACAGGAGCAGGAAAACACTATAGGAGGCCTCAGAACAAAGGTAGATGATCTCCAAACCGAAGTTGAGAACCTCAACCAGACTGTTTCTGACTTGAGGAACAGAACCGAAATGTTGCGAATCGATCTAGAAAGTATCTGTGAAAACGACAGCAACAACCTAACGCAAAGCAGTCAGGACAAATGCGACAGCTACGATTTCAATGAGAATTGAGAAACTACTGAAACAGTTGAAGAGAGAATTCATCAAGGTAAATGTTATCCAGGCCTGTCTAGATGCAATTCTCTTCTTTCTGGTATCTAACCTAGCCCTGTTCTTCATTTCCGTGGAGATATTCAGGAACGTCAGCAACCTCTACCTCCTGACAGGCCTCAGTTTCCTGGTTGGTGCAGTTGATCTTTACTGGAGGAGTCAGAACTACCGGCTGGAGATCTACGAGGAGAAGAACCCTGAGCTGAGAGAGGTGCTCAGAACAGCGAGAGACAACCTTAATCAGCGGAACGTGGCTTCTCAGGCATTATTCGATGACGTAATGGATAGAGCCCGTTCAGTTACTTCGGAAAGCATTATCCCCAGCAGAACTATTATACAGAAGATCCTGGCAGTAGGAGGGCTTTGTCTTCTCACTATCCTTTCGGGAGTGGCAGACATCAATCTCCAGAACGATACCCGAAACATTTTCTCAAACCTGGGCGGACAGGGAAGCAGTACCGGCGGTAACTTTACGCTGGGGAACTCTTCCCGGATCGAGATACGTGATATAAACACAAGTTATCCTGCGGCCAATATCAGCTTCGAGCTGAAAGGCGAAGGCGATAGTTCAGAGCCTGAGATAAGGCCTTACTCATCTAGAGAAAATATCGCTTACGAATCATCTACCGAAGGCCTTGATGACAGCCTTGAACTTGCAAGAGAGTACAGTATAGCTATCAAAGAGTTCGAGTAGATGGTTTCTCGGAAATTTAAATAGCTCGGGATTTAGTAGTTATCTATGCAGATATCGAACCTGGATGAAGCAGGAAAGTACGACAAAGCCTCGGAGAAACTGACTGAAATCAAAGAAGAGGTCGGCAAAGTAATTGTAGGCCAGGAAGAAATAATAGAGAACGTTCTGATATCGGTACTTTGCGACGGAAATGTTCTGCTTGAATCTAATCCCGGCATGGGTAAGACAAAAATGATACAGACTCTTTCAGAAGTTATGGGTCTGGATTTCTCCCGTATACAGAATACTCCAGACCTCATGCCTTCTGACATTACCGGTACGCATATTATAGATGAGTCATCCGGTGAGACCGACTTCATTTTCCAGAGAGGCCCTATCTTCTCAAACATGGTGCTGGCGGACGAGATCAACAGAGCCACACCGAAGACCCAGTCCGCACTGCTGGAAGCTATGCAGGAGAAACAGGTAACAGTAGGTAATCAGAGCTACGAACTGGACAGTCCTTTCTTCGTGATGGCTACGCAGAACCCTATCGACCAGGAAGGAACATACCCATTACCTGAGGCCCAGAGAGATCGTTTCATGATGAAACTGGAGCTTGAATACCCTGAGAAAGATGAGGAGCAGGAGATCGTTGAGAGATTTACATCTGAGCTAAATTACGAGCCTGACCTGAAGGAGGTGATCTCCAAGCCTTCAGTAGTAAGGCTTCAGAAGTTTACCCGTCAGGTTCCGATCGCCGACGATATCAAGGAGAGAGCGATCGATATAGTCACATCAACGAGAGATCACGACGATTTGGACTACGGTGCCTCACCAAGAGCCTCTATGAATATTGTGCTGGCGGCTAAAGGTCGTGCACTGATTAAAGGGCGGAACCATGTCTCTGCCTCTGATATAAACCATGTTGCAAAGCCTGTTCTACGGCATCGTATAGGCCTGAGCTTCCAGGCGGAGAAGAAAGGAAAAGACGAAGATAAGGT
Source organism: Candidatus Nanohaloarchaea archaeon (assembly GCA_013343275.1). Lineage (GTDB taxonomy): Archaea > Nanohalarchaeota > Nanosalinia > Nanosalinales > Nanosalinaceae > Nanohalovita. The sequence continues at coordinate 77,039 of CP046106.1, read as the reverse complement.
TGTAGAGGAAATAGTGCACTCGGTATGATAGACATAGAGTTCCTTGACGAGCTGCAGAACTTCCAGCTAGCTCTGGATAAGCACTCAGAGGAAAGAAGTCAGGGAGAGCAGTCCAGCAGCTTCACAGGCCAGGGAATGATTTTCAAGGACCACAAGCAGTACGCTCCCGGCGACGATATCCGGAAGATAGACTGGAAGGCCTATGCAAGAACCAAAGACTACTTTGTAAAGCGTTTCGAGGAGGAAAAGAATCTTACAATCCACATCCTCCTTGACAGAAGCAGCTCAATGGATTATGGAGAACCTACAAAATACGATTACGGAGGTAAGCTGGGGATTGCCGTGGCCGATATGGCTATGAACACTAACGATCGTTTTCGCTTCTCGGTTTTCTCAGAGACTCTTACCGATATTTCCTCAGGTCGGAGAAACAGCAATACACCTCATATTGTTGAGACATTGAACGAGTTGAGAAAAACACCTGAGAGCATGATCGAGAAATGCCTGACAGAGTACGGCAGCAGAATCAAGAACAAGTCAGCGGTAGTCATCATCTCGGATTTCCTGACAGATACAGAGGAGATAGAGTCAGGTATAGAGAGCCTAAGAGATACCGATGTGGTCCTAGTAAATGTACTTGACTCCGAGGAACTTGACCCAAGTTTCGAGGGAGACACAATACTGAAAGACCCGGAATCAGAGTCAAAGCTCAGAACTTATCTGTCCAAAAGAACGAAGAACCAGTACCAGGAAGAACTGAAAGAACATACCTCAAAGATAGAGGAAATAGCGAACAAACACGGAGCACGTTACGTACAGGTCTCTACAAACGACGATGTATTTGAGTCACTTCTGGAAATCTGGCGGGCAGTCAACCAGTAAACAAAAAGATTCGCTTCCCAATCCAGCAACATGAACTTCTTCGAATTCAAAACCATAGACAGCAAACCAGGCCTCTACCACGGAGAGCTCGACCTGCTAGTAATCTCAGATCTGCATCTGGGCCTGGAAAGCAGCATGACGACGAAAGGAAGCTATGTACCTCAGTTCCAGCTGGACGATATCAAGAGAGACGTCGAGGAGATGCAGCAGGAAACAGAGGCCAGCAGAATACTGGTTAACGGCGACCTGAAGAACGAGTTCTCAACCAGTTACTCGGAGAAAAGAGAGATACGTGAGTTCATAGACTTTCTTCAGGAGAGATTCGAGGACGTAATACTGATCAAGGGAAACCACGACACACTTATCGAGGATGTGGTGGAGGGGAAAGACCTTAGATTGCTGGAAAAATACCAGGAGGATGGAGTGCTCTTCACTCATGGACATATCGGGCTGCAAACCCTGGAGGCTGAAGAATTCGAAACAGTAGTTATAGGTCACGAGCACCCCGCCCTTGCCTTAACGGACGAGGTAGGCGTTAAGGAGAAGGTTGACTGCTTCCTGTATGGAGAAATGAACGAAGGCAGAAACATAATTGTAATGCCAGCCTTCTCCACTATCTCGAACGGCACAAACATCAACGAAGTACCTTCAAGAGAGCTCCTCTCACCTATACTCAGGAACCAGACCGACAAGAACTCTCTGAAGGCCATCGCTGTCGACAGAGAGGCCGGGATACTGGAGTTCCCGGAAGTCGGCCGTATCTAGTCCCAGAGACCTCGGAAAGTTGCAGCAAATATCAGGAGAGATACACCAGCAGCTGCAAGGAATGAGGCATTGATCGAGTACATTGATGCGACTGTACCTGCAAGTATAGGCCCTAGTGCTGTTCCTCCGTGTTTAAACAGTTCCAGGAATCCTGTCATCTCGCTCTCGATCTCGTCAGGCACTCTTGCATCGAATGTTGCATGAACTGCGGGTGACATACCTGATGACAGGGTTCTGGCGATAAATACGAATACTCCTACCAGCAGGACATTCGTGATGAAGTTCATGACTACAAGCACAGGTGTCAGGGCCAGTGAGAGGAAGGCCAGTGTCTTCAGCTTTCCGATGTGGTCTGCTATATTTCCGAAGATGAACTGGAAGACCTTTGGAACTGCTGCGAGGCCGAAGATTATTCCCATTGTAGCGTAGTCGGCATTTATCTTATCCAGCAGTAGCGGTATTGCCAGCCAGTAAAATGAGAAAATTATGGAGTAGAGGAATACCAGGCTGAATGGGAACTTCAGATCGCTCCAGTGCTCCTTGATGTGGTGGTATTCATCCATGTAGGTTCTGCGGTGAAGCAGCTCCTCCAGAGACTGTTCAAGTCCTTCCTTTCTCTCAATACCTACGTAACTGTAGAAGACTAGGAGACCAAGGATTGATGAGAATGCCCAGAGCTTGAAAGTGAGATAGAAGCCTTGCGAGGCGATAAGGAATCCTCCAATGATGGGTCCGAGTACCAGGGCCAGATTGACTCCTAGCAGGAAGACTGATACAGCCTCTGATTCAACATCGTCATCTGCAGACTTCAGTGAGAGACTCCATCCTCCGTTCCAGACCAGAGATTTAACTACTCCTTCAGCTGCCTTACCAAGTACTAGCAGTGGTGCTATTGCAGTTGCATAGAGTGCTGGCGGCAGTATTGCTGCGAAAAGGCCTAGAAATATTACTATTTTTTCTCCAGATTTCTGAACAAGATTTCCTACAGGGATATCAAGTAGTAAAGGTATGATAGCTGGTAATGCAGTTATTATACCGAGTAGGAATACGCTTGATATATGCTTTTCCAGGAAGATCGGCAGGAAGTTCCAAACAGTGCTTCGTCCAAGCCAGGAAACAAGAAATACTACTGAAAGGTACTTGGCTATGGACGGAACTCGGTCTAAATCCATACAAAAAAGAAAATAGGTTTAGTAAGTTATAAACTGTTGATCCTCTTCATCTTCCTCGGCGTCGTCTTCCTCAGACTCCTTTCTCTTCCTCTCCATCTCCTCTTTCTCGAACTCTCTCTTCGCCTTCTCCTTCAGTTCATTGTAGCGCTTCTCTGCCGGAGAGTCTGCCTGAGTATCGGCCTCTTCCTTCTTCAGTTTATTGTATCTTTCCTCGCTCGAATCATCGCCGGATTCAGCTGCTTCCAGAAGTTCGTTTGTCATCTTCACCACCTCGCACGAAAGGGATTTTCCGCATAATTGAAACAAAATTAGCTAAAGTCTTCGAAGAATCCTCAACATTACGGGCCGTTCTCTCAAGCGACTCCACAGATTCCTCTCCAACCTCTATAACCCTGTTCAACCGGTAGAGCAAAAGTATAGCCAGAAGGACAAGCGGCACTTTCAGTACCTGAAGCAAAAGATCAATACTTTCCCTGTCGATAACTAGACCTGCCATAAAACCGTTTTATCCAGGCCTCAATTTATATCTACCGGCTAAAAACCCGGAATCCGTGGTTGCAATCTGAGGCAGGAATGTAAGGCCTCAAATCTTTTCCATCAAAGTTGGAAGTCTGCTGAAGCATGGATGGATAAGCATTAAAAGATTCTGAGCGTAATTTTTACTGTGATAACATGGTAGAAGTACCCGAAGACGTTGAAGTATCTGAACTTCCTTTCACTCATGCAAGGATCAAAAGAATGGTAAGAGACAAGGCCTCCGAAGGCCAGTACGTGCGTTCAAACGTATACTACGGATTGAACATGCTTCTGGGAGAGATCGCTGAAGAAATAATCGACAACATGATGGAAACAGAAGCCGCCTATGTAGAGAAACACCACCTCGATAATGCTGCCAAGAAGTACGAGAAAGTGGAGAACATTATCAAGGAGAAGGAGAGAGTCAGCAGGAAGCTGGAAGCACTTTCCGCAGATGTCGAGAAGCTTTCACGGGAAATCCAGCAATCCGACTACTAAAAACACCACATATACCTCTCTCCTTTTTTTCTCTATTAATTTCCGAAGGCCTTTTTCAGTAGAAGAGTTTTTGAAAATTATAACACCGTAATACTATATGCGGTTTGAAGTAGAGGTAGTGAACGAAGAGCTTCTTCCAGCTATAAGAAGCATGATAGCCAACCAGTTGAAGCAGGAATACGGGCTTAAACAGTCGGAGATAGCTGAGAAGCTAGGAGTAACACAGCCCGCAGTCTCACAGTACCTCAGCAATACACGTGCAGACCAAGATATAATTCAGAGACTGAAGGATGATCCACAGATAGGTATTCTCGTGCGTGACGCTGCCTCAAAGGCCGCAACAGATGAGATATTTGCACAGGAGATCTCAGAGATAATAAAGAACGTAAGGGATAAGGGAATAATGAAAGAGGAGTTCCGGAACACCTACCGGATTATCTAGTTAGTAAAGCCCTGGAAAGTCTCCTCGGCCTTTTCTTCCTCCTCTTCAAGCCACTCCCTGACATTCTCAACAAAGTTGTTTACAGGCTCCATCGACAGAGAGTAATCTCCGAGATTGACGTCCTTAAACTCAAGGTTCTCAATAGCTGAGAGATCGAACTCGTACTCGTCATTAGTGTAGAAGTAGCCTACAGTACCTATTCCGCCGACAGCAAGGAACAGCAGGAATCCAAAGATCAGCTTGTTCCTCTGAGCGATCTTATACTCCTTTTTGACCTCTTCGTAACCCTGGCTGGCCTGAGAGAAGTACGAATCAACGCCCTCAAGAAGGCTGGCAGCTTTGTAGTAACGGCCTTCCTCAACAGCCTGCTTGGCCTCGTTCATAGTCTGATTAAGTTCCTCGAAGTCGCTGGCCAGCTGCTCCTGTCTCTCACCAGAAACCTTACTCATAAGCTCAGTGACATTGGCCTTGAGATCCTCAAACCTCGAAAGCTTGGACTGGTAATTCGAAGTAATATTCTGCTGCTGCTCGGCGTTCGCCTCAACAACAAGAGGGAAGGTCTTCGAAATATCCGGGCTCTCCGAACTCAGGGAAACAGTATGCTTCCCGAGATTCGACTCGGAGGTATCAACCGTAAAGCTTACCGAACGATTATTACCTGGCTTCAGATCACTGACAATACTGGTATGGTTCGAGAAACCGGTTTCCAGCTTGAAAGTCAGGGAAGGAATCAAAAGCTCTCCAGTATTCCGAACCTGGAAAGTAAACGTCTTCGACTCCCCAGCAGTAACCCGGACCTCACCGAGACCGGAAACACTAGCCTTCGGCTCAGCACTAGGCCGGAACTCAAAGGTCAGAGAATCGCTCTCACTCCAGCGACCAGCCTCATCCCTAACCCACACATACAAAGTATGGCTGCCAGAGTCAAGGCCTGAAGTATCAACAGTGAAACTACCGTTAACACTCAACTTCTCATTATCAGTATCCAGAGTGGACTCATCTATCTGATAGATCAAATCAGTAACTTCAGAAGCAGCATCCGAGGCCTCATAACTGACCTCGAAATCACTGTTGAAAACACTGACAACAGTACTCAGACCACTTACCTCCGGTTGCGTGTAATCAAAAGTATACTCAAACTCCTTCGAAACACTGTTACCGGCCTCATCAATCATAAATACCTCAAGAGTAGTCTGAGTATTCCTCATAGGCTCAACACTACACTCATAACTGGTAGTGCCGCTGACATCCTGAGTACCAGCATCAACAGGCTCACGGCCTCCTAGCTGACACTTCACAGTAATATCAGAAGGCTCCGCAGGATCCTGCTCCTCCAGAACCACATCAAAAGTATACTCATCCTTATCAGGAGAAGTCTGGAAAACCGTCGGCTGAGGACTAATCCTTGGATCCTCATCGCCCTCATACTCATTATCATAAGTAAACGTCTCAGAAGGAGTGGCCTCATTACCTACTGCATCAACAGCAGTAACTTCAACATCGTACTCCTTCCCGTTCTCCAGATCGCCTGAAAGATCGACGTCCAGAGAACACTCCGAAGAATCACAATTATCCTCAGATTCCGAGAAAACCTCATCCCCATCAGAGTTCTCAACAGTAATACTTAGACTTGAAACATCAACCAAGTTATCTTCAGTAGTTACCTCAAAATCAACATCAGAAGCATTCAAACGATCATCCGAAATAGGAAGAGTAACTGATGGAGCGCCACCATCCAACATTACCCCTGTTATTTCTTTACTCTCTCCACTATCAGAAGAGTTAATTTTGAAAGTATAATCTCCGTAAACAGATGCAACATCACCCGCATTAAAGACGAAGCTATTATCTTGATTTATCTGTCCACTATCCTTGAATAAACTGAAAGAGTCATCATTGGGAGGGCTATACCATAATTGGGCGTTATCAGTCTCGGAAGCCGTTGCAGTAAAATTCAAAACCACATTATTATCGAACTGAGAATCGCTGCTTGGAGCTTCCCATGTGAGGGCCGATACGCTGGTTAGGGTTAGAAGTGTTAGGGTTGCGAGGATCGCTATCTTGAGAGTTGGTTTTTTCTCGATGAGTACCACCATTAATCAGCAACAGTTGTTTGTAGTATGGTTGTTGAATGTTTAAGTAACCGTATATTATATTTTTGTTCGCAGCCGGTTTTTTAGAGCTTCTGAAGACTTCCGGGCCTTACTCAACCCCTATTTAAATTTTGATTAGAGAGTAACAAAAGTGAGGTTTTGGTATGAGAGAAATTAATACTTTGAAGGAGGATGCATCCTATCTTTCGGATGCTGAAGTAGCTGTTGAAAATGGCGGAGATTATACTTTTGGAGATCTTAGAGAGGATGTTGATGATTACGTTGCGTTGAGCATGATGAGTGGCGTTGTAGATATCGATGAAGAGCAGGAAGAAATAGTAATGCATGAGAATGCCTTTGACTACGCTCTTGATAATGAGGCTGCCAGGAGAGGAGTTGCTGATCGGCCTCTAGGTCTTGAAACCGCTGTTTTGGGTGGTAGCGGTCTTGGCCTTGCTGGATCCGCCTGGAAGTTTCTGGAGGACGGAGATCCTATGTACCTGGGTACTGGCGGGTTAAGTCTGCTGGCTGGTAGAAGCGCCTTCAAACGAATTTCCTCGGTTCTGAGTTCAAGCATGGCTAACGACAAAGCCAGCGACAAGCTTGACATGTACTCGCATCTGGAGAGTTACTCCCTGAGAACTGTCGAACCCGAGGAGGCCAGGAAGTATATGGCAGAACAGCTTGAAGGGAAGGAAGATGGAGTTGTAAAGGCCTATACTGCTGACGAGCTGGAGGATATGAGTATGGAGGCGCTTGAGCAGGAACTTGAGGAAGAAGTTGAGAAGTAGATACTTCTCTATTATTCCGAGGCTAAAGTGTTCCGGGTTGCTGTATTTTAATGTTGTTACGTGATTAACTGATCTATGATGGGCCTGAGGATCCTGGCTGAGAGAACAGGTTTTGCTCTGGCCGTAGTATTCCTGGTTTTGCTTGGTTTCTTCCAGGGCTACCAGGTTTATTCATTTACTTTTGACCTTTTCTCTGTTGCTATCAGGGTTATCTGGCTGGACGCTCTAGTTTCCAGTCTGGGCTTTGCTGCGTTCTTTCTGGTGTCGGGAGCAATCTTCCTGTTCAGGGTTTCAAAGTACTCTTCTCCGGAAGGAGAGGCTGAAGGAAGCATTACATGTATAGTACCTACCTACAGGGACTCGGAGGTTCTGCATCGAAGCGTTGAATCTCTCCTTGACTCGAACTACAGCGATTTCAAAGTTCTTATTGTATGTGAGAGCGATGATGAGGCCGGTATCAGGGAGGCCAAGAAGCTCTCCGCAGATGAGAAAGTTGATTACCTTGTCAACGACAAGTACCCTGGTAGCAAGGCCGGCGCCATGAACTACGGGGTCGAAAATACTTCTGCCGAGTACGTGGCATTCTTCGATTCAGATCAGAGGGTCAGGCCTGATTTCATTTCCGGCATTGTTAAAGAGCTTCAGAGCCATGAAATAGTTCAGGCCCGAAATATTCCAAGGCCTGACGGCATTGTAGAGTCTCTAAGCTATTATGAATCTGTATTTTTCACTTATGTGGCTCGGCAGATGCTTACACTGTTAACAGGTTTCAGACTTGTAGGTAGCAGGAGTGTCGGGATGAGAAGAGAAGTTTTCGAGGAGCTGGATGGTTACAGTGACGATACCTTGACTGAGGACTATGATTTCGCCCATAAATGCTACGTCAGCAATGTTGACGTTGCGGGCGTACCTCTTCCTGTTGAGAACCTTGCCGCACATAATCTCCGTGACTGGTGGGGGCAGAGAAAGAGATGGATGACCGGTTATTTCCAAGTATTTTCGAAAATGGTTTCGAAGGCCTTCCGCAACTTCAGAGGTCGGAGAAGCATCATATCCCTCCTTATTGCGGGCGGCAGCCTGGTAGGCAGTTTCCTCATGCTTACACTGGTTTCCAAGTTCCTGATTCTGTTCCTGCTCGGAGCAGAGATGTTTTACAGCCTGCCTATAGCAGTCGTGATGCTTACTGCGTTAATTGTTAGAATGCATGACAAAAAATACAACTTCGTTGACTCGGTAGGTCTCTCCTGGACGATAACTCCTCTAGTCTTTTCCTTCTTCAGCATCATCACGATAAGATCCTTCTTCGGCTACATTTTCGACGAGGAAACCTCATGGTACAGAGTCCAAAAGTAGCTAATCCTCTCTAGCTTCCTCAAACTTTTCGATGGCCTCCTCTCTTTTCTCACCGTGATCGACAATCGGCTTCGGATAGTCCTCGCCTATCTCCACACCACACTCTGCCTGTTTCTCCTCGCTCATTTCGTGAGGCCTATGGATATCCTCGTCAGGCACTTCTGAAAGTTCTGGCACCCATTTACGGATGTACTCACCGTCAGGGTCGTAGTCCTCTCCCTGGGAGAAAGGATTGAATACTCTGAAGTATGGCTGGGCGTCGGTACCGATTGAGTAGGCCCACTGTATCCCTCCAATCATCGAGGCCTTTTCTGCGTCTACAAACATTTTCTTGAAATATTCGTGTAGGTCTTTCCAGTCCAGCCAGAGATCTTTACATGCAAAACTTGTGACAACCATTCGAAGCCTGTTGTGCATCCATCCAGTTTTCTTTAGCTGCCTCATCCCTGCATCTACGAAAGGATAACCGGTTTTCCCATTGATGAAGGCCTTCCAGTCCTCCTCAGCCTCTTCCTTCGACCTCCACTCAATATCCTCGTACTGTTCGAGGAACGGCTTCTCAACAGTTTCTGGCCAATTATACAGTACCTGCATGTAGAAGTCTCTCCAAGCCAATTCCTCCTGCCATGTCTTGATGCCGGAAGTATCAGCGTCAGGGTTGCGGGCCTTCAGTCTTTCGGCCTCCCAGAAAACCTCTCTGATACTGACTGTTCCAAACTTGAGATGTGGAGAAAGTTTCGAGGTAGAGTCTTTCCAGGCATAATCCCGATTCTCATCGTAGTTCCAGATTTTTTCCTTGAAGGCCTCAAGTCTCTCCTTTGCTCCTTCTCTCCCGGGTTTCCATTCCCAGGTAAAATCTTCCGGTTTCTCATAGCCTAGTTCTTCCAGAGAAGGGATTTCATCAGATTCTATATCCGGAGTAGTATAGTCCTTTACTTCCCGAGGCCTTCTCTTCTCTTTTTCGAACCATTTCTTGCTGTAGTAAGTGTATACCTTGTACGGAGTATCCGAGTTAGTAAGAATCTCTTTTTCCTCAAACATTACGATATCTTTGAAACTGTTGACCGGCACATCCAGCTTCTCAGCTGCTTTCTCATCTCTTTCTCTTGCATACGGCGAGTAATCTTTGTTGTGGTAGACTGCATCTGCATCGGCCTCCTCTACAATCTTTTCAAGCTCATCTACAGGACTTCCCTCCCTTATAACTAGATCTTTCTGCTCCTGGTTGGCGAGGTTATCCTTCAGTTCTTCCAGAGAGTCATGCCAGAACTTCACTCTTGGATAGCCTAGAGCTGCATTGGAGAAGTAGTTTTCATCAACTACGTAGAACGGAATTACTCTTTCATGCTCTTCCAAGGCCTCTACTAGCGCTGTGTTGTCGTGTTCCCTGAGGCTTCTTCTGATCCAGACTATCGCAGTCATACCTGAGTTTTGTTCGCCGAGTCTTTTGAAACAAACAACCCTTTGTGTAGAATCAACAAAATCTATTTAAAAGCTTAGTGTGAAATATTCGATAAGGTTATTGTAAAAACAACAAAAAGGTGTATTCAATGAGCACAACACAGACCACTGGAAAGTTTGAACTGCCGGAAAACCACGAAAAATTCACAGACAAGTACTTTCTGAGATCGAAAGAAATCCTGGAAAAAGAAGGCCTGAACCCGGAAGTTGCGGTAAAAGTATTTGCGAGAGGTGAGGGAGAAGTCGCAGGCCTGGAAGAGGCCGAGGCCATAGTGGAAAAGTACTCGGAAAGCGATGAGACCGAGTTACATGTTACCGAGGCCGATGAGTTCGAAACCAAGGATCCTTTGATGGTGTTGAAAGGGCCCGCACAGGACGTCATCGATCTTGAAACTATGTATCTCGGAGCTGTCTCGCATGGATTGACTGCGGCCCATCCAGAACACGAAACTGTTGATCCCGAGGAGTTTGGCGAGGCCGTTGGGGAGGTTACCGATATCTACGATGTTCCGTTGCTGGAGTTCGGTGCCAGACACTACCACTGGAGTGATACCGCCGATCTTGCGAGAGCAGCCTACGACAACGGCGCGGTTGCCACCTCTACAGATGTTGGGGCAGCTACTTTCGGTGAGGAAGGTGTCGGGACAACCCCACACGCACTGACAATTATGCTTGGCGAAGAATACGGTGAGGATAATGCGACGAGGAAGACTGCAGAACTTTTCGACGAACACATGGATGAGGATATCCCGAGGACCACTCTGGTTGATACCTGGAACCAGGAGATAGATGATGCACTGGAGACCGCAGAATACTTCGAGAATCGAGACGTTGAATACGGTTTCAGAGTCGATACCTGTGGAGAAAACATTGCTCAGGGAGGCCGAGAATTCGATCCGGAGGCCGAACCCTACGAGACAGGTACAGGTGTCAGGATAGAGTCAGTGAAGGCCCTGAAAGATGCACTCGTTGAGAACGGCTACGATGATGCAGAAATCGTACTTTCCAGCGGATTCGGAAACCCGAAGAAAGCTGAGGCCTTCCACCAGGCCAACCTCGAGTACGAGGAAGAGAACGGTGAGAAACTGTTCGATGCTGTCGGTGCCGGGGCCTTCTCCGATGGAATATACGCTACAGCGGATATCTACGAGGTTGACGGCGAAGAGTTCTCGAAGGTTGGCCGTGAGGCCGATGCCGAGGCAATGGACGAATACGTAGAAGATCAGATGAGGCAGGTGATTTAGATGAGTGCAGAAAGCTTCGAGGTAAGGCCTGACGGTGGTAGAGCGTTGAGCGGATCGGATGCCGCAGCTTACGGAGACGATACGATCTTCTGGAACGTCGATACGCAGTACGACTTCATGAGGCCTGACGGAAATCTTCCTGTCGGAGAAGGCGAGGGAGCAGAGGATATCGAGGATGCACTGGCAGAAGTAACCCGGACAGCCCGAGCCAATGGTATTCGTGTTGTCAACACTGCCGATTACCACAACAAGGACTCGGCCGAGTTCTCGGAGGATCCGGATTTCGAAGAGACCTTCCCTCCGCACTGTCTTGCAGGATCGGAAGGTGCAGAGTACGTCCCGGCTACACAGCCCGAAAATCCTATGGAGATAGACTGGCGTGAAGATGCTGACTGGGCCGAAGTCATGGAGCATGAAGGAGATTTCGTGCTGTATAAGGACGCTTTCGATGTTTTCGCTGGCGAGCCAGAGTCTCCTCATGCAGAGCAGCTGGTTGAGACTCTTGATCCGGACCGCGCCGTGGTCTACGGTGTTGCAACAGATGTCTGTGTGGATTACGCGGTAGAAGGTCTTATGGATCAGGGAGTTGATGTTTACGTAGTTGAGGATGCAGTAAAAGGTATTGATCCCGACAACTCTGCTGAAGCGATCAACAGATGGGAGGATAAGGGTGCTACAATAGGAACTACCGAAGGCCTGAATGAATACCTGGAAGGTGGTGTTCTGTGAGTGTTGCCGAGCTTCTGGAAGGTGCCGAGGAAACCTACGATGAACTGGAGTCTCTGCACCAGGAGAAAAGAAGGCTGGAGGCCGATATCATGGAGGAACAGCAGAAAGTTGAGGATTCCGTGATCATGGCTCTGTACAGTATTCAGGACGATCTTGGTGAGGACGAGGCCTATACTTTGATGTGTTCGACTGAGACAGGTCGTGGAGGCAAGTACAGCTTTGATGAAGTCCTGACTTCTGAAGGTGTTGAGGCCCGGAATGTTTCCCGGAGTGGTGAATCTGGCTACAGTGGTGATGATATGTGGCTGTGGCCTGGTAGCTGGGATTCCTATGAGGAGCCTCTGGATATCGAGGACGAGTATCTGGTTGGTGAGCGTGATAGCCAGGGATTTTTCAGGAAGTTGCATAGAAGGATGAGAGAAGATGAGATTCCGGAGTCCAGTTTTTTCTATGACTGAGGGCTCCGGAACTGTTAAATTATTGTAGATGAGACACGAAGATATGCCTTCCACTAAACACAGCGAGAACGTCAGCGAAGAATACGGCGACAACCCGGAAGACTACGACCCTGACGAGTTTGAACATCCTTCTGTTACTGTCGACGATATCATCTTTACAGTGAAGGACGATGATCTGAAGGTCGCATTGATTAAAAGGCAGAGATGGCCTTTCGAGGGAAAATGGGCCTTGCCAGGTAGCTTCGTGGATATGGAGGAGTCTCTGGAGGATGCGGCGGAGAGAACTTTGCACAACAAGACAGGAGTCTCTGACGACGTATACATGGAACAGCTCTACACGTTCGGAGAGCCGGATAGAGATCCACGTACCCGTGTAATCACGGTCGGATACTTTGCACTGGTGCATCGTGAAGATGTAGAGCTTCAGGAGACCGAAGATGTTGAGGCCATCGAATGGCACTCGGCATACGATCTCCCGGAACTCGGTTTCGACCACGAGGACATTATAGAATACGCTGTGAAGAGACTGAGGTGGAAGCTGGAGTATTCGACAGCAGTATTTTCTCTACTTCCTGAAAAGTTTACGTTAAGCCAGTTGCAGAACACTTACGAAGTAATACTTGACAGAGAACTTGATAAGAGGAACTTCCGGAAGAAGATCCATAAACACGAATTAGTTGAAGAGACCGGTGAACGAGAGGAAAATGTGTCGCATAGGCCTGCCAAGCTTTACCGTGCGAATAAGGAAGTTGGGGAAATAGTTGAAATTCTTTAATTCTTCTTAACTTTCTTCCTAAGCTTTTTCCAGCCGTAGGAAACAGCTTTGTATTTCAGGTAGCTCTTTCCGGCCTTCTTACCTGTATTCCAGGCTTTCTTCTTGACTGCTTTCTTCAGCTTGTCTCGTAGTTTCATATCAATTACTGGTCCTGGAAGAACTTATCTAGCTTTTCTTTTTTATCCTCAGGGCCTATAAGCACGAGCTGGTCCTCTTCCTCCAGCTCAATATCTTGCTGTGCCTTCAGCGTGTCTTCCGGCTTCACTATTGATGTAAGCTGGAAGTCCACAGGGAAGTGTTTCATGCTCTTCATTTCCTTCACCGTTGATCCTGCGAGACTAGAGTCCTCTCTGATGGAGGCTTTCAGTATCTCCCTGTCGTTAGACAGGTTTGCAAGTTTGACGAGGTAGGGATGTTCTACAGATGATAGGAACTCGGATAGAAGTATATCTGTGTCGCCTATTGTTTCTGCACCGATTATCTGGAATGCTTCAAAGTATTCTTCGTCTTCCAGTTTCGAAACGACTTTTGGCACACCATACTTTTTGCCTAGAGAGCATACGACCATGTTCTGGTTGTCGTCTTTCAATGTAGATATAAGTACATCGGCCTGTGTAATACCTGCATCTTCCAGTGCGGATAACGTGGTCGGAGCCTTATTTATGACTGTTGCACCTGACGAAGAGTAGAGTCTTTCGCATTTGTCTTCGTCTGCGTCTATTGCTACTATATCGTGTCTTCCTTCCAGTCTTTCGACCAGTCTTTTCGACAGAGTGTTGATTCCAGCTATGACTACGTACATCTCTACTTGTTTTTGAGAATTCTCTTATTAAATAATGCAAGCAAAGGAAGCATCTCCAATCTGCCCGCAAGCATGACGACCACCCAGATGCTTTTAGTTACAGGCGACAGTGCGACCATATTCTCACCAGCCATGTACACAGGACCCATGTTACCTGCTGCAGAGATAGTTCCAGAGAGAGCAGCCATGAAGCTTACGTCCTCCACAGCCAGCACGCCCAGAGTAGCAACAAATATGACTGATATCCATACAAAGAACAGTACCGAGATAGTTCTAACCACAGAGCCCGAAAGTATCTCTCCATCGATCTTGGCCTCATTTATAGCAGTTTCTGGCAGAGAATAACCCTTTACACGAGTTTTAACCAGTTCAAACATTGCTTTCAGCCGGAAGATCTTTATACCTCCTGCGGTAGATCCCAGAGAACCTCCTACAAACATTCCTCCGAGGAAAAGGGCCTGGAGTGCTACCGAGAGAGATGTAACTCCTACTGTAGCAAAGCCTGTGGATGATAGCACTGAAGCGGAGGTGAAGGAGGAGTTAAGAAGTGCGGAGGCCGGAGCCATTCCCTTGCCGAGGAGTTCGATCCCCATTATTCCTGTTATGACGAGGAAGATTAGTGTGTAGAGTTTGAACTCGGAGTTCTCCCATAGAGGCCTGACATCTGCTCTCAGAAATCTGTACAGCAGAACGAAGTTGACTCCTCCTACAAACATGAACAGTACTGTTGCTGCCTGAACCTGTGCTGAGAAGGCTGCCATGCTGGCTCCTACAGTCGAGAAGCCGCCCGTAGATATTGCAGTAAATGCGTGGGCGAATGAGTTGAATACCGACATTCCAAGGCCTATATATATACCTATTATCAGCATAGTGAGGAATCCATATACCCTCCAGAGCTCTATTATCGATTTCTTTAGAGACGGTCTTATGCTCCCAGGATCTGTCTTATGGGCCTCTGCAGAGAAAAGCCTTCTGGAGATACCTCCGGATTCACGGATGACTGCTATGAAGAAAGTAAGTATTCCAAGACCTCCTACCCACTGCATGAACGCCCTCCAGAAAAGGATAGATTTAGGTAACACCTCAGGCGCCAGCAACATGGAAATCCCAGTAGTAGTTAGGCCCGCCGTAGCCTCAAATACGGCATTCATCATTGTCATATACCCCAGGAGCGGTATTGCACCGACAAACACTGCTATAAACCAACCCATTACTGTAGCGTAGAGAGCTTCAGAAGTAGTAGGCTCACTAGAAGAACCTACATATGAGAGAAACATTCCTACAACCATTGCAGATGCAGATGCGAAGAGAAATGACTGTACTGTGGCCTCCCCATAGTACATCGCAACCGCTACAGGAGCTGCAATCACCACAGCGAAGACCTGTAGAAACCTTCCTATTATCTGGGAGATTACTGAGGCCCTCATATCACTGGTTAGGGTTTTAGTTGAATAAAAACTCAGGGTCAAAGGTTTTTGGATTCAAAAAAGTTTCTGCCTAAATAGTTCTTGCTCGGAAACTATCGTCCTTCCATCAGAAGTGGCGTTAACAGCAACGGCCTTTACGCCGGTGCGAATGGACTGAGCAGGTGAAACAATCAATGAAAGTTACAATTGGTACTAAAGACGGCGAAACATTTCAAACCGAAGTAGAAGACAGTTCTCAGCTAATCGGAAAAGAGGTCGGAGACGAAATCGATGGAGGCCTAGTCGATGTTCCAGGATATACTCTGAAGATTACAGGAGGATCCGACAAAGCAGGCTTCCCGATGAGAAAAAGCATCGAAGGCTCCGAAAGACAGAGAGTTCTAATCGAAGACGGTTCCGGGATAAAGAAACAGGAAGAAGGAACCAAAGAAAGAAAATCTGTCCGGGGAAGAACAGTTTCAAGACAGATCGAGCAGCTGAACACAACAGTAGTTGAAGAAGGCAGCAAGTCAGTAGAGGAAATCCTTGAAGGAGACGAAGAGGAAGAGTAAATCCAGATGGGCCTAGTCACAGAGTACTACCTTGATGCAGCACTTTCCGAGATCGAGGATAAAGGCCACAAGGCCGATGCCTTCTTCGATCAGATAGGAATAAAGGACGGCCTAGAATCTGCACTATTTCTGGATTACGAGATAGGCGATACTGCCAGATACATAGGAGATAAAGAGCAGTACAACGAAGAAGAGGTAGTAGTCACCGACACTAGGCCTTTCGAAAACTTCTTTACCAGTCTTTCTCCTCAGAGCCAGATAAACTATGATGTCGAAATTGGCGGGAGAACTATAACTGTTTCCGAGGATGATTTAGTATATGAGCGATCAAATACCTGAAGTTAACATCGGTCTTGTAGGTCACGTAGACCACGGAAAAACTACTTTAACTAGAGCTCTTTCCGGAAAATGGACTGATGAACACAGCGAAGAACTGAAGAAAGGAATCACTATCAAGATCGGATACGCCGATATCACATACTACAGAGACGAAGACGGCGAACTGAATGTAAAAAGTAATGGCGAAGAAGAGAGAACTGTTTCTCTCGTAGATGCTCCAGGCCACGAAACACTGATGGCAAACGTTCTTTCCGGAGCTGCAATTATGGACGGTGCAATTCTAGTTATCGCAGCCAATGAGGAATGTCCTCAGCCTCAGACCCGGGAACACCTTGCAGCGCTCGATATCATCGGAGTAGAAAATATTGTAATTGTACAGAACAAGATCGATCTGGTTTCAGAGGAAGAGGCCCGTGAGAACTACGAACAGATCCAGGAGTTTGTAGAGGGCTCAGTAGCTGAAGACGCCCCTGTAATCCCTATCAGCGCTCAGCAGGAGATCAATATCGATGCACTTCTTGAAGCAATCGACGAGGAAATTCCTACTCCTGAAAGAGATCTCGAGGCCGACGGCAAGATGCTTGTCGCCAGAAGCTTCGATATCAACAAGCCAGGGACAAGCCCCGAAGACCTCCATGGTGGGGTAGTAGGCGGTTCACTGGTTGAAGGGGAGCTTGAGGTCGGTGACAAAGTCGAACTCAGTCCCGGAATCAATCAGGACGAAGAATGGAGAACGGTAGAGACTGAGATCAAAAGCATTATGCATGGAGGACAGCCTGTAGAGAAAGGGACTCCAGGAGGTCTTCTAGCAATCGAGACAGATCTTGATCCTTCGATGGCTAAGTCCGACGGTCTTTCAGGCAATATTCTGGGCGAAGAAGGTACTCTTCCAGAGACGACCGAGAACATCACCGTAGAGGTCAACCTTATGGATCGAGCCGTTGGTTCCGAGCAGGAGAAGGAGATCGAAAATATCAAGGAGAACGAGCCATTGATGCTTAACGCAGGAACTTCGAAGTCTGCAGGCATTGTAACGCAGGCCGGGAAGAAGGTTAAACTTGATCTGAAAGTCCCTATCTGCGCCGAGGAAGACGACAGAATCGCTATTTCCCGTCAAATAGGGTCCAGATGGCGACTTATCGGCTATGGAAAAATCATCGATAAGGAATAAAAGAAAGAGTTTATATAACAGCTTTTAGGAGTAGGTAGTTATGGCCGGTATTCTAGATTCTGCACTAGCTTTCATCATGTCAAGCAACACAAGCATCAGAGTAGCCGTAACACTTCTGATTTTGGTATTAGGCCACCTAGCGGTCAAGAGCTTCAACATGATGTACAACCGGCTGTGGATACTCAGAAACGATGAGGCCACCAAAAAAGACGTTGAGCAGAAAAGACAGAGACTGCAGTACATTTCCTACCTGCTTGACGGCGCAGTAATCACCGCAGCACTTTTCTACCTGAATTCATCGTTAACAGATACTATAATAGCGCAGACCACGACGTACATTCCTGAAATACTGACAGGGATACTTGTAGCAATCCTTGGAGTCATCGCAATAAACGTATTCACCAGATTCATCGAGGACTTCCTGAAAACAGTAGGAGTAAGGAGCTACTTCCGGGAAGCAGGCCTATCGGTCAACGCATTCAAGGCGGTTTCAGCGCTGATCAAAGGCTTCCTCTACCTGGTACTGCTGCAGATAGTGCTCGGACAGCTAGGGATCGCACAGAGCACGATCAATGAACTGGTAACAGCATCATCATGGGCCGTAGCATTCCTTATCGCAGGCCTGCTGTTCTACGGCTTCAAAGACCTGTTCGAGAACTTTGCGGCAGGAGTATACCTCAAGAACTCGAGGATTGTAAGGCCTGGAGAGGAAGTCAAGATCGACGACGAGACGGGAGAGATCAAAGATGTCTCGCTATTCAGCACAACAGTCGACACCAACTCAGGTTTCACAGTACTGGCTCCTAACAGCCAGATAATGGACTCAAACCTCAAGTTCAAGAGGACACGTAGCGACCTCGACACTCTGGAGGAAATAACAAGCTACTTTGTAGCACAGGACCCATCATACTGCGGTCCTGCATCAATGGAGATGGCGCTTGAAGTCTTTGGATACAAACACGACCAGAAGGAGATCGGAGAGAAAGCAAACGTAGAGGAAGGTGAAGGCGCCGATGAAGAAGAGCTTATGGACTCAGTAGAAGAACTTACTAACAACGAAGTGAAGACGGCCTGGATTGGCTACGACAAGATAACTGATCTAGACGACGAATTCAAGGCCTGGTTCAACGACGGCGCACTGATCGTGCCAAACTTCTACAAGCCAGAGATATTCCCAGAAGCCACTGCAGGCCACTTCGTACTATCAGTAGGAGTAGAGGGCGATGAAATACTGATTCTTGATCCAAGCGGGACCAACGGAGGAGTGTACTATGTCAACAAAGAACAGTTGAAAGAAGCCATGGCAGAGTTCGGCCACAAGAGAGGATACATCGTGGTCGCACCAAAAGGAACAACAGCACACTGGAGGATCAAGAACGACCTGATCTACGCAGACAAGAGCTACTACGACGAGCTGTCGAAGACATTAGAGGCTCGACTGAGAAAGATTCTGCGACAGGGCCGTATTTTGAAGAACTCCACACCACCATCAATGGAGGAGTATATGGAGAAATGGGGTTCAAGTGAGAAGTTGACACGGATCTGGATGCCGGATTCGAAACAGGGGGAGGACAACAATGAAACTACTGAAGATAACTGACGAAGAAGACGCTACACAGGAGTTAAACCAGCATTTTGAAGAAGTGGAGACGGCAAGTATCGAGGAGGTAGCTCCAGAGGTGAGAGACAATAATTCAGATGTAAAGATAGGTGGAGCGCCTGTAGAGAACTTCGATGCTGTCTATGCAAATATTCCTGAAAAAAATGCAGTTTTCGGAAGAGTTCTGCTTGAGACTATCGAGGAGAAAGGAATACCGGTAAACTACTCCTCAACCTCCTTTTTCGCAATGTCGAAGAAAAACTATCTATACAGCGTTCTGCACGAGAAAAACGTATCTGCTCCGAAGACAGCAGTTGTAGCCGATGAAAAATCTGCCCGAAATCTCGAGAACTATCTGAAAGGGCCTCTAGTAGCCAGAAAATTCGAAGGGTTTGAGCTATCAGAGGAGAAGAAGATAGACACTGTTGAAGAGATTGGGGGTTTCACTGAAGGAACGGAGTACGGGGAGAACGTTATTCTTTTCCACGAATTCTCGAAAGGCACGAAATACCGCTGTCTTGTCGCGGGAGAGGAAGTGGTCTCGCTTGAAGACACCTCTGAGGACTGGGAGATCGGTGAGGACAATCTAAGGTACTCGAATATACCAAACAGCATAGAGGACCTTGTGCTGGATGCAAAAAAGTCGCTTGGAACTCAGACCGCAGAAGTACTGATAAGAGACGAACAGGTAATCGATGTAAACCCGAACCCTGATCTAGATACATATGCAGAAATCTCCGGGAAAGACGTGTACAAAATCATAGCAGATACTATAAAACAGGGAGAAGAGGCCTAAGAAAATGAAACTGGCAATAATCTATGGCGAAGTATCTACCACACACCAGCTGATAATAGAGGAGGCCGAAGAAATATTCGACTCTGTTCTTGCAGCCCCGGTAGATGGCCTCAAGCTTATACACAGTGAAGAAGGGAGTAAAGTACTCTACAAAGATACAGATCTGACAGAGTTCGACGCAGCGTATGTAAGAACCAACGATCAGGACGCACTCTTCTCCGAACACCTGGTAGAGGTTCTCAACAAGGCCGGAGTCGTGACACAGGCCGAAGACGAGTCCTTCTCCTACTCCAACAACAAGTTCTACAGTATGAAGATACTGGCAGAAAACGGAGTAAATGTGCCGGACAGCTTCTACACGATCTCTCCCGAGACAGCAGTAGAGGCCGCGGAGAAACTCGGGTATCCGATCATCATGAAGACTATTGAAGGAGCCGGAGGACAGGGAGTGATGAGAGCAAGCTCGGAAAACGAGCTAAAGCCCGTAATGGACACGATGAAATCCTTTGAACAGGATATCTGTTTGCAGGAGTACCAGGAGCACGGAGGAACAGACACACGAGTAATTGTAATGGGGGAAGACGTATACGCATATCAGAGATCCAGCAGCGGAGACGAATGGCGGTCAAACGTAGCAGAAGGTGGTGAGAGAAAAGAAGCCGACCTAACACCAGAAATGAAACAGGCAGCGCTCACAGCAGTAAGAGCAACAGGATTCGATATAGCCGGAGTAGACGTAATAGAGACCGACGACGGCGTTTACGTACTGGAGCTGAACAGTGCATTCGGCCTCTACAGAGCAATTAACGAAACTGTAGGCGAAAACATTATTCTCAGACTTGTCGAGAGAATGCACGAGAGAGCGATGAAGGAGGCGAATCAGAGTTGAAAGCAGGCCTCGAACTGGAGTTCTGGGTCATAGACGAGGAAGGAGAACTTGATTACGCCAAGCCAGTAGCAGAAAGAGTTTACTTTGCATCACAGGAATTCTCACGGTCAATGATAGAAATACAGACAGAACCGCACGAAGACATGGATGAACTTCTGAAAGAGGCCATATCAAAAACAGAGATACTTGTAGAGCTAGCCAAAAAAGATGGCAAAAGAATAGTACCCCTTGGAACACCTCTAAACTCCGGAGAGGTCGAAGTATACGAATCCGAGAGATTCCAGATAGAGCAGGAAGTCATAGGGCCTGAAGTAAAACATGCTGGCAGGACTGCTGGCCTCCACATCCATTTTGAAAAAGAGGACTCTCTCAGACAGCTCAACACCTTGACAGCCATGGATCCGCTCTCTGCACTGACGAACTCATCGCCGAGATACCAGAGAAAGCACCTGGCGGACGGATGCAGAAACAAAATTTACAGGCACAAAGCCTGCGGAGCGTTCCCCGAACAGAGAGAGCTCTGGCCATACATGGATTCAATCACGGAGTGGCGTGAAAAAAGAGAGGAACTTTTCGAAGAATTCGAGAACAAGGCAGAGCAGAAAGGCATAGAAACAGAAAGATTTGAAAGATTCTTCCAACCGGAGAACTCGGTCTGGACCCCGGTAAAACTGAGGGAAGACTACCCAACAGTTGAATGGCGGGCCCCTGATACAACACTTCTTACCGAGGTAATCAAAATCGTGAAAGCTGTCAAACCGATAGTACAGAAAAAGAAGAGATCAGAACTGCCAGAGTTCCAGAAAGTGAAAAATGCATCAGAAAAAGCGATAAAGGAAGGCCTTGAGTCAGAAGAAGTCAGAGAATACATCAAGGAAATGGGCATTAACCCTTCAGAATTCTCACCTGTCTCACAGAACCTGGATATACCTGAAGAAGTCAGTAGAGAGAAAGCAAAGGAAATAAGATTGAATATTGCCGAGAGACTGACCGAAGACCTAGAAGAAGCAAAAGAAATGATAAACTAGAGCTGTTTGAAAGCCTCTACAAGACCATCCATCACCGGCACAAGCTGCTTCTTCATTTCTTCATCACCGTAGAAACCTATTCCAGGCTTCGAGTTCAGCTCAACTATCCAAGGGTTTCCTTCTCCATCGAAGAAAAGGTCGACGGAGAAAAGACACGGTCTGAACTCTAGTTCGTCGTTAACAGACTCAATGAGATCCAGAGCCTTCTCAGGGAATTCTTCCGGACTAACTGCATCCTGTGAGCCTCCCTGCGCCACGTTACTTATCTCGCCGTCGCTGTATCTGACATAACCTGCCTCTAGTTCACCGTTTACTACTATGCCTCTTAGGTCATGCGTTTCTTCAACTATGCCTTCGATGCCTCCGCTGCTGTCAATAAACTCCTGAATGATGTAATCATCTTCTATTTCAGGTATTTCCTCTTCGCTCGCTACAATATGAATACCTTTGCCACCGAAAGCGTAACGAGGCTTCAGGACAATCTTGCCGTACTCCTCCAGCATTTCCTGAGCATTGTCATCGGAGAAAATCCTTGTCTCCGGCATCTTCTCAGGAAACCGCTCATAAGTTAGGAGTTTATCCTTGCAAAGCTCCTCCAGCTCCGGATTATTCAGGATTCCTATAGTCTCACTAATCTCCTGCTTGAGAGCCTTTGTATCCTCATCAAAGTGGAACTTATCGAATACCCCATCGAGCTCGACATCCTCCACTTTCTGCCAAGAACCTTCCTCGTAAACCCAGCCCTGAGACAGAGATCCATCATCATACCAGTGATACTGGGCCTGAACAAGCCTCACATCCTTATCTTCAGCCCTTTCAGAAAAATATCCGTAGGCTTCATTTGACTGGCCATCGAAAGGTTTTTCTCCATCCCAGGTAACTTCTTCATCCCAGAGAACTCCAATAGTCTTCATATACCAAAGGTAGATCAGGCCACAGTTTTAGAGTTAACGAAAGAAGAATAACCTATGACAGATAAAATCCTGCTGGACACCAATTTTCTGGTAGCACCTTTCCAGCATTCGTTCGATATATTCGATGAGATAGAACGGCTCTATCCTCTCCACGAACTCTATACCCTTGACGACGCAGTAGAGGAGGCCAAAAGTATAGAAGGGGGCAAGTATGGAGATCTGGCAGAGCAACTGATAGAGAAAAAGGATATTGAAGTGCTGGAAACTCATGGCAACGGAGAGGTAGATGACTTGATAGTTGATGTCAGCGATGAGTTTGTAGTTGCAACTAACGACAAGGAGCTGAAAGAGCGACTTCTAGATAGAGGCCGTGAGGTAATCATTATCCGTAGCGGGACGCATTTGGAGGTTCTAAACCGTTCCTCGGTAGGGTTTTAAAAATTGTCGTCAACCTGTTAAATGTTCCACAGAGGTAGAAGATTAAGAAGGGGCTTATACCCTTCCAGACTTCCCTTTCCTCTGAATGGAGGTAGTGTCTCAAATGTACAAAAGAAAAACAATACAAGAATCAGTAAGAGTTCCCCCAGAGCATCTGGGAGAGAACGTAAAGGAAAGCGTCACAGAAGGCCTTAAAGCAGAAACAGAAGGAGATATCAGTCCTGAAGTAGGAGTAGTCCTCGCAATCGAGGAAGTAAACTCCGTTGAAGGAGGAGAAATCGAGCCAGAGGACGCAGGAGTACACTACGATGTAGAATACTCAGCACTTGTATACGAACCAGAGCTCCACGAAGTTGTATTCGGAGAAGTAGTAGACGTAACAAGCTTCGGAGCATTTATCAGAATCGGGCCTTTCGACGGCCTATGCCACGTATCTCAGGTAATGGACGAGTACGTCAACCACGACGAGGAGAACAACATGCTGGTCTCAGAAGAGAACCAGTTCACACTTGAAACAGGAGATGTCGTCACAGCCCGAATAATCGCAGTCTCACTAGGAAAGGAAGACACCAACAAGATCAATCTGACAATGAGACAGCCAGGCCTCGGAAAAGAAGAATGGATCGAACAGTACGAAGAAGAGCAGGAAGAGACCGAAGAAGAGGAAGAAGGTGAAGAATAATGTACGAAAATCAAAGATTTTCTGGACAGGCCGAAAACCATAAGGTGGTTTTCTAATGGCTGAAAAAGCATGTAAAAACTGTAACCGTATTGTAGAAGATGCCCAAGAATGCCCTGTATGCAAGAACAACGATCTATCCGATTCTTGGAGCGGACTAGTAGTTATCTACGATCCCGAAGATTCTGAAATCGCAGAGAAACTGGAAATTAACACTCCAGGAAAATACGCAATAAGAGTCAAATAAAACGTGAATACTATGTACGAAATTCAAAGAATTTCTGGACAAGAAGAAAATCGCGGGGGCGATTTTTGAATGGAAGCAAACATCACAGCAGTAAGAGAAAACCCTCTCCTAGACAGGAGAGAAGTAGAAGTAAGTCTCAACCATGAAGGCGAGGCTACACCGAGCGAAGAAGACGTAAAATCGCGCGTTGCAGCAGAAAACGGTATCGAAACCGAAAGCATCGAAGTAGAATCTATCTACACAGGTTTCGGAAGCCAGAAATCAAAGGCAACACTCAAAGTCCTTGAAGACTTCGACTACGATGAAGAACTTGAGAAAGAAGCCCTAGAAGAGGAAGAAGTAGAGGTAACTGAAGACTACAGAGAAGCAGTCTCAGGAACCATCACGGACGCCAAAGACGCACTTCAAGACATGGAAGAGGTCGACTGGGACGCTGCGATGGAAGCAGAGAAAGACAACAAAAACCGTACAACGTTAATCGACTGGCTTGAGAGCCAGAAATAAAGGTGACTAATTAAATGGCAAAACACGAGACAGTAGCCATCCACGAAAAATACAGTGAAGACGGAACCCACAACGGGGAAAAATGCCCAAGATGCGGTTCATTCCTCGCAGAGCACGACGACCGTAAAAGCTGCGGCAAGTGCGGCTACACCAAACACCAGTAAGGCATCAAGGCCTTACCCCTCATTTCTACATATCAATTTTCCCAAGTTCTACCTCTCAACTTTTAACTTTTCCAAACCAGATTTTTCCTAGATGAAAGTTCTAGGCATCGAGTCAACTGCCCATACACTCGGCATCGGCATAGTAGACGAAGACGAAGTACACGCAAACGTGAAGTCGATGTTCGAGCCGGAAGAAGGCGGAATACATCCAAGAAAGGCCTCAGAGCATCACTACCAGCACGCTTTGGAGAAGATCAACGAGGCCGAAGCCAAGACAGACTTCCCTCTAGAAGATATAGATGCTATCTCCTTCTCGCAAGGACCTGGAATACCTCAGTGCCTTGACGTAGGAGCAGTACTGGCCAGAACTTTATCTAAAAAATACGATATACCGTTGATCGGTGTCAACCACTGCCTGGCCCACATCTCGATCGGGATAAGAACAACGGAGGCAGAAAACCCGACGACACTCTACATTTCCGGCGGTAACAGCCAGATACTTGACTTGAGATCAGGCCGGTACCGTGTAGTAGGAGAAACACTTGACATCGCACTCGGCAACGCCCTCGACAAGCTAGCCCGAAAACTGGGATACCCTCATCCCGGAGGACCTGAGATCGAGAAACTAGCAGAAGAGACAGACGAAATAATTGAAATGAGCTACCCAATCAAGGGCATGGATTTCTCCTTCTCAGGCCTGACAACTGAGGCTGAGAGAAAAATCGGGGAAGTAGATGACGAAGTTTTAGCCAACAGCTTCCAGGAACACGCATACTCGGCAGCGGTCGAAGCACTGGAAAGAGCGATGGCCCAAGAGGACAGCACTGAGGCCCTCTTAACTGGTGGCGTAGCAATGAATTCCCGGCTTAGAGAGATGGTGGAGCTTATGTGCGAGCAGCGAGATGCCGAAGCTTACTTCCCTCCGCATGAATTCTGTATGGACAACGGAGCCATGATCGCACACCAGGGATTAATCGAGTTAAAAGCTGGAAGAGAGACAAGTATAGAAAACTCTGGTAAAAAGCCTGACTGGAGGCCTGACGAGGTGGAAGTAGAATGGGAGATATAGAAAAACAAGTTGAAGAAGCAAAGGAAGTAATCCGAGAAGGTGGAATAGTAGTATTTCCTACAGAAACCGCATATGGAATAGCAGCCGATGCAACAGACCGGGTAGCGATCGAAAAAGTATATGAGGCGAAGAAAAGGCCTAGAAGCAAAGGCCTGACAGCTATAGTTGACTCAATTGATACTGCAGAAAAGTATGCAGATCTTTCAGATGAGGAGAGAAAAGTTATCAGAGAGTTCATGCCAGGGCCTCTGACACTTATCGCTGACAGAAAGGATACTGTTCCGGACAACCTGAACGAGGATTTTGCTTTCAGAATATCTTCCGGAGAGATTGCTGACAGGCTCTCTGAGGTAGGGCCTATAACTGCTACCTCAGCAAATATTTCAGGCCACGACACACCTTACTCAGTCGACGATATCTCGGAGGAACTCCTGGAGAAAGTTGACTACGTGATTGATGCCGGAGAGCTTGATTCCGGGCCTACATCTACTATTGCAGCTGTTAGTGATGGCGAGGTAGAGGTCTTCAGAGAGGGACCTATTAAGAAGAAGGAGATCGAAAAAGTTCTATAGACATGGCTGTAGGCTACGAATCGCTCGCTCTTCTAATCGGTATCGCCACGGTCCTAGGCATAGTAGCTGAGAAGACACGGCAGCCGAAGGTAATGGCCTATATTATCGCCGGGCTGGTAGTAGGGCCTGTAGGACTAGATCTTATTGCAGAGACCGAGATGACAGCCCTTTTCTCCGAACTAGGCCTGGTATTCCTGCTTTTCCTTATCGGCCTGGAAATCAACCTAGATGAGGTAAGAGACGTTCTGAGGCCTACCGTTGGAATCGCAGTTATACAGATGGTACTGACCTTCGCACTAGGACTCACAATTAGCTCCCTGCTTGGATTCAGCTTAACAACGTCAGCATTCATCGGCGCAGCAGTAATGTTCAGTTCAACAGCACTCGTCGTCAAACTACTTACCAATCTAGATGAGGCATCGACACTGCCCGGAAGACTGGATATAGGGATACTTCTGGTACAGGATATTGCCGTAGTACTTATACTTGCACTTCTCACAGTTGAAAGCACCTCACCCGCCCAAATAGCTCTCAAACTAGGAGAGATATTCGTAATGATCTCCTTCATCGCAGCAGTATCCCTTCTATCCTCAAAATACCTTTTCTCAAGCATACTGAAGAAAATATCCGGCAACAAGCCTGCCTTCTTCACCCACGGAGTTGCATGGGCCTTCATATTCATCTCACTCTCCCAGTACTTCAATCTATCACTCGAAATCGGAGCCTTCATCGCAGGCGTAGGGCTTGCGCAGATACCTTACAGCAGAGAACTTCAGGAAAGAGTAAGACCTCTAACCGACTTATTCATGGCAATATTCTTCCTTAACTTCGGGCTCAGTATTACAGGAGGTTCTCTACAGGCGTTCCTCCCCGAAGCTATTGTAGCCTCAGTTGTTCTTGTTCTAGGTAAGTTCCTGATTTTCTTCTTCACTGTTGACAGGTTCAAGTTCACCCCAGAAACCAGTTTCAAGACAGCTATGAACATGACACAGGTCAGCGAGTTCGGCCTTATACTGATCAGCCTGGCCATCACACAGGGCTTTATCGCAGAGGAGGTCTCCGGCTTCATCAGCATGGTTACAATACTTACAATGGGGAGCTCGGCCTACATGATCCGTTTCAAGGATGAGATCCATAAGAAGTTCGACCACATACTCGAGGAGTTTGAAGGAGAGGAGAAGAAAGATATAGAAGTAGAAAGCCTTGAAGGCCACGTTGTAGTTGTCGGATACGACGAAGTTGCCAGAGGAGCATGCAAGAAACTTGAGGAGGAGTACGACGTTCTTGTGATAGATAGGGACTCAAGTAATACAGCAGAGCTTTCTCGGTCAAACTACGAGTATATTTACGGAGATTTCAAGCATGGCGAGATCCGTGAAGCTGCAAGGCTAGGAAAAGCAGACTTTGTAATCAGTGTCTCACCTGAAAAAGCAGTGAACGACCGCATACTAGAGGAAAAAAAGAGGGAATCGGTAGCAATCGTAAAAGCAGATGACATCGAACACGCTGTAGACCTGTACGATAGAGGCGCAGACTATGTAATCGTAAAGAACCTATTAACAGGTAACAGGCTCAGCGAGTACCTGGAACTCTACCTGGAGGATGAAGAACTGTTTGAAGAAGAGGTAGAGGCCGAATTAGAAAAGATAAGAGGTGATAACCTATCTCAGAACTGATAAATATTCTGACAGCAGTGTTCGTAGCTTCCTCAGCAATACTGCTTGTTATGGACTACTTCGATCACCCTGCTATACCCGCTTACATACTTGCAGGAGTGTTGGTAGGAAGGTTCTTCCCCCAGCAGGAGATGCTTTCCTTCGTGCAGATAGGCCTGTCCTTCCTGGTTTTCATCTTCGGAGTGAAAATGGATCCCGAAAGACTTACCTCTGTAGCCCGGGAGAGCCAGATAGCAGGCGCAGTCCAGATAGCAGTAATCGGTGGTTTCAGCCTTGCTCTAGGGCATTACCTTTTCGGATTCAACCTTCTGAACAGCATCCTCTTCATGCTGGCCGCAGTACTGAGCTCTACACTGGTAGGCCTGGATCTGCTGGACAGGGAGATACACATTAATCTTACACACGGCCGACTGGCAGAGTCCATACACCTGACACAGGACGTTATCGCTGTACTGATACTTATAGCGCTCGGCAGCACAGAAACAATGCTCACCAACATACCTCAGAACCTGTACTATGGCCTTTCCATGATTCTCGGCGCAGTAGTCTTCCGCCAGTACCTCTTCGACCAGCTGACCAGGCTAACAGAAGGTTCAAGAGAGCTAATGATGCTCTTCTCCATAAGTATTCTCTCCGGATTCATCGGGATAGCGCAGTACCTGGACATTTCCATAGCTGCAGGAAGCTTTGCCGCAGGATTCGCAGTATCGAAATACCCTTACAACATCGAAATACTTGACACCACAGGATCGCTGAAAGACTTCTTCTCAGCCATCTTCTTCGTATCTCTAGGTGCATTAATCACCTTCCCTAACTCTCGGATACTGCTGATCTCAGCCCTGCTTCTTGCAATAACCTCGGTATTCAAGCCTTACATGGTGATAACATCTCTGATCATGCAGGGCCACAACAAGAGAACCTCGTACCTCACCGGGATGAGTATCGACCAGGTAAGCGAGCTCTCGCTGATAATCGCAATCCAGACACACCTGGTAGGTATAATGGATGACGCTCTTTTCCAGGCCATTATCCTGACAGCTACAACAAGCATGCTGATCTCATCATACACCCAGAGACACAAAGAAGATATCTACAGCTTCATGTCGAGGCATGACCTGCTTCCGGATGCAGAAGACACCATAAGAACTCATGTAGACGGCGCACTGGAAAAACATGTGATACTGGTAGGATACGATACACAGGGTAAAAGACTGGCTGACAAACTGAAGGAAGAGGAACAGCAGTTCGTTGTACTTGAGAACGACCCAGAGAAAGTAGAGGAACTGCATGACAGAGGAGACAACTACATTTTCAGCGATATAATGGAGGATGAGACATGGAAAAAAGCCAGGGCAGACAAGGCCAAACTGATAATATCAACTATACCACTGCGAAAGGCCTCAGAAAAAATAGTAGGCCTGGAAACCGATGCCGACCGAATTCTACGTTCAGAAAGCGTCGAAGAGACCAAGGAGCTGCTGAAGTCATTGAATGTTGTCTACGTTAATATTCCGGACATGACCGGGGCCGAGCTGCTGGCAGACCATATAGAGGGGATTATGGAGAACAGGAACTACAAGGAGGAGCTGCGCAGGAAGAACATGCTGGAACTCAGAAGATACCTGCAGTCGGATGAAGGATAAAAAAGAGTGAACACACCAGTAACACAGTATGAGTTTCAGAGGAGCTGAGGCCGTAATAGAAATAACCGATGACAGAGTAGTGAAGACCAGAGAGCCGAAGAAGTACAGGCATCCGGAACTTGACAGCAAGATCAGGACAGAGAGAACGAAGACAGAGGCCCGGATAATGAAGAAAGCCAAGAAGCACGGAGTAAATGTTCCGGAAATCCTCGATCAGGAAGACTCAGTCATCAAGATGCAGAGGATTGAAGGCCTGCAGCTGAAAGAAGTACTTGAAGAAGATGTAGAGAAGATGAAATCGCTTGGAGAGAACGTTGCACTACTCCACGACACAGATATAGTCCACGGAGACCTAACCACCAGCAACGCAGTCAGCAACGACTACATCTACATTATAGATTTCGGCCTGGCGTTCCACTCAGACAGAGTCGAGGACAAAGCCGTCGATATACACCTGCTGAAACAGGTTCTGAACAGCTCACACCCGGAAGTAGCTGAAGAGGCCTGGGAGAAATTTGTAGAAGGCTACAGAAAGTACAGCGAAGCAGATAAAGTCCTAGAACAGCTGAAGGAAGTGGAAAGGAGAGGCCGCTACAAGTAAAAAATCTATGAGAAAGCTACTGTCTCCCGAAGTATTTGGAATACTTTTTCTGGCAGTTATCACCGCCACAGCATATCAGGCCGAACCAGAACCTGTCAAGAGTAACGCCACGCTGATAGAGGTAGTGGACGGCGACACCATCGATGTAGAGAGCGGAGGCCAGGAAATCACTATCCGATTGCTGGGCGTTGATGCACCAGAAACTAATTCAGCAAATACTCCTCAGGAATTCGGCCTCAGAGATACTTTCTCCAACAGGAGATGCCTTGAGAGTTACGGTGAGAGAGCAGCAGAGTTCCTAGAGCAGAAGCTTGACAGCCAGATAAAGTACAGAACCGATAGCTCAGCAGACAGACGTGGAGAGTACGGAAGACTGCTGGCCTATGTATACGAAGATAACAGTTCTGTAAACCGTTTGCTTGTAGAGAAAGGCCTGGCAAGAGTGTATACAGGCAAGTTCTCCAGGGAAGGCATCTATCTCAGGCAGGAGAAACAGGCGAAAAGAAAAGAGAAAGGATTATGGAGCTGTTGAACAATTTTCCCTTGAGCCCGTTATAACTAGACCCTGTTTTAAAATAATTTCCAGTCAGTGTTTGTTTTAGAGACCGGGAAAGCTTTGGTGCTTGACCGGATCGGTATGTGATAAAATTATGAGCAGAATGCACAAGAGTTCACGTGGAAGTTCAGGAAGTTCAAACCCTGTAGACAAGAAACAGCCTGACTGGCTTGACTACGATGAGGACGAAGTTGAAGAGCTCGTCGTTAAGCTGAAGGAAGAAGGTAATGATCCTTCACAGATCGGAATGAAGCTCAGAGACGAGTACGGAATTCCTGATGTCAAGACAGTTACAGGTAAGAAGATTACTACAATCCTTGAGGAGAACGATGCTCAGGATGAACTACCTGAGGATCTGAACAACCTGGTCGAGAAGGCCGAAAACATTCAGGACCATCTCGAGGACAACCAGAAGGATGAAGACGCCGATAGAAGGTTGAGTCTTGTAGAGGCCAAGATCAGAAGACTGGCTTCCTACTACAGAGATGAAGGCCGGATTGACGACGACTGGGAGTACGAACGTGAAGAACGGTAATTTCCCCACCTACCTATTTCTTTCTAATTTCTCCATCTGCATAAAGGATAAAAGAGATTCTAACTGAACTGAAAATACATGGTTCAAGACATTCTAGACGCAGCCCAGCCAGCTGCAGAGAAGATCAGAGATTACGAAGGTAAAATCCGGTTAATCGGCCAGTACGACGCCGATGGTATCAACGCCACAGCAGTAGCACATCAGATGCTCGAAAGGCTCGGAAAAGACTTCGAATACGAAATACTCAGACAGCTATACGAAGAAGACGTAGAAAGGATCGCAGAAGAAGACGAAGGCCTTCTGCTGTTCGTAGACATAGGATCCGGCCAGTCAAAGTTCCTGAAAGAATACATAATTGACGAAACCGACAAAGACGTAATTGTATCAGATCACCACGAACCACAGATCGAAGGTGACGGCGAACGATTCATCCATATGAACCCGCACTTCCTCGGCCACGACGGAGGAGAAGCCATCTCCGCAGCAGGAATGACCTATCTCCTTGCGAAGGCAGTCGACGAAGAGAACGACGATCTTGTTAAATATGCATTGATTGGAGCTACAGGAGACGTACAGAAGCAGGAAGGAGAGTTTATGGGGCTCAACCAGGATCTGGCAGAAGAAGCAATAGAGAAAGGACACGTAGAGAAAAGGAAGGGCCTCGATCTCTACGGTCGCTCCACTAAACCACTGCAGAAGTCCCTGATGTATACCACGGATCCTCATCTGGAAGGAGTATCCAACAACGAGTCCGGAGCAATCCAGCTAGTGAAATCCGCAGGCCTAGACATCAGAGAAAATGGAGACTTCCGCACACTATCCGACCTAGATGAAGAAGAGGAGAAAAAACTGATTAACGCCATGATCCGGCGTGGCTTCCCTGTTCAAGAGCTTCTCAATGACATCTACACTCTGGACAACGGCTACGAGATCGACGAGTTCTCAACAGTAATCAACGCATGTGGCCGCCTAGGCCAGCCGAAGAAAGGAGTCAAAATACTTCTGGAGAACGACCTCGAGCTGGCAGATAAGATATCGACAAAATACGGACGTAAAATCTCCTCATCGCTTCGCTACGTCGAAAACAACAAGGAAGATGACGAAGTGGTATATGAAGACACTATAGGCGTAATCGATGGAAAAGACAATATCGAAGACGACTTCATCGGAACCGTCACCACCATCACAATGAGCAATGGCCTGTTCAACTCACCAGTCGTCATGGGGATCGCAGAATCCGATAAGGACAAGATGAAAGTATCCTCCCGAGCATCAAAAGAAGCAGTAGAAGCAGGCCTCAACCTCGGAGAAGTAATCGAAGCAATCTGCGAAGAAATCGACGGAGAGGGAGGAGGCCACAACATCGCAGCAGGAGCAATGATCCCAGAAAGCGAGAAAGAGAATTTCATTGAGAGACTGAACGAGGAAATAGAGGCCCTAGTTTAGAACCTCTGTCAAGGCCTCTTCAACTTCTTCCCTCAAACTCTCTTCTCCCGGCAGCTCGCCAAGCCCAATATCTTTCTCATTAACAAGATAGTCTACCGTGAGGTATGCTATCTGGTACCCTTCAGCCTGTTCACATAATTCGCCGCCGTTGCTGAATATATCTTCCGAGCCCTGATTCCTGTTCTTATCCAGGACCTGAATTATTGCACCTGAATCAATTTCAGGCGGCTCTTCCGAACGGTAATGAGGGCTCCATTCCAGATCAAGCTCCTCCGCTACCTGTTCAGCCCTGTTCATAGCATGGCCTTCAAAGACAAGATTTTGCAGATTAGTGTATGGTGCCGTTTTATTCTTCGAATAGTATTCTTGATGAGCCATTTCATGGGCCAGCATATTGACCAGGCACGGCCTCCAGTCCTCTCTGTCATTTACCGCACGAATCATGACTACATCTCTGTCAAATCCTTCCATCCACTCTGCGAAGGAGAAACCATGAACATACCTGTTAATCGGAAGGTCATCATCAAGAGCATCTTCATCAGTCATCGCATAGTACAGCTTGAAATCATCAGATTGACCTGTTACCTCAGAAATGTCTTCAACGATTTGTTCAAGTTCAGGCCGGAAAAACTCCTCTTCCTCCTCCGTAGGCTCTCTCGAATAGTCTGTAAATGTGTCAAGGAAATAGTCATGCTTTTCCTCATTGTAGAACTCTAAGTCCATACTACACAAGGGAAGACATACCGTTTATAAAGTTTTGAGTTTGAGTTCTTGGTATGGCTAAGGCTGTTATTCAGAAAAACTGGTACGAGATTCAGGCGCCAGACATTTTCAGTGTCGACGAAGTAGGAGAGACACCGGCGGAGAAACAATCGCAGGTTGTCGGCCGAACAGTAAAGGAAGGCCTGAACGAAATGATGGAAGAAACAAGCAAATACTACGTAGATGTAACCCTGAAGGTTACAGAAGTTGAAGGCAACAAGGCCTTCACAGAGATTGACGGAATGGAATGTTCTTCCGAATTCGTATCCCGAATGATCAGGAAAAGATCCGACAGAATGGATCTAGTCCACGACACAACCACGAAGGATGGTAGAACTGTTAGAGTAAAGGTTATCGGAGCAACACTGAAGAAGACTTCCTCCGAGACACTTAAGGCCGTCAGAAAAGAACTCTCAGATATCCTCGACGAGAAAGCTTCCGAACAGAGCTACGAGGAGTTCATGGAGAACATCTTCCTCGACAACGTACAGGAGGACATGAGAGAGAAGGCCAACAAGATCTACCCATTCCGAGAGCTCGAGATCAGAAAGACCGAGCTCAAAGAATAAATCCTTCTTTTCCTCTCCTAGTTATCCTGCAATTTTTTAATTATAGAAGCTACAACGAACGTATGGAAGGTTATAATCGAGAACCTACCCGACAAGATACTGATGTAATTGGAAAGAGAGTTGTAGCCCAAATTGTAGATGTATTTGCTACGTTAACCCTCTTCTTTGTAGTCCTATTTGGCTTTACGCTAGTAGGTACTGCTGCTGGCGGAGCCGAAAGCGAAATTGCATCAGCCTTCGCAGGAGTAGGAGTAATTATTGGTATCTTCTCACTAGTAGGTTACGGATTCCTGCTCGAAGGATACTGGGACGGCCAAACGCTTGGAAAAAGGCTTATGGGAATAAAAGTAGTCAAAGAGAACGGAGATCAAGTAACAAAAGGCGCAGCCCTAGTAAGAAACATCCCTGGAATAACGTATGTCTATGTAACATTCTTCTACATAGTAGCGCTCATCTCTATGGCTGCAAGCGACAGAAGACAGAGACTTTTCGACAGACTTGCAGGAACAGTAGTAGTCACAGAGCATCCAGAACAGAATTCTCAGCCACAGCAGGGCCAGCGACAGAACCCGCAACAGCAACAGGAACCAACCCAGCAATAAGTTCATTCTAAACATTTTCCTTTCTCTTATTTTCCTATGGAACCAGTCAACCCGAAATTTATACCAGAAGAAGGCCTTGAAACAGAGGAAATGAATCAGTTACAGCGAGAGATCGCTGAGAAAGCAGTATTCCATAACCAGATAGATTTCCAGCCAGAAGATATAGAGGAGAAGACCGTAGTAGGTATCGATCAGGCCTTTCTTGACGACCAGATTCTGAGCGGCGCTGTAGTGCTCAGAGATGGAGAGGTCATCGAGAAAGAGTATGTTCTGGAGGAAACACCTCTACCCTACATTCCAGGCCTACTGGCATTCAGGGAAGGCCACTCCATAGTATCTGTACTGGAAAAGCTGGAGGCTGAACCCGATCTGTTGATTCTGGATGGTAGCGGGAGAATACATTTCCGTGAGGCCGGTATCGCTACCCATATAGGAGTCATATTTGATATTCCTGCTCTAGGTATTGCAAAGAACCTTCTCTGCGGAGATCCTGTATCCGATATCAGCGAGCTGGATAAAGGAGAAAAAGTAGCTATTAAGGCTGACGACAGAGTTGAGACTTACAATGGTGTTATAGGTTACGCAGTTCAGACCAAACAGTACAGCTCCTCGTACGGTATTAACCCAGTATACGTGAGCCCCGGTCACAGACTCGGAGAGGAGACTGCTGCAGAGATAGCATTACAGTTTGCTGGAGACTACAAGCTGCCGAGACCTACCTACGAGGCCGACAAGTACGTTGACGAAGTTAAGAAAGAAGTCATTTGATGTAGTTTTCCTTCAGTTCATCCAGCTCTTCCAGAAGGTAGTCTAGATCTCCTGTTTCACCAGGCGGCATCATACGTATATCTGCATCGCTTGGAAGACTCTGGTAGTCTCCTGCAGGACTGCTGTAGGCCTCACCATCCAACAAATCATTGTAGGTATTCTCACCTACAACAACCTGAAACTCGCCTACGGAACCTTCCTCATTTTCTCTACCGGCCAGCGGCCTGGAGCACTGAAGGTCAGGCTCGTAAACAACCTCAATACTACCTGCGCTAAGATCAGGACTGTCAGCATCAACAACAGTACCAGTTACAGGTCCGGATTCAAGGTTTTCAACTTCGCCTTCGTCAAAGAAAACGTATAGATCGCCAAAGTCGTCAGAAAAATTTCCGATCATTTTCTACTGCGCATCACTATAATTAGGGCCGAAAGCTTAAACCACAAACCCTTACACAGCATATCTACTATAAAGATTTTCCACCTGAATAATTCATACAGACTGACGGGCCGGTAGCTCAGCACGAAGCAACTATGCTTCTCATCTGAACCAACCGACCTTACCACAACATACTCCTAATGGGCCGGTAGCTCAGTCTGGCAGAGCGCTTGGCTCTTAACCAAGTGGTCGCGGGTTCAAATCCCGTCTGGCCCAAACTTTCAAGCTAAGTTTGATCAAGCTTAATCCACCTTCAGCGGCTTTCAGAAAGTCATAGAGAAATTTTTCTTCCTGAGGATATCCATCGACTTCAAATTTGAAAGTGAGATTTTGAACTTTCTCTTCTCTGACCCTACATGCGTCAGCTTCGAAAAGCTCAAATGGCTTCAAGGAGCCTATATTTTTCTTACCGTAAATACCGTTCCGTCCTTCGCTCTCGACCCATACAGTACAATTTTTTACTCTTCTGAAGCTGTTCTTTATTTTGAAGTGGAAAACTTTCTTTTCAGAATCCTCTATTTCCCTCAGTTCAACTTCAATCTCAGATATTTTAGCCTTCGGATCTAGATAAAACCAGTCTAATACTTTTGCAAGCGCAGATGCAGGATTTAGAAGTTTTGATACAAAGATCATCTTGTCTCAACCAAGTTTGTCTTCTGACTCTATCTTTTTCAGTACATCTAAGCCTTAGTTGGTGTACAGTCCGTAAGAGATATTTAAAGACGAAAACTTTCAGAACTTATTGATGTCAAAATTCAGGAGCTCAAACTGTACACCTATCTAAACCTCGGTGTATAATCTATCTCTCGTCTCCAAACCCCTTAGCTTTCTCTACTTTCGGGCCTGCGTGCATTGTGCAGTATGCGTCGTTCGGATTTTTCTCGAAGTAGTCCTGATGTTTCTCCTCTGCGGGCCAGAACTTCTCCAGTTTTTTGACTTCGGTAACTATTTTTTCTTTGTATTCAGGGCTTTTCTCCTCGATAAATTCTTCTACGGCCTGTTTCTGTTCTTCTGAATCAAAAAGTATTATTGAGCGGTACTGGCTACCGATGTCGGGGCCTTGGCGGTCTTCGGTGGTGGGGTCATGGATTCGGAAGAGGAACTCCAGCAGTTTTCTGAGGCCGATTTTTTCTTCATCGTATTCTACTTTGATGACTTCTGCGTGGCCTGTATCTCCGGTGCATACTTCTCGATAGGTTGGGTTTTCCGTGTGGCCTCCTGCGTATCCCGATGTTACTTCTTTGACCCCGTCTAGTTCTTTGAATGCGGCTTCTGTGCACCAGAAGCATCCCCCGCCCAGGACTACTGTATTCATACCTGTACTTGTTCCAGCGATCTTTTTCTGTATAACGGGGGGGAAAAGAAATGTCTTCGGAGAACCACTCTTTCAGGAGATCTGAGTGTTTCTGTCTTCGTCTCTTAAGACGAAAGGCCCTATGGACAGCGTTCTTTTGGCAACTGTTGCGATTCTGAGGATGTAGGAGAGCAGTAGCATGAAAGGCGTGACTGAGACTGCTGTAGCCATGCTGACAAGAATCACATCATTGCTGAGGCCTAGAGTATATCCTGATACTGCCGTCGGATCGTAGAATACTATCATGGATGCTGCAACGATAAGTGCGGGGAGTGCTGTGTACAGCATTGTTCTTGAGAGATTGACAAGCTCCCACTGGAAGTAAAGTGTTTTGAAGTGCTCGCGGGCAGGTCCAAACAGTTTGAGTGTTTCCTCCAGGTCTTCCAGGCCTTGAGTAACGTCTTCTCCAAGTTTTTCCCCATGTTCTTTCTTTATTCTGCGTGTCTGCGCTATTTTCCATGAATAGTTGAAGTTTAGTACTGCGGATAGAAGCGTGAAATTGCCGAACTCGGAGCTTTCCAAACTTTTACTGACCTGACCTGCGTTTTTCTTTAATTCAGCGATGTATTCGTGGATTTCATCGCTTTGATCGCCTACTGCGCTCTCAAGTTCTTCCGACTGTTTCTCCACTTGATCGAGCAGAGACTTCAAAAATTTGGAGGGCTGTTGAGGGCTTACAACTTCTTCGATTACATTTTCCACATCTTCACGGAACTGCATGGCCTCTTTCATTCTTTCCTTCTGGTCTCCTACCGGTCCAAGCTCCTGTGACAGAACTAGCTGGTTCAAAGTAACTACCAGAGTCACTCCAGTTATTATAGTTGTAAGAAATCCCTGGAAAAGCGTTTCAGCCGGGTCAGACACCTCCATCGAGTGCTGAAGCGGACTTGGATCGGCTGTACCGATCAAAACCATCGACACGAACACTGTAAAGACTAGAGCAGCTGCGACTGTCCAGCGGTTGGCCTCCATCAAAACCCAGAGCTTCCACGTGCTCTCATCTATCCTTTCACGCATCTTATCGCTCGGCTGCTCCGAGCTCTCCTGCTCCGACATAGACACAGTTTCCAATAGCACAGTGATAAACTCTTTGAGACCGGTCTCTATCTCTACAGCCCAATTTCGAAAGGCTTTTGTTCACTCGAAAACAGAAGACAGTTAGAAAAACTCCAGACAAATAAGATCTTCTCAACAAAAGAACCCCTATGGACGCAATCTCTCTACTGATCATTGGCCTTCTCATAGTAGGAGTTGTCGGAAGCATTGTCCCTATGATGCCTGGAGCTGTTTTCTCACTTGCAGCAGTTCTTATCTACTTTTTCAGGGCAGATGACCCAAGCCTAATCTTCACTGTTTTCGGATTATTTACTTCCGGTTTTGCACTGCTTGTAGACTGGTTTGCTGGTGCAGTAGCAGCTAAGTATGGAGGTGCATCCAGAAAAACCAGTATGGCGGCCGCAGTCACAGGCCTGATAGGGTTTATCTTCCTTGGAGGCCCTATAGGCCTGGCGTTAGCAGTTTCGGCTACAGTATTCATCAGAGAGTACATGATTCACGGCGATGAAAGTAACGGAGCCAAGGCAGCAGTATATGCAACTATCGGCGTCCTGGGATCAGCTTTCGTACAGGCCATGCTGACAGGATCAGTGCTGCTCGCCTACGCACTGACCTATATCCTCTAAATCTGGAGTTAATAAACCAAAAACTGATATTTTGACAGCCTAGGTAAGCAATATCTCTAGGGCCGCAGAAGACATGCTTAAATAGAAATACTATGTCAAGGAATCCGGAAAGCCTACGACACGGGTCTCGTACTCTCCTCCTTCTCCTGCAGCGTTAAACCTGTATTCCTCAGCCAGATTCAGCAGCTCATCGATATTATCCTGATCTAGGACTGTACCTTCCCAGTTTTCATCGAGGCCTCTGGTAGCTACACTTGTAATCTCAACCTCAAAACCTTCCCTAATCAGCCACCTCATGTAACGGGCCTGGTCCTCCTGCCAGAGCGGAGTGAAAACTTTAAGCCCTACTTCTTCTGCCACTTTATCCACTCTATCCCGCTGATAGGTAGAGGCTAGTGCTCCGGCAACAACTCCTTCAACATTATAGCTTTCTCTGGCTTTTTCCAGGCCTTTTCTCAGGTCTTCCAGTTCTGTCTCTTTCTCGCCCTCCGTCTCCTGAGCAAGTAACGGTATGCCTAGTTTCTCCGCCTGTTCCTCCAGGTGTCCTCTAGATTTCTTCGAGTCAAACATGTAGCTATCCTTATTTTCGGATCTCAGAGTCAACAGGCAGGAAATCTCGTTATTCCTTCTCTGTACCCTGTAAAGTGCAGCATTAGAATCTTTCCCTCCCGAAGTAAGGGCTGCGATCCTGTTATTCGGCTCACTGCGCAGGGAGTTAAGGTACTCCTGTTTGTGATCAAAGTCCTTATTTCTGGAGAGCTTGTCTATCGCCTTGTCGAAGTTGCTGCCGTACTGAGCTGCAGTCTTACCTCTCCAGGCGACTTTTTCTGGCACTCCTAGCTTTTCAGCAGCCCTTCTAAGCACATATTTTCTGTATTCATCTTTCACCTTGTAGTCTTCAGGTATAGTCAACGCATGCTCGATTAGATCATGATCAAGGAATGGTAACCTGATCTCACGGCCGTTCCTGAAGCTGATCACGTTGTCACGGTAGAGATCTCGTTCAAAAATTGATCTAAGGCCTGAAAGACATTCCTTGTTCAGATAACCTTGCTGACGGTGGTATCCTGCGTAAAGCTGTTCCGAACCAAGGCCTGACATTATGACTTGCTCTTTTTCTTTACTGTTCTTCAGGGCGAAATGGAATGGCAGTGCTACGCCGTTTTTCACGACAGAGGTGCTTGATATCCAGTCAACGAGTTTCGGCAGAGTTTCCTCAACCTCCTCAAGTTCCGCTTCATAGGACTCAAGTTCTATATCCATATCTTCAGCTACTTCCTGAGCCCAGTCCATGTCCCGCGGAGCATCAACATTTCCGTGCTGTATCCCAGCAGTATAGGCCGTGAAATCTTTACCTAATTTCTGTAACGCCGCAGCAATCAAGGTGGAATCAACACCTCCTGAAAACAGAAGGCCTACATCCCCTTCAGGCACTCTTTTCTCAACTGCCTCCAGAAATTTTTCCTTGATTTCTTCAGCTGCTTGTTCTATTTCTAGATTCTCATCCACGTCGATTTCAAAGAATTCTCTCTGTTCAAAGCTTCTCTCACCTGTTTCCAAATCATATTTCAGTATCTGCCTCGGGTGCAGTTCCCGGCATTCAAGACCTTCTTTTTCCAGAGCCTGTTTCTCCGATGCAAAGGCAAACTCCTCATCTTTCTCTGTATACCAGATCGGGTTTACACCTAGAATATCCCGTGCCAGAATTAGTTCATTATCTTTGATATAGGCGAATGCGTATATTCCGTCAATTTCTTCAAGACCTTGAAGGCCTTTTTCTTCCAGTAGCTTGAGCAGTGTTTCTGCATCATTTTCCGTTTTCCAGCAATATTTTTCATTTATCTCTTTCCAGTTGTATATTTCGCAGTTTGCTGTCAGCAGTCCTTCATTTTTGATAGGTTGCTGGAGTTCTCCGACTACCGAGTGGAGGTAATGGCCTATTGAGTAGTTCTCTGTCTGTACTGCGTCGCAGGAGCTGCCTCTATGATTGAGGTGCTTGTTCAAGGCTTTTACTGTTCCTTTTCTAGGAGCTCCTGTTATACCACACATATGAGTTCTGTTGTCAGTGAAGATTTTTGAGTCTACATATTCTAGAGGGCTGAAAGATAATTAGAAAAGAATTACTGCAGTAATTAAATCTATCCATGGCCTTCAGTCTTGATACTTACCATCGTGACGTTCCAGATACCGCAGACCTAACAGAAATTGCATTTTCAGGCTTTGACTATGCACTAAGATACACCACAAACCATTACGACGACCATCCTTTCGACGATAACAGTGTCAGCGTCAGTATTGACAGAAGAAATACTCAGGACGAGGTAGAGGTGCTTTTTGGCGAGGAGATGTATGAAGATATAGTTGAGAAAATTGATCTCCAGCTAGAGGCTGATGAACAGGCCAGAAAAGACAGGAGGCATTAATCGGTACTGTAGTCAGCGGAGAAGTCGGATAGGCCTTTCTGTGAGTTATCTATAGCATCGTAGGAGTTGATTACGTCAGCCATCTCAACCTCTACAAACTCGAGATCTCTGTCTTCAAGATAGTCAAGGACTTTGTCCGTCATCTTCGGTGCGACAAGTATGCCCCGAACCTTACCCTGGAACTCTTCATCGATCTCATCGACATATCTCTGCAGCTGCAGAACAGTGTTATAGTCCGGATTTCTCTTCACCTCGATTACAACATAGTTATTCTCTTCGTCACGTGCGAAAACATCTATGAATCCTGCAGGGGTTTCTCGCTCTCTTTCAATGACTTTAAGGCCTTCTTCCACGATCTCAGGCTCTTCCTCTATTGATTCATGTATATCTACTTCGTGGCCTGCGATCTTGAGCTCGGATTTATCGACTAGCTGGTCTACAGTCAGTAGGTCGATCTCCTCGAACCTTACCTCAACTATCTCCTCCGGACTGTTTCTCTTGGCCTCCAGAATCAAGTGTCGGTTCTCCTCATCGACTTCAACCGAGTAGGAGTCTACTTCAGGCTGCCAGTTCTTCGGCTGGTAGTTCTCAGGTCCGTGTACAAGTACTGCGGAGTCCTGCTTCTTGATTACCAGTCTTTCTCCCCTGTCAAGCTTGGACTTGGCTCTGCCCTGATAGTTGACGGAGCAGAGGCCGTTTATCTGGACAGTGTACTCTCTAGAGAGGTATTCTGAGAGAACTTCTCTGGCCTTTTCGATATCCGGATTTTTGAGTATCTCTTCCATACCACTGCTTTAGGCAGGAAAGATTTTTACAGTTTCCAGGCCAGGCCTATAAATCGCTGGAGAATATTTTTTGTACAAATCATGGACTACCGTATAGAGGATCTGCCGGAGAGCGAGAGGCCTAGGGAAAAGCTGGAAGATCTCGGCGTGAAGAATCTTTCCGATGTAGAGCTTCTGTCGATAGTTCTGCGTACAGGGACGCAGGGTAAAAACGTGAAGGAGCTGAGTTCTGAGATCCTCAAAGAGTACTCTCTGGATGAGATAGCTGACAGAGAACCGGACGAGATGAAAAAGTTTGAAGGTGTTTCACGGGTTAAGGCAGGACAGTTGATAGCTGTCGGAGAGCTGGCCAGAAGACTGAAGAAAGAGGAAAGGGATAAAATAGAAAGTTTAAGCGATGTAGAGGCCCGTACAGACGATATGAGGTTTATGGAGTCGGAGGTTCTCAGAGTTTTCTACCTGAACTCCGGCAACGAACTGCTGAGGGAGAAAGAGTTTGACGGAGGTATCAGCGAAGTAGGTTTCGATACCAGAGATATCTTCCAGGAAGCCATGAACTGCAATGCTTCAGCAATGATCCTCACGCACAACCACCCTTCAGGAGAGGCCTCTGCAACCGAACAGGACGTGAGGACCACCGAAGAAATCGTTGAGTTGGGAGAAGGCCTTGGAGTAGAGGTTCTGGATCATGTAGTTGTCGGAGAAGGGTTTTCGAGTATGAGGAAGAATTCGAAAGTTAATTTCTGAGTATTTGCGCAGGGTCTTTATAGGTGTTTCGCCGTCTGCCCCACGGTATTTAAAGTTTACCTGAGGACTTGTATTTGTCTAAGACTATTTCTAGGCGGTGTGCAATCAATCATGGCAATGGATGTTACTGACCACGTGGCGGTTCCGGAACACAGAAAAATGAACGAAGACGAAGTTGAAGAGCTTCTTGAAAAATACGATACTACAAAAGAACAGTTACCTAAGATCGAGCGTACTGATGCTGCGATCAAAGGCCTTGATCCGGAAGTTGGTGACGTGATCGAGATTGTCAGAGAATCTCCTACCGCTGGAGAAACCACCTACTACAGAGAAGTTATTGAGAGTCGATAATCAATGAATGAACAATTCCTGGAGCAGCTGATCGATAGAAACCTTGTTAAACACCAGATAGAATCATACAACCGCTTTGTCGACGAAAGAATTCAGAACATTCTCAACGAAGTCGGATCCATCGAACCGGAACTACCTGA
The DNA here is from genome assembly GCA_013343275.1 of Candidatus Nanohaloarchaea archaeon. GTDB lineage: Archaea > Nanohalarchaeota > Nanosalinia > Nanosalinales > Nanosalinaceae > Nanohalovita. The sequence goes on along the minus strand of CP046106.1, from coordinate 33,594 downwards.
TGGAGAGGACCTCGTAATTAAGATCGTCGACGTAGAGATCGAGAGGCCTAAGATCAACGAAGCCGACGGATCCGTACGGCAGATCACACCTAAAGAGGCCCGTATGAGAGATCTCACCTACTCTTCAGAAATCAAAGTAACAATGACTCCGATCTTCGAGGGCATCCAGCAGGAATCCGAGGAAGTTACCATCGGAGAGATCCCGGTAATGGTTGGTTCCGATCTATGCTGGACCTCAGACATGGACGAAGAGGAGCTGCGTGAAGCAGGAGAAGATCCAAAGGATCCAGGAGGATACTTCATCATCAACGGTTCCGAGAAGACTATCATCTCCATGGAGGAGATGGCGAATAACAAGCCGATCTACCAGGAAGACGACGGAGAGCAGACATGCAGAATCAACTCCGAGAACGAAGGATACGTTCAGAGACATATCCTTGAGAGAGATGACGATATTGTCGAGATCAGTTTCGCGAACGTAAAGAATACGCCAGCAATCGCTCTAATCAGAGCTCTCGGTTACGAGACCGACAAGGAGATCGTCGAGCTTATCGGAGACGAATACGCTTCCGACATCTACCTGAACCTTTACGAAGTAGATGCCTCAGACCAGGCAGAGGCCTTCGAGTACATCGCTAACCGTGCAGGAGTTACTAACGACGTTGAGGAAAGAGTTACCAGCATTCTGGACGATTACCTGCTTCCACATCTTGGACAGGAGGAAGAGGCTCGTGACGAAAAGGCCGAGCTTCTGGCAAACATGATCAGAAATACTATTGCGCTTGGAAAAGGAGATATCAAGGAAGACGATATCGACCACTACGCAAACAAGCGTTTGAACCTGGCAGGAGAGCTTCTGGAGATGCAGTTCAGATCAGTATTCCTGGGCAAATGGGGTCTGGTTGCACGTATGAAGTACAACTTCCAGAAGTCCGCTAAGAGAGGCCGACTACCTTCACTCCAGTCAACAGTTGTTGCAGATACTCTCAGCAAACAGATTATGGGAGCTATGGCAACAGGTAACTGGGTCGGAGGACGTACAGGAGTATGCCAGTCACTGGAAAGAAATAACCGTATCAAAACCTTATCGCACTTGAGAAACATTGTTTCTCCACTGTCAAGCGACAGACAGCACTTTGAGGCCCGTGACCTGCATCCTACGCAGTGGGGTCGTGTCTGTCCTATCAAGACACCGGAAGGTATGAACATCGGACTGCGTACGCATCTTGCTATGTCCGCTAACGTTTCTACCGGCTTGAACGACATGGAGAAGAACTCTCTGAAGGCAAAGCTTCAGGAAACCGGAATTGAAGTGAATCAATAATGGATACTATGCGAATTCGTGAAAAACTTGTTGAAAAGGCAAAAGCCGCAAAAACAAGCTTCAAGAGGTGGGCCTAAATGACCAAGGTATTCCTTGACGGAGAAATCCTTGGTGACGCAGATTCACCTGAAGAAGCACTTGAACAGCTGAAGGAGAAGAGAAGAAGTGGTGAGATAGATCAGGAAGTCAGCATTTACTACGCTGAAGACAGAGACGAAGTAAGAATCAACACTGACTCCGGAAGAGTTCTCAGACCTCTAGTTATTGTAGAGGACGGAGAGCCAAAGCTGACCGACGAACAGCTTGAAGACCTCAAGGAGGGAGAGATCTCTATTGAAGATCTGGAAGAGGAAGGAGTTCTTGAGCACCTCGACGCAGAAGAGGAAGAAAATGCTTACGTTGCTCTTGCGGAGGACGAAGTTACCGAGGAGCATACACACATGGAGCTCGATCCAGAGATTATCAACGGAGTTTCTGCCTCTCTGACAGTCTACCCTGAGCATAACAGAGGAGACCGTGTGAACTTCGGTGCAAAGATGGCAGGCCAGGGACTCGGAATGCCAGCACGAGAGTTCCACCAGAGATTTGACACACAGGCCAACGTTCTCACTTATCCTCAGCAGCCTATCGTTGATACAAATACTTATGATACACTGGTAGGAGACCACCCGATCGGACAGAACATGGTTGTTGCCCTCGCATCCTTTGACGGATACAACATCGAGGACGCAGTCATCATGAACCAGGACTCCATCGACAGAGGAGTAGCCCGATCCACCTACATGAGAACCTATCAGACAGAGGCCCAGAGATTCTGGGGAGGACAGCAGGACGAGATCGGAATCCCTGACAAAGACGTTCGTGGATACCGTAGAGAAGAAGTCTACACACATCTAGACGAGGACGGAATCGCCAACCCAGAAACAGAAGTCGACTCCGACGACGTACTTGTCGGGAAAACCAGTCCTCCAAAGTTCCTTGGATCCGGAGGCGGGGAAGAGGTACAGATGGGACTGGCAGACAGAAGAGAGACATCCCTGACCGTAAGACACGGAGAACAGGGTAAAGTCGACAAAGTCATGGTCTCAGAGACCAGCGACGGCGACAAACTCATCAAGATGAAGATGAGAGAGTACAGAATCCCTGAGCTAGGAGACAAGTTCGCAACAAGACACGGACAGAAAGGAGTCATCGGAATGACCGTACCAGAGGTCAACATGCCTTTCACCAAGCAGGGAATCACACCAGATATCATTCTCTCAACACACGCTATCCCAAGCCGTATGACAGTAGCACAGCTGATCGAGATAATGGCTGGAAAAGCAGGAGCAATGAGAGGAGAAGCTGTTGACGGAACAGCATACCACAACGAATCCAAAGAAGAAGTAAAAGAAATGCTGGAAGAACTAGGATTCGAATCAACAGGAAAAGAAACCATGTACAACGGCCTCACAGGAGAGGAAATGGAATCAGAGATCATGATAGGCCCGGCATACTATCTCAAGCTAAGCCACATGGTCGGAGACAAGGTCCACGCAAGAAGCAGAGGTCCTGTCACCCTTCTAACCAAGCAGCCTACAGAAGGCCGTTCCCAGGAAGGAGGACTCCGCCTAGGAGAGATGGAAAAGGATGTCTTCGTAGGCCACGGAGCCTCGCTTCTCCTGAAGGAGAGGTTCGGAGCTGACTCCACAGAGATCAAAGTTTGTGAGAACTGTGGAGAGATAGCTATTGAGGACAAGACCGAGAACACAGAGTACTGTCCAAACTGTGATACCGGCGAACTCGATGAAACCGAGATACCTCACGCATTCCTGCTACTGATGAACGAGCTGAAATCCATGATGATGGATACAACGCTTGAACTGGAGGACGAGGAGTAGAGGTGATCATTCATGAAAGATATTGAAAGCATCGACTTTGGAATCATGAGCGCAGAAAAACTTCAGAAACTCGCAGTAAAAGAAATCGATCAGGCAGAAGTCTACGACGCAGACGGATACCCTGTCGAGGACGGAGTAATGGATCCAGCGCTCGGAGTCATCGATCCCGGAATGACCTGCCAGACATGCGGAGGAAAAATCCGTGAATGTAAAGGTCACTTCGGAATCATCACACTCTCCAAGCCAGTAGCACACGTAATGTACGCCAAGCAGATCAGGAACCTACTGCGTTTCACACACGTCAACGAAAACGGAAACGTAACCTGCCTGGCCAAAGACCTGGACAAGAACCTGCGTAAAAGCAACAGGATGAAAGAAGATCCTGAAACAGGCGAAGAAGTACCAGAAGTCGATCTAGACAAGCCATACACATTCAAGATCGACGGAGAGGAAATCAAGCCTGACGAAATCCGGGAAAGACTATCCAAGATCCCTGACGATATCGCAGCAGATCTCGGAATGGAAGGAGCAAGGCCTGAAGACCTTATACTAACACACATCCCGGTACCACCGGTAACAATGAGGCCTTCAATCACACTGGAAACAGGAGAGAGATCTGAGGACGACATCACACACAAGATGGTCGACATCATCAGGATCAACAAGAGGCTTCAGAACAATATAGAGATCGAGGCTCCTGACTTCATTATCGACGACCTGTGGGAACTACTGCAGTACCACGTTGCAACAATGTTCTACAACGACATGAGCAGCGTTCCACCTGCAAGACACCGTTCCGGCAGATCACTGAAATCCGTTATGGAGCGTGTACAGGGCAAGCAAGGCCGTTTCAGGCAGAACCTTATCGGTAAACGTGTCAACTTCTCCGCAAGAACAGTAATCTCCCCGGACCCGAATATTGGGATCAACGAAGTCGGAGTACCGTTCATGGTAGCGAAGAAGCTATCTATCCCGGAGAAAGTTACAGAACGTAACTGGGATAAAGTCGAAGGATGGCTTGAAAACGGGCCTGACACACATCCAGGCGCAAACTACGTATACCAGCCTGATGGATCACGAAGAAGAATTACTGAAGAAAACCTGGAAGAACTTAAAGAAGCGATCGAACCTGGAGAAGGATGGAAGGTCGAGAGACATCTGAAAGACGGAGACACAGTACTATTCAACCGTCAGCCATCCCTGCACAGAATGTCGATCATGGCACACGAAGTCAAAGTACTGCCGCACAGAACATTCAGGCTTAACCTGAACGTATGTGCACCATACAACGCAGACTTCGACGGAGACGAGATGAACCTGCACGTACCACAGACAGAAGAGGCCCGTGCAGAAGCCGACGAACTGATGAAAGTACAGGAACACATCAAGTCCCCGAAGATGGGAGGACCGATCGTGGGTATGCTTCAGGACTACGTGTCCGGACTATACCTACTGACACAGCCTGACAGAACACTCAGCAGAGAAAGAGCATTCAACCTTCTCGCTGAGGCCAACGAATACGAGAAAGAACTTCCAGACAAGGAAGAGATCTCAGGCCGTGAAATAGTCTCAATCTTCATCCCAGACGACATCTCTCTCACAATCAACGAAGACGATGACAACACAGTAATCATCGAAGACGGAGAACTAGTCGAGGGAGTACTGGACGAGGACGCACTCGGAGACTACGGAGGAGAAATCATCCAGCAGCTTTCAATCGAATACGGTTCAGACAAAGTTGCAGAGTTCCTCAACCGTGTCTCAAGAGTAGGAGCAATCTTCCTGACACAGAGAGGATTCTCCATCGGTCTTGACGACCTTGAAGTACCGGACGAGACAACACAGAAGATCAGAGATCTCGTCGACGAGACAGTAGAGGACACAGAAGAAATCATCAAAGAGTACGAGAAAGGTCAGATGGAATCCATCACAGGGAAGACTGTCGAGGAAACCAGAGAGATCAGAGTAACAAAGACTCTCAACGAGGTATTCACAGATATCGGAGATCTTGTAAGAGACGAGATCGACGACGACTCCTCGGCCTACGTCATGGCAGACTCAGGAGCAAGAGGCTCCCTACAGAACGTTACAACAATGGCAGGTCTGCTAGGCCAGAACTCGGTCAGAGATCAGAGAATCAACAGAGGATACAAGGACAGAACAACATCCCACTTCAAGAAGGGCGAGCTAAGTCCGAAATCAAGAGGTTTCGTAGGATCTTCAATCCTGGGAGGCCTTGACGAAGTAGAGATGTTCTTCCACCAGATGTCTCAGAGAAAGGCACTGATGGACAAGTCACTCCGTACAAAGACATCCGGATACATGTACAGACGTGTCTCAAACTCCCTGCAGGACTTGAAGGTCAAAGACGACCAGTCAGTCCGTAACGCACAGGGAGACATCGTCCAGTTCAGAGCTGGAGAAGACGGAGTTGACCCACAGAAATCTGATAGAGGCCTTATCTCTACAGACATTGAAACGAGGTGATCAAGATGAGCGAACAAGAACTTAACTGGAAAGAAAGAGCAAAAGAGCTCCCACCAAGACTGAAATCTACAGAGCTCACCGACGAAGAACACGAGAAAATCAAGGAACGCTACGAGAACATGCAGTACGAACCCGGTGAAGCCATCGGTATCGTAGCTGCACAGTCACTCTCCGAGCCAGCAACACAGCTGACTATGGAGACATACCACCAGGCAGGAGGAGCACAGGTTAACCTGACAGCAGGACTTCCACGTCTGATCGAGATCGTAGACGCAAGAAGAGAACCTGACACACCATCCATGAACGTCTACCTCCATGAAGACTACAACAACGAGGAAGACGCAAAACGTGTAGCACGTAAACTTCGTGAAATAACATTCGACGACCTGGTGAAACAGGACACAATCGACATCATGCAGCTACGTGTCGAATACGAGCTGAACGAAGCACTACTCGAAGACTACGACGTAGACAGAGACGACGTCAAGTCAAGAATCAAAGAATCAGTAAAGAAGGCCAAAGTAACCTACGAAGACGGAACGCTTGTCCTCGAATCCACGGAAGACGACTACGACCTCAGAGACGTCAAAGACCTGAAGAACGATACAGAAGAGGCCCGTATCAAGGGAATCAAAGGTGTTGAACAGGTTGTTATCAATGAGGAAGACGGAGAATGGCAGCTGCAGACAGCAGGCACAGCACTGCGTAAAACCCTGAAGATCAAGGAAGTAGATGAAACACGAACCATCAGTAACGACCTCTGGGAAGTACTGAGAGTTCTCGGAGTCGAGGCCCTCAGATACCGTATTATCGAGGAAACCAACCAGACACTTTCCGCACAGGGTATCGGAGTCGACGACCGCCACATCATGCTGCTCGCAGATATGATGACACGTAAGGGCGACCTCAAAGGAACCACACGTTACGGAATCGTCGGAGACAAGGACTCAATCCTCGCACGTTCAGTATTCGAGGAAACCAAGAAACACCTGCGTGAAGGAACACTTGCAGGAGAAACCGACGAGCTTGAAGGAGTCGTCGAAAACCTGATAGTAGGTCAGCCAGTACCAGTCGGTACAGGCACCGTAGACCTCAAACCAGGATTCGGAGAAGACGAGGAATAAACGATGAAAATCGAAGATTTTCGGAGTAGCAGAAAACACAGGATTGTGTTTTCTAACTCCCCTCAAACTCCATTCCCTTTATAAAAACTAGGATTGTTTTAATTACTACAGACATCACGACAAAACATTTTTCTAAGGAGATAATATGGCTACAGCAACTTACGACACAGAAATGATCCGCACGATAAACCTCTTTGAATCAATCACCGACGTAGAAGCACGTCACGCAATTATCAAAGAGGATGAAGCCTACTTTGTCGTACCAGAAGGCAAAGCAGGGATGGCTATCGGAAAAGGAGGAAAAGTAGTTCAGAAGGTACAGAACCAGCTAGGGAAAGAAATCAAAATTTACGAATACAGCGACAACCTAGGCAAGTTCATCAACAACCTGGTTCCAACCGACCTCAGAGGAGTAGACATCAAGGAAGAGGACGGACAGAAAACAGTAGAGATCGACGTACCTAACGACAAGAAAGGCCGAGTAGTAGGAAAGGACGGCCAGAAGATCGACTCCATCAGAGAGATTCTAGCAAGAACTCACGGAGTCGACGAAGTCAAAGTAGTATAACCACATAAACTCTACTTCTGACACTCTACAGAACTTCCTCCGGGAAACAGGCTTAAATCCAGCTATTTCCCAAACAATTCTAGGTGGGCCAAGATAGATCTAACAGTAGTAATACCAACCTACAACGAGAAAGAGAACCTCGAAGAGCTCACACAGCGACTTTCAAAGGCCCTCACAGAACTCGACCACGAAATACTCGTAGTCGATGATAACAGCCCAGACGGAACATACCAGGAGGCCCAGCGGATCCAGAACGAAACAGATAGAAACGTAAAGGCAATTCTACGAGAGACAGATCCAGGACTCGCCAAAAGCGTGGTAGAGGGATTTAGACAGGCCCAGGGAGAGAAAATAGTTGTCATGGATGCCGACCTGCAGCACCCACCGGAAAAAGTCCCTCAGCTAGCAGAAAAAGTTACAGATAAATCACCAGTAGCAGTAGGAACACGTTACCAGGATGAGGGCGGGATCAACGGATGGACCAAGTTCCGCAGAACAGTCAGCAAAGGTGCAATACGTCTATCCAAGATAATAGTGCCGGAGGCCCGCAAATCCTCCGACCCTGTCAGCGGGTTCTTCGCAGTCAAAAAAGACAGGCTGCAACCAGAAAAACTATCACCACACGGATACAAGATACTTCTCGAAGTCCTAGCACAGGTAAGACCAGAAAAAGTAGAGGAGGTAGGCTACAGATTCGAGGAAAGAGAGAAAGGAGAAAGCAAACTAGGCCTACAGCACTACATCAAGTTCCTGGAACACGCAGCAGAATGCCGGCTCAAGCACCACGACATAGACAGATACGTGGACCCGCGAAAGGCCATAAGGTTCGGAGAGTTCGCAGCAGTCGGAGCCTCCGGAACACTGATTAACATGGCGATATTCGCATCAACACAGTCACAAGGCCTGCACTACCTGCTTTCAGGGACACTTGCATTCGCAGGCGCAGTACAGTGGAACTTTTTCTGGAACTGGCTTGTCACATTCAACAAGCCCTCGGACAACATCAAAGAGAAATACCTCAAGTTTAACTCAGTCAGCATAGGAGGATTCCTGATATACCAAGCCATACTCTTCCTGACGATAGGAATGCTAGGCCAGCCAGAACTACTGTCCAACCTTCTCGCCATCATAGGAGGATTCATCTGGAACTTCACAGGCTCGGAAAAAGTAGCATTCCAGCCAGAATAACGTATCTTTTTTACCCAGTTAAACAAACAGGAAGTATGGGCCTTCTAGAAAACAAGGTGGAAGACGTCGAAAGATTCGACGAAATAATAACCATAATGGCGGAACAAGGCCTAGGTATATTTCTGGACGAAATAGACATGCTTGACAGAGTACCTATAACAAAGAAATTCTCACGGAAAAAAGTTCCTCCACCGGAAAGACTGCGTGAAACATTCGAACAGCTAGGTCCTACATTCATCAAGTTCGGACAGATCATGGCAGAAAGGCCTGACATAGTTCCCGAGGAATATACAGAAGAACTTCAGAAACTTCAGGACGATGTGCCGGGATTCGACTCCGAGAAAGCCAGGGAAATAGTTGACGAGGAGATAGGACTGGAAAAGTTCGAGAACTTTGAAGAGGAACATATTGCAGCAGCATCAATTGCACAGGTTCACAGGGCCACTCTGGAAGATGGTAGCGATGTAGTTGTAAAGATACGTAGACCTGGTATAAAGGAAGAGGTAAGCAGAGATCTGGAGATACTGGAGTTCCTGGCGCACAGAGGAGTGAAAAACTCAAGTTTCCTGGAAGACATCCAGCTTCTTAGAGCCGTCAAAGAGTTCTCAAGATGGACACGTCAGGAGCTTAACTTAAAGAAAGAGGCCCGCAACGGCGAACTGCTTGCAGAGAACCTCTCCGATGAGGACAATATCAAGATACCTGATATATACACAGAGATGACGACGGAGAAAGCCATGGTAATGGAGTATGTTGACGGAGTGAAGAGCAGCGACACCGAGGCCCTGAAGAACATGGAAATCGATAACGAGAAACTTGCTGGCACAGCCATCCGTTCAAGCCTCAAGCAGATACTGAGAGATGGCTTCTTCCATGCAGATCCTCACCCTTCAAACTTCCTGGTGCGGGAAGACGGCACACTCATCATGATCGACTTCGGGATGATGGGCAACCTCAGCAAGGACACTAGAGAAAACATGGCTCTGATGATACTGCATTCTCTCAGAGAGGATGTAGACAAGGCCTTCGAAGATCTGAAACGGATGGGACATGTACAGGACGACGCCGATGAAGAAGCACTGAAGGCCGAACTTGAGGAGAAAATACTGTTGATCCAGAACGCCAACCTGGAAGAAGTCAGCTTCACAGGACAGTTCCTGGATATGACCATACAGGCCTCCCGTCACGGAGTCATCATGCCGCAGTCACTCGTCCTAATGGGTAAGAGCATGGTAACAATGGAAGGGATCGGTATGGCAGTAGCTCCTGAGTACGAGATAAACGACGAGTTCAGGGACACGATCAAGCAGATCTTGCGAGATGACTTCCAGCCGGAGAAACTGATGGAGGAACTATCACTTGACATAGTAGAGAACCGGGATCTGATAACAGAACTACCGTCCAAACTGAACGAACTCACAGAACAGAAAGAAACAGAAGTACATGTAGAGAACCAGCAGAACGACAGCAGAACACTTGAAGCAGGCCTCATCATATCCTCCGCATTCCTCCTTACACAGGGCCGGAAAGAGCTGATAGCGCTCGGTGCACTAGAAATGTTATTTGCAGCATACCTGTTCCACACCAATAAATAACTCGCCTTTTACTCCTGTGCGAGACTAAATCCACCTCCCTTTTTGCCTACGGTATAAAAAGTTTAGTGCCGGGATATAGGATATGGGTTTATACAACGCACGGAAGATGCGGAAAAAGAGACAGCAGTACCGCTGGAGCGATAAAGATTACAAGAGAAGAATGCTTAACCTGAAGGAACAGGCCGACCCTCTAGAGGGTTCACCTCAGGGAAGAGGAATTGTACTAGAAAAACGTATTATCGAGGCAAAGCAGCCTAACTCCGCACTACGTAAATGTGTCCGTGTACAGCTACTTAAAAACGGAAAACAGTTGACAGCTTTCGTTCCAGGAGACGGAGCGATCGATCACATCGACGAGCACGACGAAGTACTGATTGAAGGTATCGGTGGAGCAGACTCCGGGCCTAAGGGAGACATTCCAACAGTACGATACAAAGTAATCAAGGTAAACGGCGTAAGCCTAGAAGAACTCGTCGCAGGAAACAAGCAGAAACCAACACGGTGATAAAATGACTAAAATCAAAGATTTTATGGAATCACGAAAATTCACCACAGGTGAATTTTGATCATGACAGACGCAGCAACACTAGACCTAGACGACGAAATAAAGATGTTCGGACGATGGGACGCATCCGAAGCAGAAATCTCAGACGAAGGCCTCGTAAGATACATCAGCCTGGAAAACATTCTCGCACCACGATCTAAAGGAAGACACAGCGAGAAACAGTTCTACAAGGCCGACGTACCTATCGCTGAAAGACTTCTCAACCACCTCTACGTTGCAGGACACAGATCCAACAAGCACTACATTACTTCCGGCATTAACGTCGGAAAGAGCGAAAAACTCTGGAACATAATCGAAGACGCCTTCGAAATAATCGAAGAAGAAACCGGAGAGAACCCATTCCAGATTCTAGTCGACGCAATCGAGAACTCCGCACCAGTAGAAGAAGTAGTCACATACCAGAGAGGAGGAGTACGAGCCAGAAAAGCAGTACTCGTCTCACCGCAGAGAAGAGTAGACATGGCCCTAAGACTTCTCTCACAGGGATCATACGAGAAAAGACTCGCATCCTCAGAAGACGCCGTCGAAACACTCGCCCAGGAAATCATCGGCGCAGCAAACGGAGACGACGACGTCAGAGCAGTCAGAGAAAAAGAAAGAAGAGAAAGAGAAGCAGAAGGCGCCCGATAAGCCCCTCTTTTCTCTTCCAACCCACTTTTCACTTCTTCCCTATTACTTTTGACAACTTCTTCCTTCCAAATTTAACGTTTGAAAACTAAATTTTCGATAGTGCCTAACAAGCGATTCTGTCCCAACTGCGGATCGACCAACGTCGAGTTCGACACCAGCCACACCAATCAGCTAGGTGAACTGATAGCCAACCTGAACAAGTGGAAATGTAACGAATGCGACTACCGAGGGCCTATGCCGTCCGGAGATCCAGAAAAACAGGAGGAAGAACTGGAAGACATCGAATTTGAACCTGTAAAACAGGAGAAGATAGACACCGACTTAGGAGAGGGTGAAATAGGCATACTGCAGTACATTACCATTCCGTTCCTTATCATAGCAGCGCTCTACTTCATTCTAACCTATCTAGGGCCTTAACCTGTGAAAGACCGTCTATATCCTTGCCAAGAATCAAATCATCTATGCCTTCCCTGATAGAGGCCTCTTCATCACTTTCAGAGTCTCCAACATAGACCGGGTTACTGCAGTGAAGTTCGGCTAAAGCATAATCAATATGTACAGGGTCAGGCTTTCTATGTGCGAGGTCCTCAAAAGTAGTGATACCCCTGTAGTAATGCAGGTAGGACTTCAGATCGAACTCTTCGACCACCATCTCTACAGTTAGATCAGGAGAGTTGCTAATAACCGAGGCCCTGATATCTTGATTATGGAGAAACCTGAGAAGTTCCTCAGCGCCGTCCTTCAGTTCTAACCGGCCGGACTCTATCAGTTCTTTCTTGCCTTCCATCCTCTCACCTTCTACCACAGGCCACAAATTTTCAGGCTCCGCACCAACTTTGCGACAGGCCTCAGTAAACTTCTCCGAGCCTCTGATACCAGAAAGCTCCATCAGTCGCGAATCCGGTGTCTGGAGGCCTTGTTTCTCCAGTGCTCTTTCCACTGCTCTCTCAAGCCAGGAGAGATCTTCGGATGTTGACTGTAGTAGCGTTCCGTCAAGGTCGAAGATTACTGCATCGTACTTCATGTTGAGAATTATTTCTGCTGAGGCGTTAAATCTGCTGTGTTTCTCGATCCATTTTTAAAAATTGCAAGTGCTTTCTCTACTATAATCAACGGTGAAAATTGAAATATGTCCGATAAAGAGCTTGACGCAATTAAAGAGGTAGTTAATGATCCTGAGCACATCAGGAACATTGCTATCGCAGCACACATCGACCACGGTAAAACAACACTAACAGACAACCTTCTGGCCCGAGCCGGCATGATATCTGATAAGCTGGCTGGAGACCAGAGATTTATGGACTTCGACGAGCAGGAAGCAGAGAGAGGTATTACTATCTATTCTGCAAACATCTCGATGGTCCACGAATACAATGACGACGATTACCTGATCAACCTGATCGACACACCAGGGCACGTTGACTTCGGAGGAGACGTTACACGAGCCATGCGTGCAGTCGACGGAGTAGTAGTTCTCGTCGACGCAGTCGACGGCGTAATGCCTCAGACAGAGACAGTTATGGAACAGGCACTGAAAGAAGGCGTCAAGCCGGTACTGTTCATCAACAAGGTCGACCGACTGATCGAAGAGATGCAGCTCACACCTGAAGAGATGCAGGAAAGATTCACAGAAATCATCAGAGGAGTAAACGCAGCACTCAGAAAGTACGCAGACGAAGAAACAGCCAAAGAATGGGAAATGAGCGTACAGGACGGAACAGTAGCATTCGGATCCGCACTGAAGAACTGGGCTATCTCCATGCCTTACATGCAGGAAACCGGAATCACATTCGGCGACGTAATCGACAGAGTAAACGAAGGAGACCACGAAGGCCTCCGAGCAGACGCACCGATCGAAGAAGTCGTACTGGACATGGTAGTAGACCACCTAGTCAACCCACAGGAAGCAGCAGAATGGAGAATTCCAGCAGTATGGCCTGGCGACGTAGAATCCGAAGTAGGCCAGGACATGATGGAGCACGACGAAGAAGGAAATCTCGTAGGAGTCGTCACAAACGTAGAAGACGACGAACACGCAGGAACAATCGTCACAGCAAGAATCTACTCTGGAACCGTAAAAGAAGGAGACGAACTATACGGAATTGGAAGCCAGAAGACTGAAAGAGCACAGCAGGTCGGAATTTACTCCGGTCCAAGAAAGCTTACAGTTGACAGCGTTCCAAACGGAAACATTGTAGCAATCACAGGCCCAGACTTCTCCACAGGAGAAACATTCGTAAGAAAGGGAGAAGCCGAAGACCTCACACCATTCGAGCAGATCGAACACGTCTTCGAACCTGTAGTTACAAAATCCATCGAACCTAAGAAGACATCCGACCTTCCAAAGCTGATCGAAGCACTCAGAAAACGTGCGAAAGAAGACAACACAATCAAGGTCGACATCGACGAAGAAACAGGAGAAACACTGGTCTCCGGACTCGGAGAACTACACATCGAGGCCAAGATCGAAAGATACCTTGAAGAAAAAGGCATCGACATCAACGTATCCGAACCGATCGTAGTATTCAGAGAAGGAATCGAGGACGAGAGCCCGGTAGTCGAAGGAAAATCACCAAACCGGCACAACAAACTGGAGATCTCAGTAGAACCTCTAGACGAATCAGTCAGAAAGTTCCTCAAAGAGGACTACGAAGAGGTAAAGATGCAGGCCGACGAACAGCACGAAATCAAGGAAGCACTTATCGAAGCAGGAATGGACAAAGACGAAGCAGACAGCGTAATCGACGTCCACGAAGAGAACATCTTCATCAACGAATCAAGAGGTATCAAGAACCTGCGTGAAATCCAGGAATACCTGGTAGACGCATTCCACGAATTCACAGACGAAGGCCCACTAGCTAACGAACCAGTAATTGGTCTGAAAGTCAGCCTTCACGACGCAAGCCTGCACGAAGACGCAATCCACAGAGGCCCATCACAGATGATCCCGGCCACAAAGGATGCGCTCAGAAGAGGCTTCCTGCAGTCCTCACCAAGACTGATCGAACCTGTCAGAATCCTCAGAATCGACACACCTACAGACAAGATGGGAGACGCAATGACAGAAGTCTCCAACAGAAGAGGAGACGTACAGGACATGGAGGAAGAAGGAGACTCCACCATGCTCACATGTAAACTCCCTGTAGAAGAAATGTTCGGATTCGAGGCCGCACTCAAGTCCGCAACAAACGGAAAAGGATTCTTCAATCCAAAGGACATGGTCTTCGAACCACTACCAATGAACCTACAGGAAGAGAAGATCATGGAGATCAGAGAAAGAAAAGGTATGAAGGAAGAAATGCCAACACTCGAAGAGGAATAAAGGCCTCTTCCACCTTCACCTCTACATTTTCCTCTCTTTTCTCTAATTTCCAGACGTTTACTTTTTCAAAGGCCTTTGCTGCTGTGGACCACACACCCTTTTTAAAGTTTAACAGAGTAATTCTGAATTATACGCATCAATAGGTGACCACCAAATGGCAGATAAACCACACGTTAATCTAGTATTCATCGGACACGTAGACCACGGAAAGTCAACCTCTATTGGAAGACTTCTATGGGATACCGAAAACCTACCAGAAGAAGAAATGAGAAAGCTCGAAGAAGCTGCTGAAGAAGCAGGAAAAGAGTCCTTCGGATTCGCATTCGCAATGGACTCTCTAGAAGAGGAGAGAGAAAGAGGAGTTACAATCGACCTCGCTCACCAGGAATTCGATTCAGATAATTATCACTTCACAATCATCGACGCACCTGGCCACAGAGACTTCATTAAAAACATGATCACAGGAGCTTCTCAGGCTGACGCTGGAGTTCTAACAGTCGCAGCAGACGACGGAATTCAGCCTCAGACAAAGGAGCACGCTTACCTCGCAAAGACACTGGGAATCGACCAGCTAGTCGTTTCAGTCAACAAGATGGATCTTGAAGACTACGAGGAAGACGCATTCGAAGACATCAAGGACGAAGTTTCCGAGATGCTTCAGGGCGTAGGATATGACACATCTGAGATCGACTTCGTACCTATCTCCGCATTCGAAGGAGAAGGCGTAACAGAGCCTTCCGACGAAATGGGATGGTACGACGGACCTTCCCTACTCGAAGCTCTAGACGACCTTGAAGAACCTGAAAAGCCTGGAGACCTACCACTAAGAATCCCTATCCAGGACGTATACAACATTTCAGGAATTGGAGCAGTTACAGTAGGAAGAGTTGAAACTGGAGACATCGAAGGTGGAGACAGTATCAAGTTCGAACCTGCATCCACAAGACTGAACAAGAACATCGGTGGAGAAGTCAAGACCATCGAAATGCACCACGAAGAAGTAGAAGAAGCTCACCCAGGAGACAACATTGGATGGAACACAAGAGGAGTCGGAGAATCCGACGTCAAGAAAGGAGACGTCGCAGGACCAGCCGACAACCCACCAACAGTTGTTGACAGCTTTGAAGCTCAGGTCATCGTCCTCAACCACCCTAACGTCATCTCCGAAGGATACACACCAGTATTCCACGTCAACACAGCACAGGTTTCATGCACATTCACGGACATCAAGTCCACCATGAACCCAAAGACAGGAGAGACAATCGAAGAAGACCCAGACTACATCAAGCAGGGACAGGCAGCAAAGGTTGAAATCACACCACAGCAGCCACTCGTCATCGAAGAAAACGACGAAATCCCACAGCTCGCACGATTCGCAATCAGAGACATGGGACAGACAGTAGGAGCTGGACAGGCTCTAAAAGTCAACGAGAAGGAGTAGAAACTCAACTAGAGAGTTTCACCATCTCGGAGCATGCCTAACGGCATGCACCCCATATCTCTTTTTCTAATCCAATTCTCTTACTTTCCAGTAAACTCAACTCGAGAACCATTCTATCCAACCAGAAAGATTTTAACCATTAGGTAACAACAGACAGTTATGAGTCTTTTCGGAGAGAAAGAACGCCAGGCCGTAGAATACGTAGCAGATACTATAGAAGACTTTGACTACGCCGGGGAAGCCGCCAAGACAGGAACTGTAGCAGGACTGGCCGGTGCAGGAGCCGCACTTTCAAACGGCAGCATAGGTCTGGGAGCTCTATCCTTCGCATTCGGAAACTTCTCACACAACGTAAGCACAGAGCTGGCATCAAGAGAAGAATATAGACTATTTGACGGACTGGCTGAAGAAGAAGTAGAGGAGATGATGGACGAAGACCTCAAAGAATCCTATCTAGATGAAGAACTTAATGAGGAAGATCCGGAGGCCGTCCAAAACGTTCCTCTTGACGAAGGCGAGTACGATATTGAAAAACGTGAGTAACTTATTCTACACCTATGAAGAGAGATAAGGCCTTACTTGTTCTCACTTTGCTGACTGTTACTGTTTTTGCAGTAAAGGCCTTTCCAGTATTTAGTGCTTCTACTGTACCTCCCGGATGGGTTGACACCAGTTACCATACTTCGACCGCTCTGGACGTTTCCAGAGGCGATCTGGACAGCTTGATGCAACCCTGGTGGCACATACAGGGTAACTCGGAGATGGTGCAAGGCCTCCCAGTTATCGATAGGAACTCGAAGACGTTCTACTACCCGCCGTTTCTCCACGTATTCATAGCAGGCTTCATGCTTTTCCTGCCCACAGGCCTCGCAACAATAATTTCAGTATCTCTGATATACAGTCTGGCAGTTCCAGCTACCTATCTACTCTCACGATCATACAAGCTCGGCAGGGAAGCCAGCCTGTTAGGAGCAGGTATAGCCGGGGCGTCGATACCTTTACTTCACTCTCAGTTGATGGGTTTCTGGTCTTTCGCAACAGCGTTCATCTTCGGGATAGCATCTTTCAGCCTCTACAGACTCTACCGGAGAAACAGGGAGAGAAAATATCTTGCAGGATACATCTTTGCAGGACTTGCTTCAGTACTGACCCATTGGGTTTTCGGAGCTTTCATAATCGGTATGCCTCTGTTTGACACCATACTGGAGAGAAAACAGTTAGACTGGAAGATACCAGGCCTCGCACTTGCAGTCATGCTTCCTAACTACATCGCTTTCTTCGCAACCTCAAGCATAGGAAGCTACATAACCACAAGCTTCGAGAAATTCTACCCGTCAATCAGCCCAGTAATTGTAATTGCGGGCATAGGCCTGAGCAGAGAGAAGTATAGAACTATCGACATTTTCTCGGCAGGGAGCCTGACAGGAGCAGTTCTCTACTACCTCGGAGCACCTATTCCCTTCGGAGGAATGATACAGTTCGCACTACCATTACTGGCCGGATTCTACACAGCATCCATATACTCCAGTACCGATATGGAGGAACTTCGCAAGGCCTTCACTGTCCTGGCAGCGATATTCATAGCAGCAAGCTTCTTCGCCCAGGCCAGTATAGGTTCCGGAGCTCCAAGAGCTGTCAGCGAGGAACAGTTCCAGGACCTGATTGATGCAAGGAGCAAGGTCGGCGACAAGATCGTTGTTCCTGCTGAAGGTGTTGATACATGGGTTACTCTGGCCTCTGGAGAGAACAGGATCATGAATCCTTACGCCCAGTACAATGCCTCCGAACTCGATAGCGATGTCTTCTATACCCTGTTTTCTGAGCAGGAAGGCATCTCCTAAACCATTTATAAGTTTTAACTTCGAGAGGTGTTTATATGCAGAAGGCCCGAGTAAAACTAAGAAGTACCGAAAAAGAGAAGGTAGATGAGCTAGCCGATGAAATACTAGAGATCGGAGAGGAGTACGACGCAGAAGTTTCAGGCCCTGTACCTCTACCGACCAACAACATGAAGATCACCACCAGGAAAGCTCCTGACGGAGAAGGATCTTCGACTATCGAACGCTACGAAATGCATGTCCACAAAAGACTTCTAGACGTAATGGAATCAGAAAGAGCTTTGAGACAGGTCATGCGTGTCCACGTACCAGAAGGCGTAGACATCGAAATCGAGATCAAAGACTAAAAATTCTCTTTTACCTCTCTACCCTTTCCTAATTTAAAGATTCTACAGACTATCTTTTCTACACGCTCATAAACGCCCTTCCTTTCGAATGGCTTATTGCGTATCGATTGAGCGTAACCAATCGTGC
This sequence comes from Candidatus Nanohaloarchaea archaeon, assembly GCA_013343275.1. GTDB lineage: Archaea > Nanohalarchaeota > Nanosalinia > Nanosalinales > Nanosalinaceae > Nanohalovita. The sequence continues at coordinate 15,158 of CP046106.1, read as the reverse complement.
CGGAGTGACTGAGTGGCTAAAGGTGCCGGTCTTGAGAACCGGTGGGACATCTGCTCCCTCCTGGGTTCAAATCCCAGCTCCGGCGAGCGAACCTTTCCAAAAGGTTCGAACCAAAGTTAATATTCTCAGATAACTAAATTTTCCTATATGCAGGTTGATGTCAGGGAGTTCAGGCCTACTGATGAGCTGGATGTTGCTACTATCGGCAGCAAGGTCTGGAGCAGCGAACAGTACTGGAGAGACATGACTCCCGGAGAGGAATACAGCGATATAGATGGTAAACTGGACCGAGATTCCATCTTTCTGGTAGCAGAGATAGAGGGTAGCGTGGTAGGTTATGCGCTGGCCTTCGACGTAGACGAGAGAAAACATCCCTATCCTAGTGATGAACAGTTCCGGAAACAGGTTACTGAAGACACCTTATACCTTGATGAGTTAGGTGTCAGCCCTGAGGCACAGCATAACAGAGCCGGTACAGCTCTTCTGGAAGAAGTTATTGAGAGGGCCTCACGAAGGTACGATAAGCTTCTTCTGCGGACGAATCCGAAGGCGAAGAAAGCTATGGGCCTGTACCTGAAACACGGCTTCCAGGATTTAGATGTAAAAGACCCTGAGCATCCGGAGAGAACATACCTGATACGGGGCCTCTAGATGTAATCTTTTTTATTCAGGCCTCTACTATTTCTCAACTGTATGAAGGCCAGAGAACTTATGGAAGACCCTGATTTCGTAGAACATGATGCATCTATAGACGATGTTGTCAGCGAGTTTCAGGGAAGCGAGAATACTTTGATGGTGAAAAAGGACGACGAAGTAGTTGGAGAGATACATGAGAACAGCCTCCTGAAGGCTATGATCCCGGAGGAGAAGCTTGATGAGGAATCAGTTATAGGGCTTCTAGGAATCTCCTTCGACCAGAGCTACGTACCAGATACCGCAGAGGACCTCATGAACAGGCATGAAGTCACCGTAGAACCTGACGAAGAGATCGGAGAACTTGCATTCCTCATGAACCGTGAAGACGTAAGATCTCTTCCAGTAGAGGAAGAGGGCGAAATCATAGGCATCGTACACGAAGACGCACTAATAGAAAACTTCAGGAGGGGAGACTGATATGGCAGGAGGCCTGGCGACAGCAGCACTTTTCGACGTAGGCGTACTCCTGATGAGCTCCTTCCTTCTCGGAGAGCTATTCGAGAGAGCAGGACTTGAATCAATACTAGGGTACATAACAGCCGGACTACTGCTAGGACCATCATTCCTACACGTAATGGAGCCTGGCGCAGTAAAGGCCTTCGCCACCATCGGAGCATCACTCGTACTGTTCCAGGCAGGGCTCAGAGAGGAGAACGCCGCCGACATATTCCGCCACAGGAAAGGCCTACAGCTCGGCCTAGGAGTCCTGATCGGAGGGTTCGCAATAATATTCGCAGCACTGTACTTCGTCGGCAGCCAGTTCCTACCGTACTCCACAGTCCAGCAGTTCGTATTCTTGGCGCTTGCATACGCCGTAGTAGACATAGGAGTTCCCTCAAAAATTATGATGAGCAGAGGCCTCCTCAGACAGGAAACAGGGAAATACACGATCAAATCAGCAGTAATCAACGTAACAGCAGGCCTCCTCGCACTAACAGGTCTCGTACTGATATTCTCCACAGGAGAAAGCGTACTGCTTAGACTCGGAGGTATCCTCGGATTTGGGCTCGTATTCTACATACTCCACGAATTCATACACAGAATCGACGACTATATCCTCATGTTCGAAGAAGCAGAGGCCCAGTTCGCAATCACATTCGCACTACTGCTCGGCCTCAGCTACCTGTCAGAAACCATCGGCCTATCCACAGTACTCGGAGCATTCTTCGCAGGAATCATCGTATCAAGAAGCGAATTCTCCGAATCACGGGCCTTCCAGGAGAAAATCCAGGCAATAGGAATGGGGCTATTCATCCCGATTTTCTTCGCATGGTTCGGACTAGGCCTTCACGTAGACAGCATAATAGCCAACATAGAAGCAGCAACATTCCTGTTCGCACTATCAACAGGTGTCAAACTAGGAATCGGCTACCTAATACCGAAGATCCACGGAATGGAAAACCCATCCAAGATCGCAGCATCACTCATCAGCCTCGACATAGAAACACTTGTCGTACTGCTGATCGGAAAGGACCTAGGCCTGTTCGGCCCAGAGATCCTGCAGATGTTCGCACCGGCAGTCCTGCTCTCCACACTCTCGATAGTCATCCTGTACGCAGTCATCGACCGCAGGTAACTTATCACTTATTTCCCCTTTCCTTCTTTATTATGACAGCTAAACAGAACTACCTCCGGGCAATCTACAAACTTACAGAAGAAGGGGAGAAAGGCACAACCACCGGAGAGCTAGCAGAAGAACTCGGAGTATCCAACGCATCAGTATCAGAGACCATCAAGAAACTCGAAGACCAGAAACTGATCTGCCGAGCCCCCTACAAAGAACTCACACTAAGCCCCATGGGCAAAGAAGAAGCAGAAAGAATCAAGAAAAAATACGACACACTCACAAAATTCTTCAAAGACCTAGGCCTGGAAGAACCAGAAAAAGAAGCCGACACCGTAGAACACAGCATCTCCATGAACGCAGTAGAAAAAATAGAGGAAGAATATCAAGGATAATGGATAAGAGAGTCAAGGTCAGCCAGGATGAGTTAGCACAGATTCAAGATAACCTTAAAGAGAAAGGCTATACTTTGGACGATATAGAAGAAGTAATTGGATCTGATTTCAGGAACTTTAGGTACAAAGGCCATTCCATGGAACAGTCTACATTTCAGAAGCTACAGGAAATATACGATGAAGATCTAGAAGCTGTAGAGATAGAGTATATCGATGGAAAAGGCAAGAAAGAAGAGATAGATCTGGAGAAAGATGAAGACACTGCAGAGTTAATCGGCATAATTCTTGGCGACGGATATCTTCAGAGCACTAACTGTAAACGAGAGGACAGATACATCTCCGCAAACCGTTTAGCTATCACATTACACAGAAATGAAAACAGTTTGCAGAGACACGTACAGGACTTAATACAGAAAGTTACAGGTGAAGAACCCTCAACACACGAGTTAGAGAGCAGTCTCGCAGCCCAGATAATAGTACATTCGAAAGAAGCCATCGAAGCCTTGGAAGAGCTAGGGCTGCAAACAGGAGACAAGATCGAAAACCAGGTTAGCGTACCATCATGGATAAAAGAGGAAGAAAAATTCCAGGAGAGATGTCTCAGAGGCCTAATAGATACCGATGGAACAATATACCAACAAAGCCATGACGAACGCATAATAATCCAGTTCAAGAACCACTCCCAACCTCTGCTACAGGATTTCAGAAACATGTGCTCCCAGATAGACATAGAAACCTCCAGCGGCGGCAAGAACACAGCTCAGATAGCCGATCAAAAAGAGGTAAAGAAATTCGTATCTACCGTTGCACCTCTCAAAAGCTCCCAGTTCAGTTTTTAAGAATTACCTTTCACTTTACTTCATACAGACAGTACAGTCCCCTGGTGTAGTGGTCAAAACTCTTGAGCACTGCTCGGAGTGGCAAATCATGAGAGGCCCTGGCCCTCTCGACGCAGGTTCGAATCCTGCGGGGACTAAACTTCTTTTTTCTTCATATGACTAGTTATGGAGACTCATTAGAATCAGTAAGATTTTGAAGGAATATTTTTAAGCAACGTTAAGAAAGACAATCTTAATAATGGGCAAACTACGGGTTTTCGGGATAATTGGAGGAACTCTTCTTGTAGGCCTTTTCATAGCTCAACTTCTCATAAGCAGTGCAACGCAGCAGTATACCGGATACAAGACATGCAATAATACAGGCCAGCTTACTTTAGGATACAAACAGATAGTAGCCCCTGGCGAGACATTCAGCTATACCAGCGAGGAGTTTGCAGAAATACAGGTAGCAGCAGGTCCAAATATACAGGTGGTAGCGCTCGGAGAGTCATCTCGAGATAGGTACAGCATTCCTGTCAGCAATGCATTCATATTCAAGGGCAACATAACGCTAGAGAAGGTAAACAGCATCCTATCTAAATACAACCTAGAAAGAGAACAGAGCTACGTATCAGTTTTCGGGAAAAACATGTACGACGGAGAAGTAATATCGCCTCTACCACAGACGGTCTTCAGAAACAGATACAGCTACGTTAAATCAAATCTAGAAAACAGTTTAAAACTACCAAATAAGAGCTTTGAGGACCTTAGTCTAGAGGAGAAAAGATCTATACTAAAGAAATTTAATTCACCTGGAGAAGTAACCTTGATCCCAGAAATAGCTGCAGAAGAACCCCATAAATGGCTAAGAACCAAGCCAAGCGGAAGAGTAGGCGTACTGTGGACAGGGAACAACGAAAGAAAAGTAGGAGTTAAAGTTTCAGGAGAAGAAATACAGGACTGGATTGACCTCTACTGGCCTACCGGAAAAGAGACACTACAAGTAAACGTATACGTCAACAACGAAAAAATTGCAGAAAAACAAGTAGAGAAAAAAGGATATCAGCTTACATACGAAAAACTGAAAATCCGGCTAGAAGGCTTCAACAGAACAGAAGCAGTATTCAGAGCGTCAGAGTTCAAATACCCTGCACCCTCAACTATCACCTACGTAGAAACCTGCCGATAAGAGATAATCAGCCATCCAGATATAACATCAAGAAGAAACATCCGTCCTCTGGAGTAAAACCACCACTCCTCTCTCCGAAGTAATTCTTTAAGCAGATCCACATAAATCTTACCTGATGCCGGAAGAAGATAAGGAAGTAAAACAGCATTTCGATCTCAACTCCGCAGACTATGATCGATGGATGGGCTCAGCAAGCCACGGAATGATGCACTACGGCGATCACTCTCAGTACGAGAGAAATCTAAAGGAGAAAATTCTATCACTGACAGGCCTTACCTCCCTCAACGAAATAAGGAACTCCGTAGTACACCGTGTAGAAGCACTTGCAGAAAAAGCAGATATACAGGAAGGAGAAACCGTAGTCGATTCCGGATGTGGCAGAGGAGGCAACACGATCTGGTTAGCCAGAAATACGGATGCAGAAAAGGTAATAGGCCTAGATATAGACAGCGACCTAATAGAGAAAGCCAGGGAGAACGCAGAAGAAGCCGGAGTAGAGGACAAGACAGAGTTCATCGAAGGAGACTTCGACAACCTTCCCCTAGAAGACTTCGACGTCTACTTCGCAGTAGAAAGCCAGTGCTACTCAGAAAACGAGGAAAAATTAACAGAGCAGATATTCAACAAAATCAACCCCGGAGGCCGAATCGTGATATCCGATGGCTTCCGGACAGAAGAGTTCTCCGAAGAAGACATGGAGGTCGCCAACAAAATGCACAAGGGTTGGGGAGTAGACTACATGGCCTACAGAGAAAACTTCGAAAGATACCTGAAACAGGCCGGTTTCAAAAACATACAGGTAGAACCTCTTATGGACAAAATAGGCCCTACATCAAAATACCTGCACAGAGCCTCAGTACTGACAACACCCTACGTCGATCTAAGACTTCTCATAGCAGAAGCACGACACAAGGCCGCCTCGAAAATACTGGGCGTAGAGAAAGAAAGCTACAGACACTCCGCAAAAAGATACAACCAGCTCAGAAATCTTCTGACAACAGGCCGATACCAGTACATCGCAGGAAAGAAAGGAATATTCAACCAGTACGACTTCTACGCTGAAAAACCAGAAAGCTAACCAAGTACACAAACTACATTTTTAAGAGTAGAATCTACCTTCTTTCATACAGACAGTATAGTCCCCTGGTGTAGTGGTCAAATACCTTTAACAGCTATGTTAAGGTAGGCAAATCATATCGGCCTTTGGAGCCGGTGACCCAGGTTCGAATCCTGGGGGGACTAAACTTCTTTTTCTCTACCTGTAACTGCTGTCTGTTATATTAGTTTGATTGCGGCTACTCCTGCGATTATCAGTAGTATGGAGATTATTTTTTGAGCTAGTATTCTGGTGTCGAGTTCTTCGTGGATTATTTCCGGATGGAGTCGGGATATGATTGTGGCGCCGAAGAAGATGAAGATTGAGTTTATCTTGAGCAGTGTTGATGTTAGGGATACCGGGCCTAGGGTTATTGATTTGGCGAAAGCTAGGTAGGCTGTTGAGGTTAGGAAGCCGATGATGGTGAGGTCTCGGTAGCCGTTGAGGTCTTCCAGCGTAAATTCTGTCCTGTTTACGTATATTAGAGGGATGATGGAGATTATGCCTCCTATTCCTTCCCAGAACAGTATTGATTCTAGTGCAGCTGTGTTTGTGAGTACTTTAAGCACTATGCTTGATACTGCTCCTATAAATGCTGTTATTAGGCCTAGGTGTAGTGCGCGTGTTGATTGGAAGTTTCTTAGGGTTTTACGTGGGTTTTCTATTGATATGAGAAGTGTTCCTACAACTACGGATGCGATCCCTGCGTAGGTTACGAGGTCGTAGGACTCTCCTAGGATCATAAAGGATAGTATAACCACGATGACGGTATTGAGTGATAGTGTTGGTATGAACCTTGTGACGTCTTCCTCGCTTAGGCCTGTGTAGTAGGAGAAGAGGCTGAAGGTGTAGAGCGATCCAAGAAGTACTGAGACACCTGCTACAGTAACCGGTATTAATGGCGATCCTGAGATCAGTCCGTAGGCCATGAAGAACAGGTAGATAGGTATTCCGCACATTATGGAGGCTATCTGGTAGTTTTTGATTTCGTGGTCGGTAACAAACTTGTCAAAGAGCTCTACTACAGAGTACAGGATTGCGGAGGCTAAGACCCAGGCTAGCCAGGACATGTTAATCTACTCTGTTTCTAGTTATTTAATATGTCTTAATCCCCTCCTAGGCAATAGGGCTTTTTACATTTCAAGTTCAATTAACCAATTTGTGAACCGCAAAAAAGCATTTCTGTTTCTAGCCATGGGCCTGGTAGGAGTTCTCTGTTTCATGATGATTTCTCCTTTCCTGGGCTATCTCTTGACAGGCGGTATACTGGCCTTTATGCTTCACCCGTTGAAGAACTGGATTGATCAGTACAGCAACCGTTCATCTGCTCTGCTTATGGTTTTCACTGTTTTGATGGCTGTTCTACCGCTCCTGCTGGTTGCCGGTGCTGTTGCGAACGACGCCAGCGATATAGTTAGATCTATCGAGAGCGGGAACATCAGTCTGGATGTCGTTGACCGGAAGCTGACCGAACTGATAGGCCAGGAAGTTCACCTGGAAGAGAGACTGGAGTCATCGATGAAGACCATCGGTAGTACTGTTCTCTCCAGTACCTCTCAGATAGCTGATATGGCCAGCAACTTCCTGATAGGTCTTTCGCTACTGCTTTTCACCCAGTACTACCTTTTGAAGGAAGGTAGAGGCCTGGTTGAATGGTCCAAGAAACTGGATTTGATGCCGACAGGCTTGCAGGAGGAGCTTTACAGCAAGACAGCCAGGACGACACGGACAGTGATAAAGGGCCACGTTATTACGGCCGCAGTCTCCGGTCTTGTAGCAGGTATAGGCCTCTTCCTGGCAGGTTTCTCGAATATCGTTTTCTGGACTTTCCTGATGATGGTGTTCGGGCTTATCCCTCTAGTCGGCACTGCACTGATCTGGGTCCCTGCAGGGCTCTACATGGTTTTGAACGGTCAGGTGTACGCTGGTGGGTTCCTGCTTGGCTACGGCGCAGCGGTTGTCAGTTCCGTCGATAACTTCCTCAGGCCTTTCCTAGTGGATGAAAGTGCTGACCTGCATCCGCTGTTCATTATCCTGGGAGTGATTGGTGGTATCGGAGTGTTCGGACCTATCGGAGTGTTTGTAGGTCCTGTACTGTTCGGTGTTGCGAAGTCGTTGCTGACTATCTACATCGAGCACTACGACGAGTTCCAGTAGATATTACTGGTTTTTAACTTTGAAACTACAATCAGGAAGTATGGCAAAGGAAGTACGTGCATCACACATACTTGTTGACAACGAAGAGCATGCTAAACAGATCAAGCTGGAGCTGGAGAGAGACGACGATAAATCGTTCGCAGATCTAGCCCGGGAGAAATCTGAAGGCCCTTCACGTGACAACGGCGGCGACCTAGGTTTCTTCGAGAGAGGTGACATGGTGAAGCCTTTCGAACGCAAGGCCTTCGAAATGGATGTAGGAGAAGTATCCGATCCAGTCCAGACAGACTTCGGATGGCATCTTATCAAGAAGACAGAAGAGCGCTGAGAAGAGAGATCTTTTTTGAGCGGGGAGCGGCTTTGACCTTTTCAGTGCAGGTCAGGCCCCTCCGATCATATGTTTATAAAACTTAAAGTGGATTTGCTTGGTACGGGTAAACATGTCAGAAACCAAAGAGATTGTAAGGATTGCAAGAACCGGAATCGATGGTACGAAAACAGTAGATAAAGCCTTGACAGGCCTAAAAGGAGTCGGTAGCACATACGCTAACGCTGTTGCCGAAGAGATGGGTCTGGAAGATAAGAAGATAGGCGACATGGACGATGAATCTATCGATGAAGTTGAGGAGAAGTTGAAGAATCCTGACAGTCTTGACCTTCCGGAATGGCTTCTGAACAGGAGGAAGGACAGAGACGAAGGAGACAACATGCATCTGATCGAATCAGATCTTGAACTTAAGAAAGAGTTCGATATCAGACGTCTGAAAGAGATCGATTCCTACAAAGGTTGGAGACACGAGATCGGACTACCCGTACGTGGACAGAAGACGAAGTCCTCGTTCAGATCCGGCGGTAAAATCGGTGTATCAAGAGCACGTATCCAGGACGAAGCAGAACCGTCCGGCGACGAAGAGTGATAAACAATGGTTAAGAAGCTAACAAAACAGTACGAGACTCCAAGCGAAGGCTGGAGCGAAGAAAGAATTCAGGAAGAAGACCAGCTAATGGAAGAATACGGTCTCAAGAACAAGAGAGAAATCTACAAAGCTCAGAGCGAACTAAGAGCATTCAGAAGAGAGGCCCGTAAACTTGCATCCTCAGACGACGAGGAAAGAAGAAAAGAGATCATCGGAAAAGCCAACAGACTTGGACTTATCCGGGAAGACGGAGGCCTTGAAGAAATACTAACACTTAACGTAACAGACATCCTTGACAGAAGACTGCAGTCAGCAGTCAACAGAAGAGGATACTCCGACACAGCTAAAGAAGCACGTCAGCTAGTGAACCACGGCCACGTCTTTGTAGACGGTCAGAAAGTGAACGTTCCTGGCTACATGCTTACACAGGAAGAGGAGAAAGAAGTAGAAGTAAAGCTTCCGGAACCAACACAGGAAGAAGAGACAGAAACAGAAACTGAAGAAGCTGAAGAGGAAACCGAAGACACAGAAGAATCAGAAGAACAGGAAGAAGGTGAAGAACAATGACTAAGAAAGGTATCGTAAACATTTACTCAAGCTTCAACAACACAATCATCCACGTAACAGATGCTACAGGAGCAGAGACAATCTCGAGGATCTCTGCAGGAATGGTAACGGACAAAGGCCGACTACAGGGCAGTCCGTTCCCAGCAATGAAAGCAGCCAAACAGGCAGTAGAGGAATCAATGGAGAAAGGACTTGAAGAAGTCGACATCCAGGTAAGAGCACCTGGAGGACAGAAGATGAAGATGCCAGGTAAAGGAGCACAGCCAGCAATCCGTGCAATCTCCAGATCCGAACTAGACGTCGGAAACATCGAAGACGTAACACCTGTACCGCACGACGGCTGCAGAGAAAAAGGCGGAAAGAGAGGCCGCAGAGTATAAACTCTCCTCTCAATCTAAACCACTTATACCCCACATTTTCTACATAACCAAAACGAACCCCCTTTGCGAGGCAACATCATGAAACTGGAAAAAGTCGAAGAAGAGAACGAAGTTCTAACAGTCAAACTGGAAGACTCAAACGAAGCAGTAGCAAACTCACTAAGAAGAGCAATGATGGCCCGAGTACCAACACTCGCCGTCAAACACATCGACGTAGTCAAGAACGAATCAGGACTCTTCGACGAAATGCTGGCAAACCGTATCGGCCAGATCCCATGGACCATCCCACAGAAGTTCGACGAAGAAGACGAACTACACCTCGCACTACAGCAGGAAGGCCCCACTAACGTAACAGCAGAAGACATCCAGACAGACAACGAAGAAGCAGAACCTGTACACGACGCACTGATCGTTGAACTGAAAGAAGACCAGGACATTGAACTGGAAGCCAAGGCCGTACTCGGCACAGGCAGAGAACACGCCAAACATCAGGGCGGAACAGTAGGATACGAAATAGTAGACGACGGAGAGTTCGAGTTCAGAATCGAATCCACATCCGGATACAGCAACGAAGAACTTCTGCAGCAGGCAATCCAGACAGTACAGAACGAGCTGGAAGACGCCAAGGCCTCAGCAGAAGAACTTTAAGCTGAGACACCGGAAAACATATACATTTCTCAACCATTTTCCTTTCTACCTTCAGGCCCTGACTACGGGCAAGAGTTAAAAATCAGCGGCTCCAACATTTCTAGTCATGGATAGACTCCTTAGAGGCGATGAAGAACTACAGCGTCAAACCGAACAACTCGATATCGAGGACCAGGAACTTGAATCCGACAACCACCTCGCAGCAAGAACATTCGAAGACGAAGCAAGCCCTACAGAATACAGCGAGGAAGACGGATACATGCCGGAAGCACCTCAACCGGAGATTCCAGGCCCTGGAGTAGAGGCCGACAGAGTACATTTCCCACTGGAACATTACGAGGAAGAAGAGGAGAGAGCACCGGCCGTAACAGGAAGCCTAGTGGACGAAAGCTTCTCGGAGGACAGCTTCGAAGCCACTTACGAGTTCCGTGCAAACGACGAATACGCAGAGGAAGTACCTGTAATCGCACAGCTGGAGTCAGATCAGGTAGAAACACTGCTGGAGAAAGGAAACGAAGACATGAACGTAACAGTATCCCACATAGACAACGGGATGATGGTAACAGCACAGTACAACGACCCGGCCTCAGCAACCGAAGCAGTCTACGAAGTCAACCAGGTAGTAGAGACACTGGACGAAATCACAGACGAACAACCAGTCTAAACACATTTTTCCTTCCTTAATTTTCCGTTTTCAAGACACAAAGTTTATATTCTGGCACGAAAACTCCAATTTATGACCGATTACACAGATATTCCTGTAGCGTTCGGCGCAATAAGCGCCGTGATCGCCCTGACCACAACATACGCATCATGGGTACTCTGGCAGGAAATAACCATAGAATGGACACTCGCAATGGTAGGCCTAGCAGCATTCTTCTCAGGAACACTATCAGCACTGTACGCCAAAACATAGAGAGGGTTAAAAACTCTGACACTGCCTCAGACACTTCGACACGCACAGGACAGACTTGACAAAGCAGAAGCAGTTCTAGATCTGCACAGCGACGAAATAATCGGAGAACTGGCCGGAGACCAGGAATACCAAGACTTCTACGAAGAAAAACTGATAAACAGATATATCGAAGCGGAAAGAGCGGCTCGAAACGCAGAAACACAGTTCCTGAACTACGAAGACACTGTAAAAAGCATTCTTACAGGTGAAGCAAGACCTGAATCGGTAGCAGAAGATCACGGCGTCGAACCCGGAATCGATCAATATATCCATGCCTACCGTTCCGCAGCCAGCATAGTTCAGAGACAGGAGAAACTGGAGAAACAGTTCAAAGCACTGAGCAAAGTAATGGATCAGAACGGTTTCACTGACTTAAAGCAGGAGATGCTTGAACAGAACGAATGGTACGAGGAACCGGAAAACGCTGAAGGATTCCAGACCGCAGCTGAAATATGAGGTATTAAACTCTTCAGCCTAACTTCTCCAACAGGGGAACTGATTATTCCCTCCTAGATCTAAGTTTTTACTGCCGGGGTAGCCAAGTGGCCAAAGGCGCAGGACTTAAGATCCTGTCCCGCAGGGGTTCCGGAGTTCAAATCTCCGCCCCGGCATAACCGCACTTTTAGGGGAGGGATTATATTTTTCCTCGGCATTAATCCCGAGTTTAAATAGGCAAAATTACAGACATCTTTTTAGTATTGAGACATAAAGAGTACCTTATGAAAGCTAAACTGCTTGCCGCAGCGCTTGCATTAGCATTCTTCGCAGCACCTGTCTCAGCACAGGAAAATTCAACAAATACTACTCAGGCCAACCAGACACAGGTAAAGCCTAATCCCGGTCTAATAGGTCCAGGCTCTGCATTCTACGGCCTAGACACTGCATGGGACAGTATAGGAATGAAAGTTGGTCTAAAGAAGGCTCAGGACGTTGCAGCTGAGAGAGCATCCGAAGCACTAGCAGCAGCAGAGAAAAATAATACCAAAGGAGCTCAAAAGGCCTTGAAACATCTGAGCGATCTGGCAAACAAGACGAATATTACCGAGCCTGACGGTACAAGCAAAGCCCTACAGATTCTGGGGCAGGTAAAACAGGAAGTACCTGAAGAAGCAATGAAAGGGATAGAAACAGCGATGCAAAACATACAGAAAAAAGTACCACAGCAAATCCCGATCCCGAATGGAGGAAACAAGAGCATGAGAGGCGGCCCAGAGAACAGAACTTCAGCTCCAGGTAACAGAGGAAAAACCAATCAGACAAGCCCTCAAAACCCTCCATCCAACATGACAGAAAACGGGAGGACAGGGCAGAACACTACGACCAGTCAGCCGCAGCAGGGAGACCGCCAGAACCAGACAACCGACGGCACTACACAGACAGATCAGAATAGCACTTCTGGAGGTCAAGGATCCCAGAGACCAAGTAGCCCAAGATAGGGCTTTAAGCAGAGATAAACGTAGTAGAGGCAGACTCGGGCTCAAAGAGAGAAAACCAACTCATATCCCTTCTAGTTTTTTCTCCGTTTAATACAAAAGCCAGCGGCTGGACATATACAATGTGGAGCTGAAACTGGGAACAACACTGGCCCTGATAGCACTACTGGCGGTTCTGATCTCAACCATAGTCACAGGAGTATACATCGCACTACAGCACCAACAAGCCCCGCAGCCAGAAGTCAACTACGAATCAATGTACAAAGCCGACTCCCAGCTGGTAGCAGAAATGGAGAACATAGGTGAACCAGTAAACGCATCTCAACTTGAGATAAAATACATTCTGAACGGAGAGAACTACAGTCACAGCCAGCTACCGGAAGAAATGAAGAGAAACCAGACATGCTTCACCTCAAACACTACCTGGGAGAACGGCGAGAAGATAACCTGCGGAACCGGCATCAAGTTCCCAGCAGCAGACACAGAACTGCAGATAGTAACACGGTACAGAGAACAGAAATGGAGCGAAACCTGTAACCCGACAACCTCATCAGCAGTAGGATGCTGAAAACCTGCGAAAAGTAATAAACGGGCCTCTCCAATAATCACGTGTTATGGGTAACAGCAACTTCCTCGTCTTCTTCATGATAGGCATACTGGTAACAACCGCATGGGGAACCAGCGTGCTCCTGAGCAGTATGAACGAGGAATGGCAGGGCCCGCAACCCGACATCAATGTCAGGACAGCATACCAGGGCCAGAACGGTTTGACCCTGACAATGACCAACAACGGCGAGGCTGCCAACTTCTCAAAGTTCGAACTGAAGTACAGGATCGACAACCAGGTATACACACACGAAGAACTGAAACAGCAGCTGCCTTCAAGAGCCCTGAACACTACCTGCTTCGGCGGCACCATCTACTGGAAAAACAGTGTAACCTACCGATGCCAGACAGGAATCAAGTTCCCACAGGCTACCGAAAGAGTAACACTGATAATCTCCTACGCAGAAGGAGAAATGAAATGGAGAAAAGTCTGCCAGCCACCAACCGACACAGCAGTAGGATGCTAAACAATTTTTCCTTTCTAAATTCAACCAAAAAAGATAACAGTTCTAAACACAAAAAGAATTCTATGACTGTAGAAACAGATCCTGTAGATGAAAGCGTGGCACGGGAGAAGAGAATAACCCAGATGAAACTCGACCGAGTAAAACAGAAAATACAGCAAATGGAAGAAAAACACGGAATGAACTCGGAAGAATTCAGAGAAAAATTCCAAGCCGGAGAGCTAGGCGACGAGAAAGAATACATGAAATGGGACATGCTTCTCGATGCCAAGAAAGAACTAGGCCCTGACGAATAAAGCCTTTCCTACAGGATCCAAAAAATTTAATCTCTAGGCCTTCTACTAGACATTTATGACAGAGAAAAAAGAGATATTCCGGAAGCTGGAAGAGGAAAAGGCCGTGCTTGACGAGCTAGGAGTCAAGAAACTGGGGCTTTTCGGATCATTCGCCCGAGGAGACCAGGACACGGAGAGCGACATAGATTTCGTCGTAAATTTCCAGGAAGGAGAGAAAACATTCCGAAACTACATGGACCTGAAAAGAAAGCTGGAACAGCTCTTCAGCCGGGAAGTAGACCTTGTAACAGAGGAAAGCATCAAGCCATCACTCAAAGACCGGATCACCGAAGAGGTAGAATATGCCTAAACACTTTTTCTCACAGAAAAAACCGGGCCTGTAAACAATCTACTTCTGGTTTTCAAGGTTGTTCGATACCGGTCGAACAGAAAACACGAAATAATACCCACACATTCTCAAAGGCCCTGAGTATGCTTCAATCCAGTACAACTACATTCTACACGCTTCTAGATTGAATCAGGGAACGGCAGAACAGTCAAAAACGGTTCATGAACGGTTAGAACAGGCCTTTACTCCAAACCATTTAAAAAGGTGTTTCACATAAAACATGGATAAGAACGAGTCATTACGACAGTGATTGGACTCGGCCCCGATTCCCCCTTTACAAACTTCCATCCCTGAACGGGAGGTAATTTTTTTGGGAATCGGGATCCCGCGGAGAAAAACAACTCCGTCAACAAAAAACAGGAAGCGGCCCTCTCTGTCTCACAGGTCGCTTCACCACAAAAAGAAAAACACATATCACGCGTGTGAGGCAGAACACATCACACCTCTTTAGGTGACACAACACTATGAAAGACATCAAAAAACTCAAATCATACGGAAAAGCTGTAGCTACATCCGCACTACTCGTAGGAGCAACGCTAACCGGCGCAGCCGGTCTAGCAGCAGCAAGCTCCCACGGTGGGTCCAGTGG